>CAYYMJ010000006.1:52989-62206 GCA_964472855.1 uncultured Rhodobacterales bacterium | reverse complement strand
CGGCTGGACCCCGGTCGGCCTGCCCACGGGGCAGGACCAGCCGGCGGCGATGTTCGTGCCCACCGCGCATCTGGCCGAACTGGGCCGGCCCGCGCGTGACCCGGCCGCGCAGGCCGAGCGTCTGCTGGGCACGCCCTATCTGTGGGGCGGCAACTCGGCCTTCGGGCTTGATTGTTCGGGGCTGATCGACGCGGCGTTCACGGCCTGCGGCGTCGCCTGCCCCGGCGACAGCGACATGCAGGCGGCGGAACTTGGCGCGGCGCTGGCGGCGGACGCGCCGTTGCAGCGCGGCGATCTGTTGTTCTGGAAAGGCCATGTGGCCATGGCCACCGGCGCCGACATGCTGATCCATGCCAACGCGCATCACATGGCCGTCGCGGCCGAGCCGCTGGCCGAGGCGACCGCCCGCATTGCGGCGCAGGGCGGCGGGCCGGTGACCGGACGCCGGCGCGTCAGTCTATCGCCCGGATAAGCTTGCGTTCCAGATCGCGCAGCACCGCCTTCAGGTCGTGGCCGCGTTTCAGGACATGTCCGTCCATCCCCATCAGCGCATACATGCCCTGCCGGTTGCGCAGGCGGGGCCGCTTTTCGATCCGGTAGATCGGGGTTTCGGCGGTGCGCCGGAAGATCGAGAATATGGCCACGTCGCCCAGAAACGACATTCCATAGTCGCGCCATTCCCCGGCCGCGACCATGCGGCCATAAAGTCCAAGTATGATCCCCAGCTCACGGCGGTCGAACACGATCTGCTCTGCCGCGGGCCGGGGCGCGGGAAAAGGGGTCGGCGCGGTCATGGCCCCAGACTGGTGCGGCGGGCGCCTGAAATCAAGCGCCGGCGGCGCGGCCCCGTTTCCGCCCTGAAATGGCCGGTGCATTGCCCCGCTTGGTCCATACCTCCGCCGTTGTCGGATGTGACAACAGACCCATAGCGAAGGCTATTCCCGGTGCCGCGGCATTATTGCCCCCACCCAGTTCGCGGCACCGGGAGCATCGCTTGGGGGGGCAAAACTTTTCTGCGAAAAGCTTGGCGTGAATTTCCGGCGGGACATCTCCTGTCCGGCGTTCAGGCAAAGGACCCCTGACAGAACCAGCCGCCGGTGATGGCACCGCCGTGAGCGAAATACAGCCACAGACGGTCGCCCTGCGCCGTGGTCACCCGCCAGTAATCGCGCACGCCCGTGCGCCACGCCGGTTCGTCAAGCCACCATTCCGGTGCTATGCGTTCGGGGCCCGTGGCCGCCGTGGTGGTGAAATCGCGCCGCCGCCAGCGAAAGCTGTGCGGCGGGTCGCGGGTGTCCGGCCCGGTCACCGGTTCGGGCGGCCACAAAAGCAGCGGGCGCGGCACCGCCGGCGCCGGCCACACCGCCGCCGGCTCGGACCAGGCCGCGGCCAGGGTCAGGGCGGTCTTTTCCGGCACATGGCTTTCCGCCGGATGGCGCCTTGTGATCGCCTCAAGCCCGATGCGCGCCCCGATCCGCCCGATCAGATCGTCCAGCCGGGCATCGCCGCCGATGCGCGCCCCCGCCGCCGAAGCCGCCGCCATGTGCCCGCCATGCTGCCGGGGCGACAGGGGCTCGGTGACATGCGCCTCGATCCGCACCATGTCGATGCCGAACCCGGCGTCGATTTCCGGGATCTTCATCAGCAGCAGGGGGCGGATGCGGTCGCCCTCGCAGGTCGGGCGGGCCAACCCGACCTCGGCCACGTCCATGGTGCCGTCGGTGCGATAGCATTGCATCCGCACCCGCCGCGCCCCGCGATGGCGTTTCTCCAGCCGCGCCGCCAGGGCTGGCAACAGCCGGTCCATGGCCGCCACAAGATCGGATTCCAGCCCGATGGGTTCGGGCAGGGTCAGGCGCACGGCGAAATGGTCGGGCGCCCGGGCCGGGGTGACCGGTTCGGGCTCGATCCCCATGGCCTGATCCAGCCGCCGCACCAGCAGCCGGCCAAAGCGCCGGGCCAGCGCGGCGCGGGGCTGGCCGGCAAGGTCGTCGATCCGCCGCAGACCCAGCCGCGACAGCTCGGCCACCATGTCGCCGGGCAGGCGCAGGGCGGCCACCGGCAGCGGGGCCAGCGCGGTCCGGGTCTGGCCCGGCGCGGCGATGGGGCTGGTTGTCCCCGCGCCGACCCGGGCCGTGGGCGCCGTTCCGCCCTTGACCCAGTGCTTGCGCCGCGCCGCCCGCACGCGGGTGGCCGGCGCCTCCTGGTCGATGGCATCGCCGGTTCGGGCCGGCGCCGCCCCGCGCCCGGCATAACGCGCCAGCGCCCAGGCCGCACCCACGGTATCGGCCACGCCGGCCTGCACCGTCAGCCCCAGGTCCGCGCATTCCCCGCCAACCTGGTCGACCAGCGCCGCTTCGCCCCCGAACAGATGCGCGCAGCCGGTCAGGTCGACCATCAGCGCCGCCGGCGCCTCTTCCGCCACCCAGGGCGAAAACTTTCCGGCCCAGCGCCGCAGCACCGTCAGGAAAGCGGCCTCGGCCTGTTCGTTGCGCCGCCGGGTAATCAGCTCGGGGCACATGGCCATGGCATCGCGCAGCGGCTGGTCCCGGCTCAGCCCCACGGCGCTGGCGGTCTCGGACAGGCTCGACAACAGCTGCACGTTCCCCCGGTCAGCGACGATGGCAAAGGGCGCCTCGATGGTGCCGCGGGCCATGCGCAGCACGCGTTCGGCCCCCATCCGTGGGAACCAGAGCGAAAGGATACGGCGGCGCTGGGCCATGGCAACTCGGGGCGGCAGACAGAATGTTCGTGCTTTGTTCCAAACTAGCTCTTGCCCCGGCCCGAGTCGAGTCTGCCAGCGCGCGATACCCCGGAAAATCCCGGCCCTTGTCGCGCTGGCGGCAAGGTCGCATTCTGCCGGCATGACCGCATGGATCCCGACCGACTGGAACTGGACCGCGATCGAGGCGCTGGCCAGCCTCGCCGGGGTCATCGGCGTGGTCGTCTCGATCGTTTTCCTGATCTACGAAGTGCGCCACAACGCGCGGGCCATCGAAGGCGCGACGGTTCAGTCCCTGATGAGCCTCGAACGCGAGGTGTTCACCCTCATGGCCGACAACGCGGCGCTGTTCGCCCGGGGCGGCAAGGACCATGCCGCGCTGACGCCCGAGGAGCAGTTTCGGTATCACCGCATCGTGGCGTCGCTGATGTCGCTGAATTTCAGTGCCTTCCTGCAGTTCGAGCGTGACCTGATCGACCGGGAAATCTGGGAGGCCTACGGCAATGCCGTGCGCCGCTATGCCCGCGCGCCCGGCTTCGCCGTCGCCTGGGCCGAGGTGCGCGACGGATACCCGGCCAGTTTCCGCAAGGCGATGGCCGGGGTCGTGCCCGCGCCCCCGGGCGACACTGCCAGTTGACGGCCCCCCCCCCGGCGCCGCCTGCCCGCCCCGGAAAAGCGCCGCACAATCCGCAGGCAGAACGGTCTGGCCTCTTGCAAATGGATAGTGCCCGCGACAGGCTTGACCGGACTTCGCAAGGAACAGTGACATGAGAACCCGCGCCGCGGTGGCCACGGCCGCCGGCAAACCCCTTGAAATCATGGACGTGAATCTCGGCGGCCCCCGCGCTGGCGAGGTGCTGGTCGAAATCAAGGCAACCGGCATTTGCCATACCGACGAATTCACCCTGTCGGGCGCCGATCCCGAAGGCCTGTTCCCGGCCATTCTGGGCCACGAAGGCGCCGGCGTGGTGCTGGAGGTCGGCGCCGGCGTGACCAGCCTGAAGCCCGGCGATCACGTGATCCCGCTTTACACCCCGGAATGCCGCGAGTGCGACTACTGCCTGAACCCCAAGACCAACCTGTGCCAGTCGATCCGGACGACACAAGGGCAGGGGCTCATGCCCGACGGCACCTCGCGATTCTCGACCCTCGATGGCGACCCGATCCTGCATTACATGGGCTGCTCGACCTTCGCCAATCACACCGTCCTGCCCGAGATTGCGCTGGCCAAGGTGCGCCAGGACGCGCCCTTCGACAAGATCTGCTATATCGGCTGTGGCGTCACCACGGGCCTTGGCGCGGTCATGAACACCGCCAAGGTGGAAATCGGCAGCCGCGCCGTGGTCTTCGGGCTGGGCGGCATCGGGCTGAACGTGATCCAGGGCCTGCGGCTGGCCGGGGCCGACCAGATCGTCGGCGTTGACCTGAACGCCGACAAGAAACCCATGGCCGAACGCTTCGGCATGACCGATTTTGTCAACCCGGCCGAGGTTGAAGGCGACCTGGTGCCCTATCTTGTCGACCTGACCAGGGGCGGCGCGGACTACAGCTTTGACGCCACCGGCAATGTCGACGTGATGCGCACCGCGCTGGAATGCGCCCACAAGGGCTGGGGCGAATCAATCATCATCGGCGTGGCCCCCGCCGGCGCCGAAATCACCACCCGCCCCTTCCAGCTGGTCACCGGCCGCGTCTGGCGCGGCACCGCCTTTGGCGGCGCGCGGGGGCGCACCGACGTGCCGAAAATCGTCGACTGGTATATGGACGGCAAGATCGAGATCGACCCGATGATCACCCACAGCCTCAGCCTCGACGCCATCAACGACGGCTTCGATCTGATGCACGCCGGCAAATCGATCCGCTCGGTGGTGGTCTACTGACACGCAATCGCCGCGCCAGCGCCTGACCGGGGGCTGGCGCAACAACGCCGGGTCGGCGCGATTTATGGCGGCCGGTTCCGAACGACCTCAGGCATCGCGCCAGCGTCGGCAAAGCGCCAGACCGCCAGCCCGGTCAGGCGCTGGCACGGCGGCGGGCGACGCCCGCCTTTGCTCCGTGCCGAGCAGACAGCCGCTCACCGCCGCCGCGCCCTTTCGCGGTTGATCACATACAGCCCGGTTCCCACGATGATCGCCGCGCCCAGAATGGTCCAGCGGTCGGGCAACTCGTCGAAGATCATCCAGCCATAGAACGTGCCCCAGATAATCATCGAATAATGGATCGGGGCCAGCACCACCGCCTCGGCCAGTTCCAGCGAACGGATGATCAGCATCTCGGCCACGGCGGCCAGCACAGCCATGGCCGCGAACAGGCCGATATCCTCGGCCGTCTGCGGCGTTTCCCAGACCAGCAGCGCCGGGATCGTCAGCACCGCAACCGAGGTCAGGGCCGTATAGGCGATCGTGGTCGCGGTCGGGTCGGCGGCGGCAAGGGTTCGCGACGCGATCTGGCGGACGGCAAAGAAGCCGGCGGCCAGCACCGGCAGCACGATCGCGGGGTGAAACACCCCCATGCCGGGGCGGATGACGATCAGCGTGCCGGCAAAGCCGATCGACACCGCCACCCAGCGGCGCAACCCCACCTTTTCCCCAAGGATCAGCGCCCCCAGCGCCGTCACGATGAACGGCGCCACGAAGGTCACCGAAACCGCGTCGGCCAGCGGAACATAAGCCACGCCGAAGATGAACAGCGTCGCCGACACCGCCGCCACGGCCCCGCGCAGGATCTGGATGCCCGGCAGGCGGCTGCGCAGAAACCCGGGGCCGCGCACCGCCGCCATGACCAGCACCACCGCCACCAGCCCAAGCTGGCGGGTCCAGACAATCTGGAACGGGTGAAAATGGCCGGTCATGAACTTGGCCATCGTGTCGACGGCGGCAAACGTAAAAAATCCCAGCGCCATCAGCCCGATCCCCAGCAGCCGGTTGCGGCGCCGCTTGTCGCCGGGCGGGGTGTCGTGGGTGGGTGAAACGGTTTGCAGGGGCATGGACGCGCGTCGTTCGGGGCGAAGGCCCCCCGCCCGTCTTAGGCGTCCGGGCCCGATGCGGCCAGCCCCGACGTGGGCGCGCAGCCATAGCGGGCCAGGAACATGTCGACCGCGCCGTCGATGATCCGGTCGGTCTCGGCCTGGCTGAACGTGGATTGCACGCCAAAGGTGACGCGGGGAAACAGCTCGGCCTTGCACAGTTCGGCAAACTGGTTGGCGGCAAGGCGGCGGTCGGGAATGTCCAGCTCGCCCCGTTCGCCGGCCAGGTCGAAATAGCCGCCAAGCGCCTGTTCCACCAATGCCGGACCGCTGTCGTAGAACTGGCGCCCAAGCTCGGGGAAGCGGTCGCTTTCGGCCACGCAGATGCGGAATACCCGCTGCCCGAACTCGCTGAGGAAAAACGCGACCAGATGCCGCCCCGCGGCGGGCAACACCTCGGCCGGCGGGCGCGTCACGTCGACCCGGGCCATCGCCGCTTCGGCCTGGGTGACGCATTCGCTGCGCGCCACCTCGGCAAACAGCGCCCGCTTGTCCGGGAAATAGCTGTAAAGCGTGGCTTTCGACACACCGGCGGCCCGCGCGATGTCATCAACGCTGGCGCCTTCGAAGCCGTCGCGCAAGAATACGCTGCGGGCACCCTGCAGCACCTGCTGAAACTTGCGTCCCTTCTTGAACGTGTGATGATGAGTGTTCATTCTGGGGCCCGTTGTGCATGCAACCATAAACCGGGATGCGGGGCGCGGGCAACATTTGCAACCGGTTGCGACGGGGAATAGTCCGCAACGCGCAACGCGTGAACGAAACGAAAGGACGGGTCATGATGTTCGCCACGCTGGGCCAGCGCCGCCGCTTTGGCGATCTGTCCGAACAGGAGATTCTGGCCCTGGCCATATCGTCGGAAGAGGACGACGCCCGCATTTTCCGCAGTTACGCCGCGCGCCTGCGCGACGATTTCCCGGCCTCGGCCCGGGTGTTCGAGACCATGGCAGCCGAGGAAGACGACCATCGCCGGCAGTTGATCGACCTGCACAAGGCCCGGTTCGGCGACGTCATCCCGCTGATCCGGCGCGAACATGTCGCGGGCTATTACGCCCGCCGCCCGGTGTGGCTGGTCGAGAATCTGGGGCTTGAGCGGATGCGCCAAGAGGCCGAGATGATGGAGCGCAAGGCCGCCGCCTTTTACGAGCGCGCCGCCCGGCGAACCACCGATGCCGCGACCCGCCAGTTGCTGAGCGATCTTGCCGCCGCCGAGGCCGGCCATGCCCGGGCCGCCGACGAGATTACCGAGGCGTCGCTGGACGGTGATGCCACCCGGTCCGAAGATCACAAGGCACGGCGCCAGTTCATCCTGACATGGGTTCAGCCGGGGCTGGCCGGGCTGATGGACGGCTCGGTTTCGACCCTTGCGCCGATCTTCGCCGCCGCCTTTGCCACCGGCGACACCAGATCCACGTTTCTGGTCGGGCTGGCGGCGTCGGTCGGGGCCGGCATATCCATGGGTTTTACCGAGGCCGCCAGCGACGACGGCGCCATTTCCGGGCGCGGATCGCCGGTCAAACGCGGCTTTGCCTCGGGCATCATGACCACGATCGGCGGTCTGGGGCACGCGCTGCCCTATCTGATCGCCGATTTCTGGACCGCGACCATGGTGGCGGGCGTTGTGGTCTTCATCGAGCTTTGGGCCATCGCCTGGATCCAGAACCGGTTCATGGAAACCCCGTTTTTCCGCGCTGCCATGCAGGTGGTGCTGGGCGGCGCGCTGGTTCTGGCGGCGGGCGTGCTGATCGGGTCGGGCTAGGCGGTGACTGGCGGGTGCAACGCCGGCCCTTGCCGGCCGCGTTGGGCGCATGCGAAACTGACGCCCGCGCGTTGGCCCCCCGGCCCGGTGCAGGGCCTGCCCGTCGATGCCCGGGGGCGCTTTTGCGTTTTGCGGTCGGACCTGGTCTGCAAGGCATGCCCTGACGCGTTGAAATACATGATTTCAGACGACCTTGCGTGATCGAGGGTCAACACGAAACGCACACGCTCCGCCGACAGGGCAGCAGAGAGAGACAAGGCCATGGAAACACTCAGCGAAAACGCCTGTTTTGGCGGGGTTCAGGGCGTCTATCGCCATCGCTCGGACGCGTGCGGCTGCGACATGACCTTTGGCCTGTTCCTGCCACCAGCCGCCGCCAGCGGGCCGGTCCCGCTGTTGTGGTATCTGTCGGGCCTGACCTGCACCCATGAAAACGCCATGGTCAAGGCCGGGGCACAGGCCCATGCCGCCGCTGCCGGTATCGCGCTGGTGTTCCCCGACACGTCGCCCCGGGGCGACGGCGTGGCCGACGATGACGCGTTCGACCTGGGGCAGGGGGCCGGTTTCTATGTTGACGCGACCCGGTCGCCCTGGGCGCCGCATTTTTCGATGTGGCGCTATGTGACCGCCGAATTGCCGGCCCTTGTCGCCAACCGCTTCGCTGTCGATGCCGCCCGGCAGGCGATCACCGGGCATTCCATGGGCGGGCATGGCGCGCTGACCGCCGCCATGCGGTTGCCGGGGCGCTTTCGGTCGGTGTCGGCCTTTGCGCCGATCTGCAATCCTTGCGCCAGTGACTGGGGGCGAAAACAGCTAGGCGCCTATCTCGGCCCCGAGGGTCCGGCGTGGCGGGGCCATGACGCCAGCATCCTGATGGCCGAAAGCGGCTTTGCCGGGCCGGTGCTGGTTGATACCGGCACCGACGATCAGTTCCTGCCCCTGCTGCGCCCCGAAACGCTGGCCGGCGCCATGGCCACGCAGCGCCAGCAGGGCAGTTTCCGGATGCAGCCGGGGTATGACCATTCCTATTTCTTCGTGTCGACCTTCATGGGCGCGCATGTGGAATTTCACGCGACGGCGCTGGCCGCGTGATCTTTGTCGACGCCGACGCGTGCCCCGTGCGGGCCGAGGTCGAGGCGGTGGCCACCCGGCTGAACGTGCCGGTCAGCATGGTGTCGAACGGCGGCATCCGCCCGTCGGCCAATCCGCTGATCGCCTGCGTCTATGTCGATGCCGGCCCGGACGTGGCCGACATGTGGATCGCCGACCGGGCCGGTCCGGGCGACGTGGTGGTGACCAGCGACATGCCGCTGGCGGCCCGCGTGGTCGGGCGCGGCGCGGCGGTGCTGCGCCCCGACGGGTCGGAACTGTCGGCGGCCAATGTCGGCCGGGCGCTGGCCAACCGCGACCTGATGACCGATCTGCGCGCCGCCGACCCGTTCCGGCAGGGTGGCCAGAAGCCGTTTTCCAAGGCCGACCGGGGGCGGTTTCGCAATGCGCTGGACCGGGTGCTGCGGCGGGTCGCGGGCTGACGCGAGGCGTGGGCTGAGCGGGCAGGGTTGCGCAATTCTTTCCGGCCCACGCGCAACGGGCGCAAGCACGGCCATGCGACGCTGTGGATATTGACCGCCACACGGCGGTGCACATCCCCAGGCCCGCCGCCGACGCCGGTCTTAGTTGCGCAATTCTTTCCGGCCCACGCGCCATGGGC
>CAYYMJ010000006.1:0-52889 GCA_964472855.1 uncultured Rhodobacterales bacterium | reverse complement strand
CGCCGGTCATAGGCCGTCAGCCCCCGACCAGACGCTTTCGCCGCGCCGGGCCAGCCGCGACGCGGCAAGCGCGAGGCAGCACCGGCGCACCGCCAACCGGCGAAGATCCTGACCTCAGACCGGGCGCCCGCCCTCGCCACCGGCCCGGCCGTGGCCAACCGCGGCGCCCTTGCACCGGCCGCGTCTATGGGCGACGCTTTGACATCGCCACCGGGAGCCACGCCATGACCACGATCAAACCCCGCCGGATGCAGCATTTCGCCGTCGAAGTCAGCGATCCCGACCGGTCGATCGCCTGGTATCGGCGGGTGCTGGGATTCAAACTGACCGAGCGCCACCCCGCCCACGAAAACCCCAACATCCCGGTGGAACTGGCCTTCATGCGGCTGGGTGACCGGCATCACGAACTGGTCATCGTGCACAACCCGGCCAAGACCTACCGCCCCAAGCCATCCCGCCCCGAAGATGACCTCGACGGCCCGCCGTCGTTTCATCATTTCGCGCTGGAATCCGACACCCGCGACGAATGGTTGGCCCTGATCGAGCGGGTGCAGTCACTGGGCGTGCAGGTGGTGCGCGGCCCGGTGCTGCATTCGTGGGTGGACCCGCGCGGCGACGGCAGTTGGGGCGAGAACGAGGCCATGTATATACTCGACCCCGACGGCCACCGGATCGAGCTGTTCTGCGACCTTGCCTGGATCGACCCTGACGGCACGCACCGCACCGTGCATGGCGATCGGCTGGAAGGCACCAGCGTCGACGAGCTGTAAGGCCCGGCCTTGACGCCGCCGCGCTGCCGGTGCTTGCTGGGGGTGGTGGGGACAGCGAAACAAATGAGCATGATCAAACCGTTATCCGAGCCGTTGCCGTGGGGTGCCCCGCAATGACATCGTGGCTGGCATTGCTGGTGGCGCTGCTGGCCCTGGCCGCGCTGCCGTTCGTGGCCGAGGCCATGCGCCGCCCCGCCGATCCCGGCAAGGCGCCGGGGCAGATTGCCTATCTGCCCAGCGGGGCCACGCATTACCGCTGGCACGGGCCCGAAAGCGGGCCGGTGGCGCTGTGCGTTCACGGGCTGACCACACCGTCGTTCGTCTTCGATCCGCTGGCCAACCTTCTGGCGCAGCGCGGCATCCGGGTGCTGACCTATGACCTGCCGGGCCGCGGCTTTTCCGAGCCGGTGCAGGAGCCGCAGGATTCCGAGCTTTTCTGCCGCCAGATCAGCGAATTGCTGGCCCATCAGGGCCTTGCGCGGGTCGACCTGCTGATCGGCTATTCCATGGGGGGCGCCATTGCCACGCGCTTTGCGGCCACGGCGCCGGACCAGTGCGCGCGGTTGGTGATGCTGGCGGGCAGCGGGTTGCTTTATACGCCGGGCACACTGGCGCAACTGGTCACACGGGTTCCGTTGCTGGGCGACTGGCTGTTCCTGACGCTGGGCGGCGTGCTGATGCGCCGCGACCTGTCGCGCCGGGATGCGCCCATCGCGCGGTTGCAGCGGGCCCAGACCCGGCGGCGCGGTTTCCTGCCGTCGACCCTGTCGGCCATGCGCCACATGCTGGCCCGGCATCTTGGGGGCGATCACCGCGACCTGGCGGACAGGGGCCTGCCGTTGCTGGCGGTGTGGGGCACCGACGACCCGGTTATCCCGGTGTCCAACGTCGGCCGGCTGGCCGAACTGAACCGCGCCGCCCGGCAAGTGACCGTTGACGAGGCCGGGCACGGGCTGCCCTATACCCATCCCGAAGACATGGCCGCCGCCATCGGCGAGTTCCTGGCCGACACCGGCGGCTGAATGATTTTTCTGCGAAAAATCGGGGCGGTTCTTCGGATGAATAACCGGTGCCTCAGGTGGCCTGCGCGGCGCGCTGATAGGCCGGGCGCGCCGACATGCGCTGGAAATAGGCCGCCACCACGCGGTTGGTGACCGGGGCCTCAGGGCGCCAGCGTGGCGCGGTGACAGGCCGGGCGCGCCGACATGCGTTGGAAATAGGCCGCCACCGCGCGGTCGGTGACGGTGCCTCAGGCCGCCTGCGCGGCGCGCTGATAGGCCGGGCGGGCCGACATGCGCTGGAAATAGGCCGCCACCACGCGGTCGGTAACCGGGAACTTGGCGACCTCGGCCCAGCGCAGGTTATGGGCCGTGACGATGTCGGCGATGGTGAACATGTCGCCGGTGACGAATTGGCGCCCCTCCAGCCGCTGCCCCAGCCGCGCGACATTGCGGGAAAACTCCCAGCGCAGGCTGTCCTTGATCGCCGGCAGACGCTGCTCTTCCGGCAGGATAAAGCTGTGGCGCGACGCGACCCACAGCAGCCCCTCGATCTCGTCCAGAACGGTCTGGGTCTGGCTGTCCTGATAGGCGCGCGCGCGGCTGCCGGCGGGATGGGTCAGCAGGCCGTGCCTGTCGGCCAGATAGGTCAGGATGGCGGTGGAATCGGTCAGCGCCCAATCGTCATCCAAAAGCACCGGCACCTTGCCCGACGGGTTGTGCTGCGCCACCGCTTCGTGGCGCGGCGGGTGCGGCCGGTGCTGGTAGGGCAGGCCCATTTCCTCGAGCGCCCACAACACGCGAAGGGTGCGGGTGCGCAGGCTGCCGATGACGGTATACAATTCAGGTTCTCCCCAACATGGCCAGACGTATCAAGGCCCGTTCGATCACCGCGGCCTGCGGGGCCGCGCTGGACGAGCGCAGCTGCAGGTCGGTGTCGATCAGGATCGACAGGGCCGATTCCAGCTTGCGAACGCCCCAGCCCCGGGCCTGGCGTATCATGCGGTCGCGCCGGGGGCCAAAGACCGGCGGGCGCAGGCGTCCGGCGCCGGCGGCCGGGCCGCCGGGATCGGCGGCTATGGCGTGCAGGCCCCGGAAATGCCGGGTGGCGCCGATGCACAGGGTGGTCGGGTTGACGCCCTGGGCCGACAGCCGCTGCATCCATGTGCCGACCTCGGCCGCCTTGCCGTCGGCCACGCTGTTGAGAATGTCGTCGACCGCGGCCTCGCCCGACTGGGGCGCCAGCGCGGCGATCTCGGGCGCGGTCAGGGGGCTGGGGTCGCCGATCTTGAACAGCGCCGCCTTTTCGATGGTCTGGGCAAGGTCGCCGGCGGGCAGGCTCGCGGCCAGTGCCCCCAGCGTCTGCATGGCGTCGCGGTCGACAGCGCCAAGTCCGGCGCGCGACAGCATGGCCTCGATCTCGGCGCGGCCGGGCGGGTCGTCATAGACCGGCACCGCCAGTGCCGCGCCATGGCCTTCGAACAGCTTGCGCAGCTTGCCACGGGGCGGCAACTGACCGGCGGTGGCGATGATATGGGCGTCGCCGGGGCGCCATGTGTCAAGGGCAGCGGCGAACAGCGGCGCCAGCCCGTCGCCGGCGTCGGAAACCACCACGGCGCGGGGGCCGGGGAAAAAGCCGGTTGCGGTGACGGCATCGATCAGCGCGGCGCCGTCCTTGCGCAACTCGGCCGCGGTCAGGCGGGCAAGGCGCATGTCGCGGTCGGCGTCGGGGCCGGTCAGCGCGGCCACCACGTCGGCGCGCACCTGCGCCACGCGCACCGCGTCGCCGCCATGGATCAGGGCCGCCGGCATGTCGGGCGGCGGGGCGTGCCGCCAGCGCGGCAGGTCGCGCGGCGCCAGCTTCATCGGCGCCAGTCGGGCGCGGTCAGCAGCAGGCGCGCCACGATCCGGTCGGCCAGCATCACCATCAGCCGGTCGCGCGCGTCGCGGGCGGCGGCGATCACCGACACGGTGGTGCCGGCGGTCGAGCCGGTGGTGGCGTCGAAGATCGGCGCCGAATAGCTGGCAAACGCCTGTTCCCGGCCCGAGGCGACAACCGCGTCATCGGCCCGGCGCCGCAATTGCCAGTCGACCGTGCCCAGCAGGCGAAAGCGCGTGACTTCCTGATCGGTCGTGATGCCAAGGCCCTGTTCGGTCACGCCTATGTCGGCGCCCAGCCGAAAGGCGGCCCCGTTGGCCGGCCCCAGCCGGTTTTCAAGCTGGCCAACCAGAGCAAAGCCTTCGGCGTCGTGCGGCGGGTCCAGCGCGATGCTGCCCTGCAGGCCACGGGCGCTGCCGTTCGGGCCATAGACCGGGGCAAAGCCGCAGCCGGCCAGCGCGAAAGCCACCGCAGCCGACGCCGCGCCAGCAAGCAGGTTGCGCCTAGACCACGACATTCACGATCCGGCCGGGCACGACGATCAGCTTTTTCGGCCTGCCGCCGCCCAGCGCCTTTTTCACGGCGTCATGGTCCAGGGTCATCTGTTCGATGGCTGCCTTGTCCATGTCGCGCGGCACCACGATCTCGGCCCGGCGCTTGCCGTTGATCTGGATCGGCATGGTCACCGTGTCCTCGACCAGCATCGCCGGGTCGGCCTGTGGCCACGGCGCCAGCGACACCAGACCTTCGCCGCCCAGCATGGCCCAGATCTCTTCGGACAGGTGCGGGGTGACCGGTGACATCAGCTGCGCAAGGGTCAGGGTCGCCTCGCGCCGGGCGGCCCGACCGGCCTGCGATTTGCCCAGCAGGTTGGTGAAGGCATAAAGCCGGGCGATCGAGGTGTTGAAGCCAAAGCTTTCGATCCCCATCGTCACGTCGTGAACGGTCTTGTGCGTCTCACGCCGCAGCGCATCGTCGCCGCTGCCGGTTTCGGGGGCGTTGTCGACCTCGGTCGCGATGCGCATGACCCGGGCCAGATGCTTTGACGTGGCCTCGGCGCCGGCGGTTGTCCATTCGACGTCACGCTCGGGCGGGCTGTCGGACAGCACGAACCAGCGCGCGGTGTCGGCGCCATAGGTCTGCACGATGGCCACCGGGTCAACGACGTTGCGCTTGGATTTCGACATCTTGATGGTCTGGCCCACCGTGACCTCGACCGCCGGGTCGGCCTTGAGCGTCGTGCGCCCGCCGTCCTCGGCCACCTCGTCGGGGAAATGCCAGCGGTTGCGCCCGGTTTCGGGGTCGGTTGTGGCATAGGTGGCGTGGGTCACCATGCCCTGGGTGAACAGCGCGTCGAAGGGTTCGATGGCGCCGGCGGGCAGGTGGCCGCAGGCGTGCATGGCCCGCGCGAAGAACCGCGAATACAGCAGGTGCAGGATCGCATGCTCGATCCCGCCGATATACTGGTCGACGTTCAACCAGTAGGCGGCATCTTCGGCCACCGTCGGCGACGCGGCGCGCGGGGCGGTGAAGCGGGCGAAATACCACGACGAATCGACAAAGGTGTCCATGGTGTCGGTTTCGCGCCGCGCCGGCCGGCCACAGGCCGGGCAATCGACATCGCGCCAGGTCGGGTGCCGGTCAAGCGGGTTGCCGGGTTTGGAAAAGTCGACATCCTGCGGCAGCTCGATCGGCAGGTTTTCCTTCTTCTCGGGCACCACGCCGCACTGGTCGCAATGCACCACCGGGATCGGACAGCCCCAATAGCGCTGGCGGGACAGCCCCCAGTCGCGCAGGCGGAACTTGGTCACGCCCTGCCCGACGCCGCGCGCCTCGCAATGGGCGATGGCATTGTCGATGGCTTGGTTGCCGGTCTGCAGGTCGCCGCCATCAAAGAAGCCGGCGACAAAGCGCACGGTTTCGCCCTTTGGCGGAACATAGGCGCCGCCGCCGTCTTCGGGGCGGACATGGCCTTCGGGCGCTTGGGGCTCGAAGGTCGAAATCACGTCAAGCCGGTATTTGCGGGCGAAATCCAGGTCGCGCTGGTCGTGGGCCGGACAGCCGAAAATGGCGCCGGTGCCATAGTCCATCAGGATGAAGTTGGCGATATAGACCGGCAGCTTCCAGTCCGGGTTGAACGGGTGGCGGCAGGTCAGGCCGGTGTCAAACCCCAGCTTTTCGGCGGTTTCCAGCGCTTCTTCGGATGTCCCGGTCTTGCGGCAGTCGGCGCAAAAGCCGGCCACGTCGGCGCGCCCGGCCTCAAGCGATCTGGCCAGCGGATGGTCGGGCGAAATGCCGATGAACGAGGCGCCCATCAGTGTGTCGGGGCGGGTGGTATACACCGCGACCTTGTCGAAATCGCCATGCGGCGCGGTCAGGTCGAAGGAAAACTGCAGGCCCCGGCTTTTGCCGATCCAGTTGCGCTGCATCGTCTTGACCTTCTCGGGCCAGTGGTCGAGCCGGTCCAGCGCGGTCAGCAATTCGTCGGAATAGTCCGAGATGCGAAAGAACCACTGGGTCAGTTCGCGCCGCTCGACCGGGGCGCCCGACCGCCAGCCCTTGCCATCTTCGACCTGTTCGTTGGCCAGAACGGTCATGTCGACCGGGTCCCAGTTGACGATGGCCGCCTTGCGATAGACCAGCCCCTTTTCCATGAAATCCAGGAACATGGCCTGTTGCTGGCCATAGTATTCGGGGTCGCAGGTGGCCAGTTCGCGATTCCAGTCCAGCGTCAGGCCCAGCATGGCAAACTGGGCCTTCATGTTCCCGATGTTCTGGCGGGTCCAGCCGGCGGGGTTGATGCCGCGTTCCATCGCCGCGTTCTCGGCCGGCAGACCGAAGGCATCCCAGCCCATGGGGTGCAGAACGGCGTGGCCGGTGGCAAGCTTGTAGCGGGCGATGACGTCGCCCATCGTATAGTTGCGCACATGGCCGATATGGAGGTTCCCCGAGGGGTAGGGAAACATCTCGAGCACATAGTATTTCGGCTTCGACGGGTCGCGTTCGGCCCGGAACACCTGGGCCGCGTCCCAGGCTTCTTGCCACTTGGGTTCAATACTGGCGGGGTCGTAGCGCGTCATCGCCCTGTCATCGTCCTTTGAAATCGGTGCCGCTGGGGCTTCGGGATTTGATAGGTCGCCCGCCCCGCATCGTCCAGCCGAATCGGGTCTGCCTGCTTGGCCTTCACCGATCCGGCGGCTAGGGTCGCCCAAAGACTTTGGGGGCCGGGCGCGGTCGGGCAGATGAATTTCCTATTTCTACACCAGAATTTTCCCGGACAGTTCACGCATCTTGCCCCCGCCCTGGCGGAAAAGGGGCATCGCGTGGTGGCGCTGGGCGCCCGGTCGGACCGCACCGGCGAATGGAAGGGCGTGCGCCTGCTGACCTACAAGTATGACGAGCCCAAGGATCAGCGGCTGCACCCCTGGGTCACGGTGTTCAACCGCGCCGTCGACCGGGGCGCCACCGTCTATCGCGCGCTGGGGGTGCTGAAGGACCGTGGCTTTACCCCCGACGCCGTGGTTGCCCATTCCGGCTGGGGCGAGGCCCTGTTCGTCAAGGATGTGTGGCCCGAGGCCAAACTGGGGATATTCTCGGAGTTCTTCTATCAGGCCGAGGGCGCGGACGTTGGCTTTGACCCCGAGTTCGCCAGCGGCAACGAGGTTGGGCGCGACGTGCGCATCCGCCTGCGCAACATGGCCATGCGCCAGCAGCTTGAGCTTGCCGATGCCAGTTTCAGCCCCACCCACTGGCAGGCCGACACCTTCCCGCCGGCGTTGCGGGCCAAGATCGACGTGATCTTCGACGGGATTCGCACCGATATCGCGGCGCCCGACACCAACGTGGTGTTCCAGCGCCCGGAAACGCCGGATCTGACCCGCGCGGACGAGGTGATCACCTTCGTCAACCGCAACCTCGAACCCTATCGCGGGTTTCACATCTTCATGCGGGCGCTGCCCGAGATCCTGCGCCGGCGCCCCAATGCGCGGGTGCTGCTGGTGGGCGACGAGGGCGTCAGCTATGGCGCGGCGCCCAAATCCGGCGGGTCATGGAAAGAGGTGATGACAGCCGAGGTGCGGCCCGGCATTTCCGATGCCGACTGGCAGCGCGTGCATTTCCTGGGGCGCATCCCCTATCCCGACTATATCCGCCTGCTTCAGGTATCGACCGTGCATGTCTATCTGACCTATCCCTTCGTGCTGAGCTGGAGCCTGGTCGAGGCGATGTCGACCGGCTGCGCCATCGTTGCCAGCAATACCGGCCCGGTGCGCGAGGTCATGACCGACGGTGTCACCGGCGACATGGTCGATTTCTTCGCGCCCGACGCGCTGGCCGCAGCGGTCGACCGCCTTGCCGCCAGCCCCGAACGCCGGGCCGCGCTGGGCGCGGCGGCGCGCGACAGGGTCGTGCGAGACTACGACCTGCAGGCTGTGTGCCTGCCGCAACAGTTCGCTTGGGTCGAAAGGCTGGTCGGCAGCGGCTGATCCGGCACCGTTTTGCCCGATTTCCGGCAAGATCCCGGTTAACCGATCATGCGGGCACAGACTGACGCACCCGGACGGCCCGGCGCCCGGGGCGCTGCAGCGCCGGCACGCGTGCGCACAGGCGGCACAGGCGGCGCCGGGCCAGCCGATTCGCGGGTATCAGAGGTTGCCGTCGGCGATGCGCAATTGCCGGGCGCGGGTCAGGATCGCATCCTCGATCGCGCGCAGCGTATCGGCGCTGACCGGGCCCGAGCGGGTGGACATGGCGATGTTGAGCGACCGGGCGTCAAGGGCCGGGTCGGTCACGTAAATCGTGGCGCGATAGGCGGTCCCACCACCCGGCGGGGTGCCGTAACCATAGACAAGAACACCAGAAAACGGATCGGCCGACTGGATGGGCAGGAAATCCAGAACCTGCTGGGCGGCGAACCAGATATACTTGTTCACCTCGATCGTGACGCCCGGCGGGTCATTGTTCGCGAACAGGTCAAGGAATGACGACTTCTGCGGTTCCGCCTGCGCGGCCGGTGTGGCGACAGGCTGCGCGCCGCCGCCCAGACCAAGCAGGCCCTGGCTGCCGCCGCACCCGGTCAGGACCGACCCGGACAGCAGAAGAATCATCAGAACACGGGGCATAAGTCATCCCTTCGGGCCAGCTTTTCAGCCGGTGTATCCGAGCGGCAGGCAACCGACAAGTGGATGTCATTGCCGCAAATCCGCCTTGGCATGGCCAGACTGTGGCAAAGCTGCACCAAGTGCCGAGTCAACGGATGGGGGCGTTTGCGGCCCGCTTGCAAATGGCGGCTGGGGGCGGGAATTACAGTTCAGTCTCAATTTGGAATCTCTGGATTGAGGTTGCCTGTTTAAGAAAAAACGAGGGAACTCTCGAAATGAAAAAACTTCTCCTTGCCTCGACCGCTCTGGTCCTGACGGCTGGTTTTGCCGCCGCCGAAGGCTACACCCTGGCCGCCAACGCAACGTTTGGTGTCCTGAACGACGGCACCACCACCGATGCCTACAGCACCGCCGACGCGACCCTGACCTGGGAAGGCATGTCGGACAACGGCTGGACCTTCGGCACCAGCATGGACGTCGAAGTCGGCTCGATGGGCCGCGACGGCTTTGCCTTCACCGCGCCCACCGGCGTTTGGGGCTTTGGCGGCGCATGGGTGGCCATGAACGGCCTGACCCTGACCTTCAACCAGGGCAACATCGACGACCTGTATGACAGCGGCAACGGCGGCCATGACCTGTCGGCAGCCTACGCGGGCAACGCCCTGAACGCCGAAATCACCGTCGACGTCGACGGCTCCGCGGCGGCCAGCTTCTCGTATGACCTGGGCTATGACATGAACGGCTTCAGTGTTGGCGTTACCGGCGACGATATCGCTGGCAACACCTCGTTCACCCTCGGCTATGCCTCGGGCCCGGTCTCGGTTGACGTGACCGCCGACCAAGGCACCGGTGTCAACAGCGTTGCCATCGAATATGTTGTCGGCGACGTGACCCTCGGCCTCGGCGCCGACGACGCCGGCGCATGGGACGTCAGCGCTGACGTCACCAGCGGCGACCTGAGCGCTTCGGTTACCTTCGACAGCACCAACGCCTGGGAAGCCACCGGCGCGATGGCGATGGGCGGCGGCCTGAGCCTGGTTGCCGGCGTCAACAGCGCCAGCGCCTGGTACCTGGGCGGCGAACTGGGCTTCTGATCCCCAAAGGGATTTGGCTTAAAGAGGGGCGGGCCCGCGGGTCCGCCCTTTCCTTTTGCAGACACGGAATTTGTCATGGGCCTTGCCGACATAAAGGACCGGATCGCGGCGGCGGCCGCGAACTCGGGGCGTGACGCGGCGGGCGTGACCCTGATCGCGGTGTCCAAGGTGCAACCGCTCGACCGGGTGGCGGCGGTGCTGCAGCAGGGCCACCGCTGTTTTGGCGAGAACCGGGTGCAGGAAGCTCAGGGTAAATGGCCCGGCCTGATCGAACGGTTCGGACCAGTCGCGTTACACCTGATCGGGCCGCTGCAAACCAACAAGGCTCGGGTGGCGATGGACCTGTTCGACGCCATCCATGCGGTCGACCGCCCGAAACTGGCCGGCACGATTGCCCGGCTGGCGCAGGAAACCGGCGCCTGCCCGGACATATTCATCCAGGTGAACACCGGCGAAGAGCCGCAAAAGGCCGGGGTGCTGCCCGATGATGCCGATGCCTTCATCGACAGCGCACGGGCCATGGACCTGCCGCTGAAGGGCCTGATGTGCATCCCGCCCGCCGACGAAGAAGCCACCCTGCATTTTGCCTTGCTTGCCGCGATTGCCGCGCGCAACGGGCTGAGCGGGCTGTCCATGGGTATGAGCGGCGATTTCGAGCGCGCCATCGCCCAGGGCGCCACGCATGTGCGCGTGGGGTCGGCAATATTCGGTGACCGGACCCCGGGCTGAGCGCCGCGATTTTTCTGCGAAAAATCGGCCTCTTGACGCGTGTTGCACCCAATCTGAAACTCACAACGCTGCCTGAAATCATGGATTTCAACGCGTCAGGCGATGCCGGCTTGACCAAGCTGAACGCAAAACGCTGTCGTTCTGGGTCAGGGCACGCACAGCCGCGCCCCCGGTGCCAGCCGCGCCGCGATCCACCCCAGGTCGCGCGGCGCCAGCGCCACGCAGCCGGCCGTTGGATATCCGCCGCGCCGCCAGCGATGCATGAAAATGGCCGAGCCTCGGCCAGGCCGGGCCGGCGCAAGGTTCCAGTCGGTCACAAGGATCACATCATACAGCGGGTCGGCGCGCCACAGCGCCTCGTGCGAGAACGGATGCGGCGCCCGCACCAGCCCGTTATAGCCCGGATCAGCCGGATCGTCCGACCACAAATCCGCCCGGCGCAACGGCATGGCCCAGTCGCACGGCGGCGCCACCCGGTCGGGCCGGTAAAGCACCGAAACGATGCCGTGCACGCCCGCCGGCGTGGCGCCGTCGCCTTCGCGCTTGGCACGGGCAACCCCGCCCCGGCCCAGAACGCAGGGCATCACCCGGCCCCGAAACCGCAGGCCGCGCGGGCTGACCACCATGTCGCCGGGGCTCACAACAGGTGGCCGCTCTTGTCGGCCTTGGTGCGCAGATAGGCCTGGTTCAGCGGATTGACGCCAACATGCAGGGGCACACGTTCGACCACCTCGATCCCGCAGGACTGCAGGCGTTCAACCTTTTTCGGGTTGTTGGTCATCAGCCGAACCCGGGAAATGCCCATCTTGACCAGAATGGCCGCGCCAACCCGGAAATCGCGCTCGTCATCCTCGAACCCCAGCCGGTGGTTGGCCTCGACCGTATCGAACCCCTGGTCCTGCAGGCTGTAGGCCCGCAGCTTGTTGGCCAGCCCGATGCCGCGCCCTTCCTGATTGAGATACAACAGCACCCCGGCGCCGGCCGTCGCCATGGCCGCCAGCGCGCCGTTCAGCTGCGGCCCGCAGTCGCATTTCAACGAGCCCAGAACGTCGCCGGTGAAACAGGCCGAATGCAGCCGCACCAGCACCGGGTCCGCCCGGTCGGGGCGCCCGACCTCGGCGGCGTAATGCTCCTCGCCACCATCGGCGGGGCGGAACAGGTGCAGCCGGCCACGCCCGGCCGACATGGGCAGGTTGGCGGCGACGACATCGGTCATGGCGGCGGGCAGGTCGTGCAGCGCGCCAATATCCAGGCTGGTCAGGCCGTCGCTGCCGCCGTCGCCCGCAAGGATGGACGCCGGCATCAGGCGCGCCGATTTCATCAGCAGGATCGCGGCGCGCGCCAGCGCCGGGTCGCCGCCGCGCGCGGGCCGGAACGGTCCCTTCAGGGGGTGACGCAGATCGTCGGCCGGGTCGACGATGGCCCGCAGTCCGGCGCAGTCGATATCGGCCGGCAGGGCGATGCGCGCGATATCGCCGTCATAGGCGCGGATCTTCAGGGTTTCGGCCCGGCGCCGCGTCAGCGCCAGCACCGCGCCACGGGTCACAAGCTGTTGCAGCCGCACCGGGCCGACCGTTTCGGCCGGGGCCGCCAGCAGGCCCGTGTTGCCATGCACCAGCCGCACGGGCAGGCCCATGCGCAGATCTGACCGGGCCCGGGCAAGTCGTTCGGCAGGAGTTGGTGACAGTGACATGTGGCGCGACCTCTGCTGCCCGGATCAAAGCGTTTCGCGCTAAACCTGGTTCACCCAACGCCACCTGAAATCGCGGATTTCAACGGGTCAGGCGATGCCTCCCGCATCAAGTTAAACGCGAAACGCTGTAGCGGCAATTCCTGCGAATGTGAAACAAAGGGGGTAATTGCCACACGTCCACGTGAGCATGTTGCAGCAATTCTTGCCAGAGACGCGATTGCGTCCAAGTTGCGTCGAAACAGATGGAGCCGACAATGAGCAGCCTGAAGAAAATCCTTCTTGTCGACGATGACGACGACCTGCGCGATGCCCTGAGCGAACAGCTTGTCATGACCGAAGATTTCGACGTGTTCGAGGCCGGCAGCGGTCAGCAGGCCATGTCGCGGGTCAAGGAGGCGCTGTATGACCTGGTCATCCTCGACGTCGGTCTGCCCGATACCGACGGCCGCGAATTGTGCCGGCTGATGCGCAAGCAGAATGTCAAATGCCCGGTGCTGATGCTGACGGGGCATGACAGCGACGCCGACACCATTCTGGGGCTTGACGCCGGGGCCAACGATTACGTGTCCAAGCCCTTCAAGTTTCCGGTGCTGCTGGCGCGAATCCGCGCCCAACTGCGCCAGCACGAACAGTCCGAGGACGCGGTATTCCAGCTGGGCCCCTATACCTTCAAGCCGGCCCAGAAGATGTTGCTGACCGAAGAAGACCGCAAGATCCGGCTGACCGAAAAGGAAACCAACATCCTGAAATTCCTGTACCGCGCCTCGGAAGGCGTGGTGGCCCGGGAAATCCTGCTGCACGAGGTCTGGGGCTATAATGCCGGCGTCACCACCCACACGCTGGAAACCCACATCTACCGGCTGCGCCAGAAGATCGAGCCCGACCCCTCGAACGCCCGGCTGCTGGTCACCGAAAGTGGTGGCTACCGGCTGGTGGCCTGAGACCCGCGAAACACCCTCCCTGAAGGACTGGCCCGGGCTTGCCCGGGCCCCTTTTTTTGGCCCCCGCCTTGCCCGACTGTCGGCGGGCAGGCCGATCCGGCCACCGCCAGGGCGCACCCGGACCCGCTTCATCGTTCGTCAAATACTTCGGGGGGAAAGGCATTTGCCGCAAATGCCTTGGGGGGCAGCGCCCCCCCTTGCGCGGCGCCGGCAGGCGGCGCAATCCGATTGCGCTTGGCGACATACAATCGATCACTCAACGCTGCCTGAAATCACAGACTTCAACGCGTCAGGCGACGCCGCCCCGGAGCCAAACGCGAAACGCCGTGGGCCCGCACCGCCAAGACAGCGGCCCCCTGAGCGCCGCAAATTTTCGTCGAAAATTTGCCTGTCACGGCGAAGGGGCCGGGAACGGACTTTACCTCAACCGGGCTTGAGGCCTTATCAAGGTGATCGGCAAGGCGAATCAGGAAAGGACAGCATCATGCCCGCGCAGATCGAGCATCTGAATTTCACCACCCCCGACCCGGACAAGACCGCCGCCTGGATGTGTGACGTCTTTGGCTGGCGGGTCCGCTGGACGGGCGCGGCCCTGAACGGCGGCCACAGCGTGCATGTCGGCGGCGACGACAGTTACGTGGCCCTGTATAACCCGGGCAAACCGCTGGGCGCGGCCGGCGTCAGCTTTGACAGGATCGGCGGGCTGAACCATCTGGGCGTGACCGTCGACGACCTTGACGCGACCGAGGCCCGGGTCAGGGCGGCCGGATTCGAGCCGCATTCCCACGGCGACTATGACCCGGGGCGCCGGTTCTATTTTTGCGATGAACACGGTGTTGAATTCGAGGTGGTGAGCTACTGACTTCGCGGCGCTGCGCGTGGCGGTGCGCTTGTCGCCCGCGCAGGCAGCCTGTTAGGTGTCGCGGACCTCGAATGCGGAGCCCGCGATGACCTTTACCCTTGCGACCTGGAATATCAATTCGGTCCGGTCGCGGCAGGACATCGTCTGCCGCCTGCTGACCGAGCAGGGCCCGGACATCCTGTGCCTGCAGGAATGCAAGTCGCCCGTCGACAAGATGCCGCTGGCGTTGTTCGCCGAGCTGGGCTGGACCCACGCGGTGGTGCGAGGCCAGAAGGGGTATAACGGCGTTGCCATCCTGTCGCGGTTGCCGATGAAGGATGCCGGGCATGTCGACTGGTGCGGCAAGGGCGACGCGCGTCACGTGGCCGGCGAACTGGCCGATGGCACGCAGGTGCATAATTTCTATGTTCCGGCCGGGGGCGATGTGCCGGACCGGGAGCAGAACGAGAAATACGGCCACAAGCTGGATTTCCTGACCGAGATGCACGACCGCTTTCGCGCCGCGCCGCCGCGACGGCAGATTCTGGTGGGCGACCTGAATATCGCGCCGCGGCACGACGATGTCTGGAACCACAAGCAGTTGTTGAAAGTTGTCAGCCACACCCCGGAAGAGGTGGCGCATCTTGAGGCGGCGCGCTGTGCCGGCGGCTGGGTCGATGTCACCCGCCACGACATTCCCGAAGGGCGGCTTTACAGTTGGTGGTCTTATCGTGCCCGCGACTGGGACACCGCCGACAAGGGGCGGCGGCTGGACCATATCTGGGCCAGTTCCGATATTGCCGGCACGGCCCATTCCAGCCGGGTGTTGCGGCAAGCGCGCGGCTGGGAAAAACCGTCGGACCATGCCCCGGTGTTCGCGAGCTTCGATCTGTAGGCTTGCGCCGCGCCCTTCGGGCGCGTCGCCCGTGGCGGGGGGCGCTGCCCCCCGCGCCCCCGGGGATATTTTTGCCATGATGATGGGCAGGGACGGCATGGCCCGCGTTGGCCCGCCCCCCTTGCAACGCGGGCGGTGCTGCGCCATCTAGCGGACAACCGCTGACATTTCCGGAGCCGCACGAATGCTTGAGCTTGGCCAGACCCCGCCCGCCGCCGCCGACCTGATCAGGGAGGCAAACGAGGCGAGTTTCATGGAAGACGTGATCGAGGCCAGCCAGAGCGTGCCGGTGATCGTCGATTTCTGGGCGCCATGGTGCGGCCCCTGCAAGACGCTGGGTCCGATGCTGGAAGAGGCGGTCCGCGAAGCGCGTGGCGCAGTGAAGATGGTGAAGGTCAATATCGACGAGAACCAGACGCTGGCCGGCCAGTTGCGGATTCAGTCGATTCCGACCGTCTATGCCTTTTGGCAGGGGCAGCCGGCCGACGGGTTTCAGGGGGCGGTGCCGGGCAGCGAGATCAGGGCCTTTGTCGAACGGCTGGTTCAGCTTTCGGGCGGTGATGCCTCGGGCGGGCTGGACGAGGCGCTGGACGCGGCCGAGCAGATGCTGGACGACGGCGCGGCCGTGGATGCGGCCCAGACATTTGCCGCCGTGCTGGGTGAAGACCCCAAGAGCGCCCGGGCCTATGGCGGGATGGTGCGGGCCCATATCGCCATGGGCGAACTGGACCGGGCCGAGGCATTGTTGGCGGCGACCGACAGCGACCTGGCCGCAAGCGCCGAGGTCGAGGCGGCGATGGCCCAGTTGCGGCTGGCGCGGCAGGCCGCCGATGCCGGTCCGGTGGCTGAATTGCGGGCAGCGGTCGAGGCCGACCCCGCCGACCTGCAGGCCCGGTTCGACCTGGCGCAGGCATTGCATGCCGCGGACGAGGCCGCGGCCGCGGTCGACGAATTGCTGGACCTGTTCCGGCGTGACCGCGAATGGAACGATGGCGCCGCCAAGGCGCAACTGTTTACCATCTTCGATGCGCTCAGCCCCAAGGATCCGGTGGTTCTGAACGGGCGGCGGCGGCTTTCGTCAATGATCTTTGCGTAAGGTCCCCGGCGGGTTAGGATCGGGTCATGATCATGGCAGCCGACCTGCCCGCGACGATACCCGTCTTTCCGCTGCCCGGCGCATTGCTGTTGCCCCGGTCCCGTCTGCCGCTGCATATTTTCGAGCCGCGCTATCTGGCGATGCTGGATGACACGCTGAAGACCGGGCACCGGCTGATCGGCATGGTTCAGCCGCTGGTGGGCGGCATGGGCGAGCGGCTGCACGATATCGGCTGTGCCGGGCGGCTGACCGGATTTTCCGAGACCGGGGACGGGCGCTATATGGTCACGCTTTCGGGCGTGTCGCGATTTCGGATTGGTGGCGAGGTGTCGGGCTTTACCCCCTATCGCCGCTGTGACGTGTCTTGGGACGCGTTCGCCGGCGATCTTGGGGCGGCGGAAACCGACCCGGGCTTTGACCGCGACCTGTTTCTGAGGCTTTTGAGCCGGTTTTTCGCGGCAGAAGAGCTCAAGACCGACTGGGCGGCGCTGAAGGGGGCCGATGACGAGTTGCTGATCAACTCGCTGTCGATGCTGTGCCCGTTCGAGCCCGAGGACAAACAGGCGCTGCTGGAGGCGCCATCGCTTGCGGCGCGGCGCGAAACGCTGGTGACGCTGATCGAGTTTGCGCTGCGTGGCGGCGCCAGTGACGAGGTGATGCAATGACCGATCCGGCGCCTGACCGCCATATGCTCGAAGCGCTGGTTTGCCCGCAAAGCGGCGGCCTGCTGCATTATGATGCCGACCGGCAGGAACTGGTGTCGAGGGCGGCGAAGCTGGCCTTTCCGATTCGCGACGGCATTCCGGTGATGCTGGTCAGCGAGGCGCGCGAACTGGACTAAATCGAACTGGACTAAAGCGGCAGGCCCCGGCTGAGGCGGGGGGTATCGCCGCCAAGGCCGGCCGCCTCGCGGATCAGGCCCCGGCGCAGGGCGGGCATGGCGTTGACGGCGGCCATGCCGGCGTCGCGCGCCAGCCGCAACAGCGGGTTATCGTTGGAAAACAGCCGGTTGACGGCGTCGGTGGCCGCGGCCAGCGACAGGGTGTCGAAGCGGCGCCAGCTTTCATAACGTTCCAGCACGTCGGCGCGCCCGGGGTCTTCGCCGCGCCGCGCCGCGTCGGTTACAACTTGGGCCAGCGCTGCCACGTCCTTCAGGCCGGCGTTCAGGCCCTGCCCGGCGATGGGGTGAACCACGTGCGCCGCGTCTCCGGCCAGGGCCACCCGGTCGGACACCCAGCGCGTGGCAAGGCTGAGCTGGAGCGGATAGCTGAAGCGTTTGCCGGCCAGGGCGATTTCGCCCAGGAAATCGCCGAAGCGCGGGCGCAGGATGTCAAGATAGTCGGCGTCGTTCAGGCTGGCGATGGCGGTGGCGGTATCGCTTTGCTCGGTCCAGACGATGGACGACCGGTTGCCCGGCAGCGGCAGCACCGCCAGCGGGCCCTGGGGTGTGAAGAACTGATGCGCGCAGCCGTTGTGGGGCAGGTCGTGGTCGATGGCGGCGACCAGCGCGGTCTGGCCATAGCCCCAGCCGATCCGCCGGATACCGCAACGCATGGCGGTGGGCGAGCGTTTGCCATCGGCGCCCACCAGCAGGCCGGCGGTCAGGGTCGACCCGTCGGCCAGCAGAACGGCCACCCCGGCGTCCGACACGGTGTGGCCGGCGATCTGGCGGCAATCGAGGTGGGTGATACGGGCCTGCCGGTCGACCTGTGCCAGCAGCGCCGGGCGCAGGTGCCGGTCTTCCAGCATGTGGCCCAGCGGGCCCTCTTCAATCTCGGCATGGTCGAAATGCAGGTCCAGCGGCGCGGCACCCTCGCCGGCGCGGCCGTCGCTGACCCGGACATCGAGGATGGGTTGCGACCGCTCGGCGACGCCGGCCCAGACCCCCAGCGCCGCAAGCAGGCGGACCGAGGCCAGCGACAAGGCGTATCCGCGGCCGTCGAAGCCCTGGGCACCGCGCACGACAATATCGCCGGGGTCGACCAGCGCCACGGTCGCACCGCCCTGGGCGACGGCCAAAGCCAATGTCAGGCCGTTCAGTCCGCCGCCGGCGATGATGATGTCGAAATCACGGGTCATTGCACCGACTATGGGCAAAGGCGCGCCATTGTCCATGCGCTGTGGCGCCGCTAGGCTTGGCCGGTGCGCGAGGCAGGAGCAGCGACGATGAGCGACAAGTGGCGATACATGACGGCGGCCGATCTGGGCCGGGGCATCGCGGAGGGTGACATCGACCCGGTTGATCTGGCCGAGACCTATCTGGACGCCATTGCCGCCCATCCCGACAGTGGCCGCATCTATGCGCGCACCACGCCTGACCGGGCGCGGGCCGAGGCGCGGGCCGCATCGGCGCGCATGCGTGCCGGGCAGCGGCGGTCGGCGTTGGATGGCGTGCCGATCAGCTGGAAAGACCTTTATGACACCGCCGGCACCCTGACCGAGGCCGGCAGCGGCCTGCTGGAAGGGCGGGTGCCCGACACCGATGCCGAGGTGCTGCAAAACGCCACATCCGCCGGGCTGGTGTGCCTTGGCAAGACGCATATGACCGAGCTGGCCTTTTCCGGACTGGGGCTGAACCCGGTGACGGCGACCCCGCCCAACATCAACGATCCGGCGGTGGCGCCCGGTGGCTCGTCGTCGGGGGCGGCGACCTCGGTTGCTCATGGGCTGGCCGCTGCCGGCATCGGGTCGGACACCGGCGGCTCGGTGCGGATCCCGTCGGCCTGGAACAACCTGGTGGGGCTGAAGACCAGCGTGCCGCGCCTGTCGTGCAAGGGCGTTGTGCCGCTGTGCGCCAGTTTCGACACCGTCGGCCCGCTGTGCCGCAGCGTCGAGGACGCGGCGCTGTTGCTGGCGGCGCTGGAAGGCGGCACGCCGGCCGATCTGGCCGGGGCCAGCCTTGCGGGCACGCGGTTTCTTGTGCTGGAAGGGATCGCCACCGACGAGGTCGAGGCCCCGGTCGCGGCCGGGATATCCAGCGCGATCGAGCGGCTTCAGGCCGCCGGTGCGCTGGTCGAGCGGCACGAGATCGACGCGGTGCGCGAGGCGCTGTCGCTGGCGCCAATGCTGTTCGCGCCCGAAGCCTATGGCACCTGGCGCGACGCGATCGAGGCCGCGCCCGACCGCATGCACGCCGCGGTCCGCGAACGCTTTCGCGGCGGTGGCGCGGTGTCGGCCAGCGACCATGTCGCGGCATGGATCCGGTTGCGGCAATTGCGCGACGACTATGCCCGCGCGACCGCCGGATTCGATGCGGTGCTGTTGCCGGCGTCGCCGATCATGCCGCCGAATGTGGCCGCGCTGGAAGCCGATGACGACCTGTTCGTGCGCCTGAACCTGCTGGCTTTGCGCAACACCCGCATCGGCAACATGATGGGGCTGGCGGTGGCGGTTCTGCCCACGGGGCTGCCGTCGGTCGGCCTGATGATGCAGGTGCCCGAGTTGCAGGAAAACCGCCTGTTGCGGCTGGCGGCAGCCGCCGAGGCGGCGCTGGCGTAAAAGTCACGCGGTTCCCGGCAGGGACGGGCGCGGAAAATCGGCGCTGGACCGGGGGCGTCCGGGCGCGCTAGTCTTGCGGCAATGGGGCGAAACGACCCCGACCTTGAGGCACAGATGCAATTCCCCGAGCGGTTTTCGGACCTGCCAGAATATGCGTTCCCGCGTTTGCGGAGCTTGCTTGACCCGTATGCGGCCGGCGGCGACGTGCTGCATTTGTCGCTGGGCGAGCCGAAAAACCCGTTTCCCGATTGGGTGAGCGCGATCATTGCCCGCGAAAGCGCCGGCTTCGGGCGCTATCCGGCGAACGACGGGTCGCCGGACCTGCTGGAGGCTATCAGCGGCTGGCTGGCGCGCCGATATGGCGTGCAGGTCGATCCCGGCAGCCGCATCATGGCGCTGAATGGCACGCGCGAGGGGCTGTTCAGTGCCGCCGTGGCCCTGTTTCCCGAGCGCAAGGCCGGCCAGCGCCCGGCCGTGCTGATCCCCAATCCGTTTTACCCGGTCTATGCGGTCGGCACCGTCACCGCGGGGGCCGAACCGGTGTTCGTCGATGCTGGCCCCGACACCGGCTTTCTGCCCGATTTCGCCGCCGTCCCGGCCGACGTTCTGGCGCGCACCGTGGCGGTTTATGTCTGTTCGCCGTCAAATCCGCAGGGCGCGGTGGCCTCGGCCGGCTATTGGGCCAGCCTGCTGGCGCTGGCCGAGCGTCACGATTTCCGCATCCTCGCCGACGAATGCTATGCCGAGATCTACCGCGGCGACCCGCCGGTCGGCGTGTTGCAGGCGGCCAGCGCCGCCGGTGCCGACCCCGAACGTGTGGTGGCGTTTCATTCGCTGTCCAAACGGTCGAACCTGCCTGGCCTGCGGTCGGGGTTTGTCGCCGGCGGCCCGCAGACCATCGCCGCGATCAAGCGCCTGCGCGCCTATGCCGGGGCGCCGCTGCCGGGCCCGTTGCAGGCCGCCGCCGCCGCCGTGTGGCGCGACGAGGCGCATGTGACCGAGAACCGCGCCAGCTATGCCCGCCGCTTCGCGATGGCCGACCAGATCATCGGCGGAGTCGAGGGCTGGTCTTCGCCACCGGGCGGGTTTTTCCTGTGGCTGCCGGTGGACGATGGCGAAACGGCCTGCGTGAAACTGTGGCGCGAAACCGGCGTGCGGGTGCTGCCGGGCGCGTATCTGGCCCGCGACACCGGCGGCACCAACCCGGGAAAACGCAATATCCGCGTGGCGCTGGTGGCGCCCGACGACGACGTGCGGCGCGGCCTGACGGCCCTTGTCGCATGCCTGAAAGATGCGAGGTAACCAGCAGATGGCCTATCAGGTAAGGCAACGTGATCCCCTTTTCGACGCGTCGACCCAAGCGTCGATCGAGCGGCGCAGCAAGGAATTGCTGGGGCTTTTGCTGCTGGGGGTGGGCATTGCCTTTGCCCTGCTTCTGGTCAGCTATTCGCCCGACGATCCCAGTTGGCGCAGCGCCACCGACCGGCCTGTCCAGAATGTTCTGGGCAGCTACGGCGCGGCGCTGGCATCGCCGCTGATCGTCATTGTCGGCTGGGCTGCCTGGGGTCTGGCGATCATTCCCACCGTTTGGGGCCTGCGGTTTCTTCTGCATGTGGGCGAGGTTCGGGTGATGGCGCGCGCGGTATTCGCGCCGCTGGCCGTGGCGCTGGCGTCGATCTATGCCTCGACCCTGGTGCCGGTGCCCGGCTGGAACCACAGCTTCGGGCTGGGCGGCTTGTTCGGCGATACCGCACTGGGCGCGGTTCTGGGTGTGCTGCCGGTCGATCTGGGCGTCGCGCTGAAGGTGATGGCGCTGATCTCGGCTGCCGGAGCCTCGGCCGTGGGGCTGTATGTCTTTGCCGTCAGCCCGCGCGAACTGAAGGCCGCGTTCATGTTCTTCTGGCGCGGCATCGTGATGTTCTATGCCGGGATCGCCACGGTGTTGACGCGCGGCACGGCGCGCGGTGCTGTGGCCGCTGCCGGCGGCGTCCGCGCGCTGGCCAGCGGCCGGCGCCGGCCGGGCGGGCAGGCCCGCGACCGCGTCGCGCGAACCGAAGCCGTGCCGGCATATGACGATGATGACGACTGGGACATCGAAGACGAGGCGCCGATCCCGCCGCTGGCTGCCCCGCAACCCAAGCTGCGCAAGGGCGGGTTGGGGGCGTTGCTGCGGCGCACGCCGCCGCTGGTGGCCGCGGCACCGGGCCCGCAGCCGGCATCCGCCGCGCCGGCCGGGCCCGCGCCGCAGGACCGGGTCAGCGCCCGGATCCAGACCGCGATACAGGCCCGCGCGCACAACGCGCCGCCGGAACAGGCGCGGGCCGAACCGCCCCTGCACCGCCGCCACCCGCTGGGCCCGGCGCCGATGCTGCTGGCCGATGCCGAAGCCGCGGCCGTTGAGCCGGCCGCCGTTGCCGAGGTCCGCCTTGTCGACCGGTCGCCGCTGTCCGGGCCCGAGGACCTGCTTGAAGACATCGAGATGCCCGAGCCCGAACTGGTGACCGGGCCGCCGGCGCGCCTGCCCACCGCCGCGCCCGAGCCCGACCGCCGGGTCGTGCAGCATCCGCCACGGCAGGCGACCCGCCCGTCGGCCCGCGCTCGGGCCGAGGCCCAGCCGGCCCTGCAATTCGAAGATCCGCTGGCCGATTACGAGCCGCCGCCGCTGAACCTGCTGACCAACCCCGAGGGGGTCGAGCGGCATCACTTGTCCGACGAGGCGCTGGAAGAGAACGCGCGCATGCTGGAAGTGGTCCTGGACGACTATGGCATCAAGGGCGAAATCGTGTCGGTCCGCCCCGGCCCGGTGGTCACCATGTACGAGCTGGAACCGGCGCCGGGGCTCAAGGCCAGCCGCGTGATCGGGCTGGCCGACGATATCGCCCGGTCGATGTCGGCCCTGTCGGCGCGGGTGTCGACGGTGCCTGGACGGTCGGTCATCGGGATCGAGTTGCCGAACGTGCAGCGCGAAAAGGTGGTGCTGCGCGAGATCCTGTCGTCGCGCAATTTCGGCGACAGCCAGATGCGCCTGCCGCTGGCGCTGGGCAAGGATATCGGCGGCGGCGCCGTGGTGGCCAACCTTGCCAAGATGCCCCACCTGCTGATTGCCGGCACCACCGGGTCCGGCAAGTCGGTGGCCATCAACACCATGATCCTGTCGCTTCTGTATCGCCTGACGCCCGAGGAATGCCGCCTGATCATGATCGACCCCAAGATGCTGGAACTCAGCGTCTATGACGGCATCCCGCATCTGCTGTCGCCGGTCGTGACCGACCCCAAGAAGGCGGTCGTGGCCCTGAAATGGGTCGTCGGCGAGATGGAAGAGCGCTATCGCAAGATGTCCAGGATGGGCGTGCGCAATATCGAGGGTTACAACGGCCGGGTGCGCGATGCGCTGGACCGGGGCGAGATGTTCAGCCGCACCGTGCAGACGGGTTTCGACGACAACACCGGCGATCCGGTGTTCGAGACCGAGGAAACCCAACCCGAACCCTTCCCCTATATCGTGGTCATCGTCGACGAGATGGCCGACCTGATGATGGTGGCGGGCAAGGAGATCGAGGCCTGCATCCAGCGATTGGCGCAGATGGCACGCGCCAGCGGCATCCACCTGATCATGGCCACGCAGCGGCCGTCGGTCGATGTCATCACCGGCACCATCAAGGCCAACTTTCCCACGCGAATCTCGTTCCAGGTGACCTCGAAAATCGACAGCCGCACCATTCTGGGCGAGCAGGGCGCCGAACAACTGCTGGGCATGGGCGACATGCTGTATATGGCCGGCGGCGCCAAGATTACCCGCGTGCACGGGCCGTTCGTGTCGGATGAAGAGGTCGAAGAGGTCGTCACGCACCTCAAGGCGTTTGGCCCCCCCGACTATGTCGGCGGCGTGGTGCAGGGCCCGGACGATGACCGCGAAAGCGACATCGACGCGGTGCTGGGCCTGGGCGGCAACACCGACGGCGAGGATGCGCTGTATGATCAGGCGGTTGCGATCGTGATCCGCGACCGCAAATGTTCGACGTCCTACATCCAGCGCAAGCTGGCGATCGGTTACAACAAGGCCGCGCGGCTGGTCGAGAAGATGGAAGACCAAGGCGTCGTGTCGGCGGCCAACCATGTGGGCAAGCGCGAGATCCTGGTGCCCGAGCAGCAGTGAGCGGCGGGCCGGCGCCGATGTTATTGCCTAGCCGCCCTGTGTGCCCCACATAGTCGGCCTGAGGCAGCGATCAGGGTGGACACAATGCAGCGGCGGCAACTTCTTCTGGGCGGTTTGGCGGCGGCCGGTCTTTTGCCGGCGGTCCCGGCGATGGCCGATATCATCCCGCTTGACCGGATCTCGGACTATTTCAACGCGCTCAGCACGGCGCGGGCCAGCTTTACCCAGATCAACGCCGACGGGACGATTTCGACCGGCACGCTTTACATCCACCGGCCCGGGCGCATGCGGTTCGAATACAACCCGCCCGACAACGCGCTGGTGATCGCCGGCTCGGGCAGCGTGGCGATCTTTGACGGCAAGTCGAACGAGCGGCGCCCGGAGCAGTATCCGCTGCGGCGCACACCGCTGCAGCTGATCCTGGAAGAACGGGTGGACCTGTCGCGGCGCGACATGGTGATTGCCCATGTCGAGGATGGACCCAAGACCATCGTGGTGGCGCAGGACCCCGAGCATCCCGAATACGGCAACCTGCAGCTGATCTTTACCGCGCCGGTCGAGCTGCGCCAGTGGATCGTCACCGATGACCTGGGCACCCGAACGACGGTGGTGCTGGGCGATCTGGAGCTGGGCGTCGACCTGGGGTCGCGGCTGTTCAATGTAAGATACGAGATCGACCGCCGCGGCGGCTGACGCCGTTTGCGCCGCCCCTTGCGGGGCGTCGCGCCGGGCAGGGGGCGCTGCCCCCTCTGCGCTGGCGCGCATTCACCCCCGGGATATTTGGACCAAGCTGATGGGGCGGGCGAAATGCTTTAGCGCAGCTTGCCGCAGGCGACGAGTTGCGCGTGGTACATGTCGGCGCGGCTGGCAACCTGGGACGCGATATCGAGCAGCCAGCGTTTGGAGCGGTATGTGCCCCGGGCATAGCCGGTGCGGCCTTCGTGGTAGGCAAGATACTGGCGGCGGGTGTCGTTGATGGCAAAGCCGAGCCGTTCCGAGGAGCCGTCGAAATACCAGCCGATGAAGTCGGCGGCGTCGGCGATGTCGTCGCGCCGGGCGCGGCGCCCGCCCGAGGCGCGGCGGTATTCGTCCCATGTTGCGTCGAGCGCCTGGGAATAGCCGTAGGCCGAGCTTTGCCGCCCCATGGGGATCACGCCGAGGATATATTTGTGCGGCGTGCGGGCATTGCCGACGAATTTGCTTTCCTGGTGGATGACCGCCATCAGCGAGGCGACGGGCACGTCCCATTTGCGCTGGGTTGCCAGCGCGGCGCGCAGCACCGCCGGCCGTTCGCGAACGATCGCACAGGCGTTATCGAGGTTGCGGGGCGGCGCATAGTCGCGACCGCCACAGGCGGCCACCAGTACGGCCAGCGCCAAGGCACGGAAAAATCTGCTCATCTGCCTCTCGGACGTTCTTGTTTTGCCCGAGCTTATCGCATCTGGCGCGATCTTGGAACGAATTTCGGCATTATCCGAGGAAGACCGCCAGGATTGCCGGCAGCGCCAGCACCGACAGGAGTGTCGACATCACGACCAGACCGGCGACGGCCTGACTGTTGGCGCCGTATTTCTCGGCGATCATGAAGCTGGTTACCGCGACCGGGGTTGCGACCTGCAGCACCAGGATGGCCTGTGCGGCGCCGGTGAGGCCGGCGCCCCATGCCGCGAGCAGCCCGGCGGCGGTGCAGATCGCCAGTTTGAGCAGCGACAGGAGGATGGCGCGCAGGGCATTGCTGGTGTGCAGCCCGGCCACCGCCACGCCAAGGGTCAGCAGCATCAGCGGAATGGCCATCTGGCCGATCAGGTCCAGGGTTCGGGTCAGGACCGGGGGCGTTTCCCAGCCCAGCAGCATGAAGGCACCGCCAAGCAGCGCCGCGGCAAGGATGGGTTCGCGCACCAGAAGCCGCAGCGAGCTGCCGCCCGAGACCAGCCAGATGCCGAAGGTGAAATTGATCACCGCCATGATTGCGAAAACCACCACCGCAATGCCGAGCCCGTCGGGTCCGAAGGCAAAGAAGGCCAGCGGCAGGCCGAGGTTGCCTGTGTTGCCAAAGATCATCGGGGCAAGATAGGTGCGCCGGTCGAGCCGCAGGGCCAGGGTGGCCAGATAGGTGCCGGCGATCACCAGGGCATAGGCGGCCACCGCGCCGGCGGACACGGCCGTCAGCGCCGACGCTGACAGCTCGGTCCGCATGAGGGTGACAAAAATCAGGCAGGGCATCGCCACCGACATCGCCAGTTGGGTGACGAATCGGACGCGGTATTCGTAGCCCAGCCGCACCCAGAGGAAGCCGATCAGCGCCACCAGGGCTACGGGCGCGGTAATTCCCGCTACTGTCAGAACGAGGTTCACAGTCTGTTTCCCAAGATTCGCGGCTGATCCATGGACAAGGCCGACCGTGAGCAATTACAAACGTCGATGGGGGCAATACCGATGAAGAAGTCGAAAGCCAAATATCATTTGGGGCAGGTTGTCCGCCATCGCAAACATCCGTTTCGCGGGGTGATTTTTGACGTCGACGCGATGTTTTCCAACACCGAGGAATGGTATGACGCCATTCCCGAGGACAGCCGCCCGAACCGCGAGCAGCCGTTTTACCATCTGCTGGCCGAGAATGATCAGAGCTATTACGTGGCTTATGTGTCCGAGCAAAACCTGGTGGCGGACGACAGCGGCGGGCCGGTCGAGCACCCGGATTTGCCCGACCTGTTCGGCGATTTCGAAGATGGCAGTTATCCGCTGCATTTCCAGTTGAACTGATGGCGGCGGCGGCGGCCGGTCAATAGCCGATGGCCGCGCCGTCCTTGCGCGGGTCGGACGCCCCCTCGAGCACCCCGCTGGCGTGAATGCGGACGGTTTGCGCGCCGCCGAGCGGTTCGTCCGGGGTGATGACATTGTGACCCCGTGCGGCGAGGTCGGCGCGCACGTCGGCGCCATAGCCCCGTTCAACCGCCAGGCCGTCGGCGCTGGCAAAGCAGCGTGGCCCGTCGATGGCGTCTTGCGGGTCGAGCCCGAAATCGACCCGGTTGGTGACATAGCGCGCGTGCCCGGTCGGCTGGAATTGGCCGCCCATGACGCCAAAAGCTTCGGTCACCCGGCCGTTCTGGCGCAGCATGGCGGGGATGATCGTGTGCATGGGGCGCTTGCCGCCGCCGGCCTCGTTCGGGTGGCCGGGCACCAGCGAGAAACCCGAACCACGGTTCTGGAACAGGATGCCGAACCTGTCCGAGGCGATGCCCGACCCGAAAGAGCGAAAGATCGAATAGATCAGCGAAACGGCCATGCGGTCGCGGTCGATGACCGAAACATAGACCGTGTCGCGATGCACCGCGGTGCTGGCGGCGGCCGGGTCGGGCAGGGCGCGGTCCATGCGGATGAGGCCGGCCAGGCGGTCGGCGGTGTCGGTCGACATCAGGTGGGCGCGCCGGGTCATGTGTGCCGGGTCGGCAAGGAAACGGTTGCGGGCGTCATAGGCCAGCTTGGTGGCTTCGGCCTCGATATGGGCGCGGTCGGCGCCAAAAGGGTCAAGGGCGGCAAGGTCAAAGCGGGCGAGGATGCCGGCCATCAGCAGCGCAATGATGCCCTGTCCGTTGGGTGGGTGTTCAACGATCTCCTGCCCGCGATAATCGGCGCTGATCGGGTCGCCCCAGTCGCAGGCGGTCGCGGCGAAGTCGTCGGGCCGGTGGTCGCCGCCCGCGGCACGCAGGCTGGTCACCATGTCGTCGGCAACCTCGCCCAGGTAAAAGCCGTCGCGTCCGTGGCGGGCGATGCGGCGCAGCACCTCGGCCTGTTCCGGCGCGCGGAAGATATCGCCCCGGGCCAGCGGTTTGCCACCGTCAAGGTAATACTGCCGCGCCACGCCGGTCAGATTGCCGGATGCGGCGGCATAGTCGCGGGCCACGCGTTCGGCCACGGGGATGCCCTGTTCGGCGGTGTCGATGGCCGGGGCCAGCACCTGCCCAAGCGACAGGGCGCCATGTTCGGCGTTCAGGCGGCAAAAGGCGTCGACCGCACCGGGGATGGTGACAGCGGCGGCATCGCCTTCGGGGATGCGGGCGTGGCCGGCGGCGCGCAGCGCGTCGGCCGACATCCCGGCCGGGGCCCGGCCCGACCCGTTCAGCGCCAGCACCTGTTCCGAGCCTGCCGGCTTGACCAGAACGAAACAGTCGCCGCCCAGCCCGGTCATTTGCGGTTCGCAAATGCCCAGAACGGTGGCCGCCGCAATGGCGGCATCGGCGGCGTTTCCGCCGGCCTGCAGCATGTCCACCGCGACGCGGGCCGCGTGCGGGTGGGATGTGGCGCACATGCCGTTCAGCGCCATAACAGCCGAACGGCCGGGTCTTTGCAGGTCGCGCATTGCCTTCGGTCCTTCTGCCGCGCGCCCGACACTAAGCCGTGCTGGACCGAATGCAATCGGGTCGTGCGGCGTCAGCAGGGGCGGGGCGGCCGACCGAATGCAAAGAGCAGGGCAAGTGTGTTGCGCCCATGCACGCGGCGATAGCTGACCTTGCTGGCAAGCTCGCCGATCAGAAACCAGCCAAAGCCGCCTTCCTGCAGCAGCGGTGCCGCAACCTCGGGGTCGGGCTGGCGTTGCGCGGGCGGCGCGCCGCCCGGCATGCCGCGGCCATCGTCGCGCACGGTGCACAGCAGGCCATCGACCGATTCGCGCAGGATCAGCTCGATTTCGCCCGCGCCGTCGGCGTGAGCATGTTCGACGATATTGTTCATGACTTCGGCCAGCACCAGTTCAACCGATGACCGGTCATCGTCGCTCAGCTCCAACCCCGCCAGCGCGCCCGTGGCGCATTGCAGCGCCCGGCGGACATGGATGGGCGAGGCGTGGAACACCAGCCGAATCTCCCGGACAACAATGCCGGGGTCCGGGGGCAGCGCGTCATCGTCGCGCTGAATTTTCAGGCGGTCAGCCAGCATTCACTGTCTCCTTCATGGCGTCCATGCTGTTGCGATGGATGGTAAAAATCCGGTCCATGCGGGTCAGGCGGAACACCTTTTCCACCGCCGGTGACAAAGCCGCAAGCTCAAGCTTCCGGTCCTGTCCAAGCTGCTTCATCGCGCCGATGACCGACCCGAGCCCGCTGGAATCGAGGAAATCGACCGCCTCGAGATCAAGAACCACGCGCGCGGGCGCGTCTTCGGTCAGCGCGCGCATGGCGTCGCGAAACTGGATGGCCACTGCGGCGTCAAGGCGCCGTTCGGGCACGGTGACGACCAAAAGCCCCTCGGCTCTTTCACAATTCAGTTCCATTTTCTGATACCCCAATGGCCCCCACCATCGCGAACCTAGGTCTTTCGGGTTACCAGTTGGTAAGCGGACAACGGGAATCGGGCAGGAGGATCAGATGGTCGATGTTTTCATCGCGGGCGCGGCGCGCACACCCATGGGCGGCTTTCAGGGTGAGCTGTCAGGCGCCGGGGCGCCACAGCTTGGCGGCGCGGCGATTGCGGCCGGACTGAGCCAGGCCGCCACGGGCCCGGTGGACGAATTGTTCATGGGCTGCGTTCTGCCGGCCGGCCAGGGCCAGGCGCCGGCGCGCCAGGCCGGCTTTGCCGCCGGGCTGGACATCGGGGTGCCGGCGACGACGGTCAACAAGATGTGCGGGTCGGGGATGAAGACGGCCATGATGGGCTGGGACAGGATCGCGCTGGGCGATGCCGCGGTCGTGGTCGCGGGCGGCATGGAAAGCATGACCAACGCCCCCTACCTGTTGCCCGCCATGCGCGGCGGCGCGCGTCTGGGGCATGGCAGAACGGTCGATCACATGTTCCTCGACGGGCTGGAAGATGCCTATGACAAAGGCCGGCTGATGGGCAGCTTTGCCGAGGATTGCGCCGAGAAATACCAGTTCAGCCGCGCGGCCCAGGACGACTATGCGCTGCGGTCGCTGGCCCGGGCCCAGGCCGCGCAGGCCAGCGGCGCCTTCGCGGCCGAAATCACCCCGGTCACGGTCGCGACCCGCAAGGGCACGGTCGAGGTGTCGCAGGACGAACAGCCCGGAACCGCCCGGCCCGACAAGATTCCGCATCTGAAACCCGCCTTTCGCCGGGATGGCTCGGTCACCGCGGCCAACAGTTCGTCGATCTCGGACGGCGCGGCGGCGCTGGTGCTGACCGACGGCGGCACGGGCAATGTCCGGGCGCGGATGCTGGGCCATGCGTCCCATGCGCAAGAGCCGGGCTGGTTCACAACCGCCCCGGTCGGCGCCACGCACAAGCTGCTGGACCGTGTGGGCTGGAGCGTTGCCGATGTCGACCTGTGGGAGGTGAACGAGGCCTTCGCCGTGGTGCCCATGGCCTTCATGCACGACCTGGGCATCGACGCCGAAATCGTCAACGTCAACGGCGGTGCCTGCGCGCTGGGGCACCCCATCGGCGCCTCGGGTGCGCGAATCATCGTGACGCTGCTGGCCGCGATGGAGGCGCGCGACCTGCGGCGCGGCGTGGCGGCCATTTGCATCGGCGGCGGCGAAGGCACGGCCGTGGCGATCGAAAGGGTCTGATGGCCGACTATGACGAGCTTGGGCGCGGCCTGCGCGGCCTGACCAATGGCGAAACCGACCCGGTTTCGCTGATGGCGACCGTGGCCTGCGAGGTGCATCATGCCGACGACCGGTTCGACTGGACCGGCTTTTACCGCGTGGTCGGGCCGGAACTGTTGAAGATCGGCCCCTATCAGGGCGGCCACGGCTGCCTGCAAATCCCGTTCAGCCGGGGCGTTTGCGGCGCCGCCGCCCGCACGGGAAAGACGCAAATGGTGGCCGATGTCGCCGCCTTTGCCGGCCACATCGCCTGTTCGGCGACAACCCGGTCGGAGCTGGTGATTCCGGTGCGCGACCGACAGGGCCGCCTGATCGGCGTGTTCGATATCGACAGCAACCAGCCGGGCGCCTTTTCCGGTGAAGACGCACGGCGACTGGACGGCCTGTTGACGGAAATCTTCGCCGAGGTCTGAATTCGGGCTTGCGCGACTCGGACCTTCCACGGCAACGTGAAAAACAGAAACGTTTTTTCACGGACCGCGATCAATGCGACACGCGCATCCCGCCGATCTGCCGACGCTGGGCGCCGATATTCGCGCCTTGCGCAAGTCGCGTGGCATCACGCTGCAGGCCATGGCGTCGCGGCTGGGGCGTTCGGTGGGCTGGATGAGCCAGATCGAGCGCGACCTGTCCACACCGTCGATCGAGGACCTGCGCGCAATGGCGGCGGTGCTGGAGGTGCCGCTGTCGCTGTTGTTCAGCACCAGCCCCACCGACGCCAACGAGGCCGGGCGCATCGTGCGCCGCAACGACCGCCGCCCTTTGGGCGACCCCGGCGCCGGGCTGGTGGAAGAGCTGCTGTCGCCCGATCTGACCGACAAGTTCGAAGTGGTGCATTCCACCTTCGCGGCCGGGGCGGCAACGGGCGAGACAACGCGCCCCACGCAAGAGCTTGGCTATGTCATCAGCGGGCGCCTGTCGCTGTGGATCGGCGGTGTCGAATATGACGTGGGCCCAGGCGACAGCTTTCGCATCCGGGGCGAGCCCTATCGCTGGGCCAACCCGCATGACGTGCCGGCGGTGCTGATCTGGGTGATTGCGCCGCCGGTCTATTAACGCTTGGGGAGAGGTGTGATGTTCACGGGACGATGCGAATGCGGCGACATTCACCTGTCATTCCAGGCGGCGGCCAACGCGCCGTCGGCTTGCCACTGTTCCCAGTGCCGCCGGGTTTCGGGGCATTTCTGGTCGGCGGTTCAGGTCGACCGCGCCAGCCTGAAGGTCGAAGGCCCGGTCGCGTGGTACCAAAGCTCGGACCATGCCCGCCGCGGCTTTTGCGCCAACTGCGGCTCTGGCCTGTTCTATGACATTCCCGGCCGCGACGTGGTTTCCGTGGCCATGGGGTCGCTTGACGGGCCAACGGGGCTGAAACTGCGGCGCCACATCTTCGTTGCCGACAAGGGCGACTATTACGAAATCAACGACGGGCTTCCCCAGTTGGAGACCTATTGATGCCGGCGGCGCAGGGCACCGTTTCCGGGCACGCCGGCCATTTGCAACCCGGGGCGCGCGCGCGTGGCGCGCGGCCTGACACCGAACACGGCCCCTGCACCGGCGCAGGGCATCTGGAGCAACGAACATGAGCAGCTTTCCAACGACCGCGCGGGTCGTGATCATCGGCGGCGGGGTCGTCGGCGCCTCGTCGCTTTACCATCTGGCCAAGGCCGGCTGGACCGACTGTGTCCTGCTGGAGAAAAACGAGCTGACCGCTGGCAGCACCTGGCACGCGGCCGGCAACTGCCCGTCGTTTTCGACCTCGTGGGCGATCATGAACATGCAGCGCTATTCGCTGCAGCTTTATGCCGGGCTGGCCGACGCGGTCGACTATCCGATGAATTACCACGTCACCGGCTCGGTCCGGCTTGCGCATTCGACCAACCGCATGATGGAGTTTGAACGCGCCCGCGGCATGGGCCGTTACCAGGGGCTTGGTATCGAGATGATGTCGGTGAGCGATATCAAGGACCGTTACCCCTTTATCGAAACCCACGATCTGGCCGGCGGGCTGTGGGACCCTGACGATGGCGACATCGACCCCGCGCAACTGACGCAGGCGCTGGCCAAGGGCGCCCGCGATCTGGGGGCGCGCATCGAACGCTTTTGCCCCGCCACCGGCATCAGCCGCGAAAACGGCGAATGGATCGTGCAGACCGACAAGGGCGATATCCGCTGCGAATTTGTGGTCAACGCCGCCGGCTACTATGCCCAGCGCGTCGGCGAATGGTTCAGGCCCTACGGCGGGCGCACCGTGCCCATGGCGGTGATGAGCCACCAGTATTTCATGACCGGTGAAATCCCCGAACTGGTCGAAAACACGCGCCAGAACGGCAAGCTGCCGCTGTTGCGCGATGTCGATACCTCTTACTATCTGCGGCAGGAAAAGCACGGGTTCAACCTTGGCCCGTATGAACGCAACTGCCGCGCGCACTGGGTGACGCCAGACGACCAGATGCCCGACGATTTCTCGTTCCAGCTTTACCCCGACGATCTGGACCGGCTGGAATGGTATATCGAAGACGCCATGGCTCGGGTGCCGCTGTTGGGGGCGTCCGGGGTTGGCCGGGTCATCAACGGCCCGATCCCCTATGCCCCCGACGGGCTGCCGCTGGTGGGCCCGATGCCGGGCGTGCCCAACGCCTTCGAGGCCTGTGTCTTCACCTTTGGCATCACCCAGGGTGGCGGTGCCGGCAAGGTGCTGGCCGAGTGGATCACCGAGGGCCAGACCGAATGGGACATGTGGGCCATCGATCCGCGGCGATATACCGACTATACCGATCACGACCATTGCGTCGCCAAGGCCCGGGAAACCTATGGCCATGAATATTCGATGCATTTCCCGCATCACGAATGGCCGGCCGGGCGCGGCAAGAAACTGGCCACGGTGCACGACCGTCAGGTTGCCGCGGGCGCCCAGTTTGGCGCGTTCAACGGGTGGGAGCGTCCGGTCTGGTATGCCAAGGACGGCGACGATACCTCGCTGGAGGGCACCGAGACTTGGGCCCGCAGTGGCCCGTGGGAGCCGCGGGTGCGCGAAGAATGCGAAGCGGTGCGCGACACGGCCGGCATCATCGCCATCACCGGGTTCTCGCGCTATCTCGTCAAGGGTCCGGGGGCGCGCGACTGGGTCGACAGCCTGACCGCCAGCCGCCTGCCCAAGCCCGGCAAGATCAGCCTGGCCTATTTCCCCGACAGCCGCGGCCGCATCCTGACCGAGATGTCGGTCATGGTGCATTCCGACGACGAGGTCGGCTTTATCACCGCGGCCGGCGCGCAGTGGCATGACTTTGAAATCCTGTCGCGGCAGGCGCCCGACGGCATCGAGATTACCGACAACACCCTGCAGGCCGAATGCCTGCTGGTAACCGGCCCGGGGTCGCGCGACATGCTCGCGCCGCTGGCAGACGGGCACGACCTGTCGGCGCCATGGCTGACGGTCAGCCCGGCGGGCACGGTCGCCGGGCAGCAATGCGCCATGGTGCGGGTGTCCTTCGCGGGCGAGCTTGGCTGGGAAATCCACTGCGACCCGGCCACCGCCCCCGCCATCTGGGACGCGGTGACCGCCGCCGGCGCCAAACCCTTCGGCATGTATGCGCTGGATTCGCTGCGGCTGGAAAAGGGCTATCGCGCTTGGAAGGGCGATCTGTCGACCGACTATTCGCTGCTGCAGGGCGGGCTTGACCGGTTCACGCGCTTTGACAAGGACTTCCCCGGCAAGGCAGCGCTGGAGAAGGAACAGCAACAGGGGCTGACCAAGCGCTTTGCCGTCATGACGCTGGACAATCCCGGCGACTGCGACGCGCCCTATATGGCCACCGTCTGGAAAGATGGCGAGATCGTGGGCGAGGTCACCTCGGGCGGCTGGGGCTATCGCGTGGGCAAATCCATCGCGCTGGGGCTGGTGCGCCCCGATCTGGGCGCGGCGGGCACGGCCGTTGACATCGACATCTTCGGTCAGATGTTCGCCGCTACCGTGCAGGGCGACGGGGCGCTGTGGGATCCGACGAACCAGAGACTGCGCGCATGACGCCCGAGGTCTATCTGGTCTATCTGGGTGTTCTGGCGGCCTTCTTCGCGACGCCGCCCGACACCAGCCAGTTGCTGGTCATGTCCAACAGCCTGCGCCATGGCGTGCGCCGGACCTGCTGGACCGTGGCTGGCGATCTGTCGGCCAACGTCCTTCAGATGACGGCGGCGGGCCTTGGGCTGGCCGCCATCGTCGCAACCTCGGCCGCGGTGCTGGCGTGGGTCAAATGGGCCGGCGTGGCCTATCTCTGCTGGCTGGGTCTGCGGCTGATCCTGGCGACCGGCGACAGCCGGCGTCCGGGCGGCGCCGCGCTGCCCGCACGCCGGGCCCTGTTTCGGCAAGGCTTCCTGACCAGCAGCGCCAATCCCTATGCGGTGGTGTTCTTTGGTGCGCTGTTTCCGCAATTCATCGACCCCGCCGCCGCGCTGGCGCCGCAGCTTGCGGTTCTGGGCGGCACCTATCTGCTGGTTGACGGGGTGATCCTGCTGGTGTGGGGGCTGGTGGCCGAACAGGCGCTTGGCCGGCTGCGCTGGCTGACCGGGGGTTGGCTGAACCGCATCTCGGGCGGTCTGATGATCGCCGCCGCTGTGCTGCTGGGCAGCCGTGACATTTCGGGAGTTGCAAGATGATCATACTTGATGGCGGCATCGGGCAGGAACTGCTGCACCGCTCGGGCGACACGCCAACGCCGCTGTGGGCGACCGAGGTCATGCTGAAGCACCCCGGACTGGTGCAAGAGGTGCACGCCGCCTTCTTTGCCGCGGGCGCGCAGGTGGCCACGGCCAACACCTATAACCTGCACCACGACCGGCTGGCCGGCACCGGCTGGGAGGACAAGTTCACCCTGTTGCTGGACCGCGCCATGACCGAGGTAACCGCCGCCCGCGATGCCCACGGCTCGGGCCGCATTGCCGGCTCGCTGGGGCCGCTGGTGCAGTCCTACTGGCCCGAGGCCTGCCCCGACCCCGACGTCGCCGCCCCGCTTTATGCCGAAATCGCCGGCCACATCGCCCCGCGCTGCGACCTGCTGATCGCCGAAACCGTGTCATCGGTGAAACAGGCCGAGGGCACCTTCGCCGGCATTGCCGACGCCGGCCTGCCGCTGTGGCTGTCGGTGTCGGTCGATGATGACAACGGGCGGCTGTTGCGTTCGGGCGAACCTATCTCGGCCTTGCAGCCGGTCATCGACCGCTATGCGCCGCAGGCGGTGCTGGCCAACTGTTCGGCCCCCGAGGCGATGGAGGCCGCGCTGACCGAACTTGCGCGTTTCGGGCTGGACTATGGTTGCTATGCCAACGGCTTTGCCCAGATCACCCGCGCTTATGTCGAAGACCGCCTGACCACCGACCTGCTGGGCCAGCGGCCCGATATCACGCCGCAGGTCTATGCCGACTTTGCCGGGCGCTGGGCCGACATGGGCGCCAGCATCGTCGGCGGCTGCTGCAACATCGGCCCGGACCATATCGCCGCGCTGGCCCGGCGTTTCGGGGGCGCGCCATGATCATTCCCGCCGGCATCCAGCAGATGATCGCCCGCTTCCCGCTGGGCTTTGTCGCCACGGTCACACCGGGCGGGCGGCCCTCGGTCTCGCCCAAGGGCACATTCCTGTTGCTGGACGACCAGACCATCGCCTTTGGCGAGATCCGCTCGCCCCGGACCATCACCAACCTGACCCACGCGCCCGAGGTCGAGGTCAATTTCATCGACGTCTTCATCCGCAAGGGCGCCCGCCTGCGCGGGCAGGCAACGATGGTGCGCCGCGGCTCGGATGACTATGCCGCCCTGATCCCGCGCTTTGCCGCCGTCTGGGGCGAATTGACCGACCGCATCAACATCATTGTCAGGATCGCGGTCGACGATGTCGCCCTGATCACGACCCCGCCCTATGACGACGGCGCGACCGAACAGGCGATGATCGCGCTCTACAAATCCAAATTCGCGGAGATCTATCCATGAGCTTGCCCACCCATGCCCGCGCCGTGATCATTGGCGGCGGGGTCGTCGGCTGTTCGATCGCCTATCACCTGACCCGGCTGGGCTGGACCGACGTCGTGCTGCTTGAACGCAAGCAACTGACCAGCGGCACCACATGGCACGCGGCCGGGCTGATCGCCCAGCTTCGCGCCACCGCCAACATGACCCGGCTGGCGAAATACAGCCAGGAACTGTACGGCAACCTCGAACAGGAAACCGGCATTGCCACCGGCTTCCGCCGCTGCGGCTCGATCACCGTGGCGCTGACCGATCACCGCCGTGAAGAGATCTTTCGCCAGGCCGCGATGGCCCGGGCCTTCGGTGTCGAGGTCGAAGAGATTTCGCCCGCCGAGGTTGGCGAGAAATATCCCCACCTCAACCTTGACGGCGTCAAGGCCGGGGTCTGGCTGCCCAAAGACGGCCAGGGCGACCCGGCCAACATCGCGCTGGCGCTGGCCAGGGGCGCGCGCAATCGCGGCGCCCGAATTGCCGAACGCATCCGTGTGACCGGGGTCGAGGTCGACGCCGGGCGCGCCCGCGCGGTCACTTGGCAGGCCGACGACGGCGGCGCGCAGGGGCGCATCACCGCCGACCACGTGATCAACGCCGCCGGTATGTGGGGCCGCGAAGTCGGCGCCATGGCCGGGGTGTCGGTGCCGCTGCAGGCCTGCGAACATTTCTATATCGTGACCGAGCCGGTGGCCGGCCTGACCCAGATGCCGGTGCTGCGGGTGCCCGACGAATGCGCCTATTACAAGGAAGACGCCGGCAAGATGATGCTGGGCGCCTTCGAACCAAAGGCCAAGCCATGGGCGGTCGACGGTATCCCGGCCAGCTTCGAATTTGACCAGCTTCCCGAAGACTTCGACCATTTCGAACCCATACTCGAATGGGCGATGAACCGGCTGCCCATGCTGGGCGAGGCGGGTATCCACACCTTCTTCAACGGCCCGGAAAGCTTTACCCCCGACGATGCCTATTACATGGGCCCCGCGCCCGAGGTGGCGAATTTCTGGGTGGCGGCCGGCTTCAACTCGGTCGGCATCCAGTCGGCTGGCGGCGCCGGCATGGCGCTGGCCCAGTGGATGGACGACGGCATGCGGCCCTTCGATCTGGGCGATGTCGACATCGCGCGCGCCCAGCCCTTCCAGACCAACCGCCGCTATCTGGCCCAGCGGGTCAGCGAAACCCTCGGCTTGCTCTACGCCGATCACTTCCCGTTCCGGCAGATGGAAACCGCCCGCGGCCTGCGCCGCTCGCCCTTCCACGCCCAGCTTGCCGAAAACGGCGCCGTATTTGGCGAAACCTCGGGCTGGGAACGCCCCAACTGGTTCGCCGACCCGGGGCAGGAACCCGTGTATCGCTATGACTGGCGCCGGCCCAACTGGTTCGGCAACGCCGCCCAAGAGGTCGCCGCCCTGCGCAGCGGTGTCGGGCTTTACGACATGTCCAGCTTTGGCAAGGTCCGCGTTGAAGGCCGCGATGCCCTGCGGCTTCTGAACCATGTCTGCGGCAACGACGTCGACACACCGGTCGGCCAGCTGGTCTATACCCAGTTCCTGAACCAACGCGGCGGGATCGAGGCCGACGTCACCGTCACCCGGCTTGACGAAACCGCCTTCCTCGTCGTGACCCCGGCCGCCACCCTGCGCGCCGACCTGACCTGGATGCGCGCCCACGCCGGCGACCTGAATGTCGTGCTGACCGACATCACCGCCGGCGAGGCGGTGCTGGCCGTCATGGGCCCGGGGTCGCGCGACCTGCTGTCGGCGCTGTCTCCCGCCGACCTCACCAACGACGGCTTCGCCTTCGGTTCCGCCCGCGAGATCGAACTTGGCCTGACCCGGGTGCGCGCCCATCGCATGTCGTATGTCGGCGAACTGGGGTGGGAGCTGTTCATGTCGGCCGACATGGCCGGCCATGTGTTCGAAACCGTGTGGGACGCGGCCCGCGCCCGCGGCGGCCGCCTGTGCGGCATGCACGCCATGGATTGCGCCCGCATCGAAAAGGCCTTTCGCCACTTCGGCCACGACATCACCTGCGAAGATCACGTGGTCGAAGCCGGCCTCGGCTTTGCCGTGAAAACGGCCAAGCCCGATTTCATCGGCCGCGACGCGGTGCTGCGCAAACGCCAAGCCGGTCTGGAAAAACGCATGGTTCAGTTTCGCCTGACCGACCCGGCCCCCCAGCTTTACCATAACGAGCCCATCATCCGCGACGGAAAGATCGTGGGCTATCTCAGCTCGGGCGCCTACGGGCATCACCTGGGCGGCGCGATGGGCATGGGCTATGTCCCGTGCAAGGGCGAAAGCCCCGATCAGCTGAATGCGTCACGCTACGAGATCGACGTCGCCGGCACCCGGGTGCCGGCCGAGGCATCGCTCAAACCGATGTACGACCCCAAGGCCGACCGCATGAAAGCCTGACCGCGCCCATCATCCTGGCCCAAATATCCCCGCCGGAGGCAGCGCGCGCCCGCAGGGCGCGCCACCAACCCGCGCGGGCCGCAGGCCCGCTCCGTTTCAAAAGCCCGATGCCGGCCTGACCCGCGGCAGCACAGACGTCGACAATTGACCTGCGGCGCCGCGACCATGCTGCGGCCTCTGCCGGCCGGCGGCCATGCGCGGGTGCCGGGATGCGCGAATTCGACGTGTGACATTCCCCCCGCCGCTGTAGCTGGCCGAAAGCTTCCCCGTCCGGCTGGCAAGAGAATGCACCGGCCCCGCCCTCTGCCAGCGAAGACGGCATCGTCGTCGCCCCCTTGGGTTCGGGCCGATGATGCCGTATGGCTTGCCCGGATTTCTCCCGCCAGCCAAGGAATGCCGTTGCAGGGCGCCGACTATTCCCCTCCGCCGGACCCGCTTGCCGTGCTGCACGCGGATCACGAGATTGTTGTGGTCGACAAGCCGTCGGGCCTGTTGTCGGTGCCCGGCAAGGGTGAGCATCTGGCCGATTGCCTTCTGTCACGGGTGCAGGGCGCCTTTCCGCAGGCGTTGCTGGTCCACCGTCTCGACCGTGATACGTCGGGGGTGATGGTCTTTGCCCTGACCCGCGCCGCCCAGCGGCACTTGGGGCTGCAGTTCGAGAAGCGGCAGGTGAAAAAGACCTATGTGGCGCGGGTCTGGGGCATGCCGGCCGACCGGTCGGGCACCGTGGACCTGCCGCTGATCGTCGACTGGCCCAACCGTCCGCTGCAAAAGGTCGACCATGACAACGGGCGGGCGGCGGTGACCGGCTGGCGGGTGATGCGGGCCGAGGAACCGGGCGCGCGGGTCAAGCTTTTCCCGCAGACCGGGCGGTCGCACCAGTTGCGGGTGCATATGCTGGCGCTGGGCCACCCGATTCTGGGCGATCCGTTTTACAGCAGCGGTCCGGCCCGCGATTTCCCGCGCCTGATGCTGCATGCCGAAGAATTGCGCCTGCGCCATCCCGACGGCGGCGCCGGTCAGCGGTTTCGCGTGCCAGCGCCATTCTGACAGCGGGTTGCGCCGCCTTCGGCGTCGCCCGCGTCGGTGCACCTGATCCGGCGCCGGCAGCGGCGGCGGCGTCAGGATTGGATATTTCTGGACAGAAGTAGGGGCCTTTAGCGGCCCTTCCAGACGGGGTCGCGTTTTTCGGCGAAGGCGCGGGCGCCTTCCAGCTGGTCCTGGCTGGCATAGAGGCGGTCGACCGTGGCCAGCTGGCGGCCGGTGATGCGGTTCAGCGCGTCCTGGAACTTGCTGTCTTCGGCGTCGCGCACCACCTGTTTGATCGCGGCATAGACCAGGGGCGGGCCCGAGGCGAGATGGCGGGCCAGGGCGCGGGCGCGGTCCATCAGGTCCGGGCCGGGCAGGATTTCGTTGACCAGTCCCCATTGCCGCGCCTCGGCCGCGTCGAACCAGCGCCCGGTCAGCAAAAGCTCCATTGCCACGTGATAGGGGATGCGCTTGGGCAGCTTGATCGAGGCGGCGTCGGCCACCGTGCCCGAGCGGATCTCGGGCAGCGCAAAGCTGGCGTGGTCGGCGGCAAGGATGATGTCGGCCGACAGGGCCAGTTCCAACCCGCCGCCGCAGGCGATGCCGTTGACGGCGGCGATCACCGGTTTGTTCAGGTCGCGCAATTCCTGCAGGCCGCCGAACCCGCCGACGCCATAGTCGCCGTCGACGGCATCGCCGTCGGCAGCCGCCTTGAGATCCCAGCCTGCGCAGAAGAATTTCTCGCCACCGCCAGTGACGATGGCGACGCGCAGGTCGGGGTCGTCGCGGAAATCGGCAAAGACCGCGCCCATTTCCCGGCTGGTGGCAAGGTCGATGGCGTTGGCCTTGGGTCGGTCGAGCGTAACCTCGAGAACAGCGCCGTCGCGGCGGCATTGTAGCTGGGACATCTCCGGCCTCCTCAGGCGCGTTTGCTGGGTTGGTTGCGGTTCAGGACCGCCAGCACGCGGGCGGCGATGTCCGACGCGTTCAGGCCGGCGGCGGCATACATGTCGCGCGGCGATGCGTGGTCGATGAAATCGTCCGGCAGCACCATCGAGCGAAAGGCGAGCCCGCGGTCAAACACCCCCTGGTCGGCCAGAAGCTGGGCCACATGCGCGCCAAAACCGCCGACCGCGCCTTCTTCGACCGTGATCAGCAGGTCATGGGTGGCCGCGAGATCCAGCACCATGTCGCGGTCGAGCGGCTTGGCAAAGCGGGCGTCGGCGATGGTCGGGCGCAGGCCGTGGGGCGCCAGCAGGTCGGCGGCGGCCTCGACCTCGGACAGGCGGGCGCCGAAGGACAACAGCGCCACGCCCTCGCCCTTGCGGATCATGCGGCCCTTGCCCAGCGCCAGCGGCGTTCCGTGCTCGGGCAGGTCCACGCCCACGCCTTCGCCACGCGGGAAGCGAAAGGCGATGGGCCCGGTGTCATGGGCGGCGGCGGTGGCCACCATATGCACAAGCTCGGCCTCGTCGGCGGCGGCCATCACCACAAAGCCCGGCAGGTTGGCGAGAAAGGCGATGTCGTAGGCCCCGGCGTGGGTGGCGCCGTCGGCCCCGACCAGCCCGGCACGGTCGATGGCAAAGCGCACGGGCAGGCGCTGGATGGCCACGTCGTGCACCACCTGGTCATAGCCCCGCTGCAGGAAGGTCGAATAGATCGCACAGAAGGGTTTCTTGCCGGCCGCGGCCAGTCCGGCGCAGAAGGTGACCCCATGCTGTTCGGCGATGCCCACGTCAAAGCAGCGGCGGGGGAAGCGTTCGGCGAACAGGTTCAGCCCGGTGCCGTCGGGCATGGCGGCGGTGACGGCGACGATGTCGTCGTCGGCCGCGGCCGCGTCGATCAGCGCGCGCGCGAAAACCGAGGTATAGGACGGCGCGTTCGAGGGTGATTTCTTCTGCTCGCCGGTCACGACGTCGAAACGGGCCACCCCGTGCCCACGGTCGCGGGCCGATTCGGCCGGGGCATAGCCCTTGCCCTTTTGCGTGGTGACATGGATCAGGATCGGTCCGGCGCCACGGTCGCGCACGGTGTGCAGGACCGGCAGCAACTGGTCCAGATCGTGGCCGTCCAGCGGCCCGAGATAGGAAAAGCCCAGCTCTTCGAACAGGGTGCCGCCGACGGTGAGGGATTTCAGCGCCTCCTTGGCGCGGCGGGCGCCTTCCTGAAAGGGCGGGGGCAGAAACTCGACCGCGCCGCGCGCCGCCGCCTTGAGGTCCTGGAAGGGCGCACCGGCATAGAGCCGCGACAGATACGCGGACATCGCGCCCACCGGCGGGGCGATCGACATCTCGTTGTCGTTCAGGATCACGATCAGCCGGTTGCCCAGATGCCCGGCGTTGTTCATCGCCTCGTAGGCCATGCCGCCGCTGATGGCGCCGTCGCCGATCACCGCGATGCAGTCGCCAACATCGGCGGCGCCCAGATCGCGGGCCACGGCAAAGCCCAGCGCGGCGCTGATCGAGGTCGAGCTGTGGGCGGCGCCGAACGGGTCATAGGGCGATTCGCTGCGTTTGGTGAAACCCGACAGGCCGTCTTTCTGGCGCAGGGTGCGAATGCGGTCGCGGCGTCCGGTCAGGATTTTGTGCGGGTAAGACTGGTGCGACACGTCCCAGATGATCTTGTCGCGGGGCGCATCGAACACCGCGTGCAGGGCCACGGTCAGTTCGACCACGCCCAGCCCGGCGCCCAGATGCCCGCCGGTTTCGCTGACTGCGGAAATGGTTTCGGCGCGCAGTTCGTCAGCCAGCCGCCGCAGGTCGGTATCGGCCAGCGGCTTCAGGTCGGCCGGGGCCGTGATCTGGTCAAGCAATGGCGTGTTCGGTCGTTGGCTCAAGCCGCGTCCATCCTTTCCACCGGTCGGTGTCGCCAGGGTCTGTTGCGGCATAGTCGAGCCGCCCTTGCGGGGCAAGCGCCGGCGGCGTGCCGTGCCGGTCTAACGGTCGCGCGCCACCACATAGGTGGCCAGCGCGCACAACAGGTCGGCCCGGGCGCCATAGCCGGCCAGCGCGGCGATGGCGCTGTCCGCCAGCGCCCGTGCGCGGGCCCGTGCCGGTTCGCGCCCCAGGATGCTGACGAAGGTGGCCTTGCCAGCCTCGGCATCCTTGCGCACCCCCTTGCCCAGCGACGCGGCCTCGCCCTCGACATCGAGTATGTCATCGGTGATCTGAAATGCCAGCCCAAGCGCGGCGGCATAGTCGGTCAGCGGCCCCGCGTCGGACCCGGCCATCACGGCGCCTGCGGTCGCCGACCACTGGAACAGCGCCCCGGTCTTGCCGGCCTGCAGCGCCTCGATCTCGGCCAGGGGCAGGGGGGCGGCGGCGGTTTCGGCGGCGATGTCCAGCGCCTGACCGCGCACCATGCCGGCCGCGCCCGCCGCCCGGGCAAGCCCCGCCGCCAGCGCCGCCGGGGCCGGGCCGCGCGCGTCGGTGACCAGTTCGAATGCCAGCGCCTGCAGGGCATCGCCGGCCAGGATGGCGGTGGCCTCGTCCCATTTGACATGCACGGTCGGCTGGCCGCGGCGCAGGGCGTCGTCATCCATGGCGGGCAGGTCGTCATGCACCAGGGAATAGCCGTGCATGGCCTCGATCGCGGCAGCGGCATGAACCGCCGCGCTGGCGGGCACATCATGCAGCGCCGCGCTTTCCAGCACCAGAAATCCGCGCAGCCCTTTGCCGCCAGTCAGCGCGTGGGTCATCGCATCGACAACCGGCGACGGCGGCAGGGTGCCCATGGCATCGGACAGGCGCGCCCGCACCAACCCGTTGCCGTGCGCCAAGGCCGCTGCAAGCGCCGGTGTCACGGGTCCAGCGGTTCGGTGCCGACAGGCTGGCCGCCGGCGTCGCGGGTGATCAGGGCCACCTTTTCCTCGGCCTCTTTCAGCTTGGCCTCGCAGCGCGCCTTCAGCGCCGCGCCGCGTTCGTAAAGGGCAATCGAATCTTCCAGCGGCACATCGCCCGAATCAAGCCGCTGCACCACGTCTTCAAGTGCGCGCATGGCCTGTTCGAACGTCATCTCCGCGACCGGCTGGTCGGTCATCCCGCGTGCTCCTTCAAAACCTCGACATGGGCCGCGACGCCCGCGCCCAGGGCCTGAAGATCATATCCGCCCTCGAGGGTCGAGACCAGACGTCCGCCGCAAACCCGGTCGGCGGTTTCGCAAATGGCGCGGGTGACCCAGGCGAAATCGTCGGTGCGCCAGTTGAGCGAGGCCAGAGGGTCGGCGGCATGGGCGTCGAAGCCGGCGGAAACGATGATCAGATCGGGGGCAAAGGCCGCGACCGCCGGCAGGATATGTCCCGACCACGCGCTGCGCATCTCGGCACTGCCGCTGCGGCCGGGCAGGGGCGCGTTGACGACATTGCCACTGCCGCCACGTTCAGACACCGCACCGCTGCCGGGATACAGCGGCATCTCGTGCGACGAGGCATAAAGCGCTCGGCTTTCGCCCCACAGCACGTTTTGCGAGCCATTGCCGTGGTGCACGTCGAAATCAACCACCGCGACCCGGGCAAGGCCGTGCGCGTCCAGCGCGTGCAGGGCGCCGATGGCGGCGTTCGAAAACAGGCAGAACCCCATGGCCCGGTCATGCTCGGCATGGTGACCGGGCGGGCGACAGCCCACAAAGGCATTGCCCGCGCCACCGTCCAACACCTGCCCGACCGCGGCAACCACGCCGCCCACGGCACGCCGCGCCGCCGCCACTGACCCCGGCGACATGTGGGTGTCGGGGTCAAGCGAGGCCCAGCCATCGGCCGGTTCCGCCCCGACGATGGCCGCGACATGGCTTGCCGGATGGGCCAGCAACAGCGCCGCGTCGTCGCACAGGGGCGCAGCACGCCGGTCGAGCCCGTCGATGGCATCCAGCGCCGCGCTGACCGTTTCATACCGCGCCACACGTTCGGGGTGGCCGGTCGGCGTGACGTGGTTCACGCAGTCGTCATGGGTAAAGACAGCGGTTGGCATGGCCAGACGCTATCGACTGGCGCCGCGCCGGGCAACCACGCTCAGTCCGGGGCCAGCATATAGCCGGCGCCGCGCACGGTCTGCAAATAGCGCGGCTGCTTGGGGTCGGACTCGATCTTGCGGCGCAGGCGGGTGATCTGCACATCGACGGCGCGTTCCTGGCTTTCGGTGCCGCCCCGGCCAAGGTCTTCGACCAGCCGCGCCCGGCTGACAACGTCACCGGGACAGGCGGAAAACACCCGCATCAGTTGGGCTTCGGTCGCGGTCAGCCGCACCAGCGCCTGACCGGCCCATAATTCGCCGCGCTCGATGTCATAGCGAAGCTCGCCCAGCGACAGGATCTTCGGCGCGCTGTCGGTGGCTGTGGCGGGCACCCGGCGCAGAATGGCGTTGATGCGCAGCAACAGTTCGCGCGGCTCGAACGGCTTGGGCAGATAATCGTCGGCCCCGGCTTCCAGCCCCGCGATCCGGTTTTCGGTTTCGCTCTTGGCGGTCAGCAGAAACACCGGGATCTGCCGATCCTTGCGCAATTCGCGGGTAAAGGCGATGCCGTCCTCGCCGGGCATCATCACGTCCAGCACGATCAGGTCGAATTCCAGCCCCGCCAGCAGCCGCCGGGCATGGGCGGCATCGCGCGCGGCGGTGACCATGAAGCCGTTCTTGATCAGAAAACCCTGCAACAGCCCGCGGATGCGGGCGTCGTCGTCGACCACCAGAAGATGTGCGTCCAGCGTGCTCATGCCGGGTCCTCCGATGCCCGGGCATAGTGATGCCGAAGCTCGGGGTCCATCATCGCTTCCAGAACCTTGCGGAACCCGACAACCGCCTCGGGCCCCGCGGCGCGAAAGGCGGCGCGCATGCGCAGGCGCTGGGCGCCCGACAATTCCTGCTCCAGCGCCGTGCCGGTGGCGGTCAGATGCAGGTGACGTTCGCGCCTGTCACGCGCGCCGACGCGGCTTTCCACCAGACCGTCATCGATCAGCGACCGCAGAACCCGGTTCAGCGACTGCTTGGTCACGCCAAGTATCGCCAGCAGGTTGTTCACCGTGGTGCCCGGTGCGCGGTTGATGAAATGGATGGCGCGGTGGTGGGCGCGGCCATATCCACGCTCGGCCAGAATACGGTCGGGGTCGGCGGTGAACCCGCGATAGGCAAAGAACATCGCCTCGATCCCGCGCCGAAGCTGTTCGTCGGTCAGAAACAGCAGACTCTCGCTGCCGGTCTGCGCTCCGATGCTGTCAGACATTTGGCGGCCTCTCATTGCTTGCCCGTGATTTTATGTCAGTCTTGTTGACATTCCAAGAGACGTCTGTTACCGATCTGGCGGTTGTTGCGCAATTATATGACCGTTTCGGACCTATGTCGCGCAACTTTAGGAAAATCTTCGACGATAGAGGGTCAAATGGCTGGCAGTTACGCAGACCGCGACGGCAAGATCTGGTTGGACGGCAAGTTTGTGGACTGGCGCGACGCCAATATCCACATCCTGACACATGCCCTGCACTATGCCTCGTCCGTATTCGAAGGCGAACGCGCCTATGGCGGCAAGATATTCGAAAGCCGCCGCCATTCCGAACGCCTGCACGCCAGCGCGCAGATGATCGACTTCACGGTGCCCTGGACCGTGGACCAGATCGAACAGGCCAAGGCCGGCGTGCTGGCCGCCAACGAATTTTCCGACGCCTACGTGCGCGCCGTCGCCTGGCGTGGCGCGGGCGAGGATATGGGCGTCGCCTCGGCGCGCAACCCGGTGCGCCTGGCCATCGCGGCCTGGGAATGGGGCGCCTACTATGGCGACAGCAAGCTCAAGGGCGCCAGGCTCGACATCTCGAAATGGAAACGCCCCAGCCCCGAAACCATCCCCAGCCATGCCAAGGCCGCAGGGCTCTACATGATCTGCACCATGTCCAAACACGCGGCCGAAGCCAAAGGCTGCGCCGACGCGATGATGTTCGACTATCGCGGCTACGTTGCCGAAGCCACGGGCGCCAACATCTTCTTCGTCCGCGACGGCGAAGTGCATACCCCCGACCCCGACTGCTTTCTCAACGGGATCACGCGGCAAACGGTCATCGGCATGTTGCGCGACCGCCAGATCACGGTGAACGAACGCCACATCATGCCCGACGAACTGGAAAGCTTCGAACAATGCTGGCTGACCGGCACCGCGGCCGAAGTTACCCCGGTGGGCCAGATCGGCGACTATAATTTCGAGGTCGGCGCCCTGACCCGCGACATCGCCGCCGGTTACGAAAAACTGGTGCGCAGCTAAGGCGCTTCGCGTCAAACCTGAACCACCCGACGCGCAAACAAAATCACCGCCCCGGCCGCTTCTTTGGCTCGGAAAATACCTCGGGGGTGAATTCGCGGCACGCGAAGAGGGGGCGGCGCCCCCTTTTCCTGCGCGCCGCGCCCCGCGCGGTGCAATTCGCGCGTGTCAGTCGCTCAGCGCCGCCACGATCGCGTCACCCATCTCGCCGGTCGACACCGGGCTCCCGCCGTCGGGGCCCAACAGGTCGCCAGTGCGCAGCCCGTCGGCCAGCACCGCCTCCACCGCTGCCTCGATCCGCCCGGCCAGGTCGCCGCGCTCAAAGCTGTAGCGCAGCGCCATGGCCAAACTCAGAATACTGGCGATCGGGTTGGCCTTCGACTGGCCGGCAATGTCGGGGGCCGAGCCATGCACAGGCTCGTACAGCGCCTTGGGCCGCCCGTTGGCCATGGGCGCGCCAAGGCTGGCTGACGGCAACATGCCCAGGCTGCCCGTCAGCATCGCGGCGGCGTCGGACAGGATGTCGCCGAACAGGTTGTCGGTGACGATCACGTCGAATTGCTTGGGCTGGCGGCACAACTGCATGGCGCCGGCGTCGGCATACATGTGGCTCAGCGCGACATCGGCATAGTCGGCCTGATGCACCTCGGTGACCACCTCGCGCCACAGGATCCCCGATTCCATGACATTGGCCTTCTCCATCGAACACACGCGGTTCGACCGCCGCCGTGCCAGTTCAAAGGCCGACCGCGCCACCCGGGCGATTTCGCTTTCGGTATAGCGCTGGGTGTTGATGCCCACCCGTTCGTTGCCTTCCTCGAATATGCCACGCGGCTCGCCGAAATAGATGCCGCTGGTCAGCTCGCGCACGATCATCAGGTCCAGCCCGGCCACCACGTCGCGTTTGAGCGACGAGAAATCGGCCAGCGCGTCGAAACACTGGGCCGGGCGCAGGTTGGAATACAGGTCCATTTCCTTGCGCAGGCGCAACAGGCCGCGCTCGGGCTTCACGCTGAAATCGAGCGTGTCGTATTTCGGCCCGCCCACGGCGCCCAGCAGCACCGCGTCCACCTCTTGCGCCTTTGCCATGGTGGCGTCGGACAATGGCGCGCCATGGGCATCATAGGCCGCGCCGCCCACCAGATCCTCGCTGACATCAAAGGCAAGGCCCTGCGCCGCGCACCAGTCGATGAGCTTGCGCACCTCGGCCATGACCTCGGGACCGATGCCGTCACCCGGCAGGATCAGCAAAGACGGATTGGACATGGCAGCGGGCTCCCTGTTCTCGTGCACCGCACGCGGCGTAACCGGGCCGCCAGCGGTGGTCAAGCGCCGGTCGCGCCAGCCGCCACGGACGGCCGCACCAGCACCGGGGCCAGACCGGCGGCCAGCGCGTCCCACACCCGGCGCACGCGCGGGGTGTGGCGCACCGCCTCGTGGCTGGTCAGCCAGACTTCCATCGCGGGCAAGGGCATCTCGGGAAACAGCTCGACCATGTCAGGATCGGCCCGGCCGGTGGCCTTCTGGGCAAAGCCTATGCCGCACCCGGCCCGGATCATCTCGTAATAGGCGGCATTGTCGTCGCAGCGCAGCGGGAAATCGTCGCGCGACACTGGCAGGCCATAGTCGCGCATGGCCTCGATCAGCCGTTCGCTGCGGTCCAGCCCCAGAACCTCGTGCTCCATCAGCCGGCTGATGTCGGTGATCGGGCCGGCGCGCGCGACAAAACTGCGGGCGGCGAAAATGCCCATTTCAAGGTTGCCAAGATGCCGGGTCACCATGTCCAGCTGCCGGGGGCGATACATGCGCAAGGCAATGTCGGCCTCGCGGAACAGCAGGTTGTCGGTTTCGTCCGAGGCCACCAGGTCGATCTGGATCGCCGGCGCGTCGCGGCGCAGGCCGGCCAGGATGCGGGGCAGGTGGCGCTGGGCGGTGAAGACGCTGGCGGTGATGCGCACGGTGCCGGCCAGCCCGGTTTCGGCCCCGGCGGCGGCAAGGCCCAGATCGGCGGCGGCGGCCTGCATGCGCCGGGCGGCGGCCAGCATGTCGCGCGCCGTCGCCGTGGGTTCCATCCCGCGCGACCGGCGCTGAAACAGCGTCACGCCGCACTGGTCTTCCAGAAGCTGCACCTGCCGCCCCACGGTCGGCTGGCTGCTGCCCAACGCCCGCGCCGCGCCGGAATACGAACCCGTGTCGGCCACGGCCAGGAAGGTGCGGATCAGGGTCCAGTCGAAGGGCAAGATATTCATTTGTGAATATCATATCTCAGGATTTGGGGAATGTAACCGCAACAGTGAATATCACATGTTCCACCCAGCAGAATGGAGCATGACATGACACAGACAGCACTTGTCCTTGGCGGTTCGGGCCGGTTCGGCCGCAACATGGCGCAGGCCTTCACCAACGCAGGCTGGCAGGTCCGGCTGTTCGACCGTGATCACGACGACCTGACCACGGCCGCCGCCGGGGCCGACATCATCGTCAACGGCTGGAACCCGCCCTATCACCGCTGGACGGCCGAGGTGGCGGGGCTGACGCAACAGGTCATTGCCGCCGCCCGGGCGGCGGGCAGCACCGTCATCGTGCCCGGCAATGTCTATGTGTTCGGCAAGGACGCGCCCCGCACCCTGACGTCCGAGACGCCGCATGACGCGCGCAACCCGCTGGGGCGCGTGCGCATCGCGATGGAGGCCGCCTTTCGCGACAGCGGCGTGCAAACCATCGTCTTGCGGGCCGGCGATTTCCTGGACACGCGGGCCTCGGGCAACTGGTTCGACATGATCATCGCCGCCAAGGTCGGCAAGGGGCGGCTGGTCTGGCCCGGCGACCCCGACGCCGCCCACGCCTTTGCCTTTCTGCCCGACATGGCGCGCGCCGCCGTGGCGCTGGCCCAGCGTCGCGACCGGTTGCCGCGTTTCTCTGACCTGCCCTATGGCGGACTGACCCTGACGGGGCGGTCGCTGGCGGCGGCCGTGGCCCGGGTGACCGGCCGTCCGGTTCGGCTGAGCCGGTTCAACTGGTGGCCCCTCCGCCTGCTGTCGCCGGTGTGGCCGCTGGCACGCGGTATCCTGGAAATGCGCTATCTGTGGTCGAAACCGCACCGGCTGGACGGCGCCGCGCTGGCCCGGCTGCTGCCCGATCATGTCGACACGCCGCTGGATGCGGCCATCGCCTCAGCGCTGCAGGTCCAGATCGACCCAGACCAACCGGTGGCGCGAGGCGGCGTCGCCGTCGCGGCCCAGTAAGGCGACATCGCCGGAGTCGGGCGCCGGCCAGAACACCCCGGCGCCGGCAACCGGCAACCGCGCGTCGGGCAGAATATAGCTGACCCGCAGGTTGCCCGGCCCGCCACCGGTTTCCGGCCAGTCGACGGTGTCCAGCGCCGGGTCGCCGCGCTGGCCGGGGTCGCCGGCCCCGGCAAGGCGCGCGCCGTCGGACATCGGGCGCGGGTCCTGCAGACGCGGGTCGCGCAGCAGGTCCAGCAGCGCCGTGCGCCGCGCGTCGCCGTCAACCGGGTCGGCGTTGGTGTCGCCCACGATCACGAAGGGCGCGTCGTCAGGCTGCTGGGTCAGGCGCTGGTCGAGATAGTCCAGCCACAGCAGTGCCTCGTCATTGTTGCGGCGGCCATTGCGATCTTCGGGGCCGTCAAAAACCGGGGGCGTGGCGTGGAATATCCACAGGTGCAGCGGCCCGAAGCCGGGAATCTCGACCGGCACGTCCCAGTGGACCCGGGACGACAGGCGCTGGATGCTGGCCGCCTCGGGGCCCGGAAACCACGGGTCGCCGCCGGGAAGATCGCGCCACAGAAGCTGCGAGAAATCGCGCACCTCGCCGGCGCGAATTGGATAGCGCGACAGCACGACCATCCCGTCCTGCCCGGTGAAACGGCCATAGCCCTGCGCGTCGCGCGCGCCACCGGTGCGCCCGTCGCCGTCCAGATCGGCCGGTGTGGCCAGCCCGCTGTTGGGGCGGGCGGTAAAGCTGTGGTCAAGGCGATGCCCGGCGGCGGCAAAAAGGCCAGACAGCGCCGCCATGGCATGGCCGCCGGCATCCCAATCGACCGCCGACAACACCAGGATGTCGGGCGCAACCCGGGCGACGATGGCGGCCACCGCCCGCGCCTGATCGTCGTCGCGCAGGATGTCGCGCAGCAACAGGCCGGGCCCGTCGCGGGACAGATCGGTGTTGTAAAAGGCGATGCGCAGTTTCTCGGCCTCGGCCGCTGCCGGCAGCAGCATGGCCGCCAGCGCAAGGGCAATCAGGCCGGAACCAGACCCCCGGTTGTGGCGGTGGTTTCGCGCCGCTTGCGGGCGATGATCGCCGCGACCCGTTGCATGGCCAGCCCGCGCGCAATCAGTGAAGAAGGCAAAAAGGCCCACGCCGCCACCGTCCAGATCATCGTTTGCAGATTGCCAATCGACATCGGGCCGAACAGTGCCCCGGCCGCGTTGACAACCGCCGGCATCAGGAATGGCAGCAATATCCCTAATGCAACGTTAATCCTGCCGTCCCGCGACAGGCGCCCCACCACGTCTCCGCCGCTGGTGGGATCAAAGGTCGGCAGGTTGATCCACACGTTGAAGCTGCCTGAATCCATCGGCCAGCGGGTCAGGCGGACGATGGCCAGAAAGATCAGAACCGCCGCCGTCGAGATCGTGAAGGCCAGCCCGGCCGCCGACCGCACCAGCGCGACATCGGCCATCGAGGCGTCTTCGGGCAGCATCAGGATCACCAGCCGCACCGGCGAATAGGGAAAGTCGATCGCCCGCCCGACCACGTCGCCGACAGCGGTGACCAGCAGCGTCAACTGCCCCGGGTCCACGGTGTGGCGCACCAGCACGCTGATCAGGAAGACCGAGAAGAACAGGTTGGCAAACCGGATGCGGTTAAAGGGCGGGGCGTCGCGGAATTCGAACAGCGAGGGATAGGACGAGGTGTATTCCAGCATCGTCATCGCGGCGGCCGCAAGGGCCACCAGCACGACGACCTGCGCGCCGTCTTCGGATATGCCAGGTGCCATCAGCCCCGGTGTCGCCACCAGCAGCAGCACGAGGAACCCCCGCGCGACAGCACTCAAAAGCCGTGAAATCACCGCTTGCAACCCTCGTCATGGACGGACCCGATACGCTGCCGGGGCCTTGTTCCAAGTCGAATTCCCGAATTGTGTCGGGATGCCTCAATCTTGCCCAATTTCTGCCCACATTCGTTTCGGTTCTCAACGCCTTGTTAACCTTGGGCAAATTTTAAGGCGCCTTTGTGGAGAAACTGGTGCGGCTTTGCATCAGCACCGCAACGAAATCGGGCCGCTCTTGTCGAGCGGCCCGATTGGCACACCAGATGTGGTGTCGGTCAGACCCAGGGCCGCGCCTGCGCCGCCGCCGCCTCGAACGTGTCGATCGCGGCGGCCTTTTCCATGGTCAGCCCGATATCGTCGAGACCTTCCAGCAGGCAGCGTTTGCGGAAGGGGTCGATGTCAAAGCCGATGACCGCGCCGTCCGAGGTGGTGATGGTCTGCGATTCCAGGTCGACCTGCATCCGCGCGTTCGAGCCCTTTTCGGCATCCTTCATCAGCAGGTCCACCTGCTCGGGCGGCAGAACGATGGGCAGCATGCCGTTCTTGAAGCAGTTGTTGTAGAAGATGTCGGCAAAACTGGGCGCGATGACACAGCGGATGCCGAAATCGGACAGGGCCCACGGCGCGTGTTCCCGGCTGGAACCACAGCCAAAGTTTTCACCGGCCACCAGAATTTCAGAGCTGCGATAGGCGGGCTGGTTCAGGACGAAACCCTCGATTTCGTTGCCCTCACGGTCAAACCGCATTTCGTCGAACAGATTGGCGCCCAGACCCGAGCGCTTGATCGTCTTCAGGAATTGCTTCGGGATGATCATGTCGGTGTCGATATTGACCAGCGGCATCGGCGCCGCGATCCCGGTCAGATTGGTGAATTTGTCCA
>CAYYMJ010000005.1:69108-80796 GCA_964472855.1 uncultured Rhodobacterales bacterium | reverse complement strand
CGTCATCCTGACATGACCCCGGCTGCGCTGGCTCGGCTGCATGCGCTGGCCTTCCGCACCCCGCCGCCGTGGAGCGCCGGCGCCTTCGCGGACCTGCTGAACGGCCCGGGGGTGTTTCTGCTGACCGCCGACGGGGGCTTTCTTCTGGCCCGCGCGGTGGCGGACGAGGCCGAGATTCTGACCCTTGCCGTCGACCCGGCCCGGCGCCGGCAGGGCATTGCCCGCCGCCTGCTGGCCGACTTCGATGCCGGCGCCACGGCCCGTGGCGCGGTGCGCGCCTTTCTTGAGGTGGCCGCCGACAACGCGCCGGCCCGCGCGCTTTATCTCGGGGCGGGTTGGCACCAGATCGGGATTCGCAAGGGATATGTCCGCAGGCCGGATGGCCCGGACATCGACGCCCTGATCCTGACGCGCGACCCAAGTGCCGTACCGTCGCTGGGCTGAAACCGCCACATTCGCAACGGCTGACGGGAAAAGTTATTGACCAGCCCCCGGCCGTGCGGCCTTATCTGGCATGGCTATCGGGTGCGGACCACCGCATCTGCCCGCGAGCGACCGGAACAGCCGGTGGCCGCACGAACGCGAACAACCTGGGAGACTCCGTATGACGTTCATGAAGAAATGCCTTGGCGCAACCGCCGCACTTGCCCTGATGGCCGGTGCCGCCGTTGCCGAGCCTGGGCTGATCATCGATCTCGGCGGCAAATTCGACAAATCCTTTAACGAATCCGCTTTCCACGGCGCCCAGCGCTGGGCCGAAGAGACCGGCGGCGAGTATCTGGAGACCGAGCTTCAGTCAGAAGCGCAGCGCGAACAGACCATGCGCCGCATGGCCGAACGCGGCGCCAACCCGGTCGTGGTTCTGGGCTTTGCCAACGCGTCGACCCTTGAAAAGGTGGCGCCCGACTATCCGGACACCCAGTTTGCCATCGTCGACATGGTCGTGATGCAGCCGAACGTGCAGTCGATCATCTTCTCGGAACATGAGGGATCGTATCTGGTCGGCCTGCTGGCCGGCATGGCCACCAAGTCGAACACCGTCAGCTTTGTCGGCGGCATGGACGTTCCGCTGATCCGCAAATTCGCCTGCGGCTATGTGCAGGGCGTCAAGGCGGCGAACGCCGACGCCAACGTGATCCAGAACATGACCGGCACCACGCCGTCAGCCTGGAACGACCCGGTGAAAGGCGCCGAACTGACCCGCGCCCAGATCTCGCAAGGTTCTGACATCGTCTATGCTGCTGCCGGCGGCACAGGCGTTGGCGTGCTGCAGGCCGCCGCCGACGAGGGCATCTTCTCGATCGGTGTGGATTCGAACCAGAACTACCTGCACCCGGGTTCGGTGCTGACCTCGATGCTCAAGCGCGTCGACAATGCCGTCTACAACACCTTCAAGGCGGCTGAGACGGGCGGTTTCGAAGCCGGCATCAACTTGATGGACCTGTCGACCGACGGCGTGGGCTATGCCGTTGACGATAACAACGCAGCCCTGATCACCGACGAAATGCGCGCTGCCGTGGAAGAAGCCAAGGCCGCCATCATTTCCGGCGAACTGCAGGTGCATGACTACACCTCGGACGACAGTTGCCCGGTGAAGTAAGTCAGCCATTGTCGGCCACGTGACCGGCAGGCATCATGACAACGGCCGCCGGGGGTCTTCGGGCCTCCGGCGGCTTTCGTAAACGGGCAGACATTCGCGATCCAAGGAACCCGGCATGAGCGCAAACGCCCCAGCCATCGAACTGCGCGGCATTTCCAAGGCCTTCGGCCCGGTGCAGGCCAACAAGGACATCTCGATCAGGGTCATGCACGGCACGATCCACGGGATCATCGGTGAGAACGGCGCCGGCAAGTCGACGCTGATGTCGATCCTGTACGGGTTTTACAAGGCCGACGCCGGCGAGATCCTGATAAACGGTCATCCGACCCAGATCCCCGACAGCCAGGCCGCGATTGCCGCCGGCATCGGCATGGTGTTCCAGCATTTCAAGCTGGTCGAGAATTTCACGGTTCTGGAAAACGTGGTGCTGGGCGCCGAGGAGGGCGCGCGGCTGATGCCGTCGCTGGCCAAGGCGCGCAAGCTTCTGGAAGAACTGTCGAAGGAATACGAACTGCATGTGGATCCCGACGCGCTGATCCAGGATCTGGGCGTCGGCATGCAGCAGCGGGTCGAAATCCTGAAAGCGCTGTATCGCCGCGCCGACATCCTGATCCTTGACGAACCCACGGGCGTTCTGACCCCGGCCGAGGCCGACCACCTGTTCCGGATCCTCGATGGGCTGCGGCGCGAGGGCAAGACCATCATCCTGATCACCCACAAGCTGCGCGAGATCATGGATGTCACCGAAACCGTCAGCGTCATGCGACGCGGCGAGATGACGGCGACGGTGCGCACCGAAGACACCAGCCCCGAAAAGCTGGCCGAGCTGATGGTGGGCCGCAAGGTGCTGTTGCGGGTCGACAAGGCCCCGGCCAAACCGGCGGAAAAGGTGCTGGATGTCGCGGATCTGAGGGTCGTCGACAGCAAGGGGGTCGAACGGCTGCGCGGCATCTCGCTGAACGTGCGAGGTGGCGAGATTCTGGGCATTGCCGGCGTGGCCGGCAACGGCCAGTCCGAGTTGCTGGAAGTGCTGGGCGGCATGCGCCCGGCCCAGGGCCGCGTGTCCGTGAACGGCGAGCCCATCGACCTGACCGGCGCGCGGTCAGACGGCCAGACCCGGCGCGCCCGGGGCATCAGCCATGTCCCCGAAGACCGCCAGCGTGTCGGCCTGATCATGAATTTTCACGCCTGGGAAAACGTCGGGTTCGGCTATCACCACGACCCGGCCTATAACCGTGGCCGGCTGCTGATGGACAATAACGCGCTGCGGGCCGACACCGCGCGCATCATGGACAAGTTCGACGTCCGCCCCGGCAATCCGTGGCTGGAAGCCAAGAGCTTTTCCGGCGGTAACCAGCAAAAGCTGGTGGTCGCCCGCGAGATCGAGCGCAGCCCCGAGATCCTGCTGGTCGGCCAGCCGACGCGCGGGGTCGACATCGGCGCGATCGAGTTCATCCACCAGCAGATCGTCGGCCTGCGCGATCAGGGCAAGGCGGTGCTGCTGGTGTCGGTCGAACTGGACGAGATCATGTCGCTGAGCGACCGCATCGCCGTGATGTTCGACGGCCAGATCATGGGCGAACGCATGCCCGCTGAAACCGACGAACGCGAACTGGGCCTGATGATGGCCGGCATCACCGACACCTCGCGAACCCACACGATCGAGGAAGTCGCGGCAAATCTGGCCGAAAGCCGGGGTAAGGTAAGCTGATGAAAAAGATGCCGAAATGGGCAGACATTGCCCTGATCCCGTTTATCAACCTTGTGCTGGCGCTTTTGGTGTCGGGCCTGGTGGTGGCGCTGATCGGCGAAGACCCGTTCGAGGCGATGTCGATCATGGTCAAAGGCGCCGTCGGGTCGACCTATGGCTGGGGCTATACGCTGTATTACGCCACCAATTTCATCTTCACCGGCCTTGCCGTGGCGGTGGCCTTTCACGCCCGGCTGTTCAATATCGGCGGCGAAGGCCAGGCGACGCTGGGCAGCCTTGGCGTGGCGCTGGTCTGCCTTGCGCTGCCATGGCCGCACTGGCTGCTGGCACTGCCGGCGGCGATCATCGGCGGCGCGGTGTTCGGCGCCGCCTGGGCCGCCATTCCGGCCTATCTGCAGGCGCGGCGCGGCAGCCATATCGTGATTACCACCATCATGTTCAACTTCATCGCCTCGGCGCTGCTGGTTTATCTGCTGGTCAATGTGCTCAAGGCCCCGGGCATGGCGCCCGAGACGGCGCGCTTTCCCGAAGGCACGTTCCTGCCCAACGCGCGCGATATGTTTGCCGCCATTGGCATCACGTTCAGCCGCTCGCCCCTGAACGTGTCTTTCATCGTGGCGCTGGTCGCCTGCTGGCTGGTGTGGCTGATGATCTGGCGCACCCGCTTTGGCTTTGAGTTGCGCAGTTTCGGCCATTCCGAGCCGGCGGGCGTTTATGCCGGGATCTCTCCGTTCCGCATCACCATGCTGACGATGCTGGTGTCGGGGGGGCTGGCGGGCCTGATGGCCGTTAACGCCGTGATGGGCGAGGCGCAGCGCCTGTCGCTGGACAGCGTGCAGGGTGCGGGCTTTGTCGGCATTGCCGTGGCCCTGATGGGCCGGTCGCACCCGGTGGGCGTGTTCCTTGCGGCCTTGCTGTTCGGCGCGCTGTTTCAGGGCGGCGCCGAGCTGGAGTTCGAGACCAACGTCCCGCGCGAGATGATCGTGGTGATCCAGGCGCTGGTGATCCTGTTCACCGGGGCGCTGGACAATATGGTGCGCGATCCGGTCGAACGGGCATTCCTGCGCTTTGGCAAGCGGCGCAAGGATGTGGCGGCCGAATAGCGGATGGAACCGATACCCATGACCGATACCGCCCTCAAAGATGTCACGGACAGGAGCTGACCCATGGACTATATGACCGTCGTCCAAATCCTCGACAGCACCATCCGGCTGGCGACACCGCTGCTGCTGGCCTGCCTAGCCGGGCTGTTCAGCGAACGCGCCGGCATTTTCGACATCGGCCTGGAAGGCAAGATGCTGGTGGCGGCGTTCTTTTCCGCCGCCATCGCCGCAACGACCGGATCGGTCTGGATCGGGCTGTTGGCCGGCGTTGCCGCCAGCATGGTGTTCGCGCTGATCCACGGCGTCGCCTCGATCACCTTCCGCGGTGACCAGCTGATTTCTGGCGTCGCGATCAATTTCCTTGCCGCCGGGATGACGGTGCTGATTGCTCAGGACTGGTTTCATCAGGGCGGACGCACACCGGCGCTGAGCGGCGATGCCCGTTTCAACGCCATCGAATGGCCGGGCGCCGAAACGCTGCGCGCCGGGTTCGACGCGGCGCGCGAAGGCGGCGCCGACCCGGTTGGCATTTCAGCGGTCTACTGGGACATGATCTCGGGCCACACATTCCTGGTCTATCTGGCGATGCTGGCGGTGCCGCTCAGCTGGTTCGTGCTGTTTCGCACCCGGTTCGGGCTGCGGTTGCGGGCGGTGGGTGAAAACCCGGCCGCCGTGGACACCGCCGGCATTTCGGTCGTGCGCATGCGCTATTCGGCGGTGCTGATCTGCGGCATGCTTTGCGGGCTGGCCGGCGCTTACCTCAGCACCGGGCTGGCGGCCGGGTTCGTGAAGGAAATGACCGCCGGGCGCGGTTTCATCGCGCTGGCGGCGCTGATCTTTGCCAAATGGCGCCCGTGGTATGCCCTGTCGGCCTGCCTGCTGTTCGGTCTGCTGGAAGCGGTCGGAAACCGTTACCAGAACATCGACCTTGGCGGCTTTATCGTGCCGGTCCAGTTCATGCAGGCCCTGCCCTATATCCTGACCGTCGTCATCCTGGCCGGATTTGTCGGCAAGGCGATCCCGCCGCGGGCCGGAGGCGCCGCCTATGTCAAGGAACGTTGACGATCTGGCGCGATTCATCCGCGACCGCGCCGGGGCCGAACCGCCGCAACTGGGGCTGATCCTGGGGTCCGGGCTGTCGGCGCTGGCCGACGCGGTCGACGGCGTTTCCATCGACTATGGCCAGTTGCCGGGCTTTCCGGCCACCGGGGTTTCCGGCCACAAGGCGGCGCTGACCATCGGCGACCTCGAAGGCACCCGCGTCGCCATATTCGGCGGCCGGTCGCATTACTACGAACACGGCCGCGCCGACGCCATGCGCCTGCCGCTGGAAGTGTTGCGCGAACTTGGGGCCGGCTCGCTGCTGGCCACCAATGCCGCGGGGTCGCTGGACCCCGAAATGCCCACCGGCAGCGTGATGCTGTTGTCGGACCACATCAATTTCTCGGGCCTGAACCCGCTGATCGGCGAGGCGACCGACGCCCGCTTTGTGCCCATGGTCGATGCCTACGATCCCGGCATGCGTGCCACCCTGCGCGCCGCCGCCGCCGCCGAGGGCATCGCGCTGTTCGAAGGCGTCTATGCCTGGTATTCGGGCCCGTCGTTTGAAACCCCGGCCGAAATCGCCGCCATCCGCCGGCTGGGCGCCGATGCCGTTGGCATGTCGACGGTGCCCGAAGTGATCCTTGCCCGGTTTCTGGGCCTCCGGGCGGCGGCGCTGTCGACGGTGACAAACATGGCAGCAGGGCTGAGCGGCGAGGCCATCAGCCACGATCACACCAAGGAAATGGCCCCGCTGGGCGCCGCCAAGGTCGCACGCATCCTGCGCCGCACCGTGGGCGCGCTGTGACCGCCCGCGCCGCCCGTCCGACGGCCACCGCCGAGACACGTTGACGCACAGCCCACCGGGCGCGCCCGCGATGCCGCGAATTTGTGGGATTATTGCGCCGCCGGCACTGGCCAATCGTGATATCGCGTGTTTGAAGCGCTGAGCTTTTTGCTAGGCTGTCCGGATGCAGATTTACCTTCCCATCGCTGAAGTCTCGGTCAACGGCGGGCTGCTGCTTGGCATCGGGCTTTTGGTCGGCGTGTTGTCGGGCATGTTCGGGGTTGGCGGCGGTTTCCTGATGACACCGATGCTGTTCATGATCGGCATCCCCCCGGCGGTGGCCGTCGCCACGGGCGCCAACCAGATCGTCGCATCGTCGATTTCCGGGGTGCTGGCGCATGTGAAACGCAAGACGGTCGATTTTCGAATGGGCGGGGTTCTGCTGGCCGGCGGCCTTGTGGGTGCGGCGCTGGGCGTCGTCATCTTCAACGTGCTGAAATCCATGGGGCAGGTCGACCTGCTGATCCAGCTGTCCTATGTCGTGTTCCTTGGCATCATCGGGTCGCTGATGTTCGTGGAAAGCCTGAACGCCATTCGCAAGGCGCGGTCAGGGCGCGCGGTGCCGAAACGGCGCAAGCACAACTGGGTGCATGCCCTGCCGGGCAAGATGCGGTTCCGCACCTCGGGGCTTTATATCTCGGTCGTGCCGCCGGTTCTGGTTGGATTTCTTGTCGGCATCCTGTCGGCGATCATGGGGGTCGGCGGCGGCTTTGTCATGGTGCCGGCGATGATCTATCTGCTGGGCATGCCGACCAAGGTGGTGATTGGAACCTCGCTGTTCCAGATCATCTTCGTCGCCACCTTCACCACGCTTCTGCACGCCACCACCAACTTTACCGTCGACATGCCGCTGGCGGTGCTGCTGCTGTTCGGCGGCGTCGTCGGCGCGCAGTTCGGCGCGCGGATCGGGGTCAATCTGAAGGCCGAGCAATTGCGGGTCTTTCTGGCCGGGCTGGTCATTCTCGTGTGCGCAAAGCTGGCGGTCGACCTGCTGGTTGAACCGTCCGAGATCTACTCGGTCGCCGTGGCAATCGTTCGGCCCTAGGGCCGGGCGAGGCCACGCCCCACACCGCGTTGCCGCCGAAAATGCGCCGGCGCGCCACTGGTCAAAAGCGTGATCGTGTGATTGAAGAGGCGCCAATCGCAAGGCTGTTCCGAATGCAGATCTATCTACCCATCGCTGAGGTCTCGGTTAATGCGTTCTTGCTGCTGGGTCTTGGCGGACTTGTGGGAATCCTGTCGGGCATGTTCGGGGTGGGCGGCGGTTTTCTGATGACGCCGCTGCTGTTCATGATCGGCATCCCGCCGCCGGTCGCTGTGGCGACCGAGGCCAACCAGATCGTCGCATCGTCATTCTCCGGCGTGCTGGCCCATCTCAAGCGCAAGACGGTCGATTTCCGGATGGGCGGGGTCCTTATGGCCGGCGGACTGGTGGGCGCAGCACTGGGTGTGGTCATCTTCAACGCGCTCAAATCCATCGGGCAGGTCGACCTGCTGATCCGGCTGTCCTATGTGGTTTTCCTGGGCGTCATCGGGTCGCTGATGTTCGTGGAAAGCCTGAACGCGATCCGCAAATCGCGGGCCGGGCGCGCGGCGCCCAAGCGGCACAAGCACAACTGGGTGCACGCGCTGCCCGGGAAGATGCGCTTTCGCACCTCGGGGCTTTATATCTCGGTGATCCCGCCGCTGATCGTCGGCGTCTTCGTCGGCATCCTGTCGGCGATCATGGGGGTCGGCGGCGGCTTTGTCATGGTGCCGGCGATGATCTATCTGCTGGGCATGCCGACCAAGGTGGTCGTCGGAACCTCGTTGTTCCAGATCATCTTTGTCACCGCCTTCACCACGCTTCTGCACGCCACCACCAACTTTACCGTCGACATGGCGCTGGCGGTGCTGCTGCTGATCGGCGGGGTGATCGGCGCGCAGATCGGCGCGCGGATCGGGGTTTATCTCAAGGCGGAACAACTGCGCATTCTTCTGGCCGGGATGGTCATGCTGGTCTGTGGCAAGCTGGCGTTCGACCTGCTTGTGCAGCCGTCCGAACTGTATTCTATCGGCGCTTCGGCGGGGGGGCATTGATGCTGCGACTGATCCTGATCTTCGTCTTGCTGGCCCTGCCCGCCCACAGCGAAGAGGTGGTGGCCGGGCTAAGCCAGAACCGCGTGTCGATCACGGCGAATTTCGACGGGTCCGAGATTCTGATCTTTGGCGCCGTCAAACGCGAGGCCCCGGTGCCCGAAGGGCGGCTGGACGTGATCATCACCGTCGAAGGCCCCGAACAAACCGTCACCGTGCGCCGGAAAGAGCGTATCCTGGGCCTGTGGATCAACAAGGACGCTGTCGACATCGTGGCGGCGCCCAGCTTTTACGCGGTGGCCAGTTCGGGCGATCTTGCCGAAACGGTCAGCCTGGTGGCCGACCTGGAAAACGCCATCTCGGTGCATAACGCGGTTGGCGTGGTCAATTTGCCGCCGGACGTGCGCGATTCGGCCTCGTTCTCGCAGGCGCTTATCCGTATCCGAGGCGAGGCCGACCTTTACCAGCAACTGGAAAACGCGGTCGAGGTAACCGACGACACGCTGTTCCAGACCCGTATTGCCCTGCCATCGAACCTGGTCGAGGGCGATTATGCGACCCGCATCTTCCTGGCCCGGGGCGGCGAGATCATTGCCGACTATGAGACCGGCATCGACGTGCGCAAGGTCGGGCTGGAGCGGTTCCTGTTCAACCTGTCGCGCCAGCGCCCGCTGATCTATGGCCTGTTGTCGCTGGCCATCGCCATCGCGGCCGGCTGGGGCGCCTCGGCCGTGTTCCGCCTTATTCGGACCTGAGCGCGTCGCCCCCAGCGGCGGCCGCAGGCTCGTCGGGCGACAGTTCCAGAACCGCCGGCCGGTTTTCCAAGTCGGACGTGCCCAACAGCGTCGCCGGCCGGGCCAGCCGGTTGCGCACAACCCACACCAGCCGGTCCTGCGCGCGTGTGATCGCCACATAGGCCAGCCGCTTCCACAGCGGCACGCCGGCCTCGCTGCGGCCAGTGCGCGCAGCGGCCCACAGGTCGGGCGCGAACACCTGCACCACCGGCCATTGCGAGCCCTGGGCCTTGTGAATGGTCACGGCGGCGCCATGCAGAAATGTGGCACCCATGTTGGCAGCGAAGGGAATGAACGGTTCTTCCTCGTCGGGGATCTCGATCTTGACGATCGACGCCGCGCTGACCTGCGGCTGCTCGGCCCCGATCACATGCAGGCGCGAAAACCCCGGCCGTCGCCCCTGCCCCAGATAGATGACCTGCGCCCCCTTGATCAGGCCCCGCGCTTCCAGATCGATGCGCTTCTTGCGATGCTTGACCGGCAGTTCGATGCCGTCGCAGATCAGCGGCTCGCCCGGCAACAGCGCGTCGGTCGGCGCGGCATGGGCCGTGCGAAACGCCTGGATCAGCCGCACCCGGGTGACATTGCGCCAGACCAGCACCGGCGAGCGTGCCATCAGATCCGACGACACCCGCCGGCCGATCTCGATCCGCGGGTCGGTGTCGGCCAGTCTGGTCACGCGCGCCTCGAAATCCTCAAAGCTCATCGCCGGGTCGGCCAATGCGTGGGCGAGGTCGAGAATGGGGCTGTCGGCGCTTTGGCGGTGAATGCGCTCGAGCGACAGAACAGCCGGGGCCGGCAGCTTCTGAAACATCATCTCGCCCTTGCCGTTGACCGGCGGCAACTGGGCCGGATCGCCGAACAGCACAAGGGTCGGGAAGATCTCTTTCAGGTCCTCGAACTGGCGTTCGTCCAGCATCGAGCTTTCGTCGACAAAGCCGATGTCCAGCGGCTCGTCACGGCGTTTCCAGCCGGTGATGAAGTCAGAGCCCTTCAGCCCGGCCGCGGCCAGGGCGCCGGGGATCGAGCTGTGGGCGCGGTAAAAGGCCCACGCCCGGTCAAGCGCGGCGTCGGTCAGCCCCTCGATTTCGGGGCGGTCGCCATTGCCGGCCAGCCATTCGGCGATGCGTTCATATTCCGGGTCGTAAACCGGCGTATAGATGATCCGGTGGATGGTGGTGGCCGGCACGCCCTGACCGCGCAGGACGCTGGCGGCCTTGTTGGTGGGCGCAAGGATGGCCAGCGTGCGGCGATCGGGGCGCTTGCGGCCTTCCCAGTCGCCGGAAACCGTGTCGACCCCGGCCGCGGCCAGCGCGTGGTAGAGCCGGGCCAGAAGCAATGTCTTGCCCGAGCCCGCCTTGCCGATGATGGCCAGCACCCGCGCCTTGCCAGCCGCCGGCGGGGCCAGCGTTTCGTCGACCAGGTCTACCCCGGCCGCGCGCAGAAGTTCGGCCACCGCGTCAAAGGCTTCGGCCTGGTCGTCGGACAGGGGCAGTGAGAGATCGGCGCGCGCAGCCATTGCCGCACGACCCTATCGCGGCCCCGCCGGCGGGGCCAGCGGCCTCACGCCACCAGCAAGGCGCGGGCCTGCAATTCCCGCGCGGCATCGGCCACGGTCGGCCAGTCGAGGCCGGATTTTTCCGCAAGGGGCTGACGGCGGTCGGGGGTGACCAGCCACGCGCCCGTGGCAAGGCCGGACCGGCCACGGCCTTCGCGACCAAGCTCGACCGGCGGCCAGCCCAGCCGGCCGTAGATACGCAGCATCGGCAGGGCGAAAACCCCGAGAATGCGGCCCGCGCCCAGGGCCAGCCCGGCCTCGAGCCCGCCCAGCAACAGCGCCGCGGCGACCCACTCGGGGGCGTCGGGGGCCACGCAGAAGCGCGTGCATTCCCATGTGTCGGGCTGATGAACAGGGCCCGCGGGCAACAGCGCGGCGAAATGGTCGTTGATCATGGTCGGTCCGCAGGTGGGCATCAGCCTGAGCGATCCAAGGTGGTGACCGGCGCGCGACAGACACAAGACATAAAGCGTGTCGGCAAGATCATATTGGTCGACCTCGCAGCCGGTGGCGTCGACATGCACGCGCCAGCCCAGCCGGTCGTGGAACTGGCGGGTGCGGTCGCGGTGCATGTCATGTCTCAGGCGGGGGTTGTGGGCCAGTTGGGCGCCGCTGCGGTATCGGATCATGGTTCGGACCTTTTTGGACAAGGTCGGAATGCCCCCGGCACTGTTGAGCGCGCGCTGTGGGCACGTACGGGGCGTTCATGATTGGGTCAGGAATTGCGCCGCGAAGACGCGTCGCCCGAAGAGGGGGCGCTGCCCCCGCCCACGGGCGCGGGGCGCCCGCGGACCCCCCGGGATATTTCACGACAGAAGTAGCGCCGGCCGCCGGGCCAGCAGGGTGGGCGCGATTTCGGGTGTCGGTTGGGTTGCGACAGCGGGGTGCGACGGTTGGCACGGGCGTGCTGGCCGACGGGTCAGAGCACGACGAGGCCCCGGGTCAGTGCGCAGGCCAC
>CAYYMJ010000005.1:43997-69008 GCA_964472855.1 uncultured Rhodobacterales bacterium | reverse complement strand
GCGGGTCAGAGCATGACGAGGCCCCGGGGCAGCGCGCAGGCCACGGCGTGGGTGGTGTTGGCGGCGCCCAGTTTGAAGCGGGCGCTTTCGATATAGGCGCGCAAGGTGTGTTCCGAGATTGTCAGCTTGTCCGCCGCCTGGGCCCGGCTGCGCCCCAGCGCCAGCAGCGTCAGGGCGTCAACTTCGCGCGGGGACAGGCTGGCTTGGTAGCAGGAGGGTGGGCGCGAATTGGGTGTGGGATTGGTGGCGCCAGCGGGGTGCGATGGTGGGCACGGGCGTGCCGGCCGGCGGGTCAGAGCATGACGAGGCCCCGGGGCAGCGCGCAGGCCACGGCGTGGGTGGTGTTGGCGGCGCCCAGTTTGAAGCGGGCGCTTTCGATATAGGCGCGCAAGGTGTGTTCCGAGATTGTCAGCTTGTCCGCCGCCTGGGCCCGGCTGCGCCCCAGCGCCAGCAGCGTCAGGGCGTCAACTTCGCGCGGGGACAGGCTGGCCTGGCGCGCCTCTTCGGTGGCGCCTTCGATTTCCAGTGCCTTTTCGTTGATGAAATGCGCCAGCAGGATCAGTTCGGGCAGGCGGGCGTTGGTGAATTGCTGCCAACGCCGATCGTCGGCGCGATCGTTGACCGTGAACAGGGCGAACTGGCCCACGGGTCCGCGGATGGGCACCGAGAAGCCCTGGTTGCCGACACCGGCGTCGATGGCCTCGGCCAGGAAATTGCGGACGGGTTTGCCGGTCCAGTCCAGCTGTTTCCAGTCGACCGGGCGAAAGCGGCGAAAGCAGCCCTGAACCACCGGGTCGATACGTTCATAGTCTTCGGCGACATAGCGTTCGACCCAGTCGGGCGCGTAGGTCAGCGCCGCATATTGGCCGCCGGCCGGGTTGACCGAGTGATAGACCAGATGTTCCACGTCGAAGACGTCGCGCAGATGGACGACGCTGTTGTTCAGGTCGTCAAGCGTGACGGCGCTGCTGACTGTCTCCAGCGCTGATTCCAGCCGGTTCGCCATGTCCCCTCGCCCGTGACGGCGCTTCGATCTGGCCGGCGAGAATCTCGACGGATGCGATGGTCATGGTGTCGTCCAGCGCCCCCGCGAGAACCGGCAAATCGTTAAACGCAGCGAAGTCTTTCAGATCGGCCAAAACGCTCAGGATCCATTCATTCGCCACGGTGAAGCCTCGTCAGTAAGGGTTAACGACTGGTTAACAGATCATAGCACGGACCGGTGCGTTGCCGAAACCAGCCGAAACCGCCCCCCCGGATATGGGGAGGCGGCTATTGTGCAAGTCCCTGATATTGCAATGTCGGGCGGATCAGGCGGTTGGACCGGCCTCAACCACGTCCTCGAGCGTGCGCAATCCGGTGCGCGGCGCCTGCACCAGCACCGCCATGTTGCCGGGCTTGTGCTGGTTGTTCAGCATCTTGTCGTGCGCGGCCGGGACCTGGGCCCAGGGGAAAACCTCGGACATGCAGGGGTCAAGCCGGCGTTCGACCATCAGCCGGTTGGCCGCCGCCGCCTGTTTCAGATGCGCGAAATGCGAACCCTGGATGCGTTTCTGGTGCATCCAGACATAGCGTGCATCCATGGTCAGGTTATAGCCGGTGGTGCCGGCGCAGATCACGACCATGCCGCCCTTTTTCACCACGAAGGTCGACACCGGGAAGGTTGCCTCGCCGGGATGTTCGAACACCATGTCGACATTCACGCCCTTGCCGGTGATATCCCAGATCGCCTTGCCGAACTTGCGCACTTCGCCGAACCAGTTCTTGTATTCGGGCGTGTTCACCTTTGGCAGCTGTCCCCAGCATTTGAAGTCCTTGCGGTTGATGACGCCCTTGGCGCCGAGACCCAGCACAAAGTCGCGCTTGTCCTCGTCCGAGATCACGCCGATCGCGTTGGCGCCGGCGGTGTTGATCAGCTGGATCGCATACGAGCCCAGTCCGCCGGACGCGCCCCACACCAGGACGTTCTGGCCGGGCTTCAGCTCGTGCGGGTGATGGCCGAACAGCATGCGGTAGGCGGTGGCCAGCGTCAGGGTATAGCAGGCCGATTCTTCCCATGTCAGGTGTCGCGGGCGCGGCATCACCTGCTGGGACTGCACGGTGGTGAATTGCGCGAACGAGCCGTCGGGGGTTTCATAGCCCCAGATGCGCTGGCTGGCCGACAGCATCGGGTCGCCGCCGTTGCATTCCTCGTCGTCGCCATCGTCCTGGTTGCAGTGGATGACAACCTCGTCCCCGACCTTCCAGCGGGTCACCTTTTCGCCCACGGCCCAGACGATGCCGGCGGCATCGGATCCGGCGATGTGATAAGGTGCGCCATGCACGTCAAAGGGGCTGATCGGCACGCCAAGGCCGGCCCAGACGCCGTTGTAATTGACGCCCGCCGCCATCACCAGGACCACCACCTCGTGGCTGTCGGGCTTCTTGACGTCGACAACCTCAAGCTGGAACGCCTGCTCAGGATCGCCATGGCGGTCGCGGCGAATGGCCCAGGCGTGCATCTTTTCGGGCAGGTGGCCCAGGGGCGGCATTTCGCCCATGGCATACAGGTCTTTCACCGGCGCGTCATAGGCTTTGCCTGCGGGGTCGCGGTCCAGGGCCATCGTCGCTGTCTCCATCATCGCGCCGCGGTGCGGCAAATCTGCGTGTCAGTCATGTGAATATGAAGCCGCCAGCAATAATGCAACCGTTTTCGCACCATTTTTGTAATTTTATGTCGCTCGCCTTCGGGGCTGACCTTCACCGGCTGAGAACCCCTGTTTTCCTGACGATTTCCGTCGAATGCTGGCCCCATCCGGGCGGCGCAGGGCATCGCGGCGCGGCGCCTGCGCGGCAGGATGGCTGCTTTACACGCAATTTTCTTTCGTATACTCCCCGGAATATTGGCAAATAGTTACCAAGGCTCGATAATGTCGCAAGTGCAGAAAGATCGCCCCTGGCTGTTCCGGACCTACGCCGGCCATTCCACCGCCGCGGCATCGAACGCGCTTTACCGCACCAACCTGGGCAAGGGGCAGACCGGCCTGTCGGTGGCCTTCGATCTGCCGACGCAAACCGGCTATGACCCCGACCACGAACTTGCCCGGGGCGAGGTGGGCAAGGTCGGGGTGCCGGTGGCGCATCTGGGCGACATGCGCAGCCTGTTCGACGGTATTCCGCTGGCGCAGATGAACACCTCGATGACCATCAATGCCACCGCGCCATGGCTTCTGGCGCTGTATATCGCCGTGGCCGAGGAACAGGGTGCCGACATTTCGGGCCTGCAGGGCACGGTTCAGAACGACATCATCAAGGAATATCTTAGCCGCGGCACCTATATCTGCCCGCCGAAACCGTCGTTGCGCATGATCACCGACATCGCCGCCTATACCGGCCGGCATCTGCCGCGCTGGAACCCGATGAACGTGTGTTCGTATCACCTGCAAGAGGCCGGCGCGACGCCCGAGCAGGAACTGGCCTTTGCGCTGGCCACTGCGACGGCGGTGCTGGACGATTTGCGCGCCAAGGTCCCGGCTGACGACTTTCCGCGCATGGTGGGCCGAATCTCGTTTTTTGTGAACGCGGGCATCCGCTTTGTTACCGAATTGTGCAAGATGCGCGCATTCACCGAATTGTGGGACGATATAACCCGCACCCGCTATGGAATTGACGACCCGAAACTGCGGCGTTTTCGTTATGGTGTGCAGGTCAACTCGCTTGGCCTGACCGAGCAGCAGCCCGAAAACAACGTCTATCGCATTCTTCTGGAAACGCTGGCCGTGACGCTTTCGCGAAATGCCCGGGCCCGGGCAGTGCAGTTGCCGGCCTGGAACGAGGCGCTGGGATTGCCCCGGCCCTGGGATCAGCAATGGTCACTGCGGATGCAGCAGATCCTGGCTTACGAGACCGACCTTCTGGAATATGGCGATCTTTTCGACGGCAATCCGACGGTCGAGGCCAAGGTGGCGGCATTGAAGGACGGTGCGCGCGCCGAATTGGCGCAAATCGACGGCATGGGCGGGGCCATCGGCGCGATTGACGAGATGAAACGCCGGCTGGTCGATTCAAATGCCGACCGTATCGCCGCGATCGAGGCCGGCGATACCGTGGTGGTCGGCGTCAACCGCTGGACCGAGGCCGCGCCGTCACCGCTGACGTCGGGGCCCGACACCATAATGGAGGCCGACCCCGACGCCGAGGCCGACCAGATCGCGCGGCTTGATGCCTGGCGGGCCGGTCGCGACAGCGCCGGGGTTGCCGCGGCGCTGGACGCCTTGTCCCGCGCCGCCCGCGATGGCAGCAACATCATGCCGCCGTCAATCGCCGCGGCCCGCGCCGGCGTGACCACCGGCGAATGGGGCGATGCCATGCGCGCCGCCTTCGGGCGCTATCGCGGCCCCACCGGCGTTACCGGCGCCCCGTCGAACCGCATCGAAACCCTGGACGCATTGCGAGCCGAGGTTGACCGGGTGTCGCTAAGGCTGGGACGGCGCCTGACATTTCTGATGGGCAAGCCCGGGCTTGACGGCCATTCCAACGGCGCCGAGCAAATTGCCGCCCGGGCCCGCGATTGCGGCATGCATATCCATTACGACGGTATTCGGCTGACCCCGGCCGAGATTGTCGAAAGCGCCCGCGAAAACCGGGCCCATGTCGTTGGCCTGTCCATTCTCAGCGGCAGCCATTTGCCATTGGTGCGCGACGTGCTGGATCGTCTGCGCGACAGCGGCCTTGGCGATCTGCCGGTGGTGGTGGGCGGAATAATTCCCGACGAGGATGCGGCCCAACTGACGGCGATGGGCGTGGCCCGTGTCTACACGCCCAAGGATTTCCAGCTGAATACCATCATGTCGGATATTGCCGGGTTGGCTGATGGCCAATTGGTCGCGGCGGAATAGGCAATCGCGCCAATTTTGCCTCGGACGTAGCGGAACGAATTGCGGTTTCCGAGCTTTTTGCCGGATTTAACGGAACTGAAACGTTGTGTTGATTATTGAACCCGATTAACTGGTGTTTGGGGAAACACGAGCATACGGAGACTGAATATGAGCATCGATCTTGACGCAATGGATCGCAAGGAATTGACCAAGCTGCGCGGCGATGTCGACAAGGCGCTGACCAGCCTTGACGTGCGCCGCAAGGCCGAGGCGCGCAAAGCGGCCGAGGCCACGGCGCGTGAAATGGGCTTTTCGCTGGACGAACTGATGGGCGCATCGACCAAGGCAAAGTCGATATCACCGGCGAAATTCTGCAACCCCGACAATCCGTCGCAAACCTGGACCGGTCGCGGACGGCAGCCGGGCTGGATCAAGGCGGGGCTTCAGGCCGGCAAGTCGGTTGACGATTTCCTGATCTGACCGGCCCAGTGCGATGACCATTCACATTGGGGCCAAGCCGGGCGATATCGCGGAAACCGTGCTGTTGCCCGGCGATCCGATGCGGGCCAAGTGGGCCGCCGAGAGCTTTCTTGACAATCCGCGCCAGGTGAACGCCGTGCGCGGCATGCTCGGGTTTACCGGAACCTGGAAGGGCAACCCGGTGACCATTCACGGCAGCGGCATGGGCATGCCGTCGCTGTCGATCTACGCGAATGAACTGATCCGCGACCTCGGGGCGAAAACCCTGATCCGCATCGGGTCGGCCGGTGGCATGCAGCCACAGGTCAAGCTGCGCGATCTGGTGCTGGCAATGACGGCATCGTCGATGTCGACGCCGTCAGCCGGTATGTTCCGCGAGATCAAATTCGCCCCGTCCGCCGATTTCGGGCTGCTGGCCGCCGCCCATGCCCGGGCGTCCGGGCGCGGCGTCGGCGTGCATGTGGGCGGCATCTATTCATCTGATGTCTTCTATGACGAGCGGCCCGATCTGAACGAACAGCTTGAACGTCACGGCGTTCTGGCGGTGGAAATGGAAACGGCCGAGCTTTACACGCTGGCCGCCCGCTATGGCTGTCGCGCGCTGGCGATCCTGACCGTCAGCGACCACCTGAAAACGGGCGAGGCGCTGCCGTCGGGGGACCGCGAAAAGAGCTTTGGCGACATGGTCGAACTGGGGCTCGAGGCGGCCTTCGGGTAGGTCGTGCCTCGGTCCTTGGGGCCTTGGCGCGCATGCTGTGGCCAGCCGTCCATTCAACGGAATGGTCCCAATCGCCTTGGCGGTCGCGCGTTTGCGCGCGGATGGAAGCGCCCAGGGTCGACGGCAGGCCGGTGTCGATGCCATCGCAACTGCGTTCGCCATCGGTCCGGCGCCAGACACGATGCCGGATCCGCTGGTAACGCGGTTGCACCACTGCCGGTTTTCGCCGCCGTCCCCGGGGCGAAAATACCGGCGGCGGCAGCGCTGGGTTGACGGCGGCAATCGCGGCGCAGCAATCCCGGCGCCGCGACGGTTGCGCGACGGTCAGACCGCGCGTTCCACCATCATGCGCTTGATCTCGGTAATGGCCTTGGCCGGGTTCAGCCCCTTGGGACAGGTCTTGGCGCAATTCATGATGGTGTGGCAGCGATACAGCTTGAACGGATCCTCAAGGTCGTCCAACCGCTCGCCCGTCGCCTCGTCGCGGCTGTCGACCAGCCAGCGATAGGCATGCAACAGCGCGGCAGGGCCGAGATAGCGGTCGCCGTTCCACCAATACGACGGGCACGATGTCGAGCACGAGGCGCACATGACGCATTCATACAGGCCATCCAGCTTGCGCCGATCCTCGATCGACTGTTTCCATTCCTTGGCTGGGCGGTTGGTGTTGGTTTCCAGCCACGGCATGATCGACGCGTGCTGCGCATAGAAATGCGTCAGGTCGGGGATCAGGTCCTTGACCACCGGCATGTGCGGCAGGGGATAGATCTTCACGGCGCCCTTGATTTCGTCCATGCCATAAATGCAGGCCAACGTGTTGATCCCGTCGATATTCATGGCGCAGGATCCGCAGATGCCTTCGCGGCACGACCGGCGGAAGGTCAGTGACGGGTCGATCTCGGTCTTGATCTTGATCAGCGCGTCCAGAACCATCGGGCCGCAATCGTCCATGTCGATGAAATAGGTATCGACACGGGGGTTTTCGCCGTCGTCCGGGCTCCAACGGTAAATCTGGAACTTGCGCAGGTTTTTCGCGCCTTCGGGCTTGGGCCAGGTCTTGCCGGTCCGGATGCGGCTGTTCTTGGGAAGCGTCAGCTGAACCATGTGATTTCCTTGCGGTCCTTCGCCGGGCGGCGGCGGGTTACAGGTTGGGCGGGCGCACGGGGCCCTGGCCGGTCAGGTCGAACACGCAATCGTCGAAGACCTGGGCCGGGTCCAGCCCGCGCAGATAGTTGGAACTGATATTGACCTCGGCGCTGGCGACGGGGCCTGTGTTGCTGACACCGAAAAAGACAGTGCCGGTGGGGCCGGCGGCCTCGCGGGCGCGTTCGTCGCACAGCTTGTGGGCCTGCTCGATGGTCATGCTGCTGCCGGTGCAGGCAGCAAGCGGTGCCATCGCGGCAAGGATCAGAACAGTCGGTTTCATGGGCGCCCCCGGGCTGTGCGCATCTGGCCGACGATATAGCCGGCGCCAGCGGCACGAACAGGGCCCGGCGCCGGCCGCCGCGATGTCACGCAAGGGCCACGCCGGGGCGCGCCCTGTCGCAAAACCGTGACCGGGGTCGCCGGGACAGGCATCAGTAGACCCGCGCCTTGGGGGCAATCTTGGCGGGGTCGATCCCGCCTTCGGCCAGCGTGGTCAGGGGGTCGACATGCACGGGGCGGTATTCAAGCCTGACCTTGGTGTCGGTGACCCGCGCGATGGTGTGCTTGCGCCATTTCTTGTCGTCGCGATCGGGGTAATCCTCGTGCGCGTGGGCGCCACGGCTTTCCTTGCGCGCCTCGGCCCCGTTGATGGTGGCCAGCGCGTTGGGGATCAGGTTGGTCAGCTCAAGCGTTTCCATCAGGTCGCTGTTCCAGACCAGCGACCGGTCGGTGACGCCCAGGTCGGGGACCTTGGCGGCCACCGCCTCCATCTTCCTGACGCCCTCGGCCAGCGAGGCATCGGTGCGGAACACCGCGGCATCGGTCTGCATGGTGCGCTGCATCTCCAGCCGCAATTCGGCCGTCGGAACCGGGCCGGCGGCGTGGCGCAGGCCGTCGAAACGGTCCAGCGCCTTGTCGATCTGGGCCGGATCGGCAACCGGCACCGGCGCCGCCGCGTCAACCACTTCGCCGGCACGCAGCGAGGCCGCGCGCCCCAGAACCACAAGGTCGATCAGCGAATTCGAACCCAGCCGGTTGGCGCCGTGCAGCGACGCGCAGGCGGCTTCGCCAACCGCCATCAGGCCGGGCACCACGGCGTCGGGATCGCCCTTGGTCGGGTTCAGCACCTCGCCCCAGTAATTCGACGGGATGCCGCCCATGTTATAGTGGCAGGTCGGCAGAACCGGGATCGGTTCGCGGGTCACGTCGACACCGGAAAAGATGCGCGCCGATTCGGCGATGCCCGGCAGGCGTTCGTGAATCACGTCACTGGGAAGGTGATTCAGGTTCAGGTGGATATGGTCCTTTTGCGCCCCGACACCGCGTCCTTCGCGGATTTCGATCGTCATGCAGCGGCTGACGACGTCGCGGCTGGCGAGGTCCTTGTAGGTGGGGGCGTAACGCTCCATGAAGCGTTCGCCCTCGGAATTGGTCAGGTAGCCGCCCTCGCCGCGCACACCTTCGGTGATCAGCATGCCCGGGCCATAGATGCCGGTGGGGTGGAACTGGACAAACTCCATGTCCTGCAACGGCAGCCCGGCGCGGGCCACCATGCCGCCGCCGTCGCCGGTGCAGGTGTGGGCCGAGGTGCAGTTGAAATAGGTGCGGCCATAGCCGCCGGTGGCCAGCACGACCGTCTTGGCGTTGAAGACGTGCATGGTGCCGTCGTCCAGCTTCCACGCGACAACGCCCTGGCAGGCGCCGTCGTCTGACATCAGAAGGTCCAGCGCGAAATACTCGATATAGAACTCGGCATTCTGCTTGAGGCTCTGGCCATAAAGCGTGTGCAACATCGCGTGGCCGGTGCGGTCGGCGGCGGCGCAGGTGCGGGCCACGGACGGGCCTTCGCCGAATTCCGAGGTCATGCCGCCAAAGGGGCGCTGATAGATCTTGCCCTCTTCCGTGCGGGAAAACGGCACACCGTAATGGTCAAGCTCGTAGACAGCCTGAGGCGCGTTGCGGGCCACGTATTCCATGGTGTCCATGTCGCCCAGCCAGTCCGAGCCCTTGATGGTGTCGTACATGTGCCACTGCCAATGGTCAGCGCCCATGTTGCCAAGACTGGCCGCGATGCCGCCCTGGGCCGCCACCGTGTGCGACCGGGTGGGAAACACCTTGGTGATGCAAGCGGTTCGCAGGCCCTGTTCGGCCATCCCCAGCGTTGCCCGCAATCCGGCCCCGCCGGCGCCGACCACGATCACGTCATAGTCGTGGGTTTCGTATTCGTAAGCCGCCACTGGGCCGTCCTCCTTCAGAGCGCCAGTCGGACAACGGCGAACAGACCAGCCGCCGCCAGACCGTAGCTGACGCAGATCATCAAGATGATCAGTAACTTGCGGGTCGCCCCGCCGGAATAGTCTTCGATCATGACCTGCACGCCCTTGCTGAAATGCAGCATGGCGACAACGATGGTCAGGGCCATGACCAGCGCCGGGAACGGCCGGCCGAAATAGTCGACAACCGCGGCATGGTCGGCACCCAGCATCGGGCCGAAGGTGAAGATGAAGACCGGAACCAGAACCAGCAGCGCGAAAGAGCTGACGGTCATGTTCCAGAAATGCGTTGTGCCGCCCTTGGCCGAGCCCAGCCCGGTGGCACGTTTACGGTCGGTCAGATAGCGCATCGCAGCCTCCGTCAGATCAAAAGCACGGTCACGACCGTCAGCCCAAGCGAGCCGATGATCATGTAGATGCCCAGGCGCTCGGCCACGGCAACGTCAAGCCCGCGACCGGTGGTGTCCCAGTAAAGATGCCGCAGTCCGCCCAGCAGGTGATACCACAGCGCCCAAAGCGACAGGATCATCACGATCTTGCCGATCACCGACGTGATCACGGCGTCGGCGACGGCATAGGCCTCGGCCGAGGTCGCGGCGGCCAGAAGCCACCAGACCACCAGAACAGCGCCGACGATCAGGCCGTTTCCGGTGACCCGCACGAAAATCGACGACATCGAGGTCATTTGCGGGCGATAGATCGTAAGGTGCGGGGACAGGGGCCGGTTGCCCCGGTTCACATCTGCCATGCTGTTTCCCTTCGCAATTGCCCAGCCGAGGGTGGGCCTGGCTCAAGTGATAGTCAAATCCCGGCCACTGTCACGCCCTGCGCGCGCCAACCAGCCGGCCAAATAGCCGCAGTATTCAGATTCTGGCGCATTTGTGATCACACGAATATTTTTTGTGATCGCAACCTAATACAGCGCATCCCCCAGTTCGGTCAGATAGTCGACATACTCGGTGCAGATGATGATCGCCCGCTCGTCGGGAATGTAGAATGCGTTGATTTCGTCGCACTGGTCGACAAACACGGTCACGGGCTCGGGAAAGTGAAACTCGTCGGCCAGCGCCGCAACCTCGTCCGCGACCAGCCAGGCGAAATCAAAACCCGCGCCGCCCCCGAAGCCGATCGCATGGCCCTGTCCCGCCGCAGCGAGCGCGGCCATCTCGTCCAGCACCGGGCCCCAACTGTCGGCGGCCAGCGCAAATTCGTCAGGGCAGCCGTCGGCGCGTTCGGCAGGAAGGCCAAGTTCGGCCGCGACATCGTCGCGACTGTCGGGATTGGCGCCGTAAAACAGGCAGACCGTGTTGAAATAGCGTTGCAGATCGGGGCCGTGCACGTCCCAGAAGGCAACGTCGGACCCCTCGGACGCGCGGCGCTCTTCCTCGGCCAGAAAACCCTGAGCGGTGTCATAGGCCATGCTGATGGCGCTGTCTTCTTCGTACAGCGCATCGACCAGCAGAATGCTCAGCACGTCGGCCCCGTCTTCTTCCTGGCCAAAGACCGGCAATTGCATCACGTCGATGATGGCGTGACCAAGCTCGTGATACAGCGTGGTCAGGACATTGGCCTCGACAAAGGCGTCATCGGCGGCGGCCGGTGTCGCGGCAAGGGCCAGCGAGGCGGTCAGGATCAGCGGTTTCATGGCCACAGGTTCCCCCACCCGCAACGCTCGGTCAAGCGTGTCGGCGCGACATCACAGCGGGATCAGCGCGGGATCACTGCCCAATAGTCGAGGTCCAGCAGCACATCGGGCAGGTAGCGGCCGTCGCCGTCCTTCAATGCGCCGGCCGCGCCCCTGGTGGCCACCAGCCGCAGACGCAGGGCACCGACACCCGGGGCGGCGGTGTCGGCCTTGTCCAGCACCTCTGACCAGGCGCGCACTGTGTCGCCGGCGAAACAGGGGTTGGCATGGGCCCCGGCGTTCAGGCCGGCGATCAGCTGTGCATTGGCCAGCCCGTTGAAGGACAGCGCGCGCGCCAGCGAGATGACGTGCCCGCCATAGATCAGCCGGCGTCCATCCGCGCGGTTGGTGGCATCGAAATGCACCTTGGCGGTGTTCTGCCACAGGCGGGTGGCCAGCATGTGTTCGGCCTCTTCGATGGTCACGCCATCGACATGGTCGATGATCTCGCCAACCGTGTAGTCGCCCCAGCGATGCGGCTCGCCCGCGCGGGCAAAGTCATAGCGCGTGAAGTCCAGCCCGCCCGGCAGGCAAAGCTGGTGCGGCGCCACCGCCGCCGGCAGTTGCGGAACGGTCGTGTCCGGCGCCGGCCCCGGCCGGTTGCGGCGCACCATCACCCAGCGAACATAGCTCAGCACCGGCGCCCCGTGCTGGTTGTGGCCGGTCGTGCGCACCCAGACGATGCCGCTTTTGCCGCTGGAATTCTGCTTCAGCCCGATGACCTGGCTGTCGGCGGTCAGCGTGTCGCCGGGCCAGACCGGCGCCAGCCAGCGCCCGTCGGCATAGCCAAGGTTCGCGACCGCGTTCACCGAGATGTCGGGCACGGTCTTGCCGAACACGGTGTGAAACACGATCAGGTCGTCAAGCGGAGCCGCCGGCAGGCCACAGGCGCGGGCGAATTCGTCCGAGGAATGCAGCGCCCCCCGGGCCGGGTAAAGCGCGTGATAAAGCGCCCGCTCGCCCCCCGCGACCGTGCGCGGCACCGCGTGGCGAATGGTTTCGCCCAGCCGATAGTCTTCGAAAAACCGGCCGGGGTTGGTTTTGGTCATCTATTGCTGTCCCAACACCATATCGGGGGCATAATCGGCCGCAGCCTCTTTGGTGACCGCCTGTGCACAGCGCATCACGCCGTTGGCGGCGTCAAAGGCATAGGCGGGCCCGCCATGCAGGTGCCAGCCCTGCGCCAGCGCCGCCGAAACCTTGTGGCAAAAGGCCGACGTGTCGTCTTCGGTCAGCAGGCGATAAAGCGTGCTCACAATTGCGCCCCGAACGGCGACGGGCCCAGCCAGCCGTGCAGCAGGACGACGACCACGAACACGGCCGCCGTAATCGCGGCAAGCCGCATGTCGCCGCCAAGCGTTCCGCCGCTGAACGGGTGATAGTCAGGCTCGGCCCGGTTGATGATCACCATCTCGGCCACGGCCCAGACCAGCAGCCCGCCGAACAGCACCAGCGAGGGCAGGTCGCCATTGACCAGCAGGTGGGCCACCGACCAGACGACGACCGCGGTCAGCATCGGGTGACGCAACCAGCCCCGGGCCCGGCATTTCGAATTGCCGACCCCCATCAGGAATACCGCGACGATCATCAACAGATTGTTGACATGCACCAGCCACAGCGGCCCCTGCCACAGCACCACCACGTCGGCGTGGCGGTAACCCAGCACCATCAGCACCAGCGCAACCAGCAGCACGGCAGCAACGACGCCTTTGGACCCGTCGCCAAGCCGGCTTTGCAGCCGGGCGCGTGCCGCGGGCGCAGTTCGTTTGAACATGTGTGTGGCCACCCACAGGACAAGGCCGGTTATCAGAAGGGTCATTGCGCAAGCTCCTCGATGGCGCGGGCTCGCGCCAGAATTTCGGTTGCCGTCACGATATGCAGATTTTCGACGATCTTGCCATCCACGACCGCAACGCCCTGCCCCTGGGCCCTGGCCTGGTCAAAGGCGGCAATCTGGCGTTGGGCCAGGTCGATCTCGGCCGCGGACGGGGCAAAGACCTCGTTGGCGATGGCCAGTTGTGCCGGGTGGATCAGGGTCTTGCCGTCCATGCCAAGATTGCGCCCGTCCTCGCATTCGGCGCGCAGGCCGTCGCTGTCCTTGAAGGCGTTGTAGACGCCGTCGATACAGACGATGCCCGCCGCCCGCGCCGCCAGAAGACACGTCTGCAGGCTGGTTTGCAGCGGGCCGCGGCCGGGCACGAAGCGGCAGTTCAGTTCCTTGGCCAGATCGTTGGTGCCCATGACAAACCCCGCCATGCGCGGCGCGCGGGCAATGGCGGCGGCGTTCAGGATGCCTTGGGGCGTTTCCATCATGGCCCAGATCGCCGTGTTCGCGGTGGCCGGGCTGGTGTCGAGCCGGGCGGCCAGTGCTGCGATCATGCCGGGGTCGCTGACCTTGGGCAGCAGAATGGCCGCGGGGCTGGCCGGCGCGACCGCGGCAAGATCGGCCGCGCCCCATTCGGTGTCGAACCCGTTGATCCGCACCATGCCGCTGCGGCCGCCGAACCCGCCACGCGCCAGTTCGCCCGCCAGCGTGTCGCGGGCGGCAGGCTTTTCATCGGGCGTCACCGCGTCTTCCAGGTCGAAGATGATGGCGTCGGTCGCGAGGCTGCGCGCCTTGTCCAGCGCCCGGGTTCTGGACCCCGGAATATAAAGAACCGAACGCCATGGCCGTGCCGTTTGCTGCATGATCCGCACCTTTCGAAATTTTGTTGCGCGAAGCTTGTGCAATTCGCACGATTTCGCAAGCCCGTTTTTGCCGCGGCGCAGAAATTGCTGCGTTCGCTAACGCAACCCGGTGTTCTGACCCACCGATCCAGCCTGCTGCCGGGTGCTGCATGTCGTGGCTCCGACCAATGGGAAGGACCCAACATGCGGATTGTCGCCCTGCTTACGCTCTTGCTTTCGGCCACCGCCGCCAACGCCCAGTCGTCCAGACAATGTGGCCCGCGCGAACGGGTGCTGGGCATTCTGGCCGAGCGTTATGGCGAAACCCGCCAGTCCATCGGGCTGACCGATGACGGCAAGGTTGTCGAGGTTTTCGCCTCGAACGACAGCGGCACATGGACCGTGATCGTCACCCTGCCCAGCGGCCTGGCCTGCCTGGTCGCCAGCGGCAGCAGCTTTGAATTGGCGGGCGACGACCGTCTGCCCGCGCCGGGCGACCCCTCTTAAACCAGCGCTTCGGCGATCAGTTTGGCACCGGACAGGATGAGAACGGCATAGGTCAGCCGGAAGAACAGTTGCTGGCTGACCAGATGGTGCAACCTGACGCCGATCAGAACCCCGACCACGGCCACCGGGGCCAGCAACAGGTCAAGCATGAACGACGTGGCGCTGAAGATGCCCAGCGCGAAATACGGCGCGGCCTTCATCAGGTTGATGGCCCAGAACACCAGAACCGATGTCGCCTGATAACGGGTCTTGTCGACGTCGCGGCCCAATAGATAGATGGCCGCCGGCGGTCCGCCCGCGTGGCTGATAAAGCTGGTGAACCCGGCCACGCCACCCCAGAAATACCCGGCGCCGTCGGGCCAGCGCCCCGTGGCCAGGCGCATCCAGCCGCGGGCGTCGGCCACGCGGTAGGCAACGAACCCCAGCGCAACAACCCCGATCAGCAGCCGGATGACATCGTCGTTCGCCACCCGCCACAGCGCCGCGCCGACCAATACCCCCGGCACGGCGCCGGCGATCAGGCGGACCGCATCGGCCCGGTCCCATTTGCGCCAGTAGGCCGGAATTGCCGTGACATCCATCAGCATCAGCAACGGCAGCATCATGCCCACCGCGACCGCCGGGTCGAGAAACAGCGCCAGGAACGGCGCGGCGGCAAAGGCGGCGCCGGACCCGAAGCCGCCCTTCGAGATACCGGCATAAAGAACCGCCGGAATGGCCACCGCAAAGGTGGTCAGATCTGTGCCGGCAACGATCAGCGCCCTGCCCCTTATCACATTGCCGGGTGTCCGCGACCATGCTGCAACGCAGCGCATGTGACACTTGATCACCGGCTCGACGCTTGCCTCTATGCCTGCGAAGGACTAGTCAACCGGCGAAATTCACAGGATCGGAGATCATCTCATGGCCAGACCCAAGATTGCCCTGATCGGCGCCGGGCAGATTGGCGGCACGCTCGCCCATCTCGCCGCGCTCAAGGAACTGGGCGACGTCGTTCTGTTCGACATTGCCGACGGAACCCCGCAGGGCAAGGCGCTGGACATCGCCGAATCCGGTCCGGCCGAACGCTTTGACGCCGCGCTGCGTGGCACCACCGACTATGGCGACATTGCCGGCGCCGATGTCTGCATCGTCACCGCCGGCGTTCCGCGCAAGCCGGGGATGAGCCGCGACGACCTGCTGGGCATCAACCTGAAGGTCATGAAATCGGTCGGCGAGGGCATTCGCGACAACGCGCCCGACGCCTTTGTCATCTGCATCACCAACCCGCTGGACGCGATGGTGTGGGCGCTGCGCGAATATTCGGGCCTGCCGCGCAACAAGGTCGTGGGCATGGCCGGCGTGCTTGATTCGGCGCGCTTCCGTCACTTTCTCAGCCTTGAATTTGGCGTGTCCATGAAAGACGTCACCGCCTTTGTTCTGGGCGGGCACGGCGATTCGATGGTGCCGCTGCCCCGTTATTCGACCGTTGCCGGCATTCCGCTGCCGGACCTGATCAAGATGGGCTGGACCAGCCAGGACAAGCTGGACGCGATCATCCAGCGCACCCGCGACGGCGGCGCCGAGATCGTCGGGCTGCTGAAAACCGGCTCGGCCTTTTACGCGCCGGCGACCGCGGCCATCGAAATGGCGGAAAGCTATCTGAAAGACCAAAAGCGGGTCCTGCCCTGCGCGGCCTGCTGCAAGGGCGAATACGGCCTGAAGGGCATGTATGTCGGCGTGCCCACCGTCATCGGCGCCGGCGGCATCGAGAAGATCATCGACATCAAGCTCGACAAGGACGAGGCGGCCATGTTCAACAAGTCGGTCGGTGCCGTGAAGGGTCTTGTCGATGCCTGCAAGGCCATCGACGGGTCGCTCGGCTAAGCCTTGGTCGATTGACGATTACGGGCGCGCGCGGGTCACTGCGCGCGCCTTTGCGTTCCGGGCCCGCCGCATGGTGATGGGCCGGCGGCCGCGCCCACGCGCGCGCATCCCCGAATCACATTCGCGGCACAACTGCATAATTTGTGATCACTGGATTTTTGGGTGTGATCACATATGTCGCTTTTTCAGTGACCTTTGTGAAAACACTGTTCTTTTGCTGGAAAACCTGTGGTTTGAACGGGGCAACGCCAGCGGATGCAAGGATTTTGGAAGTGAACATTCACGAATACCAGGCGAAGGCGCTTCTGCGTGACTACGGGGCCCCGGTTGCCGACGGGCGCGTTGTGCTGAAATCGGAAGATGCCAAGACGGCGGCGGGCGAACTGGAAGGCCCGATCTGGGTGGTCAAGGCGCAAATCCACGCCGGCGGACGCGGCAAGGGCAGCTTCAAACAGGCCGAGGCCGGCGACAAGGGCGGCGTGCGCCTGACCCGCTCGATCGGCGAGGCCGCCGACGAGGCCGCCAGGATGCTGGGCCGCACGCTGGTGACCCATCAGACCGGCCCGGCGGGCAAGGACGTGGGCCGCGTCTATATCGAGGACGGGGCCGGCATCTCGCGCGAGCTCTATCTGGCCCTGCTGGTCGACCGCCAGTCCAGCCGCATTTCCTTTGTCTGCTCGACCGAGGGCGGCATGGACATCGAACAGGTCGCCGCCGTAACGCCCGAGAAGATCCTGTCGTTCGCCGTCGACCCGGCCACCGGCTATATGCCGTATCACGGGCGCCGCATTGCCTTTTCGCTGGGGCTGGAAGGCAAGCAGATAAAGCAATGCGTCAAGCTGATGGCGACGCTTTATCGCCTGTTCGTCGAAAAAGACGCCGAGATGGTCGAGATCAATCCCCTGATCGTCACCGACGACGGCGATCTGCGCTGCCTTGACGCCAAGATGGGCTTTGACGGCAACGCGGTGGCCCGGCATCCCGACATCGCCGCCTTGCGCGACGAAAGCGAAGAAGACCCCAAAGAGCTGGCGGCGTCGAAATTCGACCTGAACTATATCGCGCTGAACGGGGAAATCGGCTGCATGGTCAACGGCGCCGGCCTTGCCATGGCGACGATGGACATCATCAAGCTTTATGGCTCGGAACCTGCCAACTTTCTGGACGTGGGCGGCGGCGCGACCAGGGAAAAGGTGACCGAGGCCTTCAAGATCATCACCTCGGACCCCAACGTGAAGGGCATCCTTGTCAACATCTTCGGCGGCATCATGCGCTGCGATGTCATCGCCGAAGGCGTCGTCTCGGCCGTGAAGGAAGTCGGCCTGAAAGTGCCGCTGGTCGTGCGGCTCGAAGGCACGAACGTTGAACAGGGCAAGGAGATCATCAACAAATCCGGCCTTGACGTGATTGCCGCCGACGACCTGCGCGACGGCGCCGAAAAGATCGTCCGGGCGGTCAAGGGCTGAGTGGCGCCAGGATGCCGGCGCAAGCTGACATTGACCAGCCGCGGCAGGCCAGACGCCGCCGCTGCGTTGTGCATATCGGTCTGAACAAGACCGGGTCCACGACGATTCAGGGCTGGCTGGGCGCGAACCGCGACCAGCTTGCCGAACAGGGCATCCGTTATGACACGCTGGCCGACGCCGGCCCGCGCACGCTGCCGCACGCGCTGGGGTTTTCGGCCATCGGCGTGCACCGGGCGGGGCGGCTGTTGCCCAACCCCGACGCGCGGCTGAATTTCGGCATCGAAACGCTCGAGGATCAGGCCGCGCCCATGGCCGAATTCGAGGCCCGCGCCGAAGCTTCGATCAACGCGCCGGGCTACCGCACCTATGTCATATCGTCCGAGTTTCTGCCGGCATGGCTGCGTAAACCGGAATGGACGCGGCTGTTTCACGACTGGCTGACCCTGCGTTTCGACAAGGTCCGTTACGTGGTGTACCTGCGCGACCAGATCAGCTGGGTCCCGTCGGCCTTTGCCCAGATGATCAAGATGGGCGGCGTTTATTCCATGGAGGAATTCCTCGAACGCAAGGAAGACCGCGACTATTTCAAGACCTGCGCGCGCTGGCGCAGGGGAACGCCCAATTCCCGGCTGACGGTGCGGCTGCTTGAAGCGGACAGCCTGATCAATGGCGACCTGATCGAGGATTTCGCCAACCTCATCGGCGCCAGCACCGAAAACACGCGCGCGCCCAAAACCCTGAACGAATCCATCGACGCGGCATCGCTTGAGCCGCTGCGCCAGATCAACCTTCTGGCCGACAAGTTCCCCGAGAAATGGACCCGCGCCGTTCGGTCGGGCCATGTGCAGAAGATGATCGGTTCCAGCACCGGCAAGAAGCTGACGCTGACCCGGGCGCAGGCGCTTGGCGTGGCCCGGCGCAACGCGGCGTCGAACGAAAAGCTGCGCAAGCGGTTCTTCCCGGAACGGCCGGTTCTGTTCGCCCGCTCGCATGCCCTGCTGACGCAGTCGCAAGAGGACGCCGACTGATGCGGGCGGTGGTTCATATCGGCATGGGCAAGACCGGCACGTCGACGATCCAGACGCATCTGGTGCAAAACCAGGCCGGTCTGGCGCGCCAGCGGGTGCTGCACGGCCGATACAACCGCCACAAGATCCCGGCCAGTGTCGAGCTGCCGATGATCGCGCTCAATCGCATGGGCGCAATCCAGCGACTGGACGCGCTGCTGGCGGAATGGATGTTCGGGGTAAACCCCGACTGGTCGGCCGTCGCGGCCGAGGCCCGGCGCATGGAGGCGCTGGTTCGCGCCGACGCCGGGCGCGTGGGTTTTGATCGGCAGATCTTTTCGGCCGAGCACATTTCCGCCGGTTTGCGCGACGCCGCCCAGATCGCGGCGCTGCACGGCTTTCTGACCGAGCTTTATGACGACGTGCGCTATGTGGTGTATTTCCGCAGCCAGGAAGACAGCGCCGCCAGCTGGTATTCGCAGGCACTGCGCGCCGGGCTGACAATGGATTTCGACGCCCATGTGCGGCGCCGGGGCAAGTTCGACATTGCCGCCTTCCTGCGCAACTGGTCCGATGTCGTCGGGCAAGAGCGCATGTGTGTGCGGCTGTTCGACCGCAAGGCCATGGTCGCCAACGACCTGCTGGCCGATTTCGCCGACGCGGCGGGCTATGCGCTGGACGGGCTCGACCCGATCGCCAGCATCAACGAATCGCTCAGCCTCGAATGCGCCGAACTGATCCGCGCGCTCGATACGCGGCTGGCCACGCTCGACCTGCCCAAGGCCGTCGCCCGGCCGCTGCGCCAGAACGCGGTCGCCGCCATCAATCGAGCCGGCGGCAGCGGTGACAAGGTCAGGCTGACGGCCGACCAGATCGCCTGGGTGCGCAAGGTGAACGCCGCGTCGAACGAGGATGTTCGCCAGACCTATTTCCCGGACCGGCCGACCCTGTTTCCCGAGCGTCCCATCGAAAGCATCGCCCGCGCGCCCGGGCTGCCCGGCACCATGCCCATCACGGATGCCGCCAAGGTTGTCGTCAACCTGCTGCAGGTCATCCGGAAACTCGAAACCGAAAACAGGCAAGCCGCCAGATAGGAAGCCAGACACCATGGCCGTACTCGTCGACGAAAACACCAAAGTCATCTGTCAGGGCCTCACCGGAAGCCAGGGCACCTTTCACTCGGAACAGGCCATTGCCTATGGCACCAAGATGGTTGGCGGCGTGACCCCCGGAAAGGGCGGGCAACAGCATCTGGACCTGCCGGTGTTCAACAGCGTCCACGAAGCGGTGGCCGTCACCGGTGCCAACGCCAGCGTCATCTATGTGCCGCCCCCCTTTGCCGCCGATTCGATCCTGGAAGCCATTGACGCCGGCCTGCCGCTGGTTGTCGCCATTACCGAAGGCATCCCGGTGCTGGACATGATGAAGGTCAAGCGGGCGCTGGAAGGGTCGGCGACCACGCTGATCGGGCCGAACTGTCCCGGCGTCATCACCCCAGACGCCTGCAAGATCGGCATCATGCCCGGTCATATCCACCAGCGCGGCTCGGTCGGGGTGGTCTCGCGCTCGGGCACGCTGACCTACGAGGCGGTGGCCCAGACCACGGCGGCGGGCCTTGGCCAGTCGACCTGCGTCGGCATCGGCGGCGACCCGATCAAGGGCACCGAACATCTGGACGTGCTGGAATGGTTCCTGGCCGACGATGAAACCCGGTCGATCATCATGATCGGCGAAATCGGCGGCTCGGCCGAGGAAGAAGCCGCGCAGTTTCTGATCGACGAGGCGCGCAAGGGCCGGTCCAAGCCGGTTGCCGGCTTTATCGCCGGGCGCACGGCGCCTGCGGGCCGGCGCATGGGCCATGCCGGGGCCATCGTTGCCGGCGGCAAGGGCGGCGCCGAGGACAAGATCGAGGCCATGCGCGCGGCCGGAATCGTCGTGGCCGACAGCCCGGCCGGTCTGGGCGAGGCCATGCTGGAAGCGATCGGCAAGGGCTGACCCATGTTCCGCGCCACCCACAGCATCCCATGGACAGCCGCCGCCAGCCTTGTGCTGGCGCTGGCTCTGTCCGCGCCGGTCGCGGCGCAGGCTGTGGGCGCGCCGGTCGTGTCGATGATGACATCGCTGTGCTCGTCGACGCGGGTCAGTCTGGACCAGCGCCTGACGGCCCTGTCCGACGCCTGGCGAACCGCCAATGACGACGAGGTGCCGGGCATATCCGCAACGCTGGCCCGGGCAACGACCGTCATGCTGGTGCTGTCCGGCGGGGCCGAACCCGAACAGGCCGACGCCGCCGCCGAGGCCTTTGAACAGCGCATCGCCGCCCGGCGCGCCGCTGCCGCCGACGATCCGCGCGGCGCGATGCGGCTTTTGGTGCACAAGACCATCCCCGGCTTTGCCCTGGGGCTTGAACAGATCGACGGCGACCGGCTGGCCGGCGTCAACTGCCGCCTGATGGTCAAGAACCCCGATACCGCCTTGCGCGACGACATGCTGCTGCGCTTTTCGCTGATGCCGCAGGAACGGCGCGGCGCGTTATCGGCCTGGCGCATGGCCAACTTCCTGCTCGGCAGCGATGGCGCCCGCATCGAGCATCGGCGCAGCCTGACTTTCATCCCCGCCGCGGATGACGGCACGTTCATGATTCTCGAATACTCCGTGATTGCCCAGAAACCCTAGGCTTTAGGACCCGAAAAGATGACCGAAGCACCCGGAAACGACCAGTTTCACGCCTCGTCCTTCCTGCAAGGGCACAATGCCGAATATGTCGAACAGCTTTATGCCCGGTATGCCCGGGATCCCGACGCTGTCGATGCCAGCTGGGCCGCCTATTTCCGCCAGCTTGGTGATGACCCTGTCAGCGTGCAAGACGATGCTGCCGGCGCCAGCTGGGCCCGCGCCGACTGGCCGCCCGAGCCCCATGACGACCTGACCGCGGCGCTAGACGGCCAGTGGCCCGAAGGTGGCGCCCCGGATGCGCGCAAGCTGGGCAAGAAGATCGCCGCCAAGGCCGCCGGCAACAAGGTGGCCGTGTCCGACGAGCAGATGCGCCGCGCGGTGCTCGATTCGATCCGGGCGCTGATGCTGATCCGTGCCTATCGCATTCGTGGCCACCTTGTGGCCAATCTCGATCCGCTGGGCATGCGCGAGGAAAACCGCCACCCCGAGCTTGACCCCGCATCCTATGGCTTTGCCGACACCGACCTCGACCGACCGATCTATATCGACAATGTCCTGGGGCTGGAAACCGCGTCGATGCGCGAGATCCTCGCCATCGTCAAACGCACCTATTGCGGCACCTTCGCGCTGCAATACATGCATATCTCTGACCCGGCCCAGGCGTCGTGGCTGAAAGAGCGGATCGAAGGGCTGGGCAAGGAAATCGCCTTCACCCGCGAAGGGCGCAAGGCGATCCTGAACAAAATGGTCGAGGCCGAGGGCTTCGAAAAATTCCTGCATGTCAAATACATGGGCACCAAGCGCTTTGGTCTGGACGGCGGTGAATCGCTGATCCCGGCCATGGAACAGATCATCAAGCGGGGCGGCGCGCTGGGGGTGCAGGAAATCGTCATCGGCATGCCGCACCGGGGCCGGCTGTCGGTGCTGGCCAACGTGATGGCCAAACCCTACCGCGCCATCTTCAACGAATTTCAGGGCGGCAGCTTCAAGCCCGAGGATGTCGACGGTTCGGGCGACGTGAAATATCACCTTGGCACCTCGTCCGACCGCACCTTCGACGGCAACAACGTGCACCTGTCGCTGACCGCCAATCCATCGCATCTCGAGGCGGTCAACCCTGTGGTGCTGGGCAAGGCGCGGGCCAAGCAGGACCAGCGCAACGACGAGGCCCGCACCAGCATCCTGCCCATCCTGCTGCATGGCGACGCCGCCTTTGCCGGTCAGGGTGTGGTGGCCGAATGCTTTGGCCTGTCGGGCCTGCGCGGGCACAGAACCGGCGGCACGATCCATATCATCGTCAACAACCAGATCGGCTTTACCACCGCGCCGCATTTCTCGCGTTCGTCCCCCTACCCCACCGACATCGCCCTGATGGTCGAGGCGCCGATATTCCACGTCAACGGCGACGACCCCGAGGCCGTGGTTCACGCCGCCAAGGTCGCCACCGAGTTTCGCCAGAAATTCGGCAAGGACGCGGTTATCGACATTTTCTGTTACCGCCGCTTCGGACATAACGAAGGCGACGAGCCGATGTTCACCAACCCGGCGATGTACAAGCGCATCAAGAAGCAGAAGACGACGCTCAGCCTTTATGCCGAACGGCTGGTCCGCGACGACCTGATGCCCGAGGGCGAGATCGAGGACATGAAAGCCGCCTTTCAGGCGCATCTGAACGAAGAATTCGAGACCGGGAAGACCTATCGCCCGAACAAGGCCGACTGGCTGGACGGGCGCTGGTCGCATCTCGACAAGAAGGGCGAGCAATACCAGCGCGGCAAAACCGCGATCCCGGCGGAAACGCTGGCCGAAATCGGCACCGCCCTGACGCGTGAACCGGCGAATTTCGCGATGCACCGCACCGTCGAACGCCTGCTGGACGCCAAGCGCAAGATGTTCGCCTCCGGCGCCGGATTCGACTGGGCCACGGCCGAGGCGCTGGCCTTCGGTTCGCTGCTGGTCGAAGGCTTCCCGGTGCGGCTGTCCGGTCAGGACGCCACCCGCGGAACCTTCAGTCAGCGGCATTCGGCCTTCATCGATCAGGAAACCGAAGAACGCTATTACCCGCTCAACACCATCCGGGCCGGACAAAAGCACTATGACGTCATCGATTCGATGCTGTCGGAATATGCGGTGCTGGGCTTCGAATACGGCTTTTCGCTGGCCGAACCCAACGCCCTGACCCTGTGGGAGGCCCAGTTCGGCGACTTTGCCAACGGCGCCCAGATCATGTTCGACCAGTTCGTTTCATCGGGTGAAAGCAAATGGCTGCGCATGTCGGGGCTGGTCTGCCTGTTGCCCCACGGCTTCGAAGGACAGGGCCCCGAACACAGCTCGGCCCGGCTGGAACGCTTCTTGCAGATGTGTGGCCAGGACAACTGGATCGTTGCCAACTGCACCACGCCGGCCAACTATTTCCACATCCTGCGCCGGCAGATGCACCGCAGCTATCGCAAACCGCTGGTGATGATGACACCCAAGTCGCTGTTGCGGCACAAGATGGCGGTCAGCAAGGCGGAGGAATTCACCACCGGCTCCAGCTTTCACCGGGTGCTGTGGGACGACGCACAGCACGGCAACTCGCCGCTTGACCTGCTGCCCGACGACCAGATCAAGCGGCTGGTCCTGTGCTCGGGCAAGGTCTATTTCGACCTGCTCGACGCCCGCGACGACGCCGGGCTGACCGACACCTACATCCTGCGGCTGGAACAGTTCTATCCGTTCCCGGCGATGAGCATGGTCAAGGAACTTCAGCGCTTTGCCCAGGCCAGGATCGTCTGGTGCCAGGAAGAGCCCAAGAACCAGGGCGCGTGGAACTTCGTGGAACCCAACATCGAATGGGTGCTGACCCGGATCGGCGCCCGCAACACCCGGCCCGTCTATGCCGGCCGCCAAGCCTCTGCCTCGCCCGCGACCGGGCTGGCCTCGCAACATAAAGCTCAGCAACAGGCGCTGGTCGCAGCCGCGCTTGGCCTGGAAGGAAACTGAAGATGACCGTGCAAGTCCGCGTGCCCACCCTGGGCGAAAGCGTCACCGAAGCCACCGTCGCCACATGGTTCAAGAAGCCCGGCGATGCCGTGGCCCAGGACGAAATGCTGTGCGAACTGGAAACCGACAAGGTAACCGTCGAGGTTCCGGCCCCGGCCGCCGGCAAGCTGGCCGACATCGTGGCCGCCGAAGGTGAAACCGTCGGTGTCGATGCGCTGCTGGCCAATATCGCCGAAGGCGCCGCCTCGGCCGGCGCGGCCGCCCCCGCGACCGCTGGCAAACCCGCCGCCGCCAAAGCCCCCGCCAAGGCCCCGGCTCCCGCCAAGGCCCCCGCCAAAGCCCCGGCCCCCGCCGCCAAAGCCCCGGCCGCCGCGGCACCAGCCACCAGCGTCGACGTGACCGTTCCCGCCCTTGGCGAAAGCGTCACCGAAGCCACCGTCGCCACATGGTTCAAAAAGCCCGGCGATGCCGTGGCCCAGGACGAAATGCTGTGCGAACTGGAAACCGACAAGGTCTCGGTCGAGGTGCCGGCCCCCGCCGCCGGAACCCTGGCCGAGATCCTGGCCGGCGAAGGCGACACCGTGGCCGCGGGCGCCACGCTGGCGCGCATCGCCGCCGGCGCCGGCGCCGCCGCTGCCACGGCCGCCCCGGCCGACGCGCCCGCCACCGCCCCGGTCGGC
>CAYYMJ010000005.1:0-43897 GCA_964472855.1 uncultured Rhodobacterales bacterium | reverse complement strand
CCCCCGCGCCCGCCGCCCCGACCCCCGCCGCGCCGCGCGCCCCGGTGGCCGCCGAAGACGCGGGCCGGGAAGAACGGGTGCGCATGACCCGCCTGCGCCAAACCATCGCCCGGCGCCTGAAAGACGCCCAGAACACCGCCGCGATGCTGACCACCTATAACGAGGTCGACATGACCGGCGTCATGGGGCTGCGCAAGGAATACAAGGACCTGTTCGAAAAAAAGCACGGCGTGAAACTGGGCTTCATGTCCTTCTTCACCAAGGCCTGCTGCCACGCCCTGAAAGAGGTGCCCGAGGTCAATGCCGAAATCGACGGCACCGACGCGGTCTACAAGAAATTCGTGCATATGGGCGTCGCCGTCGGCACACCCTCGGGCCTCGTCGTGCCGGTGCTGCGCGACGCCGACCAGATGAGTTTCGCCGCCATCGAAAAGAAGATCGCCGAACTCGGCCTGCGCGCCCGCGACGGCAAACTCAGCATGGCGGAAATGCAGGGCGGGACCTTCACCATCTCGAACGGTGGCGTCTATGGCTCGCTCATGTCCTCGCCCATCCTCAACCCGCCGCAGTCGGGCATCCTCGGCATGCACAAGATCCAGCAACGCCCCATGGTCGTCGACGGCCAGATCGTCGCCCGCCCGATGATGTATCTCGCGCTCAGCTACGATCACCGCATCGTCGACGGCAAGGGCGCGGTGACTTTCCTTGTCCGCGTCAAGGAAGCTCTGGAAGACCCGCGCCGCCTGCTGATGGACCTCTGATCCATCAGCTTGGCCCAAATATCCCGGGGTGAATTGGCCGCCAGGCCAAGAGGGGCAGCGCCCCTCCCCCGCCCATGAAAAGGACCCGACCTGAAATGTCCCAATATGATGTCATCGTTATCGGCGCCGGGCCCGGCGGCTATGTGACCGCCATCCGCGCCGCCCAACTGGGGCTGAAAACCGCCTGTGTCGAAGGCCGCGAGGCGCTGGGTGGCACCTGCCTGAACGTCGGCTGCATCCCGTCAAAGGCGCTGTTGCACGCCACCCACCAGCTGCACGAGGCCGAGCATAACTTTGCCAGGATGGGACTGAAGGGCAAGTCGCCCTCGGTCGACTGGCCGCAGATGCAGGCCTTCAAGGACGAGGTCATCGCCGGCAACACCAAGGGCATCGAGTTCCTGTTCAAGAAGAACAAGGTCGACTGGCTGAAAGGCTGGGCGTCGATCCCCGGGCCGGGAAAGGTCAAGGTCGGCGACGCGGTTCACGAGACCAGGAACATCGTCATCGCCACCGGCTCGGATTCATCCTCGCTGCCGGGGGTCGAGGTGGACGAAGAAATCATCGTCACCTCGACCGGCGCGCTCAGCCTGAAAAAACCGCCGAAAAAGATGGTGGTGATCGGGGCCGGCGTCATCGGGCTAGAAATGGGCAGCGTCTACGCCCGGCTCGGCGCCGAGGTGACCGTGGTCGAGTATCTCGACGCCATCACCCCCGGCATGGACGCCGAGGTGCAGAAGACCTTCAAGCGTATCCTCGGCAGGCAGGGGATGAAATTCGTGATGGGCGCCGCCGTGCAGTCGGCCAGCGTCGCCCGCGGCAAGGCCAGCGTCACCTACAAGCTGCGCAAGAATGACAGCGAAGCCACGCTCGATGCCGATTGCGTGCTGGTCGCCACCGGCCGCAAGCCCTTTACCGACGGGCTGGGGCTGAAGGCGCTGGGCATCGGGCAAAGCCCGCGCGGCCAGATCGAAACCGATGCCAACTGGGCCACCAGCGTTGCGGGCATCTATGCCATCGGTGATTGCATCGACGGCCCCATGCTGGCCCACAAGGCCGAAGACGAAGGCATGGCCGTGGCCGAGGTGATCGCCGGCAAGGCGGGCCATGTGAATTACGCCGTGATCCCGGGCGTGATCTATACCAGCCCCGAAGTCGCCAGCGTCGGCGAGACCGAGCAAAGCCTGAAAGAGCAGGGCCGTGCCTACAAGGCCGGCAAGTTTCAGTTCATGGGCAACGGCCGCGCCAAGGCCAGCATGGCCGCCGAAGGCTTTGTCAAGCTTCTGGCCGACAAGGACACCGACCGGCTGCTGGGCGCCCACATCATCGGCCCGGCGGCCGGCGAGATGATCCACGAGATCTGCGTGGCCATGGAATTCGGGGCCTCGGCCGAGGACATCGCGCTGACCTGCCACGCGCATCCCACCTATTCCGAAGCCGTGCGCGAGGCCGCGCTGGCCTGCGGCGACGGGGCAATCCACAGCTGACGCGGGACGGGGGCGCTGCCCCCATCCGCTGGCATGCGCCAGCGGATTCCCCCGGGATATTTCCGACAAGAGTAGGGGCGGTCAGAGCGCGCGTCCAAAATGCAGGATGTCGCGATGAGCGGTGTCGTTGTAGGGCGCGACGCGCCTGAAGCCGAGGTCCTGGTAAAGATCGACGGCGCGGGTCAGCGACGCGAGCGTGTCCAGCAGCATGCGGTCATAGCCGGCGTTCTGCGCCCAGGGGATCAGCGCCTGCATGAGTTGGCGCCCCAGCCCCGCACCGCGTGCGCCGGGGCTGACAAAGAGGTGCTTGACCTCGCAGGTTCCGCCCTGCAGCGGCCTGAGGGCGACGCAGCCGTCCGGTGGCTGGCCGGGACGGGCGGCCAGCAGGATCGTGCCGCGTGGGGCTGCGTATGGGCCCGGCAGGGCCGCGGCCTCGCCATCGCTTTTGTGGACGTCTTTGCCGACGCCGGTTTCGGCCACCAGCCCCGCGACATAGGCCCGGAACAGCCGTGCCGCTGCGTCCAGATCGGCCCGCGTAGAGGCGGGGCGGATGCGGACAGTCATGTAACCAGCAACCTGAGGCCCTGGGTCACGTCGGTGCGCACCGCCAGCCGCAGGCCCGGTTCGTCGCCGGCTCGCAGGGCGGCGACGATCAGCCGGTGGCCCGACGGCGTTTCTGTCCGGCCCTGACGCCCGTAGAGTTTGCGCATGGTGGGGCCAAGCTGAAGCCAGACGGTTTCGGCCATGGCCAGCATCGCCGGCGCCTGGGCCCGCAGGTACAGCGTGCGGTGAAATTCGAGGTTGGTGCGGATATAGCCCACGGCGTCGCCCCGCGCGACCATATCGCCGATGGAATTGTTGATGGCCTGCAGCCGGTCGATCAGGGCGAAATGCGCCCGCGGCAGCGCGCGGCTGGCCAGTTCGGTCTCGATCAGGGCGCGCAGGGCGGCCAGTTCCTCGATCCGGTCGTTGGAAAGTTCGGGCGTCGACACCCGGCCCGAGCTGCTGAGGGTCAGCGCGCCCTCGGCCACCAGGCGGCGCACCGCCTCGCGGGCCGGGGTCGTCGACACGCCAAATTCGGCGCCGATGCCGCGCAGGGTCAGCGCGGTGCCCGGCGCCACCTGCCCGTGCATGATGCGCCCGCGCAGGCTGCGATAGACCCGGTCATGTGCCGCGCCGCTGTCTTGTTGGCCCTTGCCCAGAAGCATGGGCGCGACAATGCCCGCGACCGCGCGCCCAGGTCAATCGCAGAAGCGCCAGCGGTGCAGGTCGGGCCCGTGGTCGCGTAGCCAGCGGCGGTGCCGTTCGAAGGCGGGGCAAAGCCCGGCGACGGTTGCCCAGAAGGCGCGGGAATGGTCCATATGCCTGAGATGCGCCACTTCGTGGGCGGCGACATAGTCGAAAATCTCGGGCGGCGCGAGCACCAGCCGCCAGGACAGCATGATATTGCCCTCGGCCGTGCAACTGCCCCAGCGCGACCGCGTGTCGCGCAGGCTCAGCCGCCCGTGGCTGCGCCCCAGCGTGGCGGCGTGGGCCGCAACCAGCGCCGCGGCGCGTTGGCGGGCCATATCCTTGCAGGCCGCGGCCAGCGCCGGCCCGGCCGGGCGGCCCGGGGGCAGGGCGATGGCGTCGGGCAGCAAGCGCGCGGCCCGGCCCGGCCCTTCGACCAGCGGCAGCATGCGCCCCTGCAGCGGCCATGTGTCGCCGACCCGGGGGCTGACGGCATCTGGCCGCTCGGTCAGGCGTGCGTCCAGCCAGGCGCGTTTGCCGGCGGCAAAGCGCAGCGCCTCGGCCGTGGACAGCTGCGGCGGCATGGTCAGCGTGACCTTCCCGTCGATGCCCGACACCCGCAACGACAGCCGCCGCGCGGCGCGCGAACGGCGCACCGTCAGGGTCAGCGGCGGATCACCGTCAAGGATCGCCTTTGTCATGGGCCGGCACTCATCGCCCCCAGATAGCCCCCGGCCAGCCCGGCGGCCAGCCCAAAGCGGGGCGGCCGCGCCGGGAAACCGCTTGACAGGGCCGGGGCATTCCGGCAGTCGGCGGGTTCACCGCATACCCACATGACGGATGGAATTCGATGCCCAAAGAGGAATGGGGAACCAAGCGTATTTGCCCCACCACCGGCAAGCGTTTCTACGATCTCAACCGCGACCCGGTTGTCAGCCCCTACACCGGCGAGGTCGTGCCGCTGAACACCGGCAAGAACGCGCGAACCATGGTTGCCGACAAGCCTGACAAGGCCAGCGCCAAGACCGAAGAACCGGCCGACGAGGAAGAGGTCGTTCTGGAAGACGATGACGACGATTCGACCGACGTCGACCTTGGCGACGACGTTCTGGAAGACGACGACGACGACGACGACAATGTCTCGCTGGACGAGATTGCCGACGTGGCCAGCAACGACGACGAAAGCTGACGGCTGTCGCCTGCGCTGTCGGTGCTGTCGGCGCAACTTTCCGCTTGCACCGGTGGCGGCGGTTCACTAAATCCACCGGGCGCAGACACGGTCTGCACCCGGTTCGGGGCCTTAGCTCAGTTGGGAGAGCGCTTGCATGGCATGCAAGAGGTCAGGGGTTCGACCCCCCTAGGCTCCACCAATCCCGTCAACCGGCTTTCTTGTTGATGTTTCCCCTGTTTTCGCCGGAGCCTGCCCCAACCCGTGCCGGATTGCGGCGTCGTTTTGCTGGGCCCGCCGCTTTCCCGGCCACGATTTCGAAGTAGCGGCGAAAAGGCTCCAACACCGCCCGGCATACGTGTTTGCCCCTGCGAGGTGCCCGTTGCAACGCGCCGGTTAGAACTTGCCGGAGTTTACATCGCTCGGGGCCGCCGGTTCATTGAGATCCCAATGCTCGACGATCTTGCCGTCTTCGAGGCGAAGGATATCGACTTGCGCCAAAGGCGCGCCCGCCCAGCTTGACTTGCAAAGAACAGCGACGAAGTTGCCACGGCCGACCGTCAGCACGATTTCGTGGTAAACCAGCTGCGGGTTTTCGGCTTGGGACAGCTCTCTGACAATCTCAAGTCCGTCTCCCAGGCCAGGGTTGTGCTGTAAGTAGACCTTGCCAAAGAAGCGCTCGATACTGTCAGGCCGAGCGCCGGGGAACACGCTTTCCCGAAGCATGGTTTGAACGATGGCCTTGTTCGCTTCGGTGCGGTCGAGATCGGATATCGCGGTTTTGCCATCCACCTGGGTGCGCCCCGAAGGGTTCGGGCCCTTGAAGTCGCCCATCACGCTCCAATGTTCGACGAGCTTGCCGTCGTCATCGGTATCGAAAAACTCGGTCGTGACATATTCGCGTTCACCGTCGTTCAGATTGTGAAGGATGTGCAGGAAAACCAGGCGGTCATCTTCCCACGCTCGGACAATCTGGATCCGGTGATCCGGGAAACGCCGGTTGTGACCGGTGATGGATTCGGTAAACCCCGCCTTTCCGTCTTTCACGCCGGTACTGTGTTGCACGAACCGGGCACCCGTGTGGGCCTGAACCGCCGCTTCTGGCCGGCCCTCGGCGAAAGCCTCGGTGATGAATGCCTTGGCCCGGGCCACGCGGTGGCCGCTGGCCTGGCTTGCGTTCTCTTGGATTGCGATGTCAGGCATTGGCGGCCTGCAGGGTTTTCGCCGCGCTGCTTTCGAGCGCCTTCACAACCGCATTTGCGGTGGCTGTCGTCGAATTCGGGTTTTGTCCGGTGATCAGGTTGCCGTCGACAACCGTGTGACCGGCCAGCGGCAAGAACGCCTTGCTGTATTTCATGCCCGCTGCTTTCAGCCGTTTTTCCATGTTGTACGGGACGAGCTTTTTCACGCCGGCGATCGTTTCGTCAAAGTAGGCAAAACCGGTCCCGTTCCTGCCGTCGATCATGCGCTTGCCGTTGCTCAGGCGAACATTCGGCAGCACAGCATTTCCGTGGCAAACGGCGGAAATGACCTTGCCGTTTTCAAACGCTTCGGCGGTGCGCGCGTGAAGATCCTGGTTCTCGGCAAAGTCCCACATCGCACCATGGCCGCCCGCAAAGAACACGACGTCGTAATCTGACCAGTCCACGTCAGAGATTGACCTGGTGTCTTTCAGCATCTCCATGAACTGCGGGTCTTCGTACCGCCGCCTTGACGCCTTGTCGAATACGATACGGCCAAGGCTTCTGCCATCGACCGACACCTTGCCGCCGGCGGGGCTGACAATGTCAATGTCGATCCCATTGTCTTCGAACACGTCGTAGGCATGTACCAGCTCGGACATCCACAGGCCGGTTGGACCGGCCTTTGGGTCGTCAAATTTGGTGTGGTTGGTCGCGACTATCAGCGCCTTCCTGGGGGTCATGGCATTTGGTCCTTTGTCTGGGGCGCCGGTTCGATTGCGCCGTTTGATCTGACAGATATTGTATTTATGTGGTGGCTATCGCATAATGCCCCGAGTATCCAAAACTCTGTTAGATACAGGCCATCAATGAGGCTTCCGCTATCCAAGCTGGAAATCTTTGACGCGATCACCCGCGCGGGCACCCTGCGTGGGGCCGCGGCAACGCTTGGGCTCAAGCCGTCGACGGTGAGCCATCAGCTGAAAGAGCTTGAACAACAAATTGGGTCGGCGTTGTTCATTCGAACGACGCGTTCGATCAGTCTGACCGAAGCCGGGCGCGCCCTGGCCAAGACCGCCAATCCGGCTTTCGACCAACTGACCGACGGGATGGAAAGCGCTCGGACCGCCGGTCATGCGGCCCGGGGCGCCCTGAAACTTGCCATACCCGATCTGGCCTATCACCTGCTGGTGCGAAACGCGCTGGCGTCCTTCAAGCAGCAGTTTCCCGAGATCGAGGTTGAAATCTCGATGACCGACGCTTTGTCGGATATCCTCGGTGAAGGCCTGCATGCCGGATTTCGCCTTGGCGGAATGGTCGCGCAAGACATGATCGCGATTCCGTTGACCGCGCCGCTGGAAACCATCGTGGCGGCAAGTCCACAGTATCTGGCGACCCACGGGATACCGGCCGTTCCGTCAGATCTGTTGCACCACAACTGCCTGCGCTACCGCTTTCCAAGCTCTGGTGACATCGGTCCGTGGACATTTGGCGGCCCGGACGGCGCGTATCAGGTCGAGATCGACGGCGGCGTCATCACCGACTCGTCGCCCATCAATATCGAACTTGCCATTCAAGGGCTGGGGCTGACATTCACGTTTCGCGCCTACTGCACCGACGCCATGAACGAGGGAACGCTGCAGGAGGTTCTTACCGAGCATCTGATCACCGTTCCCGCGGTGAACATCTACTTCCCCCGAGAATATCGGGACATGCTGCCGCTGCGCCTGTTCATTGATCATCTGAAACAGCATCGCCCCTGATCCTTCCTGCGGCTATCGCAACACGGTATCTCAGCAGGTTCACGTTCAGACGGACCATGCGCGACCATGGCATGCCTGCAGAGCGAACCAATGATCGGACATGTTCCGCAGGGTCCGTTTCTTGGTGTCGCAATGTGCCGGCACGAACCCTGGTTCGCCTGCGCAGATGCCGCCGGGATTGCCACCGTGGCAAGGGCCATGTCCCGCGCGACATTCACCGCCGATTGCAGCGCCCCAAAGGCGGCCGCCGGACAGCACCGCCTCGCCGCGATTTCCCGCATCAGTGGTCGCGGCCTCTGGCTCTGGAATGGGATCGGTCCGAAAATATTCATGCGGTTTCCCGCCGCTTCGAAAAGCCCCGCGCCGCCCCGCGCGGCGGGTCACGCTCTGGCCCTACGCCCCACCGCGCCCGCGGCGGCGGCGCGAGGGCAGCAACTCGACGATGCTGGCCCCCACGATCAGCGCCGCACCCAGCCATTGCAGCAGGGCGAGGCGTTCGTCGGGCAGGAAGATGCTGGCCGTGACCACCGCCACCAGCACCTCGGACATCATCAACAGGCCCACCCGGCCCGGAAACAGGAACTGGCTGGCCCAGAAGATCAGCGCCACACCGGGCAGGATCAGCGCAAGCGAGATGATCATGAACACCGGCACAAGCCCGATCACCACCGCGGCGTCAGGCATCGGGCGCGGTCCGGCGACCAGCAAGAACCCCATGACCGACAGGCACAACACCCAGTATTGGGCCATGGACATGCCGCCCATGGGTATCCTGCCCGCCCGCTTGATCAGCGACCCGCCGATGGCCCAGAAGATACCGGAAAACACCGCCAGCACATCACCACCGTTCAGGGGGATGCCAACGTTGCCGGCCACAAGCGCCCCCAGCCCGGCCAGCCCAAGCGCAATCGCCACCCACCGCTGCCAGCCCGGACGCTCGCCCAGCCACACCAGTCCGATCAGCGTCGACCAGACCGGCGTGAGATAGAACAGCAATGTGGCGCGGATCACGCTGCCATAAACGATGCCCAACCCATAGCAGGCCAGCCCCAGCCCGGTGCCCAGACCCACCAACAGCGCCGCGCCCAGATAGGGGCGCTGGGTGCGCCATGTCGCCACAACAAACACCGTCAGCACCAGCGCCGCCGGCAGGTTCATCAGCACCAGCGTCCAGGTGCCATCGATACCCTTGCCGCCGAAATAGCGGATCGGCACCCAGTAGACCCCCCACAACGAAGCCGAAAGAAATACCGCCGCCGAGGCCCAGCCAACCCCTTTTTCATGCGCACTTGCCAGCACGGGCCGCACCTAGTCCAACCGGCCCGACAGACCGCGCCCGTTGTTCCAACAGCGGTGGGGATTGGTGGATCGCCGGTCACGGGCGCCGCGGCTGACCCTGTCAGCGCCCGCGAAGACCGGCGCGGCACACCAAGCCGCAAGGTTCATGACGCCTCGGTCGGCGGAAACCGATACCTGGCCGCCGCGACGGTCCAGTCCATGTGATTGCGCACATATTGCTGGCTGGCGTCCGAGGGCGGGTCATAGTCCCAATCCTCGCCCGCCCCGGCCTGCATGGCGGCGTTCAGGGCAAACCGGCTTTTCTGCGAGGCCATGATCTCGCGCCGCAACGCCTCGCCATCCCAACGCGCCGAAGCCTCTTCGGCAAATTCCGACGCCGCACGGGCATAGGCCGGATCGGCCACGACATTGTTCAACTCGCGCGGGTCGGCCCCAAGGTCATACAGTTGCGGCGGGTCGGCGTCGCAATGGATGTATTTCAGCTTGCCGCGCCGGATCATGAACACCGGATACGGCGTCATCTCGGCACAATATTCGCCAACCGCCTCGTCAACCGGGTCCGGCCGGCCCCCGGCCAGCGGCATCAGGCTGCGCCCGTCAACGGCGGCGCCCACCATCCCGGGATCGCCGCCAGCGATGTCCAAAAAGGTCGGCAAGAGATCCACCAGCGAACAGGCGTTGCCAACAGTGCCCTGCACAACCCCCGGGCCGGCCATGATCAGCGGCACCCGCGCCGACCCCTCGAAAAAACACATCTTGTACCAAAGCCCGCGCTCGCCCAGCATGTCGCCGTGATCGGCGGTCACAATGACGATCGTGTTGTCCAGCTCGCCAATTTCCTCCAGCGTGCGCACGATCTCGCCCAGCTTGCTGTCGAAATAACTGACATTGGCCAGATAGGCCCGCCGCGCCCGGCGCACCTCGTCCGGCGTCAGCGGCACGCTGCTGGCCTCGGTCCCGTCGCGCAACCGGTCCGAAAAGGGATCGCGCGGCGCGCTGTCAAACCCCACATCCGGCAGCGCGATCTCGTCGTCCGCATAAAGCTCCCACCACTCGGGGCGAGCGACATAAGGGTCGTGCGGATGAATGAAGCTGGCCACCAACGCGAACGGCGCCGCGTCGCCCGCCGCCCGGTCGCGGGCCCGGTCGAACAGCCAGCGCCGCGCCGCAAAGCCCACCTCGTCGTCATAGTCGATCTGAAAGGTCGCCTGCGCCACCCCGCTTTCCCGGACCGTGGCCATGTTGTGATACCATTTGTCGATACGCTCGTCATGGGCCGCCCAGTCCGGCGTCCAGGCAAAATCCGAAGGATAGATGTCGGTGGTTATCCTGTCCTGAAACCCGTGCTTCTGGTCGGGGCCCACAAAATGCATCTTGCCGGACAGGCAGGTGCGATAGCCGCAAAGCTTGAGATAATGCGCGAATGTCGGCGTCGCCGCCGGAAATTCGCAGGCATTGTCATAGGCCCCGATCCGGCTGACAAGCTGCCCCGACATGAACGAAAACCGCGACGGCGCGCACAGCGGCGAATTGCAATAGGCCGCGTCAAAGCGCATGCCCCGCGCCGCCAGGGCATCCATGTGCGGCGTTCGGGCCACCGGGTGGCCATAGGCGCCGGTAAACTGCGGCGCCAACTGGTCGGCCATGACAACAACGATATTTGGCTGGCGCATGACCCACTCCCGATAACCCACCCCCGAATTTTCGGGACTCTGCCCACCGACGCTGTCACGCGATTGCGCCCCATTCTGTCCCCACGGCGACATCCGCCCCCGGCCGTTTCGCGCCCCCGGCATCTTCTTTGGCTCTGCAAATACCTCGGGGGTGAATTCGCGCCAGCGAAGAGGGGGCAGCGCCCCCTTGCCCGCCGCGCCGCGCCTTCGCGGCGCAATACACCTCCCCCCGCTAGACCCGGTAATAATCCCGGTACCAGTCGACGAACTCCCGCACGCCGGCGGCCACGTCGGTTTCGGGGTGAAAGCCGGTCAGATCGTGCAACAGCCCGGAACTGGCCCAGGTCGCCGGCACGTCGCCCTTCTGCATGTCCATGAAATTCCTGGCGACCTCGAACCCCAGGGCCGCCTCGATGGCGGCGATGAAATCGCCAAGCCGCACCATGTTGCCGTTGCCGATATTGACCGTCCGGTGCGGCGCCACCGGGCTGAGCGTGTCGCCGTCAAGCGGCGGGCCCGCGTCGTCCGGCGCCGGCGGGACCACGTCCATCAACAGCCGGATACCGCGCACCAGGTCGCCGACATGGGTAAAGTCCCGCGCCATGTCGCCGTGGTTATAGACGTCGATCGCCTCGCCGGCCAAAGCCGCGCGGACGAACTTGAACAGCGCCATGTCGGGCCGCCCCCATGGGCCGTAAACGGTAAAGAACCGGAACATCGTCGTCGGGATGCCCCACAGATGCGCATAGCTGTGGGCCATGGCCTCGTTGGCCTTCTTGGTGGCGGCATAAAGCGTCAGCGGATGGTCGGCGTGATCGGTTTCGCGAAACGGCAACTGCCGGTTCGCCCCATAGACCGAGCTGGTCGAGGCCATCATCAGATGCGCAGGCGCCGCTTCGCGCGCCGCCTCCAGCAGGTTGAAACTGCCCACAAGGTTGGACTCGACATAAGCGCGCGGGTTTTCCAGCGAATAACGCACGCCGGCCTGCGCGGCGAGGTGAACGATGACATCCGGCCGCGCCTCGGCCACGGCCCGTGACAGGGCGTCCATATCCTCCAGCATCGCCTCGACCCCGTGAAAGCCCGGCCGCTGGCTCAGCTGTTGCTGGCGCCGCGCCTTAAGCTCCACATCGTAATAGTCGGTCATGCCGTCATACCCGACGACACGAAAGCCTTCGTCCAGCAACAGCCGGGCCAGGTGAAACCCGATGAAGCCGGCGCTGCCGGTGACAAAGACCGTGCGGGACACCCGGGCGCCCGCCTAACCGGCCGCGGGCAGCATGCGCCCCAGCGGCTGGCCGGCACAGATATGCACATGGTAATGCATCACGTCCTGCACGCCGTCGCGCCCGCTGTTGGCCAGCATGCGATACCCGTTGCCACCGCCGCCCGGCGCCAGGCCCAGACGCTCGCAAACCTCGGCGGTCGCCCGCCAGAAGCCGACAATCTCGTCCGTGCCGGCGGTGCGGCAGAAATGGTCGTGGTTCACATAAGGCCCCTTGGGAATGACCAGCACATGCTCGGGCGCCTGGGGGCTGATATCGCGAAAGGCCAGCGCATGCGCGGTCTCGAGCACGGTGTCATTGGGGATCTCGCCACGCAGGATCTTCGCAAAGATGTTCTGGTCGTCATACTCATAGGCCACGCGTTCTGTCCTTCAGTCGGCAAACAGGTTCGGGGTCTCGAGGATCTCCCGCGCTTGTTCTTCGTCGATCGACAGAAAGGCCGCAAGTGCCCCGGCGTTCGCGGCCGCGGTTTCGGTCTCGCTGATCCGATAGAGGCGGTCGAATCCGGCATCGCGGATCGCGTCGGTCTGATAGGCCACGTCACGCCGGATGGTCGGCAACAGCGTGCGGATGGTCTCGGGCGGGGTCTGTTCGCCGGCCAGACCGACGCGCAGCGCGTGCCCCAGCAGATAGTCGTCGCCGAAACGGCACTCGATCTCGAGTATCCGGGTGGTCGAGCGATCCGAGGCAAAGTCGCGCAGCAAATCCAGATGCGCGGGGTCGAGGCAAAAGATCAGCCGGTCGCGGTCAAACCGCTCGAACAGCATCCGCATCAGCGCCCGGCGGTGGCGGGTGCGCTTTTGCATGGTCCGGTCGATTCCGCCCAGGTCGGGCAGGTCGGTATCCACCTCGTCGAACAGATATTCGACCGCCGGCACGTCCAGACGGCCCCGGACCACGGCCAGCAGGTGCTTGGCGACGTGCCATTTCTTGCACACCACGATCATCAGTTCGCGCTCGCGCCCCAGCGACGATTCCGTTTCCCAGAAGCGCGGGGCGAAACGGCGCCCCTCGCGCCCTTGTTCAACCAGAAAGCCGAACAGGCTGCGCCCCTCGTTCGAGATCTTGAAGCTGACATCGGTGGCCGAATACAGATCGCCCAGCCGCCGCCTGAGATCGGTCGCTTCGGCAGAGATCTTGCGGGCAAACAGGAAATCCTGGCTCGCCAACAGGTCGTAATGGTCGTTGTAGAAATTGACCGGCATCCCATAGTCCGAAAACATCAGGAAGGTCAGCGTGCGCGACCTGATCTCGTCGCCGGGCACAAGATGGCGCACGATGGTCTGGAAAAACGTCTCGTCGGGGATCCATGTCGTGCGGAAGAACCGCACGATGTCGGGACGTTCGCGGCAGAAATTCAGCACCCATTCCACGGTGCGCCGGCGCAGGCACCACCATTGCGACCCTACCATCATCTGCAAATCGTCCGGAACCGACCGGCCCAGCCCCAGACGCCGCTGCAGCCCCATCGCGGCATAGAACAGCCGCTTGTGCGTGCGCTCGTTGAAATAGTGGCGGTAGATCAGCCGCTCTTCCTTCAGGCCGATCTTGATCCAGTCGCTGTCATGGAAATCCACGCTTTCAATATGGTCGACATCCTCGCGGTCCAGATAGGCGTGGGTGTATTGCGCTGTCTTGATCGACATGCAGTCGCCCGAAATCATGTAGAAATGCGTGGCGCGCGGAAAGGCCTGGACCGCGGCCTCGACCGCCAGCAGCGTCGCCTCGACAAGGCTCCACTCGCCCCAGCCGCACCGCACGCGCCGTGGCGTGAAGGTGACCTGCGGGTTGCCGTCCAGCGCCTTGCGGATCGCCGCATAGTCATCAGACGGCGCGCGGCCATCGAAGTGAATCGACAGCATGTCACCGGGCGCGGTCAGCCGCCGCGCCTGATCGATGATCGCCGCGGGGTCCTTGTGGCAAAGCAGTATGAACGCGATCCGGGCCATGACCAGTGATTGAAGCCTGTTGTGTTGTCACCCTGATAACGCGAAGCGGTCATTGAAACGACTGCTTTTCTTTGGTCTTGTGCGTCGTGTGAGGGAATGGCGGCCATGGCCGGCGGTAAATGAGGGTGCGACCGGAAAATGGGTTTTCCCGGGACATGGATGACGCAGAACGAGGGCATGATCTTTCGGGTTGTGCCCAAATGCGCCTGTTCGACCATCGGACAGATCATGTATTTCTCGGACCATGGCGCGTTTTTCGACGGCGATATCCATGACGCGACGACCGGCATTCACAAATGGGCCATCGAAGACAGCCAGCCGCTGATCACTGACGCGGTGACCTCGCGCAGCGGTCATGCCTTTACCTTTGTGCGCAATCCCTACAGCCGCATCCTGTCGTCGTTTTTCGACAAGATCTGTGGCATCCAGCGCAACGGACGCCGATACCGGGGCAACCTTGTGCCGATGCTGATCCAGAAATACGGCGTCGACGTTGGCGGGCCCGAAGGCACGGAGGAATTCGACCAGATCGCGTCATTCCGGCGGTTTCTGCTGTTCGCGCGCGACACCATCCGCTGGCGCCGCCCGATGGACCCCGACATCCACTGGTCGGCCGTGTCGGGCCATGTGTCGACCTTCATCACCAATGGCGGCCGTTATGACGCGATCCACTGGACCGAGGATTTCGACGCCGGAATGCGCCAGGTTCTCGACCGTTCCGCGCCGGTCCATCCCGTCGATCTGGCCGCGATTCCGCGCTTTAACGAAAGCGAGGTCCACGGCCCGCGGCGCGCTCACCCGGTCGAGGCCTATTTCGACGATCTGTCGATGCATCTGGTCTATGAAATCTACAAGCCCGACTTTCACCTGTTCCGCTATGACCACCAGAACCCGGCCAACAGGCGCCCCATCGGTGAAATCGACCTTGACGAGGTTCACGCCAAACTGGGCGACTAGCGTGCGCGCGCCACGTTGGGCGCACGCCGCGCTCAGACGTCTTTCAGCGCCAGGGTGTGCGCGCGCAGCCAGGTCATGAAACCGCGCGGGTTCGACGCCCATTCCCGCAACTCGTCCGGCGCCAGCGGCGCACCGACCCGGGGGATTTGCGGGCGGTTCAGGGCGTGCACCACCTCGTACAGCAACAGCCCCTGCCGGATGGTCGCCGACACCTGATTCGCGATCTGGTACCAGCGTGAATTCTGCCCGGGGAAATAGACCGGCAACACCGTGGCGCCCGACCGCTGGATCATCTTGGCGGTGAACGGGTTCCAGTCCTGCTCGACCACCGGGCCGAACATGCTGTCCGAAGCCGCCACCACGCCCGAGGGGAACAGCACGACGCAGCCGCCGTCTTTCAGGTGGTCCATGGCCCGGCGGCGCATGTCGAGGTTCTTCTGCAGCGAACCCTCTTCATGGGCAAACGGCACCGGGATCATGAAATCCTCGATCTCGCCAACCCCGGTCAGCAGCGACCGCGTCAGGATCTTGTAGTCTGTCCGCACCCGGCCGATCAGCTCGGCCAGGACCATGCCGTCGACCAGACCGTGCGGGTGGTTGGCGGTGATGATCAACGGGCCGGTTGCGGGAATGTGGGCGATCTCTTCTGGTGGGGTGCGCAGTTCGATCCCCATCACGCCCAGCGCCTGCGCCCAGAACCCCTGCCCGTTCGGCACGCCCTGCGCCTCGAACCGGCGGATCAGCCGCAAGAGGCGCAGCTTGCCGGTGACAAGCTCCATCGTCTTGATGGTGCTGCGCTGAACAGGATTGTCGAAGGTCGTTGCATACGACAGCCGGCGATGATCGTAAGGCTGGTCGGCCAGATTACTGCCATCGCCCTGCCCTTGCAGCGCGGTGGTAGTGGGGCGTCCAATTGCCCGGCGGGGTTCAGCACTGTCTACCAAGGACCGGTCCACCAGTTTATGCCGTCCTACATATCCTCGCCGAAACGGTCGGCGACCAGGGCCACCACCGCATCTGCCAAAGCTTCGGCGTCCGGACCGCAGGTTCGAACTTCAATAGTTGTTCCTTTTGAGGCTGCCAACATCAAAAGCCCCATGATGCTGTCACCGGACGTCGCGACACCGTCGCGCTCAACCTCGGCTTCGGCCTCGAACTTCTCCACGACCTCGACCAACTTGGCCGACGCCCGGGCATGCAGCCCCTTTTCATTAACGATAAGACAAGAACGGGTAACCGTCATCCGCTGATTTCTCCGGGGCCGTCAAACGCGTCGATATACCGCTTTCCGGCCCGCAACCCCTGTGACACGGCCACATCCAGCGGCAGGTGGCGCGACTTGGCCAGCTTGATCAGCAGCGGCAGGTTGGCCCCATAGACGATCTTGCGGTCCTGGGGGCGGCAGGCCCGCATGCTGAGGTTCGAGGGCGAGCCACCGAACATGTCGGTTACCACCACCACGCCGCCGCCGCTGTCGACGGCGTCGGCCGCGGCGCAGATGTCCTGGGATTTTGCGGCGCGGTCATCCTCGGCCCCGATCGAAACGGCGCGTATGCCGGGCTGGCGTCCGACAACATGTTCAAGGGCCGCCAGGAACTCTCCTGCCAGTCCGCCATGCGCGACGATCACGATTCCGATCACGCGTTGTCTTTCCCGATTTCCGCGCCGGCCCCATGGCCGGTGCTGCGCTCCATTTCCCGGTGCCGAAGCGAGACCCGCCAGCCCGCCTGTCGCAGCGAATCAGACAGCCGCTCGGCAACGGCCACCGAACGGTGTTGCCCTCCGGTGCAACCGAATGCAATTGCGAGGTGGGTTTTACCTTCGGCGGCGTAGGCCGGCAGTAACATCAGTGTCAAATCGCAGATGCGGGTGAAGAATTCGCCAAAGCGCGGGTCTTCGGCGACATGGGCCGCGACCGCCGGGTCCAGCCCGTTCCTGTGGCGCAGATCCGGCCGCCAATAGGGGTTTTGCAGAAAGCGCACGTCGAACACCATGTCGGCACCGGCCGGCAGACCGCGTTTGTAGGAAAAAGACTGCAGCGACACGGCCAGCCCCGGTCCGGCGCCGGCGTCGAACCAGCGGGTGATCTGGGCCCGCAGGTCATGCGGGGTCAGCTCGGACGTGTCGACGACCGTCTGCGCCCGGGCCCGCACCGGGGCCAGAAGGTCCATTTCGCGGGCGATGCCGGCGGCAGGGGTTTCGTCGGGGGCCATCGGGTGCCGGCGCCGGGTCTCGGAATAGCGGCGCACCAGAACCTCGCGCCGGGTGTCGAGATAGACCGCCTCGGCGGCGATATCGTCACGCAACGCCAGCTGGTCCATGATGCCCAGCAACGCCGCAACCGAAAAATCGCGGTTGCGCGTGTCGACCCCCAGCGCCAGCGGGCGCATCTGCGGGCCGTCCACCACGCGCGGCAGCAGCGACAGCGGCAGGTTGTCGATGGTCTCGAACCCAAGGTCTTCCAGCGCGGCCAGCGCGGTGGACCGCCCCGCCCCCGACGGTCCGGTTACCAGGACCACGCGCGCCGCCGCCGGTCGCCGTGCGGCGGCGGGCAGGTCATGGGCGATGGGCTGGTCGGCGGGCATGGGCAGGCCGTTGTGCAGGATCGAAAACAGGCTTGCCGCGAAATGTGGCGCGTCCACCTTGCGCAGCAGGGGTATGGTCACGCCGGCGATGTCACAAACTTCGGGTTGCGGCAACCGCTCTACCGCCGTTCGGTCCAGGTCGACGACGCAGACCAGCGGCACGTCGGTGGCTGCCGGCAGGCCCAGGATGCCGACGCCGCGCGCCTCGATCAGCCCCTTGATCGGCGCCGGGGCCGCGGCGAGCAGGCGGCCGTCGCGCACCGTCAGCAGCGTGCGGTCATCGGCCACCAGTTCGGCGCCAAGGGCCACAAGTTGCAGGGCCAGCGCCGATTTTCCGCTGCCCGACGCGCCGCGCAGGGCCAGCGCCCGCCCGCCAAGTGCCACCGTGGTGGCGTGGATGATATCGGGCGCGCTCACCCCGGCAGGGCCCCGGCGTCAGACCGGCAGGCCCACCACAAAGCGGGCACCCAGCGGCTGAGATGTTGCATCGGCATCGGTCGGTCGGATGTTTTCGGCCCAGATCACGCCGCCATGCGCCTCGATGATCTGTTTGGAAATCGCCAGGCCGAGGCCCGAGTTGTTTCCGAACTGTCCTTCGGGCCGTTGCGAATAGAACCGGTCGAAAATCTTGGTCAGTGCCTGTTCGGGAATGCCGGGGCCGGTGTCTTCGACCACGATCAGCACCCGGTTTTCCCGCCGCCGCGCCCAGACGCGGATGGCGTCGCCGTCTTCGCAGAAGGATATCGCGTTGCTGATGAGGTTGACGAAAACCTGCGCCAGCCGGCTTTCCAGGCCTTCGATGACCACAGCCTCGCGCGGGACATCAACGATAAACTCGACACCCTTTCCCCTGGCGTCCTGCCCCAGATGGTCGCACAGCCGCGTCAGCATGGTCAGCAGGTCAAAGCTGTCTTCTTCCTCGCGCACCAGTTCGCTGTCCAGCCGCGAGGCGTTCGAGATGTCGCTGACCAGCCGGTCAAGCCGGCGGACGTCATGTTCGATGATGTCGAGAAGCTTGTCGCGCTGTTCCTCTTTCTTGACGAAGCGCAGCGACCCGATGGCCGACCGCAACGACGCAAGCGGGTTCTTGATTTCATGGGCCACGTCGGCGGCAAATTGTTCGTTGGCGTCGATGCGGTCGTAAAGGGCGGCCACCATGCCGCGCAGCGCGCCGCTGAGGCGGCCAATCTCGTCCGGGCGGCCCGACAGGTCGGGAATGCGCACGCGGCTGGGGCGCACGCGGCGCGAATTGCGGTCGCGCCCGATCTCGGCCGCGGCGGCAAGGTCTGCCAGCGGGTTGGCAATGGTCGAGGCCAGCACCAGGCTGAGACCGATGGACACGACGATGGCGATCACGAACATTTGCAGGACCTGCTCGCGCTCGGCCCGCACCAGGCTGTCGATTTCGCCGTCGGCGCTGCTGAGCACGACCGCGCCAAGCGTCCATTCGCCCGCGACGATGGGCGCGGCGGCCACCAGCGCCGGCTGCGACGCATCGCCGGGGCTGGAATCGATCCCCGGGTTTCCGTCAAGCGCGGCATCGACAAGTTTCCTGACCCGCGCGTCGCCCTGACCGTCGCGCGATGCGTTCGGCGCGAAGGCGTCGGCCAGCACGTTCCAGGCGCGGTTCAGGAAATCGGCGATCGCGGTCGAGCCGCCGCCGCTGTCCTGCCCGGTCGCGACCGTGCGCACATAGCGTTCGGTCCCGTCGGTGGCGCCCAGTACGGCGCCTTCGGCATTGAACAGCCTGATCTGCGTGGGTCCGGGCAGCCGGATGGCGGCCAGCAGCCGTGCGATATCGCCTTCGGCGGCCAGAACCGTGGCGTCGGGTGGCAGCGCCGCCTCGAAGATATCGGCCACAAGCTCGGCCTCGGTGACCAGCGCGGTTTCGCGCTGGGACAACAGGCTGTCGCGGAACGGGTTGAGATACAGCACCCCGGCCACCAGCAGCAGCATGGCGATCAGATTGAAGGTGATCAGCTTGCGTGCCAGCGGCGAGCGATTGACGGCGAACAGGCCGCGCCTTTCGCGGCGCGAGCGCAGCTCGCGGTCGATCAGGGCGTCGGCGCCAACCCAGTCTTCCCCCAGCACGACATCGGCCGGGCGCGGCTGAGAAGGTGTCCGGGTCGCCGCCATCGGTTATTCTTCGTTATAGCGGTAACCGATACCATACAGGGTCTCGATGGCCGAGAAATCGTCGTCGACAGTGCGCATCTTCTTGCGCAGGCGCTTGATGTGGCTGTCGATGGTGCGGTCGTCGACATAGACCTGATCGTCATAGGCCACGTCCATCAACTGGTCGCGGCTTTTGACAAAGCCGGGCCGCTGGGCCAGCGCCTGCAACAGCAGAAACTCGGTCACTGTCAGCGAAACGTCGCGGCCCCGCCAGCTGACGGCGTGGCGCAGCGGGTCCATCTTCAGGTCGCCCCGCACCATGATCTGGCTGATCTCGGCCTCGGTCGGTTCCTCGCCCGACAGCACCTCTTGCCGGCGCAGCAGCGCGCGGATGCGTTCGACCAGCAGCCGCTGGCTGAACGGCTTTTTCACATAGTCGTCGGCCCCCATGCGCAGGCCCAGAACCTCGTCGATCTCGTCATCCTTCGAGGTCAGGAAGATGACCGGCATCTTGGTTTTCTGGCGCACCCGCTGCAGCAGGTCCATGCCATCCATGCGCGGCATCTTGATGTCGAAAACGGCCATGTCGGGCAGACTCTTGCTGAAAGCGTCCCATGCCGCCTGCCCGTCATTATAGGTGTCAACTTCGAAGCCTTCTGCCTCAAGCGTCATGGACACGGACGTCAGGATGTTCCTGTCGTCGTCCACCAATGCGATTCTGGACATCGGGGATTTCCTTACTGCTCGGTTTTTCTGTTTCTTTTTTCAGCACAATCTTGCTTTGGCCGCGCAGAATCAACTGAATTGTGCGAATCGAGGCCACGTGCCCGCCCCATGAGGGCGCCAATTTGCTTAGGAATGGCTAAATTGTCTCACTTTTGCCGCGGCACTGCGCAGGTGTGCCCAACAATTGCGCTAACTTGTCACCGGTTGCGCTACCGTTAGCGCTGCCCCTGTTTTCCTGAGAAATTCAGTTGATATTAAGGATGAACCCTGCAGGGAAGCCGGGCCAATCAACACGTCGTCAACCAGCGGAGCGCGTCATGCAGCATGGCAAAGTCAATCCCGATCTAACCTTGGACAAGCAGGGCATCACGGGGCTTGGCGCGGTTTATTACAACCTGATCGAACCGGCGCTGGTGGAACATGTCCTGAAACGGGGCGAAGGCGAACTTGGGCGCGGCGGCACTGTCATGGTGGCCACGGGCAAACACACCGGGCGGTCGCCCAAGGACAAATATGTCGTGCGCACGCCCATGACCGAGCCTCATGTCTGGTGGGACACCAACGCACCGATGGAGCCGGCCGATTTCGAACAGCTCAAGGCCGACATGCTGGCCTACATGCAGGGCGGCGACTATTTCGTGCAAGACCTGTTTGCCGGCGCCGACCCGGCCCACCGGCTGGACGTGCGCGTGGTGACCGAACTGGCCTGGCACGGCCTGTTCAGCCGCCACATGCTGCGCCGCCCCGACCGCGAGGCGCTGGACCGGTTCACCCCGGATTTCACCATCATCAACTGCACCGGTTTCAAGGCCGACCCCAAGCGGCACAATTGCCGGTCGGGCACGGTGATCGCGCTGAATTTCGACAGCCGCACCATCCTGATCTGCGGCACCGGATATGCCGGCGAGATCAAGAAGTCGGTGTTCAGCGTCCTGAATTACCTGTTGCCGGAAAAGGGCGTGATGCCCATGCATTGTTCGGCCAACCACGCGCCCGGCAACCCCATCGACACGGCGGTGTTCTTCGGCCTGTCCGGCACCGGCAAGACCACCCTGTCCGCCGACCCGGCGCGGGTTCTGATCGGCGACGACGAACATGGCTGGTCAGACCGGGGCACCTTCAACTTCGAAGGCGGCTGCTATGCCAAGACCATCAACCTCAGCCCGGATGCCGAGCCCGAGATCTATGCCACGACCAGGAAATTCGCCACCGTGGTCGAAAACATGGTCTACGACCCCGAGACCAAGGAACTGGATTTCGAGGATGACAGCCTGACCGCCAACATGCGGTGCGCCTATCCGCTGCACTATATCTCGAACGCCTCGCCGACGGCGCTAGGCGGGCACCCCAAGAACGTGATCATGCTGACCTGCGACGCGTTCGGGGTGCTGCCGCCGATCGCGCGGCTGTCGCCGGCGCAGGCCATGTATCACTTCCTGTCCGGGTTCACGTCAAAGGTCGCCGGCACCGAAACCGGCGTGACCGAACCCGAACCCACCTTTTCCACCTGTTTCGGCGCCCCCTTCATGCCCCGGCGGCCCGAGGTCTATGGCGCCCTTCTGAAGGAAAAGATCGCGCGGCACGGCGCGACCTGCTGGCTGGTCAACACCGGCTGGACCGGCGGCGCCTATGGCGTGGGGTCGCGGATGCCGATCAAGGCGACGCGGGCCCTGTTGTCGGCGGCGCTGGACGGATCGCTGGAAAAGGCGGGCTTCCGCAAGGACCGCCACTTTGGCTTTGAGGTTCCGACCGAGATAACCGGCGTGCCGGACCTGCTGCTTGACCCGCGCCGCACTTGGGAAAACGGTGACGACTATGACGCCCAGGCGCAAAAGCTGGTCGAGATGTTCGCCAGCAACTTTGCCCAGTACGAGGCGCATATCGGCGAAGACGTGCGCGCCGTGGCCATCGGCTGAAACTTTCCCGCCGGCGGGGCCCGCGCGGGCGCTGCCGGCATTCGCCCCCGGCATACCCGGCTTGCATTCGCCGGCTGCGGCACCGTTAAGCTTGCCCGAATCTCTGGCTTTCCCTATCTACGCGGCAGCGCAGCATTTTGGGGCGGCCGCGGGCGTATGACCTGTGTCCCCGATGTCCCGTGTCGGCTGCCGCAGAAGCGAGGAACAGAAATTCATGACCAATGTAGTGATCGCGTCCGCCGCCCGTACCGGCGTTGGCAGCTTTGGCGGCAGTTTCGCCAACACCCCCGCCCATGACCTTGGCGCCGCGGTGCTGGAAGCCGTGGTCGAACGCGCCGGCGTCGACAAGGCTGACATCAGCGAAACCATCCTGGGCCAGGTGCTGGGCGCCGGACAGGGCCAGAACCCGGCCCGCCAGGCCCATATCAACGCCGGGCTGCCCGTGGCCAGCGCGGCCTGGGGCATCAACCAGGTTTGCGGCTCGGGGCTGCGCGCCGTGGCGCTGGGCGCCCAGCACATCCAGTTGGGTGATGCCGACGTCGTGGCCGCCGGCGGCCAGGAAAACATGTCGATGAGCCCCCACGTCGCCAACCTGCGCAACGGCCAGAAGATGGGCGACATGAAGTTCATCGATTCGATGATCCGCGATGGCCTGTGGGACGCCTTCAACGGCTATCACATGGGGCAGACCGCCGAGAATGTCGCCGAGAAATGGCAGATCGGCCGCGACCAGCAGGACGAATTTGCGCTGGCCAGCCAGAACAAGGCCGAAGCCGCGCAAAAGGCCGGCAGGTTCGCCGACGAAATCGCCGCCTTCACCATCAAGACCCGCAAGGGCGACATCGTGATGGACAGGGACGAATACGTTCGCCTCGGCGCCACCATCGAGAACATGCAGAAGCTGCGCCCGGCCTTCGCCAAGGACGGCAGCGTCACGGCCGCCAACGCCAGCGGCATCAACGACGGCGCCGCCGCCGTGCTGCTGATGAGCGCCGATAACGCCGAAAAGCGCGGCATCACGCCGATGGCCCGCATCGCCAGCTATGCCACCGCCGGCGTCGACCCCGCGTTCATGGGCGTCGGCCCGATCAGCGCCAGCCGCAAGGCGCTGGAGCGTGCCGGCTGGTCGGTGGACGATCTGGACCTTGTCGAGGCCAACGAAGCCTTTGCCGCCCAGGCCTGCGCGGTCAACAAGGACATGGGCTGGGACCCGTCGATCGTGAACGTCAACGGCGGCGCCATTGCCATTGGCCACCCCATCGGCGCCTCGGGCTGCCGCATCCTGAACACGCTGTTGTTCGAGATGCAGCGCCGCGACGCCAAGAAGGGCCTGGCCACGCTGTGCATCGGCGGCGGCATGGGCGTGGCGCTGTGCGTCGAGCGTCCGTGACAATGTGAGGGCCGCGGCCATCCTGCGACCGGCCGAACTCGGGCCGGTCTCGGTGATGGTCGCCTGTCCACGCCTCGCCATCCAGACCATGCGCGAGGGTTTGTCAGGCGGCCGGGCGACGCCGGCCATGGCGCGGGGCGCGCGCGCGGTGGTGCCGGGCATCCGGCGCCAGCGCCAGCGCATCGGGCCGGCGCTGACCGTGTTGCCAACTGGCCGCAAACCGAACTGAACAGCGTGCTTCGGCACGCATCCCTCAAATGTCGTGCCAGATGTTATCGCAATATTATTGCGCACATCGAACCCAAAAGGTAACGACGTTTCGAACCGACCCTTGGAAAGACAGGAAAGACACATGGCACGCGTAGCACTGGTAACCGGCGGAAGCCGCGGCATTGGCGAAGCGATTTCAAAGGCGCTGCAAGCCGGCGGCATGACCGTCGCCGCGACTTATGCCGGCAACGATGAAAAGGCCGCCGCCTTCACCGCCGAAACCGGCATCAAGACCTACAAGTGGAATGTCGCCGACTATGACGCCAGCGCCGCCGGCATCGCCCAGGTCGAGGCCGACCTTGGCCCCATCGACGTGGTCGTTGCCAATGCCGGCATCACCCGTGACGCGCCCTTCCACCGCATGACGCCGCAGCAGTGGAAAGAGGTGATCGACACCAACCTGACCGGCGTTTTCAACACCGTGCACCCGGTCTGGCCGGGCATGCGCGCCCGCAAGTTCGGGCGTGTGATCGTCATCTCGTCGATCAATGGCCAGAAGGGCCAGTTCGCCCAAGTCAACTATGCCGCCACCAAGGCCGGCGATCTGGGCATCGTCAAGTCTCTGGCCCAGGAAGGCGCCCGCGCCGGCATTACCGCCAACGCGGTTTGCCCCGGCTATATCGCCACCGAAATGGTCATGGCGGTGCCCGAGAAGGTGCGCGACAGCATCATCGCCCAGATCCCGGCCGGCCGGTTGGGCGAGCCCGAGGAAATCGCCCGTTGCGTCGCCTTCCTTGCGTCGGACGATGCCGGTTTCATCAACGGCTCGACCCTCAGCGCCAACGGCGCGCAGTTCTTCGTCTGATCCGCAAATTCCGCCGGGTTGCCGTCAGGCGGCCCGGCACCGGCGCGGGCCCGCCTGCCGCGTTCCGCGTTCAACTTTGTCCGGCGGCATCGCCTGACGCGCCGAAATTCAGGATTTCAGGCAGCGTCGGGTGATTCCCGTTCAAAACGAACCGTTTCAGGCGCACCGGCCCTGCGTCAGGTCGCCGGCGGCGCGCCGAACCGGCCGTTCCCCGGGTTCGTTGCCGTCAGGCGGTTTCCAACCGGTGGATCTCGTCTTTCAGGCGAAGCTTTTGTTTTTTGAGTTCGTTGATCTGCAAGTCATCCGCACCGGGACTGCTTTCGGCGTCCTCGATCTCTGCTGACAATGTCTGATGTTTCTTCTTCAATTCGGTCAGGTGCGAACCCAAACTCATTTCCGGTCACCTCCTTGGTTCGGATGACCCAAGTGCAACATAGTTGCCGGCTTTTGTCACGTCGCGCGTGCACAGACGCTTAAACTAGCCAGCATTTTTTTCGATCATTACCGTGATCCCCGCCGCACCGCGCAAAATTCGCTGCGCCTCGGCGGTAAAGCTGTCGCCGTCACGCACATGGCGGGGCCCATCGTGCAGCACGAGGGGCGGCAACAGGGTCAGCGCGGTGCGCCGGTCGCGGGTGCCAGACAGAATCACGTGGCGCGCCGCGCGGCCCGCGCGCCCGGCGACCGGCAGGACGTGAATGTCGCCCAGCCGTCCCGCCATCGCCGCCAGCAGGCTGTCCAGCCGCCCGGCCCGATGCACCAGCGTCAGCCGCCCGCGCGGCCCCAACCGGCGCACCGCGGCCTCAAGCCAGCCGTCCAGCGCAACGGTGCCGCCCCGCCCCTGTTCGCGCGCGCGCGACGCGGCCGGCGTGCGCCCGGTATCGTCGAAAAAGGGCGGGTTGGTGATGACATGGTCAAACTGGCGGTCGCCGACGCCGGGCGGCAGCTTTTGCACGTCGCCGGTCAGGACGTGGGCGTCGATGCCGTTGTCCGCCGCGTTCTGCCGGGCAAGCGCGGCATAGCTCTCTTGCAATTCGACCCCGGTCAGCGAAAGCCCCGGCACGCGCGCCCCCAGACAAAACAGCGCAGTCCCCACGCCGCACCCCAGATCCAGCACGCTCTGCCCGGCCCGCGCCGGCACCGCGGCGGCCAGCAGAACAGGCTCGACCCCGGCGCGATAGCCGTCGCGCGGCTGCCACAGCGACAGCTGTCCGCCAAGAAAGGCGTCACATGTCAGCGGCATCAGCCCGGCACGGGAATTTCGTTGTCGCGCAACACCTCGGTGGCGCGAAAATGGTCCTTGTCACGCACCATCAGGCGCCGCGGCAATACGCCGATGGATCCTTCCAGCACGCTCATATGGACGTCCATCTGAAAGCATTCTATATCCTCGCCGGCCAGCAGGGCGGTAGCATAGGCAACGATGGTCGGGTCGTTGGTGCGGATCAGTTCCCTCATGGTCCGGACTTTGGGGGCCGGCACGCGGGTTGTCGAGTATTTTGAGGGGTGAACGATGGGTCCGGACACAGCGAATGCCAAGCCGCACGAACGGCTCAGCCGGGCGCTGGCCGACGACATGCAGGCGGTCAACGACCTGATCGCCGCGCGCATGTCGTCGCAGCACGCGCCGCGCATTCCCGAGGTTTCGGCCCACCTGATCGGCGCCGGCGGCAAACGGGTGCGCCCGATGCTGACCCTGGCGTCGGCGCGGCTGTGCGGCTATGGCGGCCCGCATCACGTGGCCCTGGCCGCCACCGTCGAATTCATCCACACCGCCACGCTGCTGCATGACGACGTGGTCGACGAAAGCGCCCAAAGGCGTGGCCGCCCCACCGCCAACCTGTTGTGGGACAACAAGTCCAGCGTGCTGGTCGGCGACTATTTGTTCGCGCGGTCGTTCCAGTTGATGGTGGAAACCGGCAACCTGCGGGTCCTGTCGATCCTGTCCAACGCCGCCGCCACCATAGCCGAGGGCGAAGTGCTGCAACTGACCGCCGCGCAAGACCTGGCAACCGGCCCCGACACCTACCTGAAGATCGTGCGCGGCAAGACCGCGGCGCTGTTTGCCGCCGCGACCGAAGTCGGCGGTGTCATCGCGGGGCAGCCGGCACAGGTTGTGGACGCGCTGCGCGACTATGGCGACGCGCTGGGCGTCGCCTTTCAGATGGTCGACGACCTGCTGGACTGGTCCGACAGCGGCACGATCGGCAAGAATGTCGGCGACGATTTCCGCGAACGCAAACTGACCCTGCCGCTGATCCACGCCATCGCGGTTGCCGACCCCGGCGAGCGCGCCTTCTGGGAACGCACCATCGCCCGTGGCCAGCAGGAAAAGGGCGACCTCGACCACGCCCGGCGCCTGCTGCAGGACCATGGCGCGCTGGACCGGGTGCGCGCCGAGGCGCTGGGCTGGGCGGCCTCTGCCAAGGCCGCGCTGACGGCCGCCCCGGCCCATGACTTGCGCGACATGCTGGCCGATCTGGCCGACTATGTGGTGCAGCGCATCAGCTGACCGGCGCGCGCGGCGGCCCGTTGTCCGCACCGCCGCCGGGGTCTGTCACAGCAGCCGCCCGCTGGCGCACCACCAGCCGGGGCTGGCGCGCGCGATGCCGTTCGCCGCCTGTGCGGCCAACGCGCCCGGCGGGAAGATGCCGACACACGTCGCCCCCGAACCCGACATGCCGGCCCACAGGGCACCGGCGGCGCCCATGGCCCGCAGAGCGTCGCCGATGACCGGCGCCAGACCAGCGGCCGGCGCCTGCAGATCGTTTCTTTGCCGCGCCAGCCAACCGGCCAGATCGGCGGCGTCGCGCCAGCCGCCGGGCAGCCGCATCGGCGGGTTCTCGGGCTGGTCGAGCGCCGCAAACACCGCCGGGGTCGCCAACGCCACCCCGGGGTTGACCAGCACCAGCCCCAGGTCAGGCAGCGCCGGCGCGGCCGACACGTCGCCGCCAACGCCCTGCATGCGCCACGCCCCGGCGCATGCCATGCAAACCGGCACATCGGCCCCAAGGCTGACCAGACGGCCCCGCGACGGCACAGGCAGACGCCACAGCCGCGACAGCGCCCGCAGCGCCGCCGCTGCGTCGGCAGACCCGCCGCCGATGCCCGCCGCCACCGGCAGACGCTTGGTCAGGCGCAGCGCCGCCGTCCGGTCAGGCGCCAAGAGCCGCGCCGCCCGCAGAACCAGATTGCCCGCGCCCGCGTCCAGCCCGGCCGCATAGGGCCCGTCGATACCCAGGCTGGTCCGGTCTGCCCCCTCGGCCCGCAGCCCATCGCCGATATCAGCGAACGCCACCAGCGAATCCAGCCGGTGCAGGCCGTCGGGGCGGCGGCCGGTCACATGCAGCGTCAGGTTGACCTTGGCGGGCGCGAATTCCTCAACCGCCGTCATCTGCGACGTCGGTCTCCTGGCTCAGAACCGCGTCCAGCCCGATGTCGAGCTTCTGGCGGATGCGGTCGGGGTCGGCCTCGCCGCTGTCGTCCTGATCGACAAAGCTCAGGGCCCGGCGCCACTGAAACTCGGCCTCCAGCCGGCGGCCAACCATCCAGTAGACATCGCCCAGATGGTCGTTGACCACCGCGTCCACCGGCATCAGCTGCACCGCACGCTCCATCGGCTCAACCGCTTCGGCGAACCGCCCCAGCCGGTACAGAACCCAGCCCAGGCTGTCGGTGATATAGCCGCTTTCGGGCTGGGCGGCGGCGGCACGCTCGATCATGGCCAGCGCCTCGTCCAGCTTGGCCCGCATCTCAACCAGCGAATAGCCAAGGTAATTCAACACCTGCGGCTGATCCGGGTTCAGCGCCAGCGCCTTGCGCAGATCGGCCTCGGCCTTGTCCCACTGGCCGGTGCGCTCGAAACTGATACCGCGCACGAAATAGGTCCGCCAATGTTCGGGGCGCTCGTCGGAATAAAGCGCGATGGCACTGTCATAGGCCACCGCCGCCTCGTCATAACGCTCGAGCGACCGCAGCACATCGCCCACGCTGATGCGATACGACGGGTTGTCGGGGTTGCGGTCGATCAGGGCGCGCAGCCGAACCATCGCCTCTTCGTCGCGCCCCATGGCGCGCAGGGCGTCGGCCTGCCCGGCCTCGGCGGCGTCGCGACCGGCATGACCGGCCGGCACCTCGCCAAAGGCCAGCGTCGCAAGGTCGTCGCGCCCCAGATCGGACAGCAAGGCACCAGCCAGCATCGCGGCATCAACATGGTCCGGGCGCAGATAGCGGGCGATACGGGCATACAGCAGCGTATAGCTGTCCGACGCATCGCCGTTCAGCGCCTTGGCGATGGAATAATAGGTCTCGGCCATGCCGTCGTTGGCGTTGCGAACAATATCGAAATCGACCCGGTCGCCGGCAGCCAGCCGTGCCGCGAGATCTGCGATCACCGCGTCGCTGCGGCCGCCGAACGTCTGCTTCAGAACGGCCAGCGCATCGGCATTGCGGCCCAGCTGGCTGAGAATCTGCGCATGGGCCAGCGCCCCGCGCCGGGTCAGGCCCAGCCCCCCCGACACGATCACCCGATCGGCATCGGCAAAGGCCCCCAACGACGCCAGCGCCAGCGCCTTGTGATAAAGCGCAAAGGCCATCACCCGCTCTTCCTGGGCCACCGTGTCAAACGCGGCCTCGGCGCCGGCCCTGTCGCCCTGTCCCACAAGGCTCCAGCCACGGGCCAGACCGTCGAACAGCGGCCCGACCCGCTGGCCCCCGGCCAGCGAACGCCCCATCCCGTCCCAGTCGCCCGACAGCGCCCGATGCGCCAGCATCACCATAAAGGCGGCCTGGCTGTCATCGGCCGCTCCGGCGACAACCCGCGCCAGCGGAACCGCCTTGTCGACCTGTCCCAGCCCGACAAAGGCCAAAAGCGCACTTTCGGTCAACGCGCGGTTGCCCGGGTCCGCCGACAGCGCGCGGCTGTAATAGCGGGCCGCGGCCGAAAAATCGCTGCTGCCCCCGGCAACATGCGCGGCCAGATAGGCCCCGGCGTCGATCTCGGCCATCGCCGGCGCGGCCAGGGCGGTTGCGAACGCCAGCACCAGGGCTGAGCTTCGGCGTCTCGTCGGCATGCGCTGCCCTTTCATGTCATCTTGGCAACAACCTAGTCCGCCGCCTGTGCCTCTGCAACGCAAGCCCACGCCACGTTGCCGTGACGGTCTACTTCTGTCGGAAAATATCCCGGGGGGGCCGGGGGGCTGGCCCCCCGGGAATCCCTACATGTTGGGATAGTTCGGCCCGTCGCCGCCCTGCGGAACCGTCCAGGTGATATTCCGGGACGGGTCCTTGATGTCGCATGTCTTGCAGTGCACGCAATTCTGAAAGTTGATCACAAAGCGCGGGTCCTTTCCCGCCTCTTCCACCACTTCATACACCCCGGCCGGACAATAACGCTGCGCCGGCTCGGCAAACTCGGCCAGGTTCACGCCCACGGGAATGCTGTCATCGCCCAGATGCAGATGGCAGGGTTGGCTTTCCTCGTGGTTGGTCATGGAAAAGCTGACATTGGTCAGCCGGTCAAAGCTCAGCACCCCGTCGGGCCGCGGATAGTCGATCGGCCGGTGGCGCCGCGCCGGTTCGGTGGCCTGCGCATCGGTCTTGCCGTGTTTCAGCGTGCCAAACAGCGAAAAGCCGCCAAACAGCGTCTGAAACCACATGTCGAAACCGCCCAGCGCCAGCCCGCCCAAGGGGCCAAGCCGGCTGTTCAGCGGCGCCACGTTGCGCACCCGCTTCAGGTCCTTGCCCACCGGGCCGCTGCGCAGGGCGGCGTCATAGTCGGCCAGCCGGTCGCCGGCGCGGCCTGCGGCGATCGCCGCCGCCGCCGCCTCGGCCGCGGCGATGCCCGAATGCATGGCGTTGTGGTTGCCCTTGATCCGCGGCAGGTTGACCAGCCCCGATGAACAGCCCAGCAGCGCCCCGCCGGGAAAGGCCGACTGCGGGATCGACTGCAACCCGCCCTTGGTGACCGCCCGGGCGCCATAGGCCACGCGCTTGCCGCCCTCCAGCAGCTTGGCCACCGCCGGGTGATGCTTGAAGCGCTGGAACTCCATATAGGGAAAAAGATAGGGGTTCTTGTAATTCAGATCGACGATATAGCCGACATAAACCTGATTTTTATCAAGGTGATAGATGAACGACCCGCCCGAGTTCTTCCAGCCCAGCGGCCAGCCCATGGTGTGGGTGACCTCGCCTTCGTTGTGCTTGTCGGGCTGAACCTCCCAGATTTCCTTCATGCCAAGGCCGAATTTCGGCACGTCGCAATCGTCGGCCAGCCCGTATCTTGCGATCACCTCTTTCGACAGGCTGCCGCGCACGCCCTCGGACAGGAAGACATACTTGCCATAAAGCTCCATCCCCGGTTCATAGGCGTCGCCGGGCGTGCCGTCGGCCTTTTTGCCGAACTCGCCCGCGACCACGCCGCGCAGGCTGCCATCCTCGCGGAACACCAGCTCGGAACAGCTCATCCCGGGGAAAATCTCGACGCCCACCGCCTCGGCCTGTTCGGCCATCCAGCGGCAGACATTGCCCATCGAGACGATATAGTTTCCGTGATTGTTCATCAGCGGCGGCATCAGCCAGTTGGGCAGGCGAATCTTGCCGCCCTGGCCAAGGATATAAAGATTGTCCTTCCTGACCGGCACCGTGATCGGCGCGCCGCGCTGTTTCCAGTCGGGGATCAGCCGGTCCAGCCCGGCGGTGTCCAGCACGGCGCCCGACAGGATGTGGGCACCAACCTCGCTGCCCTTTTCCAGCACCACGACCTCAAGCCCGGGATCGATCTGTTTCAGACGGATCGCGGCGCTCAGGCCCGCCGGGCCGGCCCCCACGATGACAACATCATAATCCATCGCTTCGCGTTCGATGTCGGCCATGTCTCTCCCCCGGGGCTTCGCGGGCCGCGAACGGTTCGCGGCGGTCCTCTCCCGTTATCGACGTTGGGCCGATACGGTCAATGAAAACACGCCGCAAACCGGCCCCGTCAGCGCGCAACATACCGAAAATGCCCGGCCTGCGCGGACTTGACTTCACCACCGCGGCTTGAATTAAGAATAGCCCAACGAAAGATCGTATCCGGAATTCGCCCATGGAAAAGTTCCCGCTGACCCGCGCCGGTCACGCAACGCTGAACGACGAGTTGAAAGCGCTGAAATCCGTCGAGCGGCCGGCGATCATCAGGGCCATCGCCGAGGCCCGCGAACATGGCGACCTGAGCGAGAATGCCGAATATCATTCGGCCCGCGAAAAGCAGTCCTTCATCGAGGGCCGCATCAAGGAGGTCGAGGCCATCCTTGGCCGCGCCGACGTGATCGACACCGCCCGCCTGACCGGCGCCATCAAGTTCGGTGCCATAGTCACGCTGGTTGACGAAGACACCGACGACGAGCGCACCTATCAGATCGTGGGCGAACCCGAGGCCAGCATCGAAGCCGGCCGCCTGAACATCAAGTCGCCCCTTGCGCGGGCGCTGATCGGCAAGGACGAAGGCGACTCGGTCGAGGTGCGCACGCCGGGCGGCGAAAAGAGTTACGAAATCCTCAAGATCGCCTATAGCTGAGACGGCACGGGCGCGGAGGAACGCCATGGCCGGCGGCGGCAAAAGCGCGGACAAGGACGGATTTGAACTGGGCCCTTACCGGCGCGGGTCGCGGCGGCGTGCGTCTTCCGCCGCCGAGATCATCGCATTGGCGTTGTCGGCCATCTGGCTGTTCGGCGCCTCGATCTTCTTTCTGGTGATCGACAGCACCGGCGCGGGCTTTGATTCGCTGCGTTTCGTGATGACGCTGCTGGCGGTATTCATGCCGGTCGCGCTGATCTGGGTCGCGGCCGAGGCGGCGCGCAACGCGCGCACCACGCGCGAGGAATCCGAGCGGCTGGAAAACGCCATCGACGCCCTGCGCCAAAGCATCGTCAACCGCCAGACCAGCGAGAATGCCGACGAGGTCGAGCGCAAGTTGCAGGAAATCGCCGCCACCACGAAAAAGACCGAAACCGCGCTGGCCACCTTCACCACCGTGCGCTCGGCCCCGATGCTGCCGCCAGACCTGCCGCCGGCCGACCCTGACGACGACAACGACCAGCCAACGCTGGCGCTGGGCACCACCGCCGAAGAACTGGCGGCCCCCCTTGAGATGAGCGACTATATCCGCGCGCTGAATTTCCCCGAAACCGCCGAGGACAAGGAAGGTTTCCGGTCGCTGCGCCTTGCCCTGCAAGACCGCAAGGCCGCGCTGCTGATCCAGTCGGCGCAGGATGTGCTGACCCTGCTCAGCCAGGACGGCATCTACATGGACGATCTGCGCCCCGACCGGGCCCGCCCCGAATTGTGGCGCCGCTTTGCCCGGGGCGAGCGTGGGCGCACCATCGCGGCCCTTGGCGGCATTCGCGACCGGTCGTCGCTGGCGCTCAGCTCGGCGCGCATGAAGAACGACCCGGTGTTCCGGGACACGGTGCATCACTTCCTGCGCACCTTCGACCGCGGTTTCGTGGAATTTGAAGATGTCGCCACGGATCAGGACATTGCCGCGCTGACCGACACACGCTCGGCCCGGGCCTTCATGCTGCTGGGGCGGGTCACCGGCACCTTCGACTGACGGCCGGCGCCCCCGCGCCGGCGACGCCTAAAGCCCGAAACTGGCGTAGGGAATATAACGCACCGGATCGCCCGGGCGGATATGCCGGGCGCCGTCGCCCAGTTCGACCAGCCCGTCGGCCCAGCTTAGCCCCGAAATGCGCCCCGACCCCTCGGACCGGAACGGCTCGACCTGTCCCGCGGCGGTCAGCCGGGCGCGCAGATACTCGCGCCGCCCCGGTTTCTTGCGCTTCTCGAACGCGGCCGGCAGATCGAACCCCTGCGGCGCCACCCAGTGCCCGCCGGCCATCAGTTCCAGCGCCGGGCGGGCAAAGATCAGGCTGCAGACCATCGCCGCCACCGGGTTGCCGGGCAGGCCGATGACCGGGCAGTCGCGCCAGAAGCCCAGCGCCAGCGGGCGTCCGGGTTTCAGGGCGATGCGCCAGCTTTCCACCCGGCCTTTGGCACGCAGCAGCGCCGAAACATGGTCTTCGTCCCCGGCCGAGGCGCCGCCCGAGGTCAGCACGACATCGGCCGCGTCCGCGGCGGCGTCAAGCCGGGCCTGCACCGCCTGCGCATCGTCGCCGACCTGCCCAAGGTCAACCGCATCATGCCCCCAGCGGTCCAGCAGCGTCAGCAGCATCGGGCGGTTGGCGTCAAAGGTGGTTCGGGCGTCAAGGGCGGGGTCGGGCTCGGCCAGTTCGCTGCCGGTGGACAGAACCGCCACGCGCAGGCGCCGATGCACCGGCAGGGTCGGGTGGCCGGTGGCGGCGGCCAGCGCCAGCTCGGCCGGGCCCAGCCGGGTGCCCGGCGCGAACAGCGGCGCGCCGGCGCGCACGTCCTCGCCGGCCTTGCGGGTGTTGGCCCCGGGCCTGACGCCGCCGGCAAAGCGGACCCTGTCGCCGGCCAGCGTGACGTCTTCGTCGAGAACCACGCAATCGACCCCGGCAGGCAGCAGCGCGCCGGTCAGGATACGCAGCGCCATGCCCGGCGGCACCGTCCCGGCAAAGGGTTCGCCGGGGGCCGAGCGTCCGGACAGAATGGGCAGGTCGTGCGGGGCCGCGCCCAGCCCGGCAAAGGCAAAGCCCCAGCCGTCAACCGCGCTGTTGGCGGCCGGCGGGTTGTCACGCAGGGCGGCGACCGGCCCGGCCAGCCGCCGCCCGGCCGCCGCGCGCAAGGGCAGGGTTTCGCGGCCCACCACCGGCGACAGCGCGGCCCGCAACCGGTCAAGCGCCGCGTCAACCGGGGTCCAGTCGACACCGGGCGGCAGGGCGAAACAGTCATCGGCCAGCTTGTCCGGCCCGGCAGAAGGCACCGTCGTGTCGCCGGCCGGGGTCAGCCCCAGCCGGTCAAGGATAAAGGCGGCGATGGCCGCGGTATCGTCAAGGTCGAACACCGGGCAGGCGACATCGACCGCGCCCTTGGCTGCCACGGCGCGGATGCCCGGATCCGCGCTGGCCAGCGGCGGCTGCGGGGCCGGGGCGCGCCGCGCCTCGATCTTCGGGTGCGGCCCGGCCTTCCAGCCTTCGACCAGCACAATGTCGACGGGGTCCATCCGGGCCAGCAGGGCATCAAAAGCCGCCTCGGGGTCGGTGCGCAGTTCGCTCATCAGTGCCCAGCGCCGCCGAGACGACAACATGACCTGCCGGGCCCCGGCCTCGCGGTGGCGCTGGCTGTCCTTGCCGTCGTGATCGACGTCAAAGCTGTGATGCGCGTGCTTCAGGGTCGAAACCGAAAAGCCCATGGCCGTGAACGCGGCCACCAGCCGGGTGATCAGCCCGGTCTTGCCCGAGTTCTTCCAGCCGACAATACCCCAGACCTTCACGCGACCCACCCCGCCAGGTCTCGGGCGCGCCTCAGGTCGTCGGGTGTGTTGACATTGAAGAAGGGGTCGCGCCCGGGGCTGTCAAAGACAACGCTGGCGGCGCGGTGCCGGTCGGTCCACAGCACGATCTTGCGCAGCCCGTCGCGAAGGCTGGCGCGCAGATCGTCGCGCAGCGCAACCGGCCACAGGCCGAAGGTGGGATGGCGGTTCAGACGATCGCCGTCGCGCGTTGCCGCCAGCGCAATCGGCGCGCCGGTGCCGGCGGCGGCGGCGGTCAGGCGGGCCACCAGATCGGCGGGAAAAAACGGTGTGTCGGCGGCCACGGTCACGATATGTTCGGCACCCAGCCCCGCCGCGTGATCGAGCCCGGCCAGCACCCCGGCCAGCGGCCCGAGATGCCCGCCCAGCCCGTCGGGCACCACCGTCAGCCCCGCGCTGTCGAACCGCCCCGCATCGCCGTTGGCGTTCAGCACCATCGCGGGCACCTGCGGCCGCAGGCGCGCTGCCACATGGTCCAGCAGGGATTGGCCATCTATCTGCAGCAGCGCCTTGTCACCGCCGCCCATGCGCCGCGACTGGCCCCCCGCCAGGATGACCCCGATCGGTCCGCGCGCCACCTCGGCCGGCCCCACCTCAGCCGGCCCCGCCATCGCCGGCCGCGCCGTCGCCGTCGCCGACGCCGTCGATATCGCGCACCAGCCGCGCGGCCCCCGAAAGGCAGAAATACCGCCGCCCGCGCAAACGGCCGATCAGCGTCAGACCCACCTGGTTGGCGATGTCGACCCCGGCGGCTGTAAAGCCCGAGCGCGACGCCAGAATCGGAATGCCCATCAGCGCGGTCTTGACCACCATTTCCGAGGTCAGCCGCCCGGTGGTGTAAAGGATCTTGTCGGCGCCGTCCTCGGCCTCGCTGTGCATCCAGCCGGCGATCTTGTCGACGGCATTGTGGCGCCCGACATCCTCCATATACACCAGCGGCCGGTCCTGGCGGCACAGCACCGTGCCATGCAGCGCCCCGGCTTCGAGATACAGCGACGGGGTGCGGTTGATCGCCTCGGACAGGGTCATCAGCCATGACGCGCGCACCTCGGCCGGTGGCAGGGTCAGGCCGTCAAGCCCGGCCATCATGTCACCAAAGACCGTGCCCACCGCGCAGCCCGAGGTTCGGGTCTTCTTGTCAAGCCGCTCCTCGGCCAGTGTCGGGCCATCGGTGCGCACCACGACGGTTTCGACCTCGTCGTCATAGTCGATGCGCAGGACGGTTTCGTCCGGCCCCAACATGTTCTGGTTCTTGAGAAAGCCCAGCGCCAGATATTCCGGGTAATCGCCGATGGTCATCGCGGTCACGATTTCCCGGCTGTTGAGAAAGATGGTCAGGGGCCGCTCTTCGATCACCGCGATGTCGGTCGTCTGCCCGTCCTGATCCTGCCCCGACAGGCGGCGCGTCAAACCGGCGCGCCCCGGTTCGGGCGCGATCACATATCTCGTCACGTCAGTCAGCCTGGCCAATTGATCGCCCCCTGCCTTGCCTGTCCCGAGCCGCCTTGTAACCTAGGCCATCCCGATGACCGACGCTAACCCGAAATCCGCGTTTCGGGCCGGCGCGCCCGCCGGGCTGGCGTTTTTCTGGCACGGTTCGGGATGTGCTGGCACGGTTCGCGATGTGCTGGCAGCGTTCGGGATGAATTGCGGCGTGCGTGCCGCCGAGGCCGGTCTGAGCGTGCCGCAGATCATCGGGTTCGCGGTGTTGCTGATCGCCGGGGCGGCCCGTTCGCGGCGCTGCAACCGATGATCGCGGCCGCGCCCGTCGCGATCGGGCTGGCGGTGGCGCCGACGGTCAACCTGCGGATGGCGATGTATTCGGCGGCGCGGGCGCCGCATCCGGGGCTGGCGCCCTTGTGACAGCGACCAGTGATTCAAGTTGAACACGACGCGCCCTAGCCCAGAACGTCGAGATAGCCTTCCTCGATCAGGCGGTCACGCTCCATCATGATGACACCGTGGTTGTCGTCGGCATCTTCGTCGGTGATCACGCGGAAGGTCGCGCCGGGATATTCGCCGAATTTCTCGGATGTCCGCAGCGGGAACCAGTTGCTGCCGATATATTCGAACCCCGGCAGCTGCGACAGGATCGACGTGGTCGACAGCGAACACTGGGCCTGCGGCACCGCCCCGTGCGACATGACCAGTTGCAGCGCCTGCTCGGCCACGTCCGGCGGCACCTGAACCGTCTGCTCGAACACGCGATAGGTCTTGCGGGCGTGGTAGTCGATATAGACCAGATTGATTCGCGGCGTGAACCCATACAGCACATCGCCACGCTCGGGCACCTGCGGGTGCTTGAACGAGCCCGCCGGATCGAACAGCACTTGCTGCGAGGCGTTGACCATCAGCGCGGTGTGGGCGCCCGAATTGTCGCTGTTCGACACGACCGTGTACAAGGTCAGCGACGCGGGCGCCTCACTGTGATAGGCGCGCGCCGCGATATCTTCAAAGCTGGCGCCCTCGTCGATCCCGCCCGAGCAGCCGGCCAGCGCCACGGCGGCCAGCATCAGCAGCGGCAACAAAAGGCGCGAACGGATCATCCGTTGATCATTGCCAGCAGGGCCAGCCCGACAATGATGACCACGACCGCCCGCGACACGAAGGTGACGAAGCCGTTGAAGGTCTTTTCCTGAGCATTGGTGTTCATGGTGCCGTGCGTGTGATCTGCCATCAAATCATTCCCTTGTCAGTGTTATCGTCCCGATAGACGATTTGCGCGCCGCTGTCACGGGGGGCAGAGCGCCGCAGTCAGTCGCCGGCACCGTCTTCCAGATCCTCGGCCAGCCGAAAGCCTATCCGGCGCGGTTCGTCTGCGGCGATTTCCTTGGGCAGGGCCCGCAGGAACACGTTCAGCTGGCTGACATGCTGCACCAGCTGGGTGCGGGCGCCGGCGGGATCGCGGCCATAAAAGCTGATGATGTCGGGGTCGAAAAAACCCATGCCCTCGATCCGCAGCACCCCGGCGGCGCCGCCGACAAAGCCCATGGCAACCTCGTGCTGGCTGTCGAGCTGCTTTTCGAAATTCTGGATATACAGGACCAGCCGCTGATAGGCCCATTCCGCGGGGCTTTTCTGCGCCACCGGCCGGGCGGCGACCGCCTTGGGCAATGGCTTTTTCTCGGTGGTTTCGGCCTTGGGGTCGGTATGCACAACGTGGGCGCGCGGGATCGCGCCGGCCTCGGCCGCCTCGGCCGACGTGGAAATCTCGGTCTTCATCGTCAATCCTCGGCCCCCCTTGCCTGCCACAGCCACGCCCCGTCGTCGCGGCGCTGCCGGGTCGCCCGGCCAAGATGCCAAAGATGCAGGCAATGGGCCATCGATTCGACCAGCGCCAGGCCGTATTCGCCATCACGAATGCGTCGGTTGAACAGCGGCGGAAAACATTCGCCGGCCGTGCGCGGGGTTTCGAGGAAGGCCTCGAGCCGTTTCAGCGCCCCGAAATGGTTGCCCTCAAGCTGGGCCATGCGCAGCGGCAAGCCGCGATAGGGCAGCTTGTGGCCGGGCAACACCAGCTGTTCCTGTGTCGCGTGGGGCTTCAGCCGCGTGCAGGCGGCCAGCCAGTCGCCCAGCGGGTCGGCGGCCGGCTCGGTGGCGTAGACGCCGATATTGGGCGAGATTTTGGGCAGCAACTGGTCGCCGCCGATAACCAGCGTGCCGTCGTGGCTCCACAAGGTCACATGTTCGGGCGCGTGGCCGTCGCCCATGCGAATGTCCCATTCGCGCCCGGCAGCCTGCAGCGTGCCGCCCTCTTGCAGGCGGGTATAACCCAGCGGCATGGGCGCCACGATGTCGGCAAAGTTGAACGGGCGCTGGTGGCGGCGTTCGGCCAGAATGCGCGGCTCCATCCCCGCCGAGGCCCAGAAGGCCAGCGTTTCGTCGGTGGGCAGCGCCTGGTCGTCCAGCGTCAGCATCCGCGCCATCAGCCAGCCGGTGCGCGACATGGCCAGTTCGGCGCCGTGACCCTGAAACCAGCCGGCCAGCCCGATATGGTCGGGGTGATGGTGGGTTCCGATCAGCCGGTGCACCGGGCGCCCGCCCAGAGGCCCGGCAAGCAGCGCGTCCCATATGTCGCGGGTCAGGCCCGAGTCAAAACCGGTGTCGACCACGCTCCACCCATCGGCGCCATCGTCCAGCGCATAGACATTCACATGGTCCAGTTCCATCGGCAGCGGCAGGCGGATCCACAGGATGCCGTCGGCAACCTCGGTCACCTCGCCACGGGCCGGAGGCTCGGGCCACGGCGTCACGATCGGGTTGGTTGTGCCATCCATCAGGCGGCGAAATCGTCGGGCGACAGGGCATAAAGCCCGTCCGCGCCCTCGCGGGCATGGGCCAGCAGCCCGATATGCTCGGGCAACAGCCGGCGAATGTAGAACTCGGCCATGGCCCAGCGCGGCGTGCCGGACCCGGCCACAACGGCGGCAGCAAGGTGGAAATGCGCGCCCAGCACCCGGCCACAGGCGCGCAGGAAGGGCGCGGCGCCGGCGAAACGGTCCTGCAGGCCCTGCTCGACCATCCACTCGCCGGCCTCGCGCAGCGATTCGGCGGCGTCCCAGACCCGCCCGGCCAGATCGTCGCTGGCGGCGCGCGCGGCTTCGGCCCGCGCCTGAAGCTCGTCGATCAGGTCGAACAGCGCCGCGCCGCCGTCGGCCAGCTTGCGGCCGACAAGGTCCATCGACTGGATGCCATTGGTGCCTTCGTAGATCGAGGTGACGCGCACATCGCGGGAATATTGCGCGGCGCCGGTTTCTTCGATGAACCCCATGCCGCCATGAACCTGCACGCCCATATGGCAAACCTCGGCCCCGATGTCGGTGCCAAACGCCTTGGCGATAGGCGTCAGCAGCCCGGCGCGGTCGCGCCAGGCGGTGTCGCCGGTTGCCGCCTCCATGTCGATCGCGAAGGCACAGGCCAGCGCGATGGCCCGGGCCGCGAACAGGTCGGCCTTCATCGTGGTCAGCATGCGGCGCACGTCGGCATGGTCGATGATGCTGCCGGTGTCGGGCGCCTTGCCCTGCCGGCGTTCGCGCGCATAGGCCAGCGCATGCTGATAGGCGCCCTCGGCCGTGCCGATACCCTGCACCCCAACGCCAAGCCGGGCGTTGTTCATCATGGTGAACATCGCCGCCAGCCCGTTGTTGGGCTGCCCCACCATCCAGCCGGTCGCCGCGTCGAACTGCATCACCGCCGTGGGCGAGCCGTGCAGGCCCAGCTTGTGTTCCAGACTGACCGGCCCAAGGCTGTTGGCGGTCCCGGGCGCGCCGTCTTCGCGCGGGATGCGTTTGGGCACCAGGAACAGGCTGATGCCCTTGCTGCCGGGCGGAGCATCGGGCAGCCGCGCCAGCACCAGATGCACCACGTTTTCGGTGAAATCATTGTCGGCCCACGAGATGAAGATCTTCTGGCCGGTCACCCGGTAGCTGCCGTCGCCCGCAGGCTCGGCCCGGCTGCGCAGCGCCCCGACGTCCGAGCCCGCCTGAGGCTCGGTCAGGTTCATGGTGCCCGACCATTCGCCCGAGATCAGCTTGGGCAGATAGATGGCCTGCAATTCCGGGCTGGCATGGGCCTCGATCGCCTCGATCTGGCCCTGGCTCATCAGCGGGTTCAGTTGCAGCGCAAGGCAGGCACCCGACATCATGTCGTTGACGGCGGTGGCCACCGTCTGCGGCAGCGCCATGCCCCCGTGCGCGGTGCTGGCGGTTATGCCGGTCCAGCCGCCGTCGGCGATGGCGCGGTAGCCGTCGGCAAAGCCGGGCGGGGTGCGCACGACACCGTTTTCCAGATGGGCCGGGTGCAGGTCGCCCTGGCGCTGAAGCGGCGCAAGAATGTCGTCGCACATCCGCGCGGCTTCGGTCAGAACCGCATCGACAACGTCCGGCGTCGCGTCGGCGAAACGCGCGGTTGTCGACAGATCGCCCAGCGACAGGATGTCGTTCAGCAGGAATGAAAACTCTTTCGTGGGGGCCCTGTACGACATGACGACTCCGCTGTCGGCACTTTCAAATCACCGCGTGCCGGCTTACCTATCCCGGAATTGAAAATGCGCCGCGACCGGTTGCCGGGCAACCACTACGCCGCGTTCCGCCGGGAGGAGCGACAATTACGCGGGTTCTCGCCAATGACAGAGCCGGTATCGCAGCCGCGGCAGAAATGCTGCGCGCCGGGGGGCTGTGCGCCTTTCCGACCGAGACGGTGTATGGCCTGGGCGCCGATGCCCGGTCGGACCGCGCGGTCGCGGCCATCTATGCCGCCAAGGCCCGGCCGCAGTTCAACCCGCTGATCGTGCATGTTGCCTCGGCCGGGCTGGCGGGCGAACTGGCCGATCTGGGCGATGTGGGCGCGCGGCTGGCCGCCGCCTTCTGGCCCGGCCCGCTGACGCTGGTGGCGCCGCTGCGCCCCGGCAGCGGGCTGTCGGCGCTGGTCACCGCCGGCCTGCCGACGGTGGCGCTGCGGGTGCCGGCGCACGCGCTGGCCCGCGACCTGTTGCAGACCGCCGGCATCCCCGTGGCGGCGCCCAGCGCCAACCCGTCGGGACAGCTCAGCCCGACGCGGGCCGCGCATGTGCTTGCGGGGCTGGGCGGGCGGATCGACGCGGTGCTTGACGGCGGCAACTGCGCGGTGGGCCTTGAATCGACCATCGTCGACATATCCGGCCCGCCCCGCATCCTGCGCCCCGGCGGCCTGCCGGCCGAGGCCATTGCGGCCGCGCTGGGCCACGGCCTTGCCCTGTCCACCGCCGCCGGCCCGGACGGCCCCACCGCGCCGGGGCAACTGCGGTCGCATTACGCGCCCCGGGCGGCGCTGCGCCTGAACGTGACCACGCCGGCGCCGGGCGAGATGCTGCTGGGCTTTGGCCCGGTGACGGCCGATCTCAACCTGTCGCCGGGCGGCGACCTGACCGAGGCGGCGGCCAATCTGTTTCACGCGCTGCGCGAACTGGACGGGCGCGCCAGCCGAATCGCGGTGTCACCGATCCCGGCAACCGGGGTTGGACTGGCCATCAACGACCGTCTGGAACGGGCCGCTGCGCCGCGCGCTGCGCCAGGCGGCGACCAAGGCGTTTCGGGCTGAACCCGCAGCCCCCGCCAACGCTGCCTGAAACCAAAGAGTTTGTCGCGTCGGGGGATACGTGACGCTTCAGGAATTTCGGCAAGCACGATAGCGGGTCAGGTCAAACGCGAAACGCTTTGGCACCACTGCGCGGCGGCACCCCGGCCCGGCGGCTCAGGCGCGCCCGGCTGCTGCCGACAGGGTCAGCGGGTCGATGCCCAGCCCGTTCAGGGCGCGCGACCATTTGTCGGTGTCGGTGTCGGAAAACACGATCGCGGCGTCGGCGTCGGCGGTCAGCCAGCCGTTGCCGGCGATCTCATCCTCCAGCTGTCCCGGCCCCCAGCCGGCATAGCCCAGCGCCAGGATCGCCCGCTTGGGACCCTTGCCGCTGGCAATGTCTTCCAGCACGTCCAGCGTGGCGGTCATGCCGAAATCGTCGCTGACATGCAGGGTCGAGCTGTTGCCGTCATAGTCGGGGCTGTGCAGCACGAAGCCGCGCCCATGCTCGACCGGCCCACCGAAATGCACCTTGCCGCCCGACGCAGGCCCGCGCGTCGCAATCGACAATTGCTTCAGCAACTCGCCCAACGAGATATCGTCGGCCGGCTTGTTGACGATCAGCCCCATCGCGCCCTCGTCCGAATGGGCGCACATGACCACGACGCTGTGCTCAAAGCGCGGGTCGCCCATGCCCGGCATGGCGATGAGGATCTTTCCGGTCAGCGTGTCCATGTTCCTGCATGTTGACAGACGCGCCCGCGCATTCAAGGGGGTGCCGTGGCTCGGGTCCGCCGCCATCGCCCGATTGTGACTTCACAATCGCCGCCGCCGGGGCCAGTTTCGCCGCCATGCAAGCATTTGCAAAAGCCGGCCTCGCGGCCCTTGCCATAACTGCCGCCCTGCCGGCGCTGGCCGGATCGGACGGCGCTGTGGCGCGGGTCGATTTTCTGCCGGGCTGGCGGGCCGCCGACGGACGGCACATGGCGGCGCTGCGGGTCGAGATGGCGCCGGGCTGGCACACCTATTGGCGCGCCCCGGGCGAGGTTGGCATTCCGCCGCAGTTCGACTTTGCCGGGTCCGACAACCTGCTGGGCGTCACCATCCACTGGCCGGTGCCGCAGGTGATCCGGTCGAACGGCTATGCCTCGGTCGGATACATGGACTACCTTATCCTGCCGATGGAGTTCGAGCTTGCGCAAGACGACGCGCCGGCCTTTCTGGAGGCCAGTATCAGCATCGGCGTCTGCGAAGAGATCTGTGTGCCCTTCAATGCCGATGTGCGCGCCGCGTTGCCGGCGACCAGCGGGCGGCACGACATGCGGATCGAGGCGGCGCTTGCCGACCGGCCCCTTTCGGCCGCCGAGGCGCAGGCCGGGTCGATGGACTGCGACCTCGGGCCGGCTGACGATGGCATCACACTGAACACCAGCCTGCAACTGCCGTCGGTGGGCGGCGCCGAGTTTGCGGTGGTCGAGCTTGGCAATGCCGACCTGTGGGTGTCGACCGCCGATGTCGCCCGGCAGGGCGGCCGGTTCACGGCCAGCGTCGATGTGTCGTCGCTGGACGGCGGCGCGGTGGCCTTCGACCGCGCGGGCGTGCGCCTGACGGTGCTGGGCCAGAACGGCGCGGTCGAGATTGCGGGCTGCGGCTGAAGCCGGCCGACGTGGGGACGGCCGATGCCGCCGGGGTCAGGCGCCGCCGGGGCGGGCTGGCCTGCGGCGCTTCGCGTTTGGCTTGATCGGGGCGGCGTCACCTGCCGCGCCGCGATCCATGATTTCAGCAAACCTCGGGTGACCCAAGGGCCTGACGCGAAGCGCCATGGCGTCACAGGCGGCGGTAGCGGTGGCGCA
>CAYYMJ010000004.1:43544-89280 GCA_964472855.1 uncultured Rhodobacterales bacterium | reverse complement strand
GCATAACCTCTGGCCGCCGCGAGGATGGCAGCCAAAGCGGCAGACCGCGCGACGGCCCGCCGCTTGCCCGGCGCGCCGGGGGCGCTTGGTTCCGGGCCAAGGGGGGAAAGGGGGAAAGACAGAGGCGCCGCAGCCGGGCCAAATTGCGAAATGATCTAACGCGGGCTGCGTTTGGCCAGGATGCGCTGCAATGTCCGGCGGTGCATGCTTAAGCGCCGGGCGGTTTCCGACACGTTGCGGTCGCACTGCTCGTAAACCCGCTGGATATGCTCCCACCGCACGCGGTCGGCCGACATCGGGTTCTCGGGCGGTGGCGGCAGGGTGTCGCCCTCGGCCAGCAGCGCGGCGGTAATGTCGTTGGCGTCGGCCGGCTTGGACAGATAGTCGTTGGCGCCGATCTTCACGGCCGCGACCGCCGTCGCGATGGCGCCATAGCCGGTCAGCACGATCACCCGGCAGTCGGGGCGGCGTTCGTTGATGGTTTCCACCACGTCCAGCCCGTTGCCGTCGTCCAGCCGCAGGTCAACCACCGCATAGGCCGGCGGGCGGGCGGTGGCAGAGGCCTTGCCGGCGGCGACGCTGCCGGCCATCTCGACCTGAAAGCCGCGCTTTTCCATGGCCCGTGCCAGGCGCTTGAGAAACACCTCGTCATCGTCGACCAGCAACAGGCTGGGATCAGGGCCAATCTGGCCCTTGTGAGCGTCGGACATGGCGTTCCCTTCCCGCGGCAATTCAAGCCTTAATATTTGGCCGGCAAGCCAGCGTCAAACGCCGCGTCAGCCGCCCAGGTGGCAGGCCACCGTTTCGGCCATCTGCTCGGCCGTTACGCCGCCGCCGTCTGCGCCCGGGGCGCCGCGGAAAAATGCCGCCAAGCCACTGCCCGGCAGCATCAGATAGGTCAGCGATGTGTGGTTCATCAGGTAAAACTCCGGGTCGTCGTCTTGCACCGAATAGAACACCTTGTAGGCATCGGCCGCTGCGCGCACCTGTTCGGGCGTGCCGGTCAGGCCCTGCATGCGCGGGTGCAGGTAACCGGTATAATCGGCCAGCACCTGCGGCGTGTCGCGCGCAGGATCGACCGTGATGAACACCGGTTTCACATCGACGCCACGCTCGGCCAGCAGGTCGACGGCGTCGGCATTGCGGGCCATGTCGAAGGGGCAGACATCGGGGCAGAAGGTATAGCCGAAATACACCAGCGCCGGGCGGTCGATGACCTCGGCCTCGGTCACGGTTGCGCCGGTGGTGTCGACCAGCGTGAACGGTCCGCCAATAGCCGCGCCCGCCACCGAGCCGCCGGGGCAATCGGTCGACGCGGCGGGGCGATAGACCCAATAGGCCGCACCGGCCAGCACCAGCACGGCCGCGGCAACGGCGGCGACGGTGAAAACGGCGGCAAGCCCCGGTTTTGAAGGCACGCTGCCCCCCCCTTGCATCTGGGCGATTGATCCGCCCCCGCCCCACGGCATACAACACCGGCTATATGACGCAAGCCCGTGCCCTGCCCGAAGGCGACCTCGTTCAGTTCGGTGATACCCAGCGGTCGAACTGGGTGCGCCTGCGCACGCTGATGATGCTGCGCTGGATCGCCATCGCCGGCCAGCTGGCCGCGATCACCGTAGCCCAGCGCCTGTTCGACCTCCAGCTCGAGCTTGGGCTGTGCGTGCTGGCCATCGGCGTGTCGGCGGTCACCAACCTGATGGCCCTGTTCATCTTTCCGAAAGGCAAGCTTTTGACCGAGGCCGAGCTTGTCGGCCTGCTGCTTTTCGATGTCACGCAACTTAGCCTGCTTCTTGCGCTGACCGGCGGGCTGAACAACCCGTTCGCGCTGTTGATCCTTGCTCCGGTGACAATATCGGCCACGGCGTTGCGCATGCGCTCGACCCTGATCGTGGGGGCGGTGGCGATTGTCATGATCTCGCTGGTCACATGGCTGCACGTGCCCCTGCGCACCGAACAGGGTTTCATCATGCGCATGCCGCAGGATTTCGTGATCGGTTTCTGGGTGGCCATCGTGATCGGCATCGGCTTTGTCTCGGCCTATACCCGCCGCGTCACGTCCGAGGCCAACGCCATGTCCGACGCGCTGGTGGCCACGCAAATGGCGCTGGCCCGGGAACAGAAGCTGACCGACCTTGGCGGCGTGGTCGCCGCCGCCGCGCACGAACTGGGCACGCCGCTGGCCACGATCAAGCTGGTCAGTGCCGAACTGGTAGACGACCTGGAAGACGAGCGCCTGCGCGAGGATGCCGAGCTGATCCGCCAGCAGGCCGACCGATGCCGCGACATCCTGCGGTCGATGGGCCGGGCGGGCAAGGACGACAGACATCTGCGCCGGGCGCCGCTGGGATCGGTCATCGAAGAGGCGGCCGAGCCCCATGGCGACCGCGGCAAGGCGCTGCTTTACAACTTCGGTCCGCTACCGGGCGCCGAGTTTGAGCAGCCGGTGGTTCTGCGCCGCCCCGAGATCATCCACGGCGTGCGCAACCTGGTGCAGAACGCGGTCGATTTCGCGCACGGCCGGGTCTGGATCGACGCGCGCTGGAGCCACGACCAGATCAGCCTGCGCATCACCGACGATGGCCCCGGCTATCCCGCGCATGTGTTGCCCCGGCTGGGCGACCCCTTCTTGCGCCGCCGGCCCAGCGGCGCCCGGCGCAGACGCCCCGGATACGAAGGCATGGGGTTGGGCCTGTTCATCGCCAAGACCCTGCTGGAACGCACCGGCGCCGAACTGACCTTTGCCAACGGCCCGTCCGCCAACCAGAACGAGCCCGAGCGCACCGGCGCCATGGTCGAGGCGGTGTGGCCGCGCGGTGTCATCTCTGACCCCGGCGACCGTGACGCGCTGGGCGCCAATCCGCAGATCACACATTAACCGCCGTTAGGTTTCGTTAACGGCTTCTTAACCAGCCGGCGGTTGACTGGGCGGGCAACCGGCCAGCGAAGGGAAAGGCGACGGTGTTTCTGACCCAATCCTTGCCCGTCATTGCCGCCTCGGCGCTGCTGGCCCTGGCGCTGTTTTGCCTGCTGGAACGCCTGCGGCCCGGCCCGGCAGCCCGGCCGCTGCGCGAACAGGGGCAGGCCTTTGTGCTGCGCGACGGCACGGTTGTCGACGCCCATCCCGCCACCACGCTGCGGCTGATGCCGGGCGAAGGCGACCTTGACGCGCTGGCGCGGGTGCTGGGGCCGCGCTGGCCCGATATCCGCGCCCATCTCGGCACGCCCGACCGGGCGCTGCACCAGCTTGCCGCGGACGGCTCGGCCTGGATCGACCTGACGCCACAGCCTCTGGGGTTGCGCATCGACATCACGCCCACCGAACCGCGCGACCCTGACGCGGAAGAGCGCAAGGCCCTGCTGGCCGAGCTTGACGGATTGCGCGGCATCGCCGACGCGCTGCCGTATCCGGTGTGGCGCGAAACCGGCGGTGTCATCGAATGGGTGAACCGCGCCTATCTGGGGCACTGCGCGGCCAGTTCGTGGCCGCCCCAGCGTCTGTTCCCGGAGATGACCAGCGACGATTCCGACTTTTCCGGCCGCCAGTGGCTTGACGTGGCGGACGAGCAGCTGCCGTTCGAGGTGACCGGCCACGCCCACAGCGGCGGGCTGCTGTGTTCGGCCATTCCCGCGCAGGCCGCTGTCAGAACCGAAAACTCACTGCGCGATTTCGTGCAGACCCTGTCAAAGACCTTCGCGCAGGTTCAGGTGGGCATGGCGGTGTTTTCCCGCGACCGGCGCCTTGTGCTGTTCAACCCGGCCCTGTCGGACCTGACGCACCTGCGCGCCGATTTTCTGGCCAGCCGCCCGTCGCTGTTCGAATTTCTCGACAGCCTGCGCGACCGCCGCCAGATGCCCGAACCCCGCGACTACAAGGCTTGGCGCGAGGGGCTGGCCGACGCCGCCGCGGGCCGGCGACCGCTGGTGCAGACATGGCACCTGCCGCACGGGCGCACCCACCGCGTCACCGGCCTGCCGCAACCCGAGGGCGCCCTGTCGATCCTGATCGAGGATGTCACCGCCGAAACCGCGATGGGCCGCAACTATCACGAGATGATCGGGCTGAACGCCGCCATTCTGGACCATGTGGCCGACGCGGTGGCGGTGTTTGCCGCCAACGGCCAGCTTGTGCTGACCAACGAGGCCTATGACCGGCTGTGGGATTTCGACAGCGCCGGCCCCGACCCGTCGAGCCTGGACAGCGTGGTGCCCGACTGGCGGGCGGCGGCGCTGCCGGGGGCGGTTTTGCCCGACGCCAACCAGAATGTCGCCAATCTTGTTGGCCAGACCGGCGTCTTGCCACTGACCGACGGGCGCCGGCTGGCCTGGGCCTTCGCCGCCCTGCCCAACGGCGCGGTGATGGCCACCTTCCGCACCGCCAGCGGTGCCGCCGGCGATGCCGAGCATGACGACGGGCGGCCCCGGCTGCGGCTGCTGGCCTGATCGCGCTTGCGGCAGGCGCGGCAGGCGGTATGTCTTCTGCCATGTCCGTCTGTGCCGACATCGCCCTGCCCTCGCCCGACGCCACCGCCGCGCTGGCCCGGCAGCTTGCCGGCCGGGTCGCGCCGGGCGACTGTTTGCTGCTGGCCGGAACTTTGGGGGCCGGGAAATCGCATTTCGCCCGCGCGATGATCCGCGCGCTTACCGGCAACCCGTCCGAGGATGTGCCTTCGCCGACCTACACGCTGGTCCAGACCTACGACGCACCGGCGGGCGAGATCTGGCACGCCGATCTCTACCGGCTGGGCGGCCCGCAGGAGACTGACGAATTGGGCCTTGCCGCCGCCTTTGACAGCGCCATCTGCCTGATCGAATGGCCCGACCGGCTGGGCCCCGACAGCCCCGCCGGGGCGATTCGCCTGCATTTCACGGTGACCGGAGACGACAGCCGCCGGCTGACGGTTGACTGCCCCGTCGCCACCGCTGTCCGGCTGGGGCTGGCCGGTGGCTGACCCGGTCGCCACCTTTCTGGACCGGGCTGGCTGGGGCGGGGCGGCACGCCACGCGCTGGCCGGCGATGCCTCGGGGCGGCGCTATGAACGGCTGGCCAACGACAGGGGCAGAACCGCTGTGCTGATGGATACGCCGCCCGGCGACGGCGTGACCGCGTTTCTCGCCGTGGGTCGCTGGCTGCGCGCCGGCGGCCTGCACCCGCCGGCCGTGCTGGCCGACGATGCGGCGGCCGGATTGCTGCTGCTGGAAGACCTTGGCGACACGCTGTTCGCCCGGCTCGACCCGGGCGACCCCGACGGCCTGCACCGGGCCTATGGCGCAGCGGTCGACGTGCTGATCCACCTTGGCGCCTGCACCCCGCCCGGCTGGATGACGCCGATGACGCCGGATCGCATGGCCGATATGACAGACCCGGCCTTTCGCTGGTATCGGCTTGACCCCGGCGGCCCGGCCCCCGCCACCGCAGACTTGCGCGCCGCGCTGGCACGCCAATTCGCGCTGGCCGGACCGTGTGCTGTGGTGGCCTTGCGCGACTATCACGCCGACAACCTTGTCTGGCGCGAAGCCGACAGCGGACTGCGCCGCGTCGGGCTGCTGGATTTTCAGGACGCGCTGAGCGCGCCCGCCGGCTATGACCTTGTGTCGCTGTTGCGCGATGCCCGCCGCGATGTGACGCCCGCGCTGGCGTCGCAGATGGTCGACCGTTTCGCCACCGGCACCGGCGCCGAGCCTGACGACCTGCGCCGCCGCCTCGCGGTTTTGGGCGTGCAGCGCAACCTGCGCATCCTTGGCGTCTTTGCCCGCCTGTCCCTGCACGCGGGCCGCCCCGGCTATGTCGACCTGATCCCGCGTGTCTGGCGCCATCTGCTGGCCGATCTGGCTCATCCGGTGTGGGACGGGCTGCGCGACCGCCTGCTGGCCGCACTGCCACCCCCCACCCCGCAACACCTGCTCGAACTGAGGCGCCCTTGTCCGACCACCGACCGCCCCTGATGCTGTTTGCCGCCGGTCTGGGCACGCGCATGCGGCCCCTGACCGACCGGCTGCCCAAGCCGCTGCTGCCGGTGGCGGGGCGGCCGCTGATCGACCACGCGCTGGCGCTGGCCGATGACGCCGGCATCGACCGCCGCGTCGCCAACAGCCACCATCTCGCTGACCTGCTGGCCGCGCATCTGATGCCGCTGGGGGTGGCGATCAGTCACGAACCCCACCTGCTGGACACCGGCGGCGGGCTGAAGGCGGCCCTGCCGCTGCTGGGCGGGGCCAAGGCGGCGCTGACCCTGAACACCGATGCGGTCTGGACCGGGCCAAACCCGCTGACGGCCCTGCTTGAGGCCTGGGAACCGGCGCGGATGGACGCGCTGCTGTGCCTTGTTCCGGCGGTGCGCGCGCACGCCCACAGCGGTGGCGATTTCGACCGTGCCCGCGGCGGGCGCCTGCGCCGGGGCGCGACCCATGTCTATGCCGGGGCCCAGATTCTGGGCACCGCCCCGGTCGCGGCCAGCCCCGGCGCGGTGTTTTCGCTCAACCGGGTCTGGGACGCCGCTGCTGTCCGTGGGCGGCTGTTCGGGCTGGTCCACCCCGGCGGCTGGTGCGACGTGGGCAGCCCGCCGGGCATTGCAGAGGCCGAAGCGATGCTGGAAACTGGCCCCCATGGCCCCTGATCCCCGGCTCTTTGCCCTGCCCCCCGGCGTTGACTTCCCGGCCCAGCTGGTGGCCGGCCTGACCACCCGGTTCGGCCATCTGCCGCCGCAGGATTTCGCGCGCATCCGTGTCATCGTGAACACCCGCCGCATGCAGCGCCGGGTTGTCGAGCTTTTGTCCGCAGGTCCCGCGCGCCTGTTGCCCCGGGTTCAGGTGCTGACCGACCTTGGCGACGACCCGGCTCTTGCGCCGGCCTATCCTGTCAGCCCCTTGCGACAGCAACTGGAACTGACCCGGCTGATCGCTGCCCTGATCGCCCGGCAGCCGGCGCTGGCGGCCGGGTCCAGCGCCTTTGCGCTGGCCGAAAGCCTGGCCGCGCTGATGGCCGAGATCGCCGACGAAGGCGTTGACCCGGCCCGCCTGGCGGCACTGGACGTGGGGCATCTGTCGCTGCACTGGCAGCAGGCCCGCAGCTTTTTGCAGATCGTCATCGACTATCTCGACAACAGCGACGGCACCGCCCCCAGCGCCGAGGTCGCGCTGTACCGTGCGGTCGCCGCGCAGTTGTCGCAGTGGTCGGCCACGCCGCCCGATGCCCCGGTGATCCTGGCCGGTTCGACCGGGTCACGCGGCACCACCCAGCGGCTGATGCAGGGTATCGCCCGCCTGCCCGGCGGTCATGTGGTGCTGCCCGGTTTCGACTTTGCCGCCCCCGACAAGGTGTGGCAGCGGCTACAGCAGAACCCCGACGCCGAGGACCACCCACAGTATCGCCTGGCGGCCCTGTTGCAGGCGCTGCAGCTTGCCCCCGGTGCCGTTGCGCGCTGGACAACGGCCGACCCGGCCCCAGCCCGCAACCGGCTGGTGTCGCTGGCGCTGCGCCCGGCGCCGGTCACCGGTGACTGGCTGCACGAGGGGGCGCGCCTGAGCGATATCGCCGACGCGACCGCCGGGCTGACCCTGCTCGAAGCCGCCGACCCGCGCCAGGAATCGCTGGCCATCGCGCTGGCCCTGCGCGACGCGGTCGGACAGGGCAGAACGGCGGCGCTGATCACGCCCGACCGCACGCTGGCGCGCCGGGTCACGGCGGCGCTGGACCGCTGGCAGATCGTCCCCGATGACAGCGGCGGGCGGCCGCTGGCACTGTCGCCGCCGGGGCGCTTTCTGCGGCAAGTGGCGCAACTGCTGACCGGCTATCCCGATCCGTCGGCGCTGGTCGCGCTGCTCAAGCATCCCTTGTGCCACAGCGGCGCCGACCGCGGCCCGCATCTGCGCCACGCCCGCGAATTCGAGCTGTTTCTGCGCCGCAACCCTGCGCCGCTGGCCGGCCCCGAACAGCTGAACCAATTCGCCGCGCGCACCAAAGACGATGCCGCCGGGGTCTGGGCGCAGTGGCTGGCCGGGGTTCTGGCCGGGGTGCCGCAGGCCGGCGTGCGCGGGCCGGGCCGGCACCTTGCCGCGCTGACCGATCTGGCCCGGCACCTTGCCGCCGGGGCGGGCCAGGATGACAGCGGCGCGCTGTGGGACGCCGAAGCCGGGGCCGAGGCCCGCGCGATGGTCGACGATTTCACCGCCCACGCCGACGCCTGCGCCGACATCGGACCGGGCGAATTTGCCCGCTGGCTTGACGCCATCATGGCCGGTTACAGCGTGCGCCCCGCGCGCCAGCCTGGCGCGGCGGTGTCGATCTGGGGCACGCTCGAAGCCCGGGTTCAGGGCGCCGATGTGGTGGTGCTGGGCGGGCTCAACGAAGGCATCTGGCCCGCCATGCCGCCGCCCGACCCATGGCTGAACCGTGACATGCGCCGCCAGGCGGGCCTGTTGTCGCCCGACCGGCGCATCGGGCTGGCCGGGCACGATTTCCAGCAGGCCATCGCCACCGGGCCGGTCATTCTGTCGCGGGCCGCGCGCGACGCCGACAGCGAAACCGTCATGTCGCGCTGGCTGAACCGGCTGACCAACCTGTTGCAGGGGTTGCCCGATCAGGGCGGCGCCGCCGCGCTGGACCAGATGCGCAACCGGGGCCGGCACTGGACCGGCATGGCCCGGGCGCTGGACAGCCGCTGCCAGCCCGTGCCCCCTGCCCCGCGCCCGGCGCCACAGCCGCCGGTGGCCGCCCGGCCCCGGCGCCTGTCGGTCACCCGTATCCAGACCCTGATTCGCGACCCTTACGCCATTTACGCCCAATATGTCCTGAAGCTGCACCCGCTGGACCGGCTGACGCCCGAACCCACGGCCATGCTGCGCGGCAATATCATCCACGAGATTGTCGAGCGTTTCCTGCGCGCCGGCTGGGACCCCACCGCCCCCGGCGCCGAACCGGCCCTGTTCGCGCTGGCCGACGGCATGTTTGCCAGCCAGGTTCCGTGGCCGTCGGTCCGGGCGCAGTGGCGGGCGCGTTTTCGGCTGGCCGCCGAATGGTTCTTGGAGACCGAGCCCGCCCGCCGCGCGCTGGCCCGGCCCGAGGCGCTGGAGGTCAAGGGTTTGCTCGACCTTGCCGACATCGGCTTTACCCTGTCGGGCAAGGCCGACCGCATCGACCGCACCGACGACGGCAGCCTGATCATCTATGACTATAAATCCGGCGCGCCGCCCTCGAAAAAACAGGTTCGGAATTTCGACCGGCAACTGATGCTGGAAGCGGTGATGGCCGAATCCGGAGCCTTCAGCGACATCGGCCCAGCCTTGGTCAGCCGGGTGGCGCATATCGGGCTGGGCACCAACCCCAAGGAACAGCCCATTGACCTGCGCTGCGAGGACAACGACGGCAACCGCTTTGACCCCGATGAAGAACTGGAGCAACTGCGCCGCCTGATCAGCGCCTTTCTGGCGCCCGATCAGGGCTTTGCCTCGCGCCGGGCCATGGAAAGCATGCGCTTTGAAGGCGACTTTGACCACCTGGCCCGCTACGGCGAATGGGACGCATCGGACCAGCCGCAAGAGGTGGTGGTGGGATGACGCCAATCGACGACGCCAGCGCCCGCCAGATACAGGCCGCCAATCCCCGCGCCTCGACCTGGCTGTCGGCCAACGCGGGATCGGGCAAGACCCGGGTGCTGACCGACCGGGTGGCGCGGCTGTTGCTGGCCGGCACGCCGCCGCGCAACGTTCTGTGCCTGACCTTCACCAAGGCCGCCGCCAGCGAAATGCAGAACCGGCTGTTCAAGCGGCTGGGCAACTGGGCGATGGCGCCCGACGATGACTTGCGCGCCAAGCTGGCGGCGCTGGGCATCACACCGGCGCCCGACGATGCGGCGCTGCTGCGGGCGCGCACCCTGTTTGCCCGCGCGGTCGACACGCCGGGCGGGCTGAAGATCCAGACCATCCATTCGTTCTGCGCCGCCGTGCTGCGCCGCTTTCCGCTCGAATCCGGGGTCTCGCCGCAGTTTGCCGAGATGGACGACGGCCAAAGCGCCGAGCTTGCGACGCAAGTGCTTGACGACATGGCCCGCGGCGACGGGCTGGCGGATATCTCGGCGCTGATGGGGCGGGGCGACCTTGCCGCGCTGACAGACGCGGTGCGGCGCAACCGCGCGCGGTTTGATTCGCCGCTGGGTCGCGCGGCTGCCCTTCGGCTGTTCGGGCTGGCCGACGGCGACACCCCCGACAGCATCGCGGCATCGGTCACCGGCAACACCGCCGGGCTGGCCGAACTTGTGCAGGCGCTGGCCGATGGCAACAAGACCGAGCAGACCTTTGCCACCAGTTGCCAGACGGCAATCACGTCGGGCCGGTTCGCCGATTTCACCGCCGCTTTCCTGACCGGGACGATGACGCCGCGCGCCAGGCTGCCCGCCGCGGCCCGGCGCAAATCGCACCCCGACCTTGCCGCGACATACGACCAGTTTGCCGAACGCGTCTTCGCGGCGCACCAAAAGATTGCCGCCGCGACCGACCTTGAAAACACGCTGGCTCTGCAGGCGTTTGCCACGACATTCCTGCGCAACTATGACCAGGCCAAGCTGGCGCGCGGCTGGATCGACTATGACGACATGATCCTGCGCGCCCGCGACCTGCTGGGCCGGACCGGGGTGGCCGAGTGGGTTTTGTACCGGCTGGACGGCGGTATCGACCATATCCTTGTCGACGAGGCGCAGGACACCAGCCCGGCGCAATGGGATGTCATCGCGCATCTGGCGCGCGAGATCACCGCCGGCGCCGGCCGCAGCGACCCGGGCGAACGCACGTTGTTCGTGGTCGGCGATCACAAGCAGTCGATCTATTCCTTCCAGGGCACCGACCCCGCCGCCTTTGACCGTATGCGCGCCCGGTTTGACGACGCGCTGTCGCATTCCACCGGGCTGGTGCAGCTTGAACTGCGCCATTCCTTCCGCTCGGCGCCGCCGGTTCTGGGCATCGTCGACACCGCGCTGGGTGACCTGCCGGGGCTGGGCCAGACGGTGGCGCACATTCCGTTTCACGACCGCCTGCCCGGTCGGGTCGACCTGTGGCCGCTCGCCCAGTCCGACGACATGCCCGAAGACCGGCCGTGGTTCGACCCGCGCGACCGGGTTCTGCCCTCGGCCGCCGCCAGCCTGCTGGCCCGGGCCATCGCCGACACCATCCGCACGACCATCGACAGCGGCACCCGCATCCCGCGGAACGACGGCAGCAGCCGCCCGGTGCACGAAGGCGATTTCCTGATCCTTGTGCGCAGCCGCGAACGCATGGGCCTGTTTGACCTGATCATCGCCGACTGCAAACGCGCCGGGCTGGCCATTGCCGGGGCCGACCGGCTGAAGCTGGCCGCCGAACTGGCGGTGCGCGACATCAAGGCGCTGCTGAGCTTTCTGGCCCTGCCCGAAGACGACCTGTCGCTGGCCACGGCCCTGCGCTCGCCCCTGTTTGGCTGGTCCGAGGATGACCTGTTCCGCCTGGCCCACGGCCGAACCGAGCGTTTCCTGTGGGCCGAGCTTCGCGGTCGCAGCGACCACGCCGAAACCCGCGACATGCTGCAAGACATGCGCAACGCCGCCGATTTTCTGCGACCCTACGAGCTGATCGAGCGGTTGCTGCTGCGCCACCGGGGCCGCGAACGCCTGCTGGGCCGGCTTGGCCCCGAGGCCGCCGACGGCATCGACGTTCTGCTGACCCAGGCGCTGGCCTGCGAATCCCGCGGCGTGCCCAGCCTGACCGGGTTTCTTGGCTGGCTCGACAGCAGCGACATTTCGGTCAAGCGCCAGGTCGACCAGTCGGGCGGCAAGATCCGCGTGATGTCGGTGCACGGGGCCAAGGGACTTGAGGCGCCGATCGTCATCCTGCCCGACACCACGGCACGGCTGCGCTCTGAACGCGGGCCGGTGCTGCACGGGCCGGACGGCACGGCGCTGTGGCGGGCCAGTGCCGACCAGGCCTCGGAACTGGTGGGCGACTGTCTCGAGGCGGAACGCCGCCGCGCCGACGAGGAAGACCAGCGCCTGCTGTATGTCGCCATGACGCGGGCCGAAAACTGGCTGATCGTCGCCGGGGCAAGGGGCAAGGACGACCCGCCCGAAGACTGTTGGTACAACCGGGTCGCGGCCGGGTTCGATGCCTCGGTGACCGGCACGCTCGACACGCCGTTTGGCGAAGGCCGGCGAATCGCGCAGGCGCCATGGCCCGCGCCCGCCGGCCCGGCCACTGCCGGCGCGGCGGCGCCCGCCGCCCTGCCCGTCTGGGTCGACCGGCCGGCACCGCCGCCTGACCGGCCCGCGCCGCCGCTGTCACCATCGGACCTGGGCGGCGCCAAGACCCTGCCAGGCACGCTCGAATCGCCCGAGGCCCTGCGCGACGGCAGCCTGATCCACCGGCTGCTGGAACAGTTGCCCCCCCTGCCCGCCAACCAGCGCGACGCCGCCGCCGGCCGCATCCTGTCGGCGGCGCCGCCCGCAACCGCCGCCGCGCTGCTGGCGCAGGTCGCCGCGGTGATGTCGGCACCGCATCTGGCGGCGCTGATGGCGCCCGAAACCCTGCGCGAGGTGCCGGTTCACGCATATTTGTCTGCCTTGGGCGGGCGGCGCATCGGCGGCGTGATCGACCTGCTGGATCTGTCCGCTGACCGGGTGCTGGCGGTTGATTTCAAATCCAACAGCGCCGTCCCGACGCAGGAAAAAGACGTGCCCGAAGGCATCTTGCGGCAAATGGGAGCCTATGCGGCGGCGCTGGCGCAGGTGTTTCCCGGCCAGCGTGTCGAAACCGCCATTCTGTGGACGGCGACCGCAACCCTGATGCCGCTGTCGGCCGACAACGTGGCGGCGGCGCTGTTGCGGGCGGGCGCGTCCCTTGACGGGCCTGCCCGGCCTTCCTAGGTTCACCCTCCAACGCCAATGCAGGAGATACGCACATGGCCACCGTCGCCGTTACCGACGCGACTTTCGACAGCGAAGTCAGACAATCGGCCCTGCCCGTCGTGGTGGATTTCTGGGCCGAATGGTGCGGGCCCTGCAAGCAGATCGGCCCCGCGCTGGAAGAAATCAGCTCTGAGATGGACGGCAAGGTGAAGATCGTCAAAGTCAACGTTGACGAAAACCCCAATGCGCCGGCCCAGATGGGGGTGCGCGGCATCCCGGCCCTGTTCCTGTTCAAGGACGGCCAGGTGGTGTCGAACAAGATCGGCTCGGCGCCCAAGGCGGCGCTGCAAAGCTGGATCGAAGCCGAGATCTGACGGGTCGGCAATTCGGAAACGGGCGCCTTCGGGCGCCCTTTTCTTTTGCGGGCCGGCCGCGGCGGCGCGGCTTGTAATACGCCCGCGCCTAGCCATATTTGCCCGGAACGGCGGAGAATGCGAATGAGTGACAAGGATTTCCCCGGCTGGCACGGCACCACGATCATCGGGGTGCGCAAGGGCGGCAAGGTGGTCATCGCCGGCGACGGCCAGGTCAGCCTTGGCCAGACCGTGATCAAGGGATCGGCCCGCAAGGTGCGGCGCCTGAAACCCGGCGGGCACGAGGTTCTGGCCGGTTTCGCCGGCTCGACCGCCGATGCCTTCACGCTGCTGGAACGGCTCGAGGCCAAGCTCGAAGCGGCGCCGGGCCAGTTGCAGCGCGCAGCGGTCGAACTGGCCAAGGACTGGCGCACCGACAAGTATCTGCGCAACCTCGAAGCCATGCTGATCGTGTCCGACGGCACGGCCCTGTTGGTCATCACCGGCGCTGGCGACGTGCTGGAGCCGGAACATGACGTGGCGGCCATCGGCTCAGGCGGGAATTTCGCGCTGGCCGCGGCCCGCGCCATGATGGACAGCGACCGCGACGCCGAGGATGTGGCCCGCCGCGCCATGGCCATTGCCGCCGATATCTGTGTCTATACCAACGGAAACCTGACCGTCGAAACGCTGGAAAGCTGAGGCTTTCGGGAAGCCTTCCCCAATTTTTCGACGAAAAATTGCCCCCGGCCGGAGAGCCCATGATCGACACCGACGATATTCGTGCCGCCGTTGCCTCGGGGTTGATCAACGAACGTCAGGCGGCATCGCTGACCGCGCTGGCCCACAGCCGGCGCGGCGCCCGCGAAGGGCTGGACCCGGGCGATGAACCGTTCGAGCTGTTTCGCGGCTTTAACGAGATTTTCATCATGGTCGGCCTTCTGATCCTGTCGACCGGCTGGGTCGGTGTCGCGGCCTGGGCCATCTTTGACCAGCTGATGGCGTGGCAAAGCCTTGCCACCTATTACAGCCTGCTGACCGCCGGGCTGATCTGGCTGATCGCCGAATATTTCATCCGCTACCGGCGCATGATCGGGCCGGCGATCTTGCTGACGCTGATGTTCACGGCCAACGCGGCCTTTGGGTTTGGCCAGTATTTCGCCGACATCTTCATGCTGGCGGTCGAAGACTTTTCCTCGCTCATCCTGCCGGGCCTGTTGTCGGTGGCGGCGTTGTTGCTGTTCTGGCTGCGCTTCAAGGTGCCCTTTGCCATGGCGCTGATCGCGCTGGGGCTGTTCGTCACGGCGCTGGTCGCGGCGGCAACCCGGTCGGGCACGCCGCAGGACATTACCGACATCTTCGTGTTTTCCGCCGAATCGAGCTTTGCCTGGGTGACGCTGGCGCTGGGGGCCGTCACCTTTGCGACGGCGATGTATTTCGACGGCTCGGACCCGCATCGCGTGACCCGCCGCTCGGCCCAGGGCTTCTGGCTGCATCTGGTGGCGGCGCCGATGATCATCAACACGGTGGCGCTGTCGATCCTGTCGTCGGGGTCGACGGCGGCGTCAATCAGCATCCTTGTGGTCATGGCAGCCTTCGCCCTTATCGCGGTGGTCATCGACCGGCGCAGCTTTCTGCTGGCGGCGATTGCCTATGTGGTGTCGGTGATCCTGACGCTTTACCCGGCGCTTGAAGATTCGGGCTTTGCCTTTCTCATCCTCGGGCTGGGCCTGTTTCTGGTGCTGCTGGGCGCTTTCTGGGCCCGCATTCGCGCCGCCATCCTGAACTTCCTGCCGCTGGGCGGGGCCCGGGCCTATCTGCCGCCCGCGCATTAGACTGGACATGACATGACCGACCTGACCCCCCGCGAGATCGTCTCAGAGCTTGACCGTTTCATCATTGGGCAAAGCGATGCCAAGCGCGCCGTCGCCGTGGCCCTGCGCAACCGCTGGCGCCGCAAGCAGCTAAGCCCCGAGTTGCAGGAAGAGGTGTTTCCCAAGAACATCCTGATGATCGGGCCCACCGGTGTCGGCAAGACCGAGATCAGCCGCCGGCTGGCCAAGCTGGCCCGCGCGCCCTTTATCAAGATCGAGGCCACCAAGTTTACCGAGGTCGGCTATGTCGGCCGCGACGTGGAACAGATTGTCCGCGATCTGGTCGAGTCCGCGATCACCATGACCCGCGAACATATGCGCGAAGACGTGCGGGCCCGGGCACAGGAGAACGCGGAAGAGCGCGTGCTGGAGGCCATCGCCGGCGAAGGCGCCCGCAGCCAGACCCGCGAGATGTTTCGCGCCAAGCTGCGCAGCGGCGAACTGGACGACACCATCATCGAGCTTGAGGTTGCCGACAACGCCAACCCCATGGGCGCCATGGAAATTCCGGGCATGCCACCGGGGCAGATGGGCGGCGTGATGAACCTGGGCGACATTTTCGGCAAGGCCTTTGGCGGGCGCACCGTGCGCAAGAAGATGACCGTGTCCGAAAGTTTCGGGGTTCTGCTGGGCGAAGAGGCCGACAAGCTGCTGGACGACGAACAGGTGACCCGCACCGCCATCGACGCCGTGGAACAGAACGGCATTGTCTTTCTGGACGAGATCGACAAGGTCTGTGCCCGCGCCGATGCCCGTGGCGCCGATGTCTCGCGCGAGGGGGTGCAGCGTGACCTGCTGCCGCTGATCGAGGGCACGACCGTGTCCACAAAATACGGCCCGGTGAAAACCGACCACGTGCTGTTCATCGCCTCGGGCGCCTTCCACATCGCCAAGCCGTCGGACCTGTTGCCGGAACTGCAGGGCCGCCTGCCCATCCGGGTTGAACTGCGGCCGCTGACCGAAGACGATTTCCGCCGCATCCTGACCGAGACCGACAATGCGCTGACGTTGCAATACACCGCCCTGATGGGAACCGAAGAGGTGACCGTCACCTTTTCCGACGACGGGATCGCGGCGCTGGCCCGCATCGCCGCCGAGGTCAACGAAAGCATCGAAAACATCGGTGCCCGGCGCCTGCATACGGTGATGGAGCGGGTGTTCGAGGAACTGGGCTTTTCCGCCCCCGACCGCCCGGGCGAAGCGGTGACGGTTGACGCGGCCTTCGTCGAAAAGAACCTGGGCGAGCTGTCGCGGTCTGCCGATTTGTCGCGCTATGTTCTCTGACACCGCCTGAGCCACGGCGAATTCGCTTTCATTCCGTGCCAATGCGGGGAATGTGGGCGGATGCGCACCCTGGATTTCATTCGCGAAAACGCGCCCTTTCTGGGCGCGGGTCTGCTGCTGACCTTCACATCCAGCTTTGGCCAGACCTTCTTCATCTCGATCTTCGCGGGCGAAATCCGGGCCGAATTCGGGCTGAGCCACGGCGCATGGGGCGGCATTTACGCCGCCGGCACGCTGGGCTCGGCGGTGGTCATGATCTGGGCCGGGGTGCTGACTGACCATTACCGCGTGCGGGTGCTGGGCCCGGTGGTGCTGGTCGGGCTTAGCCTGGCCTGCCTGACCATGGCCGCGGTGCCGGCGGTCTGGGCGCTGGTGGTGGTGATCTTCCTGCTGCGGTTTACCGGGCAGAGCATGGCCAGCCATATCGCCTCTGTCGCCATGGCCCGCTGGTTCGTGAAGACCCGGGGGCGCGCGCTGTCGATCGCCGGGCTTGGCTATTCGCTGGGCGAGGCGATCCTGCCGCTCGGCTTTGTGGCACTGCTTGCGCTGGTGGGCTGGCGGTCGCTGTGGGTTGTCGCGGCGGGGCTGACTCTGCTGGCGGTGCCGGTAACGATTCGGCTGTTGCGGCTGGAACGCACGCCGCAGTCGGTGACGGCCTTGTCGGCGGCGGCCGGCATGGATAACCGCCACTGGACCCGGCGCGACGCGCTGCACCACTGGCTGTTCTGGTGCATGGTGCCGGCGATCCTTGCGCCATCGGCCTTTGTCACCGCCTTTTTCTTTCAGCAGGTGCACACCGCCGAGGTTCGGGGCTGGGCCCATGTCGAACTGGTGGCGCTGTTCCCGGTCTTCACCGCGTCGGCGGTGCTGGCGATGGTGGTCAGCGGCTGGGCTATCGACCGCTGGGGGTCCGGCCTGCTGATGGCGGTTTACCAGATATTCTTTGCCGCCGGTTTCGCACTGGCCGGCGCGACCACCAGCCTGGGCCTTGCCGGGGTGGCGATGGCGCTGATGGCCTTGTCGGGCGGCATGAACGCGACGGTTCCCAATGCGTTCTGGGCCGAATTCTATGGCACCCGCCACATGGGGTCGATCAAGGCTCTGGCCATGGCGCTGATGGTGCTGGGCTCGGCCATCGGCCCGGCCCTGACCGGCATGCTGATCGACCGGGGCATCGACTTTCCCGACCAGATGGGCGGCATCGCGCTGGTGTTTGTCGGCATCTGCGTGCTGTTGCTGACCGCCCTGCGCCGGGCGCGGCGGCACCTACCGGGCGCGGCGCAGGTAGACATAATAGGCGCCTGAGCCGCCGTGGCTGCGGTGCGCCTCGGTCACCTGCATCACGGCGTGGCGCAGCGCCGGGCCGGTCAGCCACTGTGGCACCTGATTCTTCAGCACCCCCCGGCGTTCGGGGATCGGGCCGACATCGGGTTTGTCCTTGCCCTTGCCGGTGATGACAAGAACCAGCCGGTGCCCCGCCGCATGGCCCTGCAGCACAAAGGCCGTCAGGCGCGGCTGCGCCTGGGCCAGGGTCAGCCCGTGCAGGTCGACCCGTCCGTCGATAGTCAGCTTGCCGCGCTTCATCTTCAGAAACGCCTTGCGGTCCATGGCCGGGCTTTGCCGGCCAAGGCTGTCGGCGATGCTGGGCACCAGATCCACCGTTGCCGCGCCCTGCCCCGCCTTTTCGCCGATGCGAAAGACCGGAATGGGGCAGGTCGCCGGCTTTTTGGCTGGCGGCGCGGCGCGCCCGGGTTCGGGGTCGGGCGCTGACAGCGGCGCACGGGCCTTGCCGGACAGCGGCGTGGCGGTGCGGGCAACCCGTTGCCAAAGGTCCCGCTCGTCGGGGCGCAGTTCTCGGGTTCGGCGGCCCATCGCTCAGGCGCCCAGCGCCAGTTCCTGGGCACGCCGGATCGGCATCAGCACGATCATCCGCCCCGGGTCGCGCACCCGCCCCGCCTTGCGCCCGGCCTCGTCGCCGGTGCCAAAAAAGATGTCGGCCCGCTGCGCGCCCTTGATGGCTGACCCGGTGTCCTGCGCCACCATCAGCCGGCGCAGCGGCCCAAGCCCGCCCTTTTCAATCCAGACCGGCGCGCCCAGCGGCGTATAGCGCGGATCGACCGCGACCGAGCGCATGGCCGTGATCGACCGGTTCATCGCCCCCAGCGGGCCGTTTTCCGGCGCCACGTTGCTGAGTTCGCGGAAAAAGACATAGCTGGGATTATGCTGCAGCAATGCGCGGCCATCGACCGGGTTGCGGCCCACCCAGTTGCGGATGACCTGTGCCGACACCTGGTGCGGCTGGTAAACGCCGCGGCGCACCAGTTCCTGCCCGATCGACCGGTATTCGCGCCCGTTCATGCCGGCATAGCCGACCCGGATCGCCGTGCCGTCGGTCAGCCGGATGCGGCCAGACCCCTGAACATGCAGGAAATACACATCGACCGGGTTGTCGGCCCAGGCAATCTCCAGCCCGCGCCCGCCAAGCAGGTTCTGGGTTTCGATCTCGGCACGGGTGTTCCACAGGTCGCCGTCTCGAAGCTCGGGCGGGAGCCGGTATATGGGATATTTGAAGGTCTCGTCGGGTTCGCGGCTGCCGTTCAGTTCAGGCTCGAAATAACCGGTGAACAGCATCGGCGCGCCGTCGGTTACCAGCACTGGGCGAAAGAACAGCTCGAAAAACGTTCGGGCGGCGGGCTGGCGCGCGGCAACGCGGCACACGGCCTGCCATTCCGCGTCGCGCATGTCGCCGCAGGTCTGGGAAAACACCTGCAGGGCGGCGGCGTGATCGTCGGTTTTCCAGCTCAGCAGATCGTCGAATTCCAGAATGCGGTACTGCGGCGCGGCCGATGTCCCGGTCGCGGCCGTCACGGCCCAAAGCGCCAGGACTGCCGCCCCAAGCGCCCGCATGTCATTCCCCGGTGGCGACCAGTTGCCAGTTGGGATCGTTCGATCCCATCTTGCGGCCAAAGGTCCAGATGTCGCGCTGGCGCTTGATGTCGGTGGGGCTGCCTTCGACGGTGGCGCCGCTGGCGTCGCGCACGACCGAGGTCAGTTCGCCCATGAAGCGCACGGTAACCTCGCCCTGCGCGCTGCTGCGGTCAAATGTCGCGCCATGCAGCGCTATTTCGCGGACGCCCACGAAATCGGCATCGATGTGCAGGCCCTGGGCGGCGCGGGTGGCGACCACTTCGTCGAAAACCGCCGCCACGTCGTTGGCCAGAAAGGACCGGACGCTGTCGATATCCCCGCGCTCAAAGGCCACCAGGATCATCTCATAGGCGCCACGGGCACCCTGCAGAAACTCGGTCACCGAAAACGTGGGCTCGGCCAGCTTCATGGCGGCCAGCGCCCTGGCGCTGTCGGACCCCTCGGGCGTATGGTCGGTGATATCGTGGTCGGGGCCGCCTTCGATGACCTCGAATTTGCCGCGGGCCTGCCGCCGTTCGTCAACGGGCGCCGGCCCTGTCACCGGCGGCTTTTCGAAACCGTCGCGGTTTCCAAGCACGTTGCGCAGCCGCAGGATCAGAAAAACAGCAATGCCTGCCAGGACCAGGAGCTGGATGACGGCAGAATTCATGTAAACCTCGTTACGGCTTGGGGTTGGTGCCTTTGCGGCCAGACACTAGATAGGGGAGGGGGCAGGCCGAGTCCACTCTGCGCCCGGCAAGGAGTGTTCAAGATGTGGTTGTTTGTCGCCTTCCTGGCAGTGCCGCTGATCGAGATTGCGCTGTTCATCACCGTCGGGGGTGCGATTGGCCTGTTGCCGACGCTGGCGATCGTGATCGTGACCGCGGTCGCGGGCACATGGCTGGTGCGCAGCCAGGGCGCCGCGGCGCTGTCGCAGCTGCGGGGCAGCTTCAACGAATTGCGCGACCCGACCGAGCCGCTGGCCCATGGCGCGATGATCCTGTTCGCCGGCGCGCTGCTGCTGACCCCCGGGTTCTTTACCGATGCTGTCGGGTTTGCCCTGCTGGTGCCCCGGTTTCGCGACCTTGCGATCGCCGCTGCGCGCCGCCGGATGCGGGTTCAGTCGGCCGGCTTTCGCGGCGCCGCGCCGGGGGCTGGCACGGTCGAGGGCGAGTGGGAGGAAATCGCCGATCCTGCCCCGTCGGCGCCACGCCGGCCCGGCGCATCGGGCTGGACCCGGGATTGAGCCTTTGATCCCGCTCTGTTAGGCACGGGCCCGATCCATTTCTGAAGGAGACACGGCCTGTGTCCGACACAAACACCAACTCTGGCGACCAGCCTGCCCAGACCCCGCCCGCCATGCCGCAGATGCGCATCCTGGGCCAGTTCGTCCGCGATCTGTCCTTCGAGAATATCGTGGCCCAAACGGGCGGCGGCGCCGAGATGAAGCCGAACATCAAGGTTTCGGTCAGCCTTGATGCCAAGAAACGGTCGATCGAGAACCAGTACGAGGTGGTGTCGAAATACACCGTGACCTCGGTGGCGCAGGACAGCGACGCGACGCTGTTCGTGATCGAGCTGGAATATGGCGCGATCTTCCATGTCGAGAATGTGCCGGATGCTCAGCTGCACCCCTATCTGTTGATCGAGTGCCCGCGCATGGTGTTTCCCTATGTGCGCCGCATCGTCAGCGATTTGACCCATGACGGGGGTTTTCCGGGGCTGAACCTGGAACCGATTGATTTCGTGTCGCTTTACCGCCAGAGCCTGGTGAAGAAGGCCGAAGCCGCCGCGGCGGAAAAGGCGCAGGCGCCCACGGTCAACTAGGGCGAGATCGCGGCGGGGCCCATCAGGCAAAGTTTTGAAATCATTGATTTCAGGCCGTGTTGCTTGATTGTGGTTTGTCGATTTCCGCTTTGACGTCAGGGTTGCGCGGCGCCTGGCCCGCCGCGCGCAAGGCAGGGGGCGCTGCCCCCTCTGCGCGGCGGGCCGCGCATTCACCCCCGGGATATTTGCCCCAAGCTGATGGGTGCGGTCAGGTCTGGCGCGGCCACAGTGTCTGATCGCCCAGACCGGCCACGAATGCGGCGTGGGCGGCGGTTTCGTCGGCGGTCAGGCGCGGCGGCAGGGGCTGTGGACGGAGCGGTGGCCGCCAGTCGTCGTTCGTGGCGGTGGTGGCCGTGGCGCCGGTGCTGCCCAGACCGAAATCGGGTTGGCGCCCGCCGATCAGTTCAAGATAGACGTCGGCGAGGATTTCACTGTCGAGCAGCGCGCCGTGCAGGGTTCGGGCGGAATTGTCGATTCCGAACCGCCGGCTGAGCGCGTCAAGCGACGCTGGCGATCCGGGGTATTTCTGCCGGGCTATGGTCAGCGTGTCGATGGCCTGGTCGGGCGGCAGCAGGGGCAGGCCGGCCCAGCCAAGCTCGGCGTTCAGGAATTTCATGTCGAAGCTGGCGTTGTGGATCACCATCGGCGCGCCGTCGAGGAAATCGAGGAAGTCTTGCGCGATCTGCGCAAAGAGCGGCTTGTCGGACAGAAATTCTTCGCTGAGGCCGTGAACCTGGAAGGCCTCGGCCGGCATGTCGCGCTGGGGGTTGAGATACTGGTGATAGGTGCGGCCGGTGGGCACATGGTTGGCCAGTTCGACCGCGCCGATTTCGACGATGCGGTCGCCGGCCGCCGGGTCGAGCCCGGTGGTTTCGGTGTCGAGCACGATTTCACGCATCGGCCAGCCTTTTGCGAATGTCGTCGAGCAGAGTTTGAACCTGAGCGCGGGCCGGCTCAAGCCCGCTTGTGTCGATGATGGCGTCGGCGCGGGTGCGTTTTTCGGCGTCGGGCATCTGGCTGGCGCTGATCCGGGCGAACAGGTCGGGGGTCATGCCGGGGCGGGACAGCACCCGCTGGCGCTGGATATCGTGCGGGGCCGAGGCCACAACGACCAGGTCGACCGCAGCGGCAGCCTCGGTTTCGAACAGAAGCGGCACGTCGACCAGGGCGATGGGGTCACGGCAGTTGGCGATGAAATCGGCGCGGTCGGTGGCCACCAGCGGGTGCACCGCCGCCTCGATTCGCCCAAGCGCGCCGTCGTCGCGGGCGATCCAGGCTTTCAGCGCCGCACGGCTGACCGCGCCGTCAACGATGGCGTCGGGGCAGAGCGCGGCAATGGCCGGCACCGCCGCGCCGCCGGCGCCGTAAAGGCGGTGAACGGCGGCGTCGGCGTCCCAGACAGGCACGCCCGCAGCCGCGAACATGGCGGCGGTGGTGGTCTTGCCCATCCCGATCGAGCCGGTCAGCCCGATGACGAAAGGCCGGCTCATTCTCCCAGCGCGGCCTGCCGGGCTGCTTCGTCGACCCGGGGGGTCGCGCCGAACCAGCGTTCGAAATTGGGCACCGCCTGCCACAGCAGCATGCCCAGACCGTCGACCGTTGTGCAGCCAAGCTCGGCCGCGCGGCGCAGGAAGCCGGTGTTCAGGGGGGTATAGACCAAATCAGCCACCACGGCCGCGCGGTCGAGCCCGTCAAGCGGCACCCGAAACTCGGATTTACCGGTCATGCCCAGGGCGCTGGCGTTGACGACCGTCGCGGCGTCGTCCAGCACGTTGCCGGCCTGAACCCAGTCGTAGATGGTGACCTTGGCGCCAAACTCGTGCTTCAGCGCTTCGCTGCGGGCGCGGGTGCGGTTGGTCAGCCGCACCTCGGGCGCGCCGGCGTCCAGAAGCGTCGCCACGATGGACCGCGCCGCGCCGCCGGCCCCGAACACCGCCGCCGGCCCGGCGTTGGCGCGCCATTGGGGCACGGCGCTGCGCAGGTTCTCGATGAAGCCGTAACCATCTGTGTTGTCAGCGAAAATCGACCCGTCGTCGCGAAAGTTCAACGTGTTGGCGGCCCCGATGATGGCGGCGCGATCGCTGACGCTGTCGGCGATTTCCAGCGCCGCCTCTTTGTGGGGAATGGTGACGTTCAGCCCTGAAAACCCCATCTTCGGGGCCGTGCGAATCACCTGGCGCAGGTCGGACTGGGCAACTTCGAGCGGCACATAGTGGCCCTCGATCGATTGCTGTTGCATCCAGTGATTGTAAAGTGCCGGCGACCGGCTGTGGGCGATGGGCGCGCCGATGACGCCGGCGATGGGGATGGACCTGGTGCTCATATCGGCAAATTGCCTCGCAAAGTCAGATAGGACAAGATCTGCAAAAGCGGCAGACCCAGAACGTTGAAATAGTCGCCGTCGATGCGTGAAAACAGGCGTGCGCCCTCGGCTTCGAGCAGGTAGCAGCCCACGGCGTGGCGGATGCTGTCCCAGTTGCGCGCAACATAGGCGTCGATGAAGGACGGTGACAGGGTGTGCATCGTCAGGCGCACATGGCCGACGTGGCGCCAGATCTCGCGGCCGTCTTCGAAGATCACGGCCGCGGAATAAAGCGCGTGGGTTTGCCCGGACAAGTCGGCCAGATGCTGGCGCGCGTCGTCGCCTGAGCCCGGCTTGGCGAACACCCGCCGGCCCAGCGCCAGCACCTGGTCACAGCCGATCGCCGTCGCTTCGGGGTTGCGGCCCGCCGATTTCTGCGCCTTCAACGCCGCCAGCGTGCCGGCGATGTCGGCGGGCGCGGCCTGGTCGGCGGTCATCGCGGCGACGACGGCGACCTCGTCGATGCGGGCTGGCTGGCACAGAATATCGACGCCGGCGTTTTCGAAAAGCTGCCGGCGGATGGCCGAGCCCGACGCCAGAACCAGCGGTTTCTGCATGTGGACAACTCTCTGAATAACCGGCGGGACGACTCGGTGCGTGGAATGGCCCCGGTTGGACGCAGGCCGTTTACCTGCCATGCCCGGGGCGACTTGCCCAGCATGTTCGCATTTTCCGCACATGACCACAGGTGATGCCGGTCGGTGTGGACAAGCGGGCGGGCCCGGGTTTTTTGCCACGGGACGGGGAAGGTTTCTGACTGGTCGTTCATTTAACACGTGGATTTATATCATGGAAATTTCATATCCACATGATCCCCAGCCAGGCCTGGTCCTTGTCGACAGCGGTTATATGCGGGACAAGATGGGGACAGCCGTGTAATCCACTTTGTCCACGCCCCATAATCATCATCAACCTTTTATCTTTCTTTAATATTTGTATGTATATCGGCCAACTTTGCGGGGGCCCCGATGTCTGATTTCCTGTCTTCTGCCTATCCGTGGGTCAAATCCCTGCATGTGATTGCTGTGATTTCCTGGATGGCCGGGATCTTTTATCTGCCCCGCCTGTTCGTGCACCATGCCGAGCGGGCTGGTGAAGGGTCGAACATGGCGACGACCTTCGCGATGATGGAGGGCAAGCTTTTCAAGGTCATCATGACGCCGGCCATGTCCGTCACCTGGGTGTGCGGCCTGCTGATGGTCTTTACCCCCGGCATTGTCGACTGGGGGCTGGTCTGGCCGTGGGTCAAGGCGGCGGCGGTGCTTACCATGACCGGGTTTCACGGATGGTGCGGCGGCAGGGTCAAGGAATTTGCCAGCGGAACCAACACGCTGACCGGCAGACAACTGCGCCTGGCCAACGAGGTTCCGACGCTTTTGATGATCGTGATTGTCGTGATGGTGATCGCCCGGCCGTTCTGAGCGTTTGACAGGCGGCAATCGGCAGACTATCTGATCGGTGCTGGCCGTCCGGCCGTTGCATTTTCCCTGAAGTCGATATCGTGCGCCATGTCCGGCGCCAATGGTGTGAGAAACATGAGCCAGGCCCGCCTGAACCTGTCAGATCTGAAAGCCCAGTCGCCCAAAGACCTGCTGGCCCTTGCCGAAGAACTTGAGGTCGAGAATGCGTCGACCATGCGCAAGGGCGACATCATGTTCGCCATCCTCAAGGAACGCTCCGAGGACGAATGGATCATCGGCGGCAACGGGGTGCTCGAGGTTTTGCAGGACGGTTTTGGTTTCCTGCGCTCGCCCGAGGCCAACTATCTGCCGGGCCCCGACGACATTTATGTCTCGCCCGAGATGATCCGGCAGTTTTCGCTGCGCACCGGCGACACGGTTTCCGGGGTGATTCGCGGCCCCGAAGAGACCGAGCGCTATTTTGCCCTGACCATGGTCGAGCAGATCAACTTTGAAGAGCCGGCGCGCGCCCGCCACAAGGTTGCCTTTGAGAACCTGACGCCGCTTTACCCGGATCAGCGCCTGAAGATGGAGATCGAGGATCCGACGATCAAGGATCGCTCGGCCCGGATCATTGACCTGGTGTCACCCATCGGCAAGGGCCAGCGGTCGCTGATCGTGGCGCCGCCACGCACGGGCAAGACGGTGCTGTTGCAGAACATCGCCCACTCGATCGAGGCCAACCACCCCGAATGCTATCTGATCGTGCTGCTGATCGATGAACGCCCCGAGGAAGTGACCGACATGCAGCGGTCGGTGAAGGGCGAGGTCATCAGCTCGACCTTCGACGAACCGGCCATGCGCCATGTGGCGGTGTCGGACATGGTGATCGAAAAGGCCAAGCGTCTGGTCGAGCACAAGCGCGACGTGGTGATCCTGCTGGATTCCATCACCCGGCTGGGTCGCGCCTTCAACACCGTTGTCCCGTCGTCCGGCAAGGTGCTGACCGGCGGCGTCGATGCCAACGCGCTGCAGCGGCCAAAGCGGTTCTTTGGCGCGGCGCGCAACATCGAAGAGGGCGGGTCGCTGACCATCATTGCCACCGCGCTGATCGACACCGGCAGCCGCATGGACGAGGTTATCTTCGAAGAGTTCAAGGGCACCGGTAACTCGGAAATCGTGCTGGACCGCAAGGTTGCCGACAAGCGGGTCTATCCGTCTATGGACATCCTCAAATCCGGCACCCGGAAAGAAGAGCTGCTGGTCGAAAAGTCGGACTTGCAGAAAACCTATGTCCTGCGCCGCATCCTGAACCCGATGGGCACCACCGACGCCATCGAATTCCTGCTGTCGAAACTGAAGCAGACCAAGACCAATTCCGAGTTCTTCGATTCGATGAATACCTGACAGGCGGCAGGGCGCGCCCATGGACACGATCTATGCGCTGGCCACGGCACGGGGAAAATCTGGCGTGGCCATCGTGCGGGTCTCGGGGCCGGGGGCCGGGCCGGCGCTGACGCTGCTGGCCGGCGGTATCCCGCAGCCCCGCCAGACCAGCCTGCGCCGTATCCGCGACCGGCGCGGTGACAGCATCGACCAGGGGCTGGTGATTTTTTTCGATAAAAATCAAAGCTTTACCGGTGAAGAGGTCGCCGAGTTCCATATTCACGGCAGCATCGCCGCCGCCCGTGCGCTGTTGGACGCCCTGGCCGGTATCGACGGCTTGCGCATGGCCGAACCGGGCGAATTTACCCGCCGGGCACTGATGAACGGCCGCATGGACCTGACCGAGGTCGAGGGTCTGGGCGCGCTGATCGAGGCCGAGACCGAAACCCAGCGCAAGCAGGCGCTGCGCATGTTCCAGGGCGCGCTGTCGGGCAAGGCCGAAGCGTGGCGTGCCGGGCTGTTGCGGGCCCGGGCGCTGCTGGAGGCGACGATAGATTTCGCCGACGAAGAGGTGCCGGTTGACGTCACGCCCGAAGTGCGTGCTGTTCTGGCCGATCTGGCGCAAGACTTCGACCGCGAGATTGCCGGGTTTGCCAGCGCCGAGCGTATTCGCGAAGGCTTCGAGGTGGCGATCGTCGGCGCGCCGAATGTCGGGAAATCGACCCTGCTGAACGCGCTGGCGGGGCGGCAGGCGGCGCTGACCTCGGAAATCGCCGGCACCACCCGCGACGTGATCGAGGTGCGGATGGACATTCACGGGCTTCCGGTGACGATGCTCGACACGGCGGGCCTGCGCGACACCAACGACCAGATCGAAGCGGCTGGGGTCAGGTTGGCCCGCGACCGCGCCAGCGCCGCCGACCTGCGGGTGTTTCTGCTGCCTGACGACCAAGCGGCTCCCGACATGCCGCCACGGCCGGGCGACATCGTGCTGGTTGCCAAGGCCGACGTTTACAACGGGACCCAACCGGCGGTGTCGGGCCGGTCCGGGCAGGGCATTGGGGCGTTGTTACAGCGGGTTTCGGCCGAACTGTCCGGCCGGGCGGCGGGTGCATCGCTGATCGCCCATGCGCGGCAGGAACAGGCGGTGCGTGCCGCCCTGGCCGAGGTTGCCGCGGCCCGGGCGGGGCTGAGCTCTGGCGCCGCTGACGAGGTGACCGCCTTTCACCTGCTGACCGCGGCGCAAGCCATGGAAAGACTCTTGGGCCGGGTTGATATAGAAGACGTGCTGGGCGAGATATTCGCGTCATTCTGCATCGGGAAATAGGACTGTTTCACGTGGAACATTGCGATGTCATCGTTGTTGGCGGCGGTCACGCCGGCGCCGAGGCCGCCAGTGCCGCCGCCCGCATGGGCGCCCGTGTGGCGTTGGTGACCCTGAAGGCCAGCGCGATCGGGGTGATGAGCTGCAATCCGGCCATTGGCGGGCTGGGCAAGGGCCACCTGGTGCGCGAGATCGACGCGCTTGACGGCATCATGGGCCGCGCCGCCGACAAGGCCGGCATCCAGTTTCGCCTGCTCAACCGGCGCAAGGGCCCGGCGGTGCAGGGGCCGCGCGCGCAGGCAGATCGCAAGCTTTACCGCGCCGCAATTCAGGCGGAAATGGCGGCCGAGGGCAATATCCGCGTGGTCGGGGGCGAGGTGACGGCCCTTTGTCGTGACGGCGCGAACGTCAGCGGCGTCGAGTTGGCCGACGGAACGCGGATTGACGCGGCGGCGGTTGTGCTGACCGCCGGCACCTTTCTGCGCGGGATCATCCATATCGGCGACCGGTCGTATTCTGGCGGGCGGATGGGCGAAGATGCCGCGACCGTCCTGGCCGATCAGATCGCCGACATGGCGCTGCCGCTGGGACGGTTGAAAACCGGCACCCCGCCGCGGCTGGATGGGCGCACGATCAACTGGGACGGGCTCGACATGCAGCCCGGCGACGATGACCCGACGCTGTTTTCCTTCCTGTCCAGCGCCCCCGAAGCGCGGCAAATCAGTTGCGGGATCACCCACACCAACCCGGCGACCCACGCCATCATTCGCGACAATCTGGACCGTTCGGCCATGTATGGCGGGCGTATCGACGGCATCGGGCCACGCTATTGCCCGTCGATCGAAGACAAGATCGTGCGCTTTGCCGACAAGACCAGCCACCAGATTTTCCTTGAACCAGAAGGGCTTGACGACCCAACGGTCTATCCCAACGGCATATCGACCTCGCTGCCCGAGGATGTGCAGGCGCAATATGTCCGCTCGATCGCCGGGCTTGAGGCCGCGGTTATCACGCAGCCCGGCTATGCCATCGAATACGACTATGTCGACCCGCGCGCGCTGGGCGCGACGCTGGCGGTCAAGGGTGTGCCGGGTCTGTATCTGGCCGGACAGATCAACGGAACCACCGGCTATGAAGAGGCCGCGGGGCAGGGGCTGGTGGCCGGGCTGAACGCGGCGCTGGCGGCCCAGGGGCGCGACCCGGCGACCTTCAGCCGCACCGACAGCTATCTTGGCGTGATGATCGACGATCTGGTGACGCGCGGCGTGACTGAACCTTATCGGATGTTCACCAGCCGCGCCGAATACCGCCTGTCGCTGCGCGCCGACAACGCCGATCAACGGCTGACACCCGCCGGCGTTGCCCTGGGCTGCGTGCGGCCCGAACGGGCGCGGGCCTTTGCCGCCAAGGCCGAGCAGCTGGAAAACGGGCGCAACATGCTGGGTGCCCACACCTGGACCCCGAAAGAACTGTCGGCGGCCGGGATCCGCGTGTCGGCGGACGGCGCGCGCCGCGATGGGCAGGACGTGCTGGCCTTTACAGACGTTCAGTTTGCCGATCTCGTGCCCCTGCAGCCGGCGCTGGGCCAGATCGCGCCGGAAATCGCCGAACAACTGAAGCGCGACGCGACCTATCGGAACTATATCCAGCGCCAGAAGGCGGATATCGAGGCGCTGCGCCGCGACGAGGCTATCGCCATCGCGCCCGATTTCGACTTTGCCGGCATCAACGGCATCTCGGCCGAGCTGCGGCAGAAACTGGAACGGCACCGGCCCGCGACGCTGGCACAGGCCGGCAAGATCGAGGGCATGACGCCCGCGGCCCTGACGGTGTTACTTGCCCGGGTCAAGGCAATGGCGCGGCGGGCGTCGTGACGGGGCTGGATGTTCCACGTGAAACATTGGCGGCATTGGAAAGCTATGCTGCGCTGCTGACGCGCTGGAATCAGCGTATCAACCTTGTGGCGCCGTCAACGATTCCCAGCCTCTGGACCCGGCATGTCCTTGATTCGCTGCAAATTTGGCGGATGATCGCGCCAGACACCCGCCATATCGCCGACCTCGGCTCGGGCGGCGGCCTGCCGGGCATCGTGCTGGCCATTTGCGCCAAGGGGCAGGGGGCGCAGGTGACGCTGGTCGAATCCGACGCCCGCAAATGCGCCTTTCTGTCGACAGCCATTCACAGCCTGGACCTGCCGGCAACGGTAAAGACGGCGCGGATCGAACGGACGCAGCCGCTGGGCGCGCAGGTCGTCACCGCCCGCGCGTTGGCGTCGCTGACTGACCTGCTGGCCTTTCAGCAGCGTCACGGCGCGCCGGGCGGCATTGGCATCTATCCCAAGGGTGCGCGGGCCGATGCCGAGGTTGAGACGGCGCTTGAAGACTGGCAATTCACCTGCCAGAAGGTGCCCAGCGCCACGTCGGCAGAGTCGCATATTCTGAAAATCGGAGATCTCGCTCGTGCGTGAACAGGGCCGCCCCAGGATCATTGCCATCACCAACCAGAAGGGCGGCGTTGGCAAGACCACCACCGCGATCAACCTTGGTGCGGCGTTGGCCAATCAGGGATTTCCCGTTCTTATCATGGACATAGACCCGCAAGGCAACGCCTCGACCGGGTTGGGGATCGAGGCCGACGATCGCGGCCTGACCACCTATGACCTGCTGCTGGACGAGGTGCCGCTGGCGCAGGTGATCCACCAGACCGAGGTCGAGAACCTTTTTATCGCGCCGGCCACGACCGATCTTTCGTCGGCCGATATCGAACTGGTGGCGGTGGAAAAGCGGTCGTTCCTGCTGAAAGACGCGCTGGCGCTGATCACGGCCGACGATTTCGCCTATGTGCTGATCGATTGTCCCCCGTCGCTGAGCCTTCTGACCCTGAACGCGATGGTCGCGGCCGACGCGGTGCTGGTGCCCCTGCAAAGCGAGTTCTTCGCGCTGGAAGGTCTGTCGCAACTGATGCTGAGCATCCGCAAGGTGCGCGAGGGCGCCAACCCGGGCCTGCGAATCGAAGGCGTGGTGCTGACCATGTTCGATGGCCGCAACCGTCTGGCGCAGCAGGTCGAACAGGACGCCCGCGAAACATTGGGCGATCTGGTGTTCGAAACCATCATTCCGCGCAACGTGCGGGTCAGCGAGGCGCCGTCATTTGCCCTGCCGGTGCTCGATTACGACCCCGGCTCGAAAGGTAGCGAGGCTTATCGGGCTCTGGCGCAGGAAATGCTTGCAAAACACCGGGGCGAGGCGGCGTAGGGAAAGCTGATGGCAGACAGGAAAAAACGCCAGGGTCTGGGGCGCGGGTTGTCGGCGCTGATGGCCGACGTGGCGCTGCAACCGGCCGCCGCAGACGGCAACGCCGATCAACCGCGCCGCCCCGACCGCCGGGTGCCCATCGAACAGATTGCGCCCAACCCCGATCAGCCGCGCCGTCATTTTGCGCCCGCCGCGCTGGAAGAGCTTGCGGCCTCGATCCGGGAAAAGGGCATCATCCAGCCGCTGATCTTGCGGCCCGATCCTGAAAAACCCGAACGATTTCAAATTGTTGCAGGCGAACGGCGTTGGCGCGCGGCGCAAATGGCGCAACTGCACGACGTGCCGGCGCTGGTGCGCGAGCTGGACGATACCGAAGTTCTGGAAATCGCCATCATCGAAAATATCCAGCGGGCCGACCTGAACCCGGTGGAAGAAGCGGCAGGCTATGCCCAGCTGATGGAGCGTTTTGGTCACACGCAGGAAAAGTTGGCCGAGGCGCTGGGCAAAAGCCGCCCCCATGTCGCCAACTGTCTGCGGCTTTTGACGCTGCCGCAGGGTGTTCTGGACATGCTGCGCGACGGCAAGCTGAGCGCTGGCCATGCGCGGGCCCTGGTCGGCCGCGACAATGCCGAAGAGCTGGCCCGCCTGATCGCCACGCAGGGGCTTTCGGTGCGCGAGGCGGAAAAACTGTCGCGGCGCGGGCAGGCGGCGCCCCGGGCGCCGGCGCGGGCGGCCAAGGATGCCGACACCAAGGCGCTCGAGCGTGATCTGGGCGCGGCACTGGGCATGAGGGTGGCGATTGACCATCAGCCCGGCGGCACCAGCGGCAAGCTGGTGGTCGACTATGACACGCTGGAACAACTGGACGATCTTTGCCGCCGGCTTACGGCCGACAACGGCGCCTGAGGCGCGGGGTCAGTCGGGCAACAGGGCGCGAATGACCGCGTTCAGCACCCGGCGGCCATGGTCCGTGGCGCGGATGTGGGTGGCCGAGATCCGAATCAGCCCCAGTTCGGACAGGTCGCCCAAGGCTTCGGGGTTGAGCGCCGCCCCGCCCAAGGCGGCGTGGCGGGCCCGGTCCATCCCTTCGGACAGGCGCAACGACATCATCAGGTATTCGCCGGCCCGCTCGGGCCCCGGCAGGCGGCGGGTGCTTTCCTGCCCCGTCCCGGCGGTGACCGCGTTCAGCCATGCACGCGGGTCGGACAGCGCCTCGGTCGCGGTCCAGCCGTTCTGGTCGGCCAGCCGCCCGTGGGCGCCCGGACCCACCGCGGCATAGGCGCCACCCTGCCAATAGATCAGGTTGTGGATCGATTCCGCGCCCGGGCGGGCGTGGTTCGACACCTCATAGGCGGGCAGGCCGGCGGCGTTGCAAAGGTCTTGCGTCAGGTCGAACAGGTCGGCGCCAAGGTCTTCGCCGGGCAGGCCCCGCAAACCGCCCCGCGCGTGGCGGTGGCCAAAGGCGGTGCCGGGTTCGATCGTCAACTGATACAGCGACAGGTGGCTTGGCCCCATCGACAGCGCCTCGGCCAGTTCGGCGCGCCAGGCGTCAAGCGTCTGGTCCTGCCGGGCATAGATCAGGTCGAAACTGGCGCGGTCGAACACCCGGGCGGCGATGTCGAAGGCGGTCCGCGCCTCGGCCGCCGAATGCAGCCGGCCCAGACGCCGCAGGTCGGCGTCGTTCAGCGCCTGCACCCCCACCGACACCCGGTTGACCCCGGCGGTGCGATAGGCGCGAAACCGGTCAAGCTCGGTCGAGGTCGGGTTGGCCTCGAGCGTGATCTCGACATCGTTGGCGGTGGGCCATGCGGCGCGGGCGGCATCGACGATCTGCGCCACCGTGTCGGGCGGCATCAGGCTGGGCGTGCCGCCGCCAAAATAGACCGACCGCAGCAAAGCCGCAGGCGCGAGGGCGGAAACCCGCTTTATTTCAGATAGATAGGCCGATGCCCATCGTTGCTGGTCGACCCGGTCCCAGACATGGCTGTTAAAGTCGCAATAGGGGCATTTGGCCTGACAAAACGGCCAGTGAACGTAAAGGCCGATGGCCCTGTCAGGCAAGGCAGCCGGCCACAAAGCGGGCAAAGGCATCGGCCCGGTGGCTGATGCGGTTCTTTTCGGCGCGGTCCATTTCCCCAAAGGTGATGTCATAGCCGTCGGGCTGGAACACCGGGTCATAGCCATGGCCTAGTTCGCCGCGCATGGGCCAGACGATCTGCCCGGCCATGGCGCCGGGAAACACCTCGTCGTGACCATCGGGCCAGGCCAGCACCAGCGTGCAGCAAAACCGCGCCGTCCAGGGCCGGGCGGCGCCGGTGGCGACCAGCGCGTCATGAGCCCGGGTCATGGCAAGAACAAAGTCGCGCCCGTTCGGGGTTTCGGCCCAGTCGGCGGTATAGACGCCGGGGCGCCCGCCAAGGCCGTCGATCTCGATGCCGCTGTCATCGGCCAGCGCCGGCAGCCCGGTGGCTCCGGCGGCGGCATGCGCCTTGATCCGGGCGTTTTCGACAAAGGTGGTGCCGGTTTCCTCGGGCTCGGGCAGACCCAGTTCCGCGGCCGAGCGCGCGGTCTTGCCGTAAGGCGCCAGCAGCCAGCGCATTTCTTCCAGCTTGCCGGCATTGTGCGTGGCGACGACCAGCGTTTGCCCGGACAGGCGGCGCGTCATGCAACGGCGGCTTTCTGGGCCGCGACCAACTGGGCGGTCCCGGCCTCGGCCAGACCAAGCAGGGTATCCATCTGCTGGCGCGAAAAGGTCGAGCCCTCGGCCGACATCTGCACCTCGATCATCTGGCCGGCGCCGGTCATGACGAAATTGCCGTCGACCCCGGCTTCGCTGTCTTCGGCATAATCGAGGTCCAGCACCGGCTGGCCGGCGTAAAGGCCGCAAGACACGGCGGCCACGTGGTCGGTGATGGGGTCGCTGGTCACGTCGCCGGCCTTCATCAGCTTGTTCACCGCCAGCCGCAGCGCCACCCAGCCGCCGGTGATCGCGGCGCAACGGGTGCCGCCATCGGCCTGGATCACGTCGCAGTCGATTGTGATCTGGCGTTCGCCCAGCGCCACCCGGTCAATGCCGGCCCGCAGCGACCGCCCGATCAGCCGCTGGATCTCTTGCGTGCGCCCCGACTGCCCGTTCTTGGCCTCGCGGCGCATGCGGGTATGGGTGGCACGGGGCAACATGCCGTATTCGGCCGTGACCCAGCCTAGCCCGGTGTTGCGCAGAAAGGGCGGCGTGCGGTCTTCAATACTGGCCGTGCACAGCACATGTGTATCGCCACAGCGGATCAGGCACGATCCTTCGGCGTGGCGCGTCGCGTCGATGTCGATGGAAACGGGTCGCATGGCGTCGGTCGAGCGGCCAGAGGGGCGCATGGCGGTATCCTTGTTCAGTTTGCCCCTGATTGACCGCCGGCGGGCAAAACCGCAAGTCCGATTGACGGCACCCGACGAAGTGGCATAGCTGTTGCGGCCCCGAGAAACGATGATGACCAGCGAACCCAACATTCTGGACGAACTGAACAACCGGTCGCGCGAAGTGTTTCGCCGCGTGGTCGAGGGCTATCTTGCCAATGGCGATCCGGTGGGCAGCCGCACGCTGACCCGGGCCATGTCGGAAAAGGTGTCGGCGGCGACCATCCGCAACGTGATGCAGGACCTCGAATTTTTCGGCCTGCTCGAGGCGCCGCATATCTCGGCCGGGCGGGTGCCCACGCAGACCGGCTTGCGCCTGTTCGTGGATGGTTTGCTAGAGGTTGGCGAGGTTTCGGATGACGACCGCCGCCGCATCGACGAAAGCCGCGAAGGGCAGGACGAGGTTACGCAAATGCTTGACCGGGTCGGTTCCGCCCTGTCGGGGCTGACGCAAGGGGCCAGCCTGGTGCTGGCGCCCAAACATGACGCACCTGTGAAACACATCGAATTTGTCTCGCTGGCCGCCGACCGGGCGCTGGTGGTGCTGGTTTTCGGCGACGGGCATGTGGAAAACCGCGTATTCACCCCGCCGCCGGGGCAGACCGCAAGCTCGCTGCGCGAGGCGGCCAATTTTCTGAACGCTCTGGCACGGGGCCGCACGCTGACCCAACTGGCCGAGGCGGTGCGCAGCGAAATCGCCCGTCACCGCCGGGAACTGAACGACCGGGCGGCGGAACTGGTCGAATCGGGGGTGGCGATCTGGGAGAATGCCGGCGAAAGCTCGGAACGGCTGATCGTGCGCGGGCGCGCGAATCTGCTGGACGAAGGCGCGGAATCGGACGAACTGGACCGGGTTCGCACACTGTTCGACGACCTTGAACGCAAGCGCGACATCGTCGATTTCCTAGAACTTACGGATCAGGGCGAGGGTGTGCGCATTTTCATCGGGTCCGAGAACAAGCTTTTTTCGCTTTCGGGTTCCTCTCTGGTGGTCAGTCCATATATGAACGCGGATCGAAAGATCATTGGTGCCGTGGGCGTGATAGGCCCGACGCGGCTGAACTATGGACGAATCGTCCCAATCGTGGACTACACGGCGCAACTGGTCGGGCGGCTTCTGTCCGAACGCACGTAACAGGTAAGACATGGCGAAATCCGAAAATCAGGACATCGAAAACGCAATTCAGGAGATCCTGGCCCAGAATGCGCGCAAGAAGGCGGCCGAGGCCGAGGCAGGGGATGCCAGCGGCGACACAGACCTACAGGACGACGAGGCGCCCGCCGATGGCGACGACGATCTGCACGCGCAGATCGAGGCGCTGCAGGCCGAACGTGACCAGTTGCACGACCGGTTCATGCGCGCACTGGCCGACGCGGAAAACGCGCGCAAGCGGTCCGAGCGTGACCGCCGCGAGGCCGAGCAATATGGCGGATCCAGACTGGGCCGCGACCTGTTGCCGGTGTTCGACAACCTGACCCGCGCGCTGGAAGCCGTCGACGACGAACAGCGCGCCGCCAACAAGGGGCTGATCGAAGGGGTCGAGATTACCCTGCGCGAGTTGATCAAGGTGTTCGGCAAGCATAATTTCGAGGCCATCACCCCCGAGGTCGGCGATCGCTTTGACCCGCGAATTCACGAAGCCATGTTCGAGGCGCCGCTGCCCGGCACCCGTGCCGGCGACATCATTCAGGTGGCGGCGGTGGGCTTCATGCTGCATGACCGGCTGCTGAGACCGGCCAAGGTTGGCGTCAGCTCGACCCCGGCGTCGTAAGCAGGGCCTTCAGCTCGTAAATCAGGTCCAGCGCCTCGCGGGCCGTCAGGTCATCGGGCAGGATGTCGGCGAGGCGTTGTTCCACACGCGACGCTTTGCCCACCGGGGCCGGGGGCGCGGGCCGGACCGAGAACAGCGGCAGATCGTCGATCAGCGCCGATTTGCTGCCGCCACCCTCGCGGTCGCCCTTTTCCAGCGCGTCCAGCACCACCCGCGCCCGGGCCGTCACGCTTTCGGGCAGACCGGCCAGCCGCGCCACCTGCACACCATAAGACCGGTCGGCGGCGCCCTGTTCGACCTCGTGCAGGAATATGACCTCGCCATCGTGCTCGCGCACCCGGACGGTGGCATTCAGCACGCCGTCCAGCTTGTCGGCCAGTGCGGTAAGCTCATGATAATGCGTGGCAAACAGTGCGCGGGCCCGGTTGACCCCGTGCAGGTGTTCCAGCGTGGCCCAAGCGATCGACAACCCGTCATAGGTGGCGGTGCCGCGCCCGATCTCGTCAAGGATCACCAGCGCCCGGTCGTCGGCCTGGTTCAGGATGGCGGCGGTTTCCACCATCTCGACCATGAAGGTCGACCGCCCGCGCGCCAGATCGTCCGAGGCGCCGACGCGGCTGAACACCTGGCTGACCAGCCCGATATGCGCCTCGGCCGCCGGCACGAAGCTGCCCATCTGGGCCAAGAGCGCAATCAGCGCGTTCTGGCGCAGGAAGGTCGATTTGCCGGCCATGTTGGGCCCGGTCAGCAGCCAGATCGCGGCGCGGTCGTCGGCCGCGTCCAGCGCGCAGTCGTTGGCCACGAAACTGCCGCTGCCCTGCTGGCGCAGCGCCCGTTCGACCACCGGGTGCCGCCCGGCCCGCACGTCGAAGGCGCGGCTGTCGTCAAGGCGGGGGCGGCACCAGTTTTCCGCTGCCGCCAACCCGGCCAGCGCGGCGGTCACGTCGAAGACGGCCAGCGCGCCGGCGGCGGCGCCAAGCGCGTCGGCCCGATCCAGAACCTGCGCCACCAGCCCGGCGAACACCTGCCGCTCGATATCCAGCGCGCGGGCGCCGGCGTTGAGGATGCGGGTTTCAAGATCGGCCAGTTCGGCGGTGGTGAAGCGCACCGCGCTGGCGGTGGTCTGGCGGTGGATGAAGCGTTCGTTCAGTGGTGGCGACAACATGCGGTCGGCGTGGGTCGCCGTGGTCTCGATGAAATAGCCCAGCACGTTGTTATGCTTGATCTTCAGCGCGCCGATGCCGGTTGCCGTGACGAATTCGGCCTGCATGCCCGCGATGACGCCGCGCCCTTCGTCGCGCAGTCGCCGCGCGTCGTCGAGGTCGGCGTTGTGCCCGGGGGCCACGAAGCCGCCATCGCGCAGCAGATACGGCGGGTCGGCCACCAGTGCGGCGTCGAGCAGGTCGTGCAGATCGTCAAGGCCAGCGGCGGCGGTGGCGGCGGCGCCCAGCTCGGCCGGCAGATCGCCGGGCAGGGACGCCACCAGCAGCGCCGCCTGCCCCAGCCCGTTGCGGATGGCCGCCAGATCGCGCGGGCCGCCCCGGTCCAGCGCCAACCGCGACAAGGCGCGGTCGATGTCGGGCACCCGGCGCAGCAACGCGCGCAGGTCGTCGCGCAAGGCGCTGTCTCGGAACAGACAGTCGATCGCGTCATGGCGGTCGTGGATGGTTTCAAGATGCCGCGACGGGCTGGTCAGCCGCCGTTCCAGCAGCCGGGCGCCGCCGGCGCTGGCCGTGCGGTCGATGGCCGCCAGCAGCGACCCGTCGCGCGCCCCCGACAGGGCGCGGGTCAGTTCAAGATTGCGGCGTGTGGCGGCGTCGATCTGCACCGAGCGGTCCGACAATTCGCGCCGGGGCGGGCGCAAGAGCGGGACCTTGCCCTTTTGGGTGATGTCGAGCCACGACACCAGCCCGGCCATGGCGGCAACCTCGGCCCGGCTGAAGCTGCCAAAGCCTTCGGCGGTGGCGACACCGAAGGCGCCGTTCAGCCGCGCGGCGCCTTGCTGGCTGTCAAAGCTGGCGCGGGCAAGATCGGTGGTGGCGACGTCAAGGTCGCTGGCGGCGGCCCGCGCATCGGGGGCGGCGCCGTCGGGCAGAAGCAGTTCGCTGGGGGACAGGCGCGCCAGTTCCGGGCCCAGCCGCACCAGCGGGCAGGGCGTGACCCTGAATTCGCCGGTCGAGATGTCGGCCCATGCCAGCGCCCCGGCGTCGCGCACCATGCACCAGGCGGCGAGGAAATTGTGGCGCCGCGCGTCGAGAAGGCTGTCTTCGGTCAGGGTGCCGGGCGTGACGAGGCGCCTCACCTCGCGCCGGACCACCGATTTGGCGCCGCGCTTTTTCGCCTCGGCCGGTGGCTCCATCTGTTCGCAGACGGCGACACGAAAGCCCTTGCCGATCAGCGTGTGCAGGTAGTTTTCGGCCGCGTGCACCGGCACGCCGCACATGGGGATGTCCTTGCCGTCGTGTTTGCCGCGCCGGGTCAGGGCGATGTCGAGCGCTTCGGACGCCGCGACGGCGTCGTCGAAGAACATCTCGTAGAAGTCGCCCATCCGATAGAACAGGAGCGCCCCGGGATGGGCGGCCTTGATTTGGAGATATTGCGCCATCATTGGCGTCACGGTGGCGGGGCTGGCGGCCATGCTGTCCCCTCGGTCGCGCTGAGGCTGCAACCTATCGCCGGTTTGCCGCCACCGGAAGCCGGATCTTGGCCCCGGGCGCGCTGGCGCGGGCGGGATTGTCTGGTTGCGGGGGAGGGGGCGCTGCCCCCTCTGCGCGCGGGCGCGCATTCACCCCCGGGATATTTGGCCCAAGCTGATGGGCGGGACAGTCAGGAGGCGAAAGCGGCGGCGCTGCCCCAGAGGTCGCGCACGCGATTGTCGCGCCCGCAGGAGGCGCGATATTTCTTGTAGGCGGCTTCCTTGGTGATCCAGCCAAAGCGGGTCAGGATGCGGTCGCGGCTGTGGTAATAATTCTGGTGATAGGCCTCGGCCCGGTAAAAGGTGGCCCGGTCGAGCACCGGGGTGACGATGCGGCGCCCCAGATCGGCGCGGGCCTGGGCGCGCACCTGTTCGGCAAGGGCACGTTCGTGCGGGGATGCGACGAAGATCGCCGTGCGGTAGCTGTTGCCCCGGTCGCAGAACTGGCCGCCGGCGTCGGTGGGGTCGACCGAGCGGAAGAACAGGTAGAGCAGGCGTTCGCGCGACACGACGTTGGGGTTGAAGCGGATGCGCACCGCCTCGTAGTGCCCGGTGCCGCCGTGGCTGACATCCTTGTAGGTCGGGCTGGCCAGAGTGCCGCCGGTATAGCCCGACACGACGCCCTGCACGCCGGCGACCTTTTCGAAGTCGGCCTCGACACACCAGAAGCAGCCACCGGCGACGACCAGTTCGGCGGCGCGGCTGGCGGTGGCCGGCAGGCCAAGGGCGAGGGTGATGGCGAGAATGAGTGTGCGCAGGGTCATGATTGGCCTTTCCTTGCCAGGGGTCGACCCGGTTAGATGCGCGCAGGCGGCGATTGTGCAATTCACTGGCTTGTGATCTCACGTCGTTCTGAGAGATGTTTCAGCGGAAAGGCAGAGGGGGACGAGATGCGAATAGCCGGCTGGTCGGGCCCGAGAAACCTGTCGACCGCGATGATGTACGCCTTTGCCGCCCGGCCTGATTTCGCGGTCTTGGACGAGCCGTTTTACGGTGCCTACCTGCAGGCCAGCGGCGTCGATCACCCCATGCGCGATGCGGTTCTGGCGTCGATGTCCTGCGATCCGGCGGCGGCGGCGCGGCAATGCGCCCGCAACGGCAGCCCCCATGTCTATCAGAAACACATGATCCACCACATGCTGGACGGCTTCCCGCTGGATTGGTGTGCCGGCGCCGCGCAGGTGTTCCTGATCCGGCACCCGGCGCGGGTGGTGGCCAGTTACGCGGCCCGGCGCGAGCGGGCGACGCCGGCCGATCTGGGGTTCGAGCGGCAGTGGGACCTGTTCCGGCGGTTATGCGACGCAGGCCATGACCCGGTTGTCATTTCGTCCGAGGGCATCCGCGCCGATCCGCGCGCTGCCTTGGCGGCCCTGTGCGCGGCGATCGGCCTGCCGTTTGATCCGGCGATGCTGGGCTGGGCCCCGGGGGGGATTGCGCAGGACGGCGTATGGGCGGCGCATTGGTACGGGTCGGTCCACACATCAACCGGCTTTGCCGGGGTCGAGGGGCCGGTGCCGGTGCTGGATGACGCGGGCGCGGCGCTGGCGGCGTTGGGCATGCCCGCCTACGAGAGGTTGCTGGAGCGGGCGCTGGCATGACGGTCAGGCGATGGGGCGCATATATTCCACCTCGCCCTCGGTCACGCGCCCGGTTTCGGTGAAGCCCTGGGATTGGTAGAACTGGCGCACCACGCCATTTTCCGGCACCGCCGAGGTGAACAGCCGCGGCAGGCCACGGCCGGTGCACCAGTCACAGGCGGCGACCAGCGCGGCGGTGGCGTGGCCCTGTTTCTGGTGGTCGGCGCCGATCATCAGCCGCCACAGATAGGCCGAGTTCGGGTCGTCCCCATCTTCGCGGAAGTCGTGGATGCGCATGTCGATCAGCGCCAGATAGCCAACCGGCGTTTCGCCGTCGCAGATCGCGAATGGGAAGGCGCCGGTTTCGTAGGGTGCCTGCGCAAGGCTGACCGCGTTGGGGGCGACAAAGCCGTCCTGGTGCGGCGCGACCTTCAGCCGGATCAGCGGGCCGACATGGTCACGCGTGACCGGGCGCAGCGCGGTCACTTCAGCCGCCGATCCCGCGCCGCCAGCAGTTTCAGGCGCAGGGCGTTCAGCTGGATGAAGCCGGCGGCATCGGTCTGGTCATAGGCGCCGGCGTCGTCTTCGAAGGTGACATGCGCCTCGGAATACAGCGAATGGTCGGACCAGCGGCCGACGCAACTGGCCGACCCCTTGTAAAGCTTTAGCCGCACGGTGCCGGTCACATGTTGCTGGCTGCGGTCGATCAGGGCCTGCAGCATCTCGCGTTCGGGGCTGAACCAGAAACCGTTGTAGATCAGCTCGGCATAGCGCGGCATCAGGCTGTCTTTCAGATGACCGGCGCCGCTGTCGAGCGTGATCTGTTCGATGCCGCGGTGCGCCTCGAGCAAAACAGTGCCACCCGGGGTTTCATAGACGCCGCGCGATTTCATGCCGACAAAGCGGTTTTCGACGAAATCGAGCCGCCCGATGCCATGCTTGCCGCCCAGTTCGTTCAGCCGGGTCAGGATGGTCGCGGGCGACATGGCCTGCCCATCGATCGACACCGCGTCGCCGCGTTCAAAGCCGACCTCGATAAACTCGGGCGTGTCCGGCGCCGATTCGGGGTCGACCGTGCGCTGGTAGACATAAGGTGGCGCCGGATTGGCCGGGTTTTCCAGCACCTTGCCTTCGGACGAGGTGTGCAGAAGATTGGCGTCAACCGAAAACGGCGCTTCGCCCCGCTTGTCGCGCGCAATCGGAATCTGGTGCGATTCGGCAAACTCGATCAGCCGGGTGCGGCTGGACAGGTCCCATTCGCGCCAGGGTGCGATGACGCGGATGTCGGGGTTCAGGGCATAGGCGCTGAGTTCAAACCGCACCTGGTCATTGCCCTTGCCAGTGGCGCCATGGGCCACGGCGTCGGCGCCTTCGGCCGCGGCAATCTCGACCAGTCGCTTGGAAATGAGGGGCCGCGCAATCGACGTGCCCAGCAGATAAAGCCCCTCGTAAACCGCGTTGGCCCGAAACATCGGGAAGACGAAATCGCGCACGAACTCTTCGCGCAGATCCTCGACATAGATGGCGGCGGCCCCCATCATCTCGGCCTTGGCGCGGGCGGGCTCAAGCTCTTCCCCCTGGCCGAGGTCGGCGGTGAAGGTCACCACCTCGCAGCCATATTCGACCATCAGCCATTTGAGGATGATCGAGGTATCGAGACCGCCGGAATAGGCCAGCACGACTTTCTTGGGCGAGGACATTTCAGCTCCGGAATTTGTTGCTGGGCGCCGTTTACAGCCCGCGCAGTTGATCGGCAAGGCGGGGTTGCGGGCCCGGCCCGCCGGTGCTTGTGTTGGCGCCGCAACAGGGGAAGGACCGGGCCGATGAGCAAATGGATCGAATTGATGCGCGGCGTCGTGCATCCGTGGCATCACGACCAGTTCGGCCACATGAACGTGCGCCACTATGCGCCGTTCTTCGACGACGCAACCTTCCACATGTGGACCGAGCTGGGCCTGCCCTATGACGAGATGCTGCCCGATCACGGCATCCACACCGTCACGGCGCGGGCCACGACCACCTTCGTGCGCGAGTTGACGGCAGGCGACCAGATACGCATCAGCGGTGCGGTCACGCGGATCGGCAGCAAAAGCGCGAATTTCAAGTTCCAGATGCTGCATGCGGTCACCGGTGCCCTGCACGCGACCTATGATCTGGTCGAGGTGTTCTTCGACCCCGAAACCCGCGGATCAGCCGTCATTCCGGCCGAGATTGCCGAAAAGCTCGGGGCGCACCTGGTCGACGCCGGATGAGCGGTTTTGCCGACAACGCGCTGGCGGTGACCGCGCGGATGCGGGCGCTGTTCCCGCCGACGCCGCTGCAGCGCAACGATTACCTGTCGCAGAAATACGGCGCCGAGATCTGGCTGAAGCGCGAAGACCTGTCGCCGGTGCGGTCCTACAAGATCCGCGGCGCCTTCAACGCCATGCGCAAGCGGCGCGCCGCCAATCCCGGCCAGCGGCTGTTCGTGGCGGCCAGTGCCGGCAACCACGCGCAGGGCGTGGCCTATGTCTGCCAGCATTTCGGGGTCAGCGGCGTCATCTTCATGCCGGTGACCACCCCGCAGCAAAAGGTCGACAAGACCCGGGCCTTTGGCGGCGACGCGGTCGAGATCAGGCTGGTCGGCGACTATTTCGACGACACGCTGGCCACGGCCCGCACCTATTGCACCGAAGCCGGGGGGCATTTCCTGGCGCCCTTCGACGATGCCGACGTGATCGAAGGGCAGGCCAGCGTCGCGGTGGAAATGCTGACCGACCTGCCCGGACCACCCGATGTGGTGGTGCTGCCGGTCGGTGGCGGCGGTCTGTCGGCCGGCATCCGCCGATACCTGGCCGAGATGTCGCCGGCCACGCGGCTGGTCCTGGCCGAACCCGCCGGGGCCGCCAGCCTCGCCGCGGCGCTGGACGCCGGCCACCCGGTGACCCTGCCGCAGGTCAACAATTTCGTCGACGGCGCCGCCGTGGCGCGCATGGGCGAACTGACCTTCGCCGCGCTGGCCTCGGTCGGGGCGCAAAACCTGTTCATGGCTCCCGAAGACCGCATCTGCGCCACCATTCAGACCATGCTGAATGTCGAAGGCGTGGTGCTGGAACCGGCCGGCGCCCTGTCGGTCGACGTGCTGGCCGACCTCGGCGCGGCCATCCACGGCCGCCGGGTCGTCTGCGTCACCTCGGGTGGCAATTTCGATTTCGAACGTCTCCCCGACGTCAAGGAACGGGCCCAGCGCTATTCCGGTGTCAAGAAATACTTCATCCTGCGCCTGCCGCAGCGTCCGGGCGCCCTGCGCGACTTTCTCGAACTTCTGGGGCCTGGCGACGACATCACCCGCTTTGAATATCTCAAGAAATCGGCCCGCAATTTCGGCTCGGTCCTGATCGGCATCGAAACCTCCGACGCAACGAACTTCGAAACCCTGTTCCGGCGTCTGGACAGTGCCGACTTTGCCTGGCGCGACATAACCAACGACGCGACCTTGTCCGAATTCCTGATCTGACGGCCGCCTGTCCTACTTCTGTCGGCAAATATCCTGGGGGGCGAAGGCGCGGGCCCGCGCCGAGGGGGGCAAAGCCCCCCTTTGTCCCGCGCGGGGCGATTCCGGCGCAACCTCAGGCGGGCTCGGTCACCAACCCGACCCGGTCCAGAAACGTGCTCTTCGACCGCTCATAGATGTCGACCACCGCGGCGGTCGTTTCGGCGCCGGGGCTGGCCTCGGCCTCGGCGCAGGCGCCGGCCAGCGACCGGAACCCCAGGTTCAGCGCGCATCCCTTGACAAAATGCAGGTCGGCCTTCAGCGATTCAAGCGCGGCCCCCTGCTGAAGCCGGGCCATCGCCTCGGCAATTTCTTCCAGAAAGACCTCGACGATCTCGCCAAATACATCCTCTCCAATTTCACTGCGCAATTCGTCGACGCGTTCCCAACTGATCATGACAGCCTCTCTGCTGTGGCCCCGTTTCCCACGCTAGAGGGCCCAGGTTAACTGCAGGTTTAACTCTGCGTTTCACCCGATCTTAACGATGGCCGCGCAGGGTGGCGCCAGTTGGGGCAAGACGGCGTTGATGAACACAAATACCATAACCGAAGACCCACCCCCGGCGCGGGCAATCCGCAAGGTGCTGGTGGTCGACGACAGCCGGCTGCAGCGCCGGATTGTCTCCAGCCTGCTCGGCCGCTGGGGCATGACGGTGGTCGAGGCTGCCTCGGGCAGCGAAGCGCTGGAGCATCTGCAGTCAAACCGGGTCGACATGGTTCTCAGCGACTGGATGATGCCCGAGATGACCGGTCTCGATCTATGCGCCGCGATCCGGGCCCGCCCGGATCAGGGCTATGTCTATTTCGTGCTGCTGACCTCGAAATCCGACAGCGCGGCCATGACGTCCGGGCTGGAAAAAGGCGCCGACGATTTCATGGTCAAGCCCCTGAACGGGGACGAACTGAAGGCCCGGATCATGGCGGCCGAGCGTATCCTCAGGATGGAACGCGAACTGACCGAAAAGAACCGGCTGGTCACCCAGACACTGGAAGAACTGCAGGACCTTTACAGTGCGATCGACCGTGACCTGACCGAGGCGCGCAAGCTTCAGCGCGCGCTGGTGCCCGACGGGCCATTTACCTCAGGTCTGGCCCGCGCGTCATTCCTGTTTGAAAGCTCGGGCCAGATCGGTGGTGATCTTGTGGGCGTGGTGCCGGTGTCAGACAGCCGCTTCGCGCTGTTTTCAATCGACGTTTCCGGCCATGGCATCGCTTCGGCCATGATCACCGCGCGGCTGGCGGCCTGGTTCAACGCCGGTTCGCCCGACCAGAACATCGCGCTGGCCCGCGAGGGCGACGCGGTCACCCTGTGCCCGCTGCCCGCGCTGTGCGCCGAACTCAACACCCTGTTCCTGTCGGAATTCGGGACCGAACACTACTTCACCATGCTGCTGGCCGATGTCGATCTGGCAAGCTCGGAAGTCAACTTCGTCCAGGCGGGCCATCCCAACCCGATGGTGCAGCGCCGGGGTGGCAAGGTCGAATTCGTCGGCAGCGGCGGGCTGCCCATCGGCCTGATCGACGGGGCCGAATACTGGCCGGAAAAGATCACGCTGGCGCCCGGCGACCGGCTGTTTCTGTATTCCGACGGCGTGACCGAATGCCCCGACCCCGACACCGGCATGGTGGAAGAGGTCGGGCTGGCCGCCTTTGCCCGCCGCGCCGCCGACGCGCCGGCGGAGCGGTTTTTCGCCGCGCTCACGTCGGCCCTGCGCGACCGGGTCGAACTGGGCGTTTTCGAGGATGACGTCTCGGGCGTGATGCTGGAAATGGCCTTGCCCGATTGATCGGCACGCGGGCCCGCGATGCAGCGCCGGCGGATTGGGTATTGCGCAGGCCGGCAGATCCGGCAAGCCAGCGCATCGGCGCATCGGCGCATCGGCGCATCGGCGCATCGGCGCATCGGCGCATC
>CAYYMJ010000004.1:40946-43444 GCA_964472855.1 uncultured Rhodobacterales bacterium | reverse complement strand
TCGGCGCATCGGCGCATCGGCGCATCGGCGCATCGGCGCATCGGCGCATCGGCGCATCGGCGCGCGGGCCCGCGTTGCAGCGCGGGCGGCTTGGGTATTGCGCAGCCCGGCAAGCCAGCGCATCAGCGCGTCGGCGCGTGGCAGACCGGCGCGCGGCCCCCTGCGGCGCCAGGCCAGGGGGCAGTCGCGCCGGCGCGCCAAAGGCGCGGCTTGGACCATGGATAACGGAGCCGCGAAATTCCGGCCATGTCGCACCCCTGCCAAGGTGGCGCTGATGCCCGCGCCCAAGGCCGCCGCCGGGCGGGCCAAGGCAATTTCACGTCAAACCCGCATCACCCGACGCTGCCTGAAAGCAGGAATCTCAGCACGTCAGCCGATGCCTGATGGATCAAGTCAAACGCGAAACGCTGTCGCCAACCGGCCGCGCCGCACGCAGCCGCGCCACAAAGCTGCGGTCGCCCGGGTTGCCCAGTAACCGGGCGGCAATGTCGATCGGGGCCCAGACGGCATCGTGATGCGCTTCGCGCGGCGGGCCTAGCCGGGTCGCGGGCCGGGCGCAGTAGATGTGGCACAGCTTTTCGGCCCACATCTCATATTCCGGCATGAAGACAAAGCGGCGGAACGCCCCCATCCTGCGCGGGCGGGAAATGGTCCAGCCGGTCTCTTCCAGCACCTCGCGATGCAGGGCCTGCAAAGGCGATTCGCCGGGGTCAATGCCGCCGCCGGGCAGCTGGAATTCAGGCTCGATCGCATGCTCGAAAGTCAACAACAGCTCGTCGCGGCGCCGCAGCACGGCATAGACGCCGGGGCGCGGGGTATATCTTTGGCCGCGCAGGGGCGGTGCACCGAAACGGGGGATCATCGGGTCCTTTCCGCGGGTCGCTTGTGGCAGCATTTCAGACAGGATATGCCAAGCCTGCCCAATCAAGGAAAGTCAATGACCCTGAGTTCCCGCATCGCCTGGGACGATACGATCCTGCCGTTCCAGCTTGACCGGTCCGACATTCGCGGGCGGGTGGCCCGGCTGGACGGCACGTTGAACAATGTCCTGGCGCAGCATGACTATCCCCCACAGATCGAGGCGCTGGTTGCCGAGGCGGCGCTGCTGACCGCGATGATTGGCCAGACCATCAAGCTGCGCTGGAAGCTGTCGCTGCAAATCCGTGGCGACGGGCCGACGCGGCTGATCGCCACCGACTATTTCGCGCCATCCCGGCCCGACGCCAGCGCGCGGATGCGGGCCTATGCCAGTTTCGATGCCGACCGGCTCGACCCCGCGGCGCCGGCCTTTGACCAGATCGGCAGCGGTTATTTCGCGGTTCTCATCGATCAGGGGCAGGGCATGACGCCCTATCAGGGTATCACGCCGCTTGCCGGAGGGTCGCTTTCGGCCTGTGCCGAAACCTATTTCGCCCAGTCCGAACAATTGCCCACGCGATTCGCGCTGGCCTTCGGCGCGTCGCGGCTGCCGGGCAATGTCGGTGGCTGGCGCGCCGGCGGGGTCATGCTGCAGGCCATGCCCAAGGCGCCGGCCCGGGCCACCACGCCCGAGGCAGCGGCCGACGACGGCCTGACCCGGCCCGAAGATATTCTCGACGGTGACGCGGCCGAGGACTGGAACCGCGCCAACAAGCTGCTGGACACCGTGGAAGAGCTTGAGCTTGTCGGCCCGACCGTGCATCCGACCGACCTGCTGATCCGGCTGTTCCACGAGGAAACCCCGCGCGTCTTCGATGCCCAGCACGTGGCGTTTGGCTGCACCTGTTCACCGGAAAAGGTGCGGCAAAGCCTGTCGATCTATTCGGCGCGGGATATCGCCACCATGACCACCGACGCCGGGACCGTCACGGCGGACTGCCAGTTCTGTGGCGCGCATTTCGAGTTCGATCCGCACACGCTGGGGTTCGAGACCGGGGCGACGCCAGATGACCAGACGTGAGATCCTGACCCGGCTCGAGGCAGCGCTGTCCGGCGGCGGCGACCCAAGCTCGGACTTTGATCTGAACCCCGACGTCGTGCTGCCCGAGGGTCGGCGCCTGCGCCCGGCCGGGGTGCTGGTGGCGTTCACAGACCTTGGGGCCGACGGGGCAAGCCTGCTGCTGACCAAGCGGTCGTCGGCCCTGAAACACCACCCCGGCCAGATCGCCTTTCCCGGCGGCAAGGTCGAAGACGGCGACAGCGGCGTGGTCGCGGCGGCCTTGCGCGAGGCGCGCGAAGAGGTGGGCCTGCCAGCGGGCGCGGCCCGGGTGCTGGGCACCCTGCCGGTGCATGAAACGGTGACCAGTTTCGCGGTAACGCCGGTCCTGGCCTGGATCGAGCGGCCGTTTGTGCCCGTGGCTGAACCCGGCGAGGTGGCCGAGGTCTTTTCGGTCCCCTTCGCCCATGTGGCCGACCCGGCGCGGTATCGCGTCGAATCGCGGCGCTGGCGCGGTGTGCGGCGGCATTACTACACGGCGCCCTTCGGACCCTATTACATCTGGGGCGCGACCGCGCGCATC
>CAYYMJ010000004.1:27597-40846 GCA_964472855.1 uncultured Rhodobacterales bacterium | reverse complement strand
GGCCCCGGCGACCCGGGGCGTCATGGCGGCGCTGGCCGGGGGTGGCCAGACGGCGCTGTTTGTCGGTGGCTGCGTGCGCGACGACCTGTTGCGGCGCCCGGTGCGCGACATCGACATCGCCACCGACGCGCGCCCCGAACGGGTGGTCACTCTGGTCGAGGCCGCTGGCCTGCGGGCGGTGCCCACGGGGCTGGGCCATGGCACCGTGACCGTGGTTTCGGGCGACGTCGCGCACGAGGTCACGACCTTTCGGCGCGATGTTTCGACCGACGGCCGCCGCGCCACCGTGGCCTTTGCCGACGACTGCGCGGTCGACGCCGCGCGGCGCGATTTCACCATGAACGCGCTTTACGCCGAGGCCGGGGGCCGGGTGCTGGACCCGCTGGGCGGGCTGGATGACCTGCGCACCGGGCGGGTGCGCTTTATCGGTGATGCCGCCGCGCGGATTGGCGAGGATTACCTGCGCATCCTGCGCTTCTTTCGCTTTCACGCCTGGTATGGCGACCCCGGCGAAGGCATCGACACCGCTGGGCTGGCCGCCTGTGCCGCGCTGACCGGCGGGATCGACGGGCTGTCGCGCGAACGGGTGGGGGCCGAGATGCTGCGCCTGCTGGCGGCGCCCGACCCGGCGCCGGCACTGGCGGCGATGGCTCAGGCCGGCGTGCTGGCCCGGGTGCTGCCCGGCGCCGCCGTGGCCGCCGTCGCGCCGCTGGTGGCGCTGGAACAAGATGCCGGCGTCTTGCCGGCGGCCCTGCGGCGGCTGGCGGTGCTGGGCGGCGCGGGCGTGGCCGAATGTCTGCGCCTGTCGCGGGCCGATGCCAGCGGGCTGGACCGCCGCCGCGCCATTGCCGGATCGTCCGCCGGCCTGCCCGAGATTGCCTGGCGCGCCGGTGCCGCCCTGGCCACTGATGTGGCGCTGATCCGGGCCGCCAGCGGCGCCGGGGCGTTGCCGGGGGGCTGGCGCGACGACATCGCCGCCGGTGCCGCCGCGCGCTTTCCGGTGACGGCGGCCGACCTGATGCCGGCCTATTCCGGCCCGGCGCTGGGCCGCAAACTGGCCGCGCTGGAGCGGCGCTGGATCGAAACCGGCTTTGCCGCAACGCGGGACGAACTGCTGTCTTGACGGCGCCGCGGCGCGCGGACACGAGGGGCGGATGAGCGTCGAGACCTTCGCCAATATCACGGCTGCTGCCTGTGCGGCCTCGTCTATGCGGGGACTCTGACCCCATGGGTTACCTGACGGCGGAACCGGCGCTGTGGCTGTTCGTGTTCCTGGGCCTGTTTTCGCCGGGGCCGAACGTGATCCTGCTGACAGCGTCGGGGGCGCGGTTCGGGCTGCGGCGCACAGTGCCGCATATTCTGGGCGTTGCGGTGGGCGTCGGGGTTATCGCCGCCGCTGCCGGGGCCGGCGTTTCGGTGATTTTGCTTGAGTTTCCGGCGCTGGATCTGGTGCTGCGGGTGGCGGCCTTTTGCTGGATCCTGTGGCTGGCCTACGGGTTGCTGCAACGCAAACGCGCCCGGGCCGGGACCGGCGCCAAGCCCTTTACCGTCTTGCAGGCGGCGCTGTTCCAGTGGGTCAACCCCAAGGTCTGGGCCGTGGCCATGGCCGCCGCCGCCGGCTATGGCCACGGCCAGGGACCGGGGGCCGAAGCGGCGCGACTGGCGCTGGTTTTCACCAGCCTGAACCTTGGGGTGTGCCTGTTCTGGACCGCGGCCGGCGGCCTGTTGTCGTTTCTGCTGACCACGCCCCGGGCGTGGCGGGTCTTCAACGCGACCATGGCCATCTTTCTCGCGCTGTCGGCCACGGCGGTTTTCCTTTAGCGCGGGGCCGCGAACGTGGCCGGCGAACCGGCCAAGCCGCTTGGCGACATGGCGCCGCCGGGGGAAATCCATCGCGTCACGGGCCGGCCAATTCAGGCCCGCGGCCTTTCTCTGCCCGGCGCGGCCCTGTATGTCGGAGCGAGCCAAAATGACGCACCCCATGTTCCGCAGATTCGAAAACCTGGTCGACCCTTATACGCCGTACGAGGAAACAGACACGCCGCCCACGCGTCTGTGGCCGTTCGTGCGCGAATATTCCCGGCCCTTCACCCGCGTGTTCGTGTTCACCAGCCTGGTGTCGGTGGTTGTTGCGGTCATCGAGCTGTGGCTGATCGGTTATCTCGGCCGGATCGTCGATATTCTGGGCGCCGGGGCGCCGGGCGATGTGTGGGCGCGTCACGGGACCGAGTTCATCCTTGTGGCGCTGTTCATCCTGTTCGTCAGCCCGGCCGTGCAGATGCTGGACGTGCTGCTGCTGAACAATGCGCTGCTGCCGAATTATGGCACGCTGTATCGCTGGCGGGCGCACCGCCATGTGCTGCGCCAGTCGGTGGGCTGGTTCGAGAATGACTTTGCCGGGCGTATCGCCAACCGGATCATGCAGACCCCGCCGGCGGCGGGCGAGGCCATGTTTCAGGTGTTCGACGCCGTCACCTATGCCGCGGCCTATGTCACCGGCGCCGCGGTGTTGCTGGCGGGCGCCGATCCGCGGCTGTTGTTGCCGTTGCTGGCCTGGCTGGGGCTTTATGGTCTGCTGATGCGCTGGACCGTCCGCCGGGTGGGCCCTGCGTCGCAGGTTGCGTCGGACGCGCGCAGCGCCGTGACCGGGCGCGTGGTTGACAGCTATACCAACATTCACGCGGTCAAGCTGTTCGCGCATCACGACCACGAACTGAACTATGCCCGTGAAGCCATCGAGCATTCGCGCAAGACCTTTCAGGCCGAGATGCGCATCTACACAGTGATGGACGTGTGCCTGTCGGCGCTGAACGGTCTGCTGATCGTCGGGGTTGTCGGCTGGGCGGTGGCGCTGTGGATGCAGGGCGCGGCCTCGGTCGGGGTGGTGGCGGCGGCGACGGCGCTGACCCTGCGCCTGACCGCGATGACAGGCTGGATCATGTGGGCGCTGACCAGCTTTTTCCGCAATCTCGGGATCATCGCCGAAGGGATGGAGACCATCGCCCAGCCGATCACGCTGGTCGACCGCCCCGATGCGCGGCCGCTGCAATTCGGCGCCGGCCGGGTCGAGTTTCGCGGCGTCGGTCACCATTACGGCCGCGGCCGCGGCGGGCTGGACGGCGTGACCCTGACGCTGGAGCCCGGCGAAAAGGTTGGCCTTGTGGGGCGCTCGGGCGCCGGCAAGTCGACGCTGGTCAAGCTTTTGCTGCGGTTCTACGACAGCGAGGCCGGCCAGATTCTGATCGACGGGCAGGACGTGACCGGCGTGACGCAGGACAGTCTGCGGCGCGAAATCGGCATGGTGCAGCAGGAAAACACGCTGATGCACCGCTCGGTGCGGGACAATATCGCCTATGGCCGCGACGGTGCCAGCGACGCCGCGGTCGAGCGCGCGGCCCGGCAGGCCGAGGCGCATGACTTTATTCTCGACCTGCAAGACGCCGAGGGGCGCGTCGGCTATGACGCCCGTGTCGGCGAGCGGGGGGTCAAGCTGTCGGGCGGTCAGCGTCAGCGCATCGCGCTGGCCCGGGCGATCCTGAAGGACGCGCCGATCCTGGTGCTGGACGAGGCCACCAGCGCGCTGGACAGCGAGGTCGAGGCCGCCATCCAGCACACGCTGTATGGCATGATGCAGGGCAAGACGGTGATCGCCATCGCCCACCGCCTGTCAACCATCGCCCACATGGACCGCATCGTCGTGATCGACGCGGGCCGCATCGTGGAAGCTGGCAGCCATGATGAATTGCTGGCGGCGCGCGGGCTGTATGCGCGGTTCTGGAGCCGGCAGTCCGGTGGCTTTATCGGCACCGAGCAGCAGGCCGGCGAGGCGGCGGAATGAGCGGGGCCTACGAGCGTCTGATTGCCCGGGCGGCCGGCCTGATCGACCACGAGCGCCCGGCAGACAGCGACCCGCCGCGGCACCTGTGGCCGTTTTTCCGCTGGTGCCTGGCCGGAAGCTGGTGGCTGCTGGCGGTCGCGATGCTGATTTCGGCCCTGACCGGCGGGTCCGAGGTGCTGACCATCTGGCTGTTGGGACAGATCGTCGACCGTGCGGTTTTGCCGGGCGATATCTGGGCCAATGCCGGCGGCCTGATCGTGGCCGGCGCGGCCCTGCTGATGGTGGCGCGGCCGCTGATCTTCGGGTCGTCGGCGTTGTTCCAGTCGGTGGTGATCGCGCCCAATGTGTTCAACCTGACCCTGTCGCGGCTGCATCGTTATACGCTGGGACATTCGGTCAGTTTCTTTGACGACGATTTCGCCGGGCGCATTGCCCAGAAAGAGATTCAGGCCGCGACCTCGCTGACCGAGACGGTGATCGAGGTGGTGAACGCGGTGCTGTTCGGGCTGGCCTCGGTCCTGTCGGCGATGGTGCTGGCGGGGTCGATCAACCCGTGGCTGGTGCTGGTGATGGCGGTGTGGTTTTCGAGTTACGCGGTGTTTCTGCGCTGGGCGCTGCCGCGGGTGCGGCTGCGGTCCAAGGCACGGGCGGCGGCGCGGGCCAATGTGACCGGGCAGATCGTGGACACGATCACCAACATCAAGACGGTCAAGCTGTTTGCGCATCACCGGCACGAGGACAAGGCGGCGCTGGCCTCGATGGGGGTGTTCCGAAGCCGGGCGCTGGAGTTCGGCGCCATGTCGGTGATTTTCCGCACCGGGCTGATCTTTCTGGCCGGGATATTGCCGCTGGCGATGGTGGGGTCGGGGCTGGTCCTGCGGGGTGACGGCGTGTCGGCCGGGGATATCGCCGCCATCGGCGCGGTGTCGATCCGGCTGGCGCAGATGACCGGCTGGATCAGCTTTACCCTGATGGCGATATTTGGCCATGTCGGCGAGGTCGAGGATGCCATGCACACCCTGACCCCGGCCCACGGCCTGACCGACCGGACCGGCGCCGCGGCGCTGGCGGGCGCGGGCGAGATTCGCTTTGACGGTGTCAGTTTCGGCTATGGCCGCGACGTGGGCGGCATTGCCGGCCTGACTCTGGCGGTGCGGCCGGGGGAAAAGCTGGGGATCGTCGGCGCCTCGGGCGCGGGCAAGTCGACATTGGTGGCGTTGCTCTTGCGACTGTACGACCCCGAGGCCGGGCGGATCACCATCGGCGGGGTCGATGTCGGGCGGGTGACGCAGGCGTCGTTGCGCCGCCAGATCGGCATGGTCACGCAGGAAACCGCGATGTTCAACCGCTCGGCCCGGGACAATATTCTTTACGGCCGCCCCGGGGCGGGTATGGACGCGGTCGTCGACGCGGCCCGGCGGGCAGAGGCGGACGAGTTCATTCACGACCTGCAGGATTTTCAGGGGCGCAGGGGTTATGACGCGCATCTGGGCGAGCGTGGCGTCAAGTTGTCGGGCGGCCAGCGCCAGCGGATCGCGCTGGCCCGGGCCATCCTGAAGGATGCGCCGATTCTGGTGCTGGACGAGGCGACGAGCGCGCTGGACAGCGAGGTCGAGGCGCAGATCCAGACGGCTCTGGAGCGGGTGATGGCGGGCAAGACCGTGCTGGCCATTGCCCACCGGCTGTCGACCATTGCCCGAATGGACCGGATCGTGGTGATGCACGCCGGCCGCATCGTGGAAGAGGGCACCCACGCCGAATTGCTGGCGCTGGGCGGGCATTACGCCGGTTTCTGGAACCGCCAGTCGGGGGGATTTCTGGGCGTGCAGGAGGCGGCGGAATGATCCGCCCGCTGCGCGGACGGATCCGCCGGGGGCGCTGCCCCCGGGCCCCCGGGATATTTTCGCCAAGATGACAGAACAGACCTGGCGGATCGAGCGGTTGGGCCATCGGGGCGACGGGATCGCGGCGGGGCCGGTTTATGTGGCGGGGGCATTGCCGGGGGAATTGGTGACCGGGCGGCCAGAGGGCGAGCGGCTGCGGGATGTGCGCATTGTTTCGCCGGTGGCCGAGCGGGTGGCGCCGCCTTGTGGGCATGCGGGGGCCTGTGGCGGCTGTGCCTTGCAGCATGCGCGCGACGATTTCGTGGGCGGGTGGAAGATGGATGTGGTGCGCCGGGCCCTGGCCGACCGGGGCCTGGCGGCGCCGATTGCGGGGCTGTCGGTGTCGCCGCCGTCGAGCCGGCGCCGGGCGGTTCTGCATGGTCGCCGAACCCGCAAGGGGGCGCTGGTGGGTTTGATGCGGCGCGGCACGGACGCGCTGGTGGCGGTGCCGGGTTGCCGGGTGTTGCGCCCGGGGCTGCTGGCGCTGGTGCCGGCGCTGGAGGATCTGACGCGCGCCGGGGCGTCGCGCAGTGGCGTGCTGGACATTGCCCTGACCGAGACCCGTGGCGGTATTGACGTGGCGGTGAGGGGCGGCAAGCCGCTGGACCGGGATCTGGCGTTGGCGCTGGCTGGCTGGGCCGCCGCCGCTGGTGTGGCGCGGCTGAGCTGGGATGGTGAGACGGTGGTAACGCTGGCGCCGCCGGTGGTGGATTTTGCCGGCATCGCCGTGGTGCCGCCGCCGGGGGCGTTTTTGCAGGCCACCGCCGAGGGCGAGGCCGCCCTGCGCCGCGCCGCCGTGCGGGCCGTGGGCCCGGCGCCGCGGCTGGCTGACCTGTTTGCCGGCTGTGGCACCTTTGCGCTGCCGCTGGCGGCCGGCGCCGCGGTTCACGCGGTCGAAGGCGACGCGGCGATGCTGGCGGCACTGGGCGATGGTTGGCGCGGCGGGTCGGGGATGAAGCGGGTCACCACCGAGGCGCGGGACCTGTTCCGCCGCCCGCTGGAGCCTGAAGAGCTGGCCCGGTTCGACGCGGTGGTTCTGGACCCGCCGCGCAGCGGCGCCGAGGCGCAATGCCGGCGGCTGGCGTCGGGCGGGGTGCCGGTGATTGCCATGCTGTCGTGCAACCCGGCCAGTTTTGCCCGGGATGCGGCGATACTGGCGCAGGGCGGATATGCGATCGACTGGATCGAGATCGTGGACCAGTTTCGCTGGTCGCCGCATATCGAGCTTGCCGCGCGGCTGTCGCTTGGCCATACCGCCGGCGATTGAAGACGGAGGTCAGGGATGCGGGCGAAATTGCAGGCTGTGCTGGAAACCGACCGGGTGCGCAACGCGATCCTGGCCGTGATCGTGTTCAACGCCGCGCTGTTGGGGCTGGAAACCTCGGGGCGGGTCATGGCGGCGACGGGGGTGCTGATACCGCTGCTGGACCGGTTGTGCCTGGCGGTTTTCGTGGGCGAATTGCTGGCCAAGATCGTGGCCTATCGCGGCCGGTTCTTTCGGTCGGGCTGGAATGTCTTCGATGTCCTGATTGTCGGCGCCGCGCTGGTGCCCGGTGCCCAGACCATGAGCGTGCTGCGCGCCCTGCGTATATTGCGGGTGTTGCGGGTGGTGTCGGCGGCACCGCAGTTGCGCCGGGTGGTCGAAGGCTTTCTGGCGGCGCTGCCGGGCATGGCGTCGGTGTTTCTGCTGATGGCGATGATTTTCTATGTCGGCGCGGTGATGGCAACGCGGCTGTTCGGGCAGGATTTTCCCGACTGGTTCGGCTCGATCGGGCATTCGGCCTATTCGCTGTTCCAGATCATGACGTTGGAAAGCTGGTCGATGGGCATCGTGCGCCCGGTGATGGAGGTCTTTCCCTATGCCTGGGCCTTTTTCGTGCCCTTCATCATGGTGACCACTTTCGCGGTGGTGAACCTGCTGGTGGGGCTGATCGTGAATTCGATGCAGGATGTCCATCACGAGGGCGATGCCGAGGCCACCGATTCGCACCGCGACGAGGTGATCGCGCGCCTGGCGTCGATCGAGGCGCGGCTGGAAGCCGCAGGCCAGACGGCCGGCGCGGGGTCTGCCGACCGGGGGTGACGCCTGACAGGGCCGGGGTCAGCCCTGGGGTGTATCGGCCGGCGGCTGCCAGCCTGTGACCAGTGTCCACCAGATCTTGCCGCTGGGCTCTTGAAACCAGGCAAAGCCGATTTTCTGAGTGCGGGGGTCGAGGATCACCTCGGCCGTGTCGTCCTGCTCCATCCATGCGGCGAGGGTCTCAAGCTCGGTCTCGTAGGTTTCCGAGATGTTTTCGCCAAGCATCTGGCCCGGGTAACCGACGCGCGCCACCCGGTCGAGCGGCGACGAGCCGTCCGAGCCAAAGTGCCAGGGGCGATTCTGCAGGCTCATGTCCTGCGAATGCGTGGCGGCGGCGGCCGTCAGTTCGGGGCTCAGGGTTACCGCGGGGGCGCCGCGGGCTTCGCGCAGGGTGTTGATGGAATCGAGCATGCGGAACTGGATTTCGGCCCGTTTGCCCACGCCGATCCGGTAGACATGGGGCAGCGGCTGACCGTCGGGGCCAAGGCGCGGCGCGGCCGGAGTTTCCGTGCAGGCCGTCAGCGCAAGCGACAGCAGAATCAGTATGGCGGTAAACGGCTTCATTCCTGCCCCCAAAAAGCGATCGAGGCTGGTGATTAGCGGCAAAAGCGCGCCTTTTCAAACGCCAAGCGACCCGGTGAGCGGAAATGACGTCGGTTTGAATTGAAGACCGCCGTTCAGAGGGCTAGGCCATGGGCAATCCATGCCGTGAGGAACCGAGCACGATGAGCGATCCAAAGCCGACCGACGTCAGCCGCCGCAGCTTTCTGGCCGGTGCGGCGGCGTTGATTCCCGCCGTTGCCGTTGCGCAGGAAGAAACCGCAGACGCAGCCGCCGCAACCCCGGACACGACCGAATACCGCCGCCAGGTGTCGACGACCGTCCGGCGCAACGCGTCGAGCTTTCGCGCCCTCGACTGGCAGCCCTATTTCTCGAACCTGCGCAAGGGTGCGATTCTGGTCGATACGACGTCGCGCGCCCTGCATTTCTGGAGCGAGGACGAAAGCGACTATCGCCTTTACCCTACCTCGGTGCCGCTGAGCGAAGACCTGACGCGGCGTGGCCGCACCCGTGTGGTGCGCAAGGTCGAGGGCCCTGAATGGCGCCCGACCCCGGCGATGCGTATCCGCAACCCCGAATGGCCGACATACGTCGGGCCCGGCCCCGACAACCCGCTGGGCACCCACGCGCTGTATCTTGGTTGGCAGTATTACCGAATCCACGGCACCCACGACACGCGCAAGATCGGGCGCCGGTCGTCGAACGGCTGCATCGGGCTTTACAACAACCACATTGCCGAGCTGTTCGGCGTCACCAAGATCGGCACGCAGGTGTTGCTAATTTGACGAAAACGCGGCGGCACAACGCCTTGCTGGCAATTCTGCCGTTTGCATCGCGGAAATTTAGCTGCTTTAAGATTTGCCATGAGGTACAGTCTTTAATGCCTGCCGCCGTCCTCACGAACCTTTCGGCGCCGGGCGTATACTGGAGGAAAGTATGAAAAAATTCGCTCTCGCTGCCGTTCTTGCGGTCGCCGGGACCGCGGCCATCGCCGGTGGCATGGCCGATCCCGTGATGGTTATGGAACCTGTTGTGATCGAAGAAGCCGCGTCTTCTTCGGGTGGCATCCTGATTCCGCTGCTGCTGCTGGCCGCAGTCATCGCGTTTCTGTAAACCAGCGCGACGCGGGGCAACAGGCCCTGCAAACCAAGCCATTCAAAGGCGCCAGATCTGCTCTGGCGCCTTTTCTTTTGCCGACCTGCCACGATGGGCGCGCGGAATGGTTCGAATAGATCAAGGCATTTGCATCATGGGCCCCGGCCTGCTCTAACAATGGTACGAGGGACTGCTGAACATGCCCGCCGCCGACCTCGACCATCTTTGGCAGCGGGCCAAAACTGGAGAATAACATGAAGAAATTTGCGCTTACCGCCGCGCTTATTCTTGCTGGCTCGGCCGCTATGGCCGGCGGCATGGCCGACCCCGTCATGGTGATGGAACCCGTTGTGATCGAAGAAGCCGCGTCTTCTTCGGGTGGCATGCTGATTCCGCTGCTGCTGCTGGCCGCGGTCATCGCCTTTCTGTAAGCCAGAGCGGCGTCGGGCCCATCGGCCCGCTGAACATCAAACAAGGGCGCCTCTCTGCCGGGCGCCCTTGTTTTATTGGGGCAACCAACCCTGCAGGTTGTCGGCGGCGATCTGGGCCAGTGCCTGGATATGGGCCGCGTCATCGTTCAGGCAGGGGATATAGGTAAAGCTTTGACCACCGGCGCCGACAAAGGCGTCCCCGATCTCTGCGCGAATCTCTTCCAGCGTTTCGATACAGTCGGCGGCAAAGGCCGGGGCGATCACGGCCAGCCGGCGCACGCCCGACCGGGCAAGGCGCGCCACCTCTTCGACCGTATAGGGCTGAAGCCATTCCTCGGGGCCGAATCGGCTTTGGAAACTGGTCCTGATCTGCCCCTCGGGCCAGCCCAGCGATTCGCCCAGCAGGCGCGTGGTTTTCAGGCATTGGCAGGAATAGGGGTCACCGGCATCGCGATAGCGTTGCGGCATTCCGTGATACGACGCCAGCAACAGCTCGGGCGGGTCGGCCGCCTGCCACGCGGCCCGGACCGAGCCTGCCAGCGCCGCGATATAGGCGGGATGATCGAAATAGGCCGGAACGGTGCGCACCGCAGGTTGCCATTTCTCGGCCCCGAGCGCGCGGAAAAAGGCATCGTTGGCGGTGGCGGTCGTGGCGCCGGCATAGTGCGGGTAAAGCGGGAAGAACAGGATACGGCGGCAGCCGGCGGCGACCATGCGGCGCAGGCGATCGGCGGTCGACGGGTTGCCGTAGCGCATGCAGAAATCAACCTCGACCGCGTCGCCGTACAGGTCGCGCAGCGCCGTGGCCAGCGCCGCCGTCTGGGCCCGCGTGATGGTCATCAACGGGCTTTCGCCGGCGTCGTGATTCCAGATGGATTTGTAAGCCGCGCCCGAGGTGAAGGGCCGCTTGGTCAAAATCACCGCTTGCAGCAGCGGCTGCCATTTCCACGCCGGATAATCGATCACGCGGCGGTCTGACAGAAACTCGGACAAGTAACGGCGCATCGACCGGTAGTCATAGCCGTCGGGCGTGCCGAGATTGGCGATCAGCACCCCGGTCTTTTCCGCCGGCAGCGTGACATGGTCGTGTGGGTGGCGTGGCTGGCCGGTCATGGTGCGGGGTCCTTCGTGCCGGGGCGCGGCGGGTCGCCGGCCCCAAGCTCGGCGGTGCCCAGCGCTTCGGCCAGGCGGGCGCTGGCGCTGCCCGGGCGCAGGGGTTTTTGCTGGTCGGGGTGCGGCGCCCAGCCGGCCAGGAAGATCAGCTCGAACGTCGCGGTCACATGGTCGCCGTCGCTGAAGCGGCGGGCATAGATGTCTTCGGCCCGGGCCAGAAGGTCGCGGCGGGTAAAGCTGCGCGACCGCCCGGCCAGCGCGTTGTTTTCGCCCATGGCGCGCAGGTCGTGCATCAGCGCCCGGGCCGAGCGGTAGCGCACCGTCAGCGGCACCGAATCGGCCACCGGCAGCGCCAGCCCGGCGCGTTGCAGCAATCCGCCAAGGTCGCGGATCTCGGCCATCGGGGCGACGCGCGGCGACAGGCCGCCGGTCAACGCCGTTTCAGCCTCGGCAAAGGCGGCGCGCAGTTCGCGCAGGGTCTGCCCGCCCAGCATCACCCCCATGAACAGCCCGTCGGGCGCCAGCGCGCGGCGCGACTGGATGATCTGGCCCAGCGGATCGTCGGCCCAATGCAGCGCCATGGCGTGCACCACAAGATCGTGGGCGCCCGGCCGCAAGGCCAGCGGGTCGTCGTCGGGCACCACCGGCCAGTCGCCCCACAGCGCGCCATGCCCGCTGACAACAACCGGCGCCGTAAAGCTTCTGTTAACCTCGGTCAGTCTTTCATGGACCTCGGCGCGTGCCTCGTCATGAAGAAAGCCGGCGGCGGGAATGTCCCCGGCTCGGGCCCGGTGCGCGGCCAGCGCGGTGCGGTCGGTCAGCGTCTGCATCGCCCCGCAACTAGACCGGCGGACCGCGAATGCAAAGGCTGTTGCGCCTGATATACCCGCATCAATGTGCCCTGTGCGAGGCGCTGGTGGAAGACGACGGCGCATTGTGCGGGTCGTGCTGGGCCGACGTGCCCTTTATCCTGGGGCTGGGCTGCGACCAATGCGGCGCGCCGCTGCCCGGCGACGATGACGGCCAGCGCTACCAGTGTGACGACTGCCTTGCCATCGCGCGGCCATGGTCGCGCGGGCGCAGCGCGCTGATCTATTCCGGCAAGGCGCGATCGCTGGTGCTGGGCCTGAAGCATGGCGACCGTCTGGACCTGGCGCGACCGGCAGCGCGCTGGATGCTGCGCCGCGCCGAACCGTTGCGCTCCCCCGGGCAGGTGGTGGTTCCGGTGCCGGCACATTGGCGGCGGACCCTGCGGCGGCGTTTCAATCAGGCGGCGGTGCTGGCCGGCGAAATGGCGCGGCAGGCCGGCTGCGCCCATGCGCCGCTGGCCCTGCGGCGCACTCGGGCCACCGGAACCCAGGAGGGGCGCAAGCAGGACGCGCGTTTCGCCAATGTCGACGGTGCAATCGCCGCCGACCCGCACCACGGCGCGGTGCTGCAGGGCGCCGACGTTCTGCTGGTCGACGATGTCATCACCTCGGGCGCGACGCTGGGCGCTGCCACCAGCGCCTGTCTGGACGCTGGCGCACGAAGGGTTCAGATCGTGGCACTGGCGCGTGTGGTCAAGGAGACCTAGGTATAGCCGGCAACGCCCGGGGAAGCTCATGGCCAACATCGAAATCTATGCAACACCGACTTGCGGCTATTGTCATGCCGCCAAACGCCTGCTGTCGTCCAAGGACGCCAACTATACCGAATACGACCTGTTTCGCGTGCCGGACAAGCGCCGCGAGATGATGCAGCGCGCCCGTGGGCGGCGCACCGTGCCGCAGATCTTCATCGACGGGGCGCATATCGGCGGATGCGACGAGCTTTATGCGCTGGAAAGGGCTGGCAAGCTCGACCCGTTGCTCGCCGGCTAGCCCATGCGCCTGTGCATGGTGCAGATGACCGCGTCGGACGACCCGGCCGCCAATCTTGCCGATGTAACCGATGCGGTGGCGGCGGCGGCGGCGGGTGGTGCCGAACTGGTGCTGACGCCCGAAGTTACCAACTGTGTTTCGCTTAGCCGGGCCCACCAACAGGCGGTGCTGTGCCACGAATCCGACGACCCGACGCTTGCTGGCCTGCGCGCCGCCGCGGCGGCCCACGGTGTCTGGCTGTTGATCGGTTCGCTGGCGCTGAAAACCGGTGATCCTGACGGGCGGCTGGCCAATCGCAGCTTTCTGGTCGATCCGGCGGGCGCGATCGTGGCCCGGTATGACAAGCTGCACATGTTCGATGTCGATCTCAGCGCCACCGAATCGTT
>CAYYMJ010000004.1:0-27497 GCA_964472855.1 uncultured Rhodobacterales bacterium | reverse complement strand
CCCGGTATGACAAGCTGCACATGTTCGATGTCGATCTCAGCGCCACCGAATCGTTCCGCGAATCGCGCGGGTATCGCCCCGGCGAACGGGCGGTTCTGGCGCCGACGCCCTTTGGCCCGCTGGGCATGACCATCTGTTACGACCTGCGCTTTCCGGCGCTTTACCGCCACCTTGCCCGCGCCGGGGCGCGGATCCTGACCGTGCCGTCGGCGTTTTCCGCCGAAACCGGCCCGGCGCACTGGGAAACGCTGCTGCGGGCCCGGGCCATTGAATGCGCAGCCTTCGTTCTGGCGCCGGCCCAGACCGGCGTGCACCCCGCCAGCGCCGGCAAACGGCGCAGAACGTGGGGGCATTCGCTGGCCGTCGACCCCTGGGGACAGGTCATTGCCGATGGCGGCGACGCCCCGGGGCTGGTATTTGCCGATATCGATCCGGACAGCGCCGACGACATCCGCCGGCGCCTGCCCAGCCTGTATCACGATACCGCGTTCGAGGGACCTCGATGACCAGCGACAAAGACCAGACGGCGGTGGCGCTGGTATCGGAATTGCTGATGGCCGATCAGTTGGCGCGCGCACTGATGGGGCGTGCGCTGCCCAAGGGGATGGAGCTGTCGCAGTTCTCGGTGCTGAACCATCTGGCCGGGCAGGGCGAGCGCAGCCCGGCCCAGTTGGCACGGGCGTTCAACCTGACGCGCGGCGCCATGACCAACACGCTGGCCAAGCTTGAAGTGGCGGGCCACGTGCACATCCGCCCCGATTGGGACGACGCGCGCCGCAAGATCGTGACGATCAGCCCCGCCGGGCGGCTGGCGCGCGACCAGGCGCTGGCGGGGATCGAACCAAAACTGGTCGGGATCGTCAGCGACGTGGGCGCCGACAAGGTGCGCCTGGCTCTGCCTGTCCTGCGGGCGCTGCGCCAGCGGCTGGGCGCGGCGGTGCAGGATCGCGGCTGACCCCGGCGCGCGGCCGCTGCGGATTGATCCACCGAGTTATCCACAAGGGGCGTCGCGACCCATCGCCGCAGCCGGCGACCTGACGCGGTGCGCCCGGGCCTGCGCGGTCACGCAAAGATCAAATCGGCGTGTCTTTCCAGATAGATACGCAGCCACGGTGTAAAGCGTTCGGGCGTTGCGCCGACCTCGGCCACCAGCGTCGGCAGGGCCACCCAGCGGGTTACCATCACCTCGTCCGGGTCGGGCGACATGCCCAGCGTGCCGGCATCGGCGAATCCGACAAAGATTTCAACGACTTCGTTCTCGGTCAGGCCGCCGCCGACATCGGCGAAATATTCGACCTGTCCCCGCCACGACAGCGCGACACCGGCAACCCCAAGCTCGTCCATCAGGCGCCGCCGGGCGCAGGCGTCGGCGGCTTCGTCCCAGTTGGGATGGGTGCAGCAGGTGTTCGCCCACAGTCCCGGCGTATGGTATTTGCCCAGCGCGCGGCGCTGAATCAGCAGCCGGTCGCCATCCAGCAGAAACACCGAAACCGCCATGTGACGCAGGGCCTTGCGGTGAGCCTCGAGCTTTTCCACAGGAACCAGGCGGCCATTCTGCCAGGTGGGAATCATCTGGGTCATGGCGGCGTCATTGCCCGATCACGCAGCGAATTGCCAGATGCGTCACTCGGTCTCTAGCGGGACGGATCCTGAGCGGATACCGTGCGCACCGAATGCCAACAGGAGACCATGATGTTGAAAATTGCTTTCGTTGCCACAATCGCTGCCCTGACCGCGCTGCCGGCCGTGGCCGACAGCGATGGTGCCGGCGACCCCGCCAAGGGCGAAAAAGGGTTCCGCAAGTGCCAGGCCTGTCATGTCGTGCAGGATGCCGACGGTAACACGCTGGCCGGACGTGCCGGCAAGGTCGGCCCCAATCTCTTTCCGGTTCCCGGCGGGCTGGCCGGTTCGGTCGATGGTTTTCGCTATAGCGATGCCTTGGTGCAGGCCAACGCGGCCGGCCTGATCTGGACCGAGGACACGTTCGTTTCCTATGTGATGGATCCCAAGGGTTTCCTGCAGGAGTGGCTGGACGATTCCAGCGCACGCCCGAAAATGACCTTCAAGCTGCGCAAGGAAGACGACGCGCGCGACATGTGGGCGTATCTGGTGTCGCTCAACCCCGATGCCATGGCGGGTGATGGTGGCGACACCGACACCGGTTCGGATTCGAACTAGGCCGGATCGGCGCGCAGGACGCTGGCGGTGACGTAGTTGACCGAAAGGTCACGCTCGGACAGCCGCCAGCTCCACCCCAGCGGGTTGAACACAAAGCCGGTGCGATCCACGGGGTCCAGCCCGGCGCTGGCGATCATCGCGGTCAGCTCGCCCGGGGTGATGAACTTGTTCCAGTCATGGGTGCCGCGCGGCAGCCAGCGCATCACGAATTCAGCCCCGACGATGGCCATGCCAAAGCTTTTGGCGGTGCGGTTGATGGTCGAGCAGATCATCAGCCCGCCGGGATTCAGAAGCGCCGCGCAGGTGTTCAGGAACAGCTGCGGGTTGGCCACGTGTTCGACCACCTCCATGTTCAGGACCACGTCAAAGGTTTCGCCGCCCTCGGCGATGGCCTCGGCCGTGCTGTGACGATAGTCGATGGTCAGGCCCTGCGCCTCGGCATGGACGCGGGCCACCGGAATATTCATCTCGGCCGCGTCGGCGCCCACCACGTTGGCGCCCAGCCGGGCCATGGGCTCGGACAACAGGCCGCCGCCGCAGCCGATATCCAGCAGGCGCAGGCCGGCAAAGGGCAGCGCGGCTGACAGGTCGCGCCCGAACTCGGCCGCGATCTGGGTGCAGATATAGTCCAGCCGGCACGGGTTGAGCATATGCAGCGGCTTGAACTTGCCGTGCGGGTCCCACCACTCGGCCGCCATGGCCTGAAACTTGGCAACTTCCGAAGGATCGACAGTCGTCGCCGTCATGGCAATTCACCCCTTTCGCTTGCGCGCCCGATGCCGCAACCTTGCGCCATCCTATATAGGTCAGTCATGGACAGAAGCCCCGGTCAAAAAAGCGCACTTCACTATCTTTATCCGCCGATCGAGCCCTTCGACCGGAAGATGCTGGATGTGGGCGACGGGCACCAGATTTATGTCGAGCAATGCGGAAACCCTGGCGGGCTGCCGGTGGTGGTGCTGCATGGCGGGCCGGGCGGCGGCTGTTCGCCGGCGATGCGGCGCTATTTCGACCCCGGCGCCTACCGGGTGATCCTGTTCGATCAGCGCGGTTGCGGCCGGTCGCGCCCGCACGCCAGCGTTGACGATAACACGACATGGCATCTGGTCGCGGATATCGAGCGCATTCGCGCCGCGCTGGGCATCGACCGCTGGATCGTGTTCGGCGGAAGCTGGGGGGCCACGCTGTCGCTGGTCTATGGCCAGACTCACCCCGACCGGGCCCTGCATCTGGTGCTGCGCGGCGTGTTTCTGATGACCCGGGCCGAGCTGGACTGGTTCTATGGCGGCGGCGCCGGCAAGTTCTGGCCCGAGCTTTGGCAGGACTTCAGCAGTCTGATCCCGCCGGACGAGCGTGGCGACATGATCGCCGCCTATCACCGTCGGCTGTTCAGCGGCGACCGCAACGAAGAAGTGCGCCACGCCCGGGCATGGGCCCGCTGGGAAAACGCGCTGGCCTCGATCGCGTCGACCGGGGGCGGCGGCGACAGCCCGGCGGAATATGCCCGCGCCTTTGCCCGGCTTGAGAACCACTATTTTACCAACGCTGGCTTTTTACCCGAAGATGGGCATATCCTGCGCAACATGCAGCGGCTGGCGGGGGTGCCCGGAACGATCGTGCAGGGCCGCTATGACATGATCTGCCCGCCGCAGGCGGCGCGGGCGCTGCATGACAGCTGGGCCGGGTCGGCCCTGAAGATGGTGCCGAATGCGGGCCATGCGCTTTCGGAACCGGGGATCAGCAGCGGACTGGTGGCAACCATGGACCGACTAAAACGGCGATCCTGAATTTTCTGACGAATTTTTCATGGACAGAACTGCAACGGCGCTTTTACGCTGACACAACGATAACAACCGGGGACGGGACAGGGTGGGAATTGCGCGTATCATCGCCGAGCGTCTGGCGCTGGGGTTTGTAACCCTAATCGTCGTTTCAATTGTGATTTTCCTCGCGGTCAACGCCCTGCCGGGCGACTTTGCGCAGGCCATCCTGGGGCAGGGCGCCACGCCCGAGGCCATTGCCTCGATCCGCCGCGACCTTGGCCTGAACGAGCCGATGGTGACGCGCTATTTCGGCTGGCTGGGCAACATGCTGACTGGCGACCTTGGCGTCAGCTTCGCGCAGCTCAACTTTCAGACCAACCTGGGCGGGGATCAGCTGATCTCGGTCGCCGACCAGATCCGGCCGCGCTTTGCCAACACGATGTTCTTGGCCTCGGTCTCGGCCGCCATCGCGGTGCCGGTGTCGCTGACGCTGGGTGTGCTGGCGGCGCTTTACCGCAACTCGGTCTTCGACCGAGCCACCAATATCTTCACGCTCAGCTCGATTTCGAGCCCCGAGTTCTTTCTTGCCTATGTGCTGATCCTGTTCCTGGCCGTCCTGAACCCATGGCTGCCCAGCCTGTCGAACATCTTCGACGGCATGAGCTTTGGCGCCCGGCTGGAAAAGACGCTGCTGCCGGCGCTGACCCTGACGCTGGTGGTGACCGCGCACATGATGCGCATGACCCGGGCCGCGATCATCAATCTTCTGGCCTCGCCCTATATCGAGATGGCGCGGCTCAAGGGTCTGAACCCGTTGCGGGTGATCGTCGTGCACGCGCTGCCCAACGCGCTGGCGCCGATCATCAACGTGATCGCGCTGAACCTGGCCTATCTGATTACCGGCGTTGTCGTGGTCGAGGTGGTGTTCGTCTATCCCGGTATCGGGCAGCTGTTCGTGGACAGCGTGAAAATTCGTGACATTCCCGTGGTGCAGGCCTGCTGCCTGATCTTTGCCGGAGCCTATATCTTGCTGAACCTGCTGGCCGACGTGCTGTCGATTCTTTCGAACCCGCGGCTGAGGCATCCGAAATGAGCTTCTTGTTGCAGATCGTCATCGCGCTGGTCGTTCTGGCCGCGCTTGCCTGGGCGTTCCGGCTGGCCGGGCAAAGGTTCACCGGCAACGCGCCGCGCTTTCGCGACATGCCTTACGGCGTTGCCTTCGGCTATGTGGCGGGGGCGGCCATTCTGGTCTGGCTGGTTTGGACCTACTGGCAGGCGCGTCAGACCGCGGGCGAGCCGGTCGATCCCTATTTCTTCTTCCGGGTCGCGCTGCACTGGTTCATCTATTTCGCCATCGCCGCCTTCGTGTTCCGGCTGCTGGGGCGCCATGTCGGCACGCGGGGCACCAAGAAGCTGTTTCGCGCCATGCCGATGACCGCCAGTTTCGGGCTGCTGGTGATTCTGGGCTATTCCATTCTGGCGATCTTTGCCGGCGTCATCGCGCCCCACGGGCAAGAGCAGATCTTTACGGTCGCCAATGTCGTGCCCGGCGGCAACCCGGCTGTGGGCGGCGACCCGGCCTTTCCGCTGGGAACCGACCAGATTGGCCGCGATATCCTCAGCCGGCTGATCTATGGCGCGCAGAACACGGTTGGCATTGCCTTTGCCACCACCTGTCTGGCGTTTTTCATCGGCGGCACGCTGGGCTTTCTGGCGGCGACGCTGGGCGGCTGGCTGGACCAGCTTGTCAGCCGCGCCGTCGATGTGCTGATGGCCATTCCGGCGCTGATTTTCGCGCTGTTGCTGATGACCATCGCCACGGTCTGGGCGCCGCGTCTGGGCATTCCGCTGACCCTGTTCATGGTGTTGATCATCGCGGTGATCGATTCGACCCGCGTGTTCCGGCTGGCCCGGGCGGTTGGCACCTCGATCGTGGTGATGGACTATATCGAGGCCGCCAAGCTGCGCGGCGAGGGTCTGGGATACCTGATCTTCCGCGAGATTATGCCCAACGCCTATGCGCCGCTGCTGGCCGAATTCGGGCTGCGGTTCTGCTTTGTGTTCCTCACCATCGCGTCGCTGTCGTTCCTGGGCGTCGGCATCCAGCCGCCGCTGGCCGACTGGGGCACCATGGTGCGCGACCTGTCGCAGTTCATCAATTTCGCCGCCTTCGCGCCGCAGGTGGCGTCGGCGCCGCTGCTGGCGGCGGGTGCCATTGCCCTGCTGACGGTGGGGGTCAATTTCGTGGTCGACTGGATGCTGCACCGGTCGTCGGGACTGAAGGAGTAGCCCGATGGCAGACGCAGACACCCACAACGCCCGAGCCGGTGATCCGGCCGCACCCGACAACCGACCCCTGGTCGAGATCAGGGACCTGTGGATCGAGGGCCGCGCCGACGAGGTGTGGAACCCGATCATCAACGGCGCCAGCCTGTCGCTGAACAAGGGCGAGGTGCTGGGCCTGATTGGCGAATCGGGGGCCGGCAAATCGACGCTGGGCCTTGCCGCGATGGGGTTTGCCCGCGACGGCGTGCGCATCTCGGGCGGGTCGGTCACATTCGACGGGGTCGATCTGATCAACGCGCCCATGGCGACCAAGCGGGCCCTTCTGGGCAAGCGCATCGCCTATGTCGCCCAATCGGCCGCCGCCAGCTTCAACCCGGCGCACCGGCTGATGGACCAGCACACCGAAACGCCGGTTCAACACCATGTTGCCAGCCGCGCCGAAAGCGAAAAGGACGGGATCGACCTGTATCGCCGCCTGCGGCTGCCCAACCCCGACGAGATTGGCTTTCGCTATCCGCACCAGGTGTCGGGCGGACAGTTGCAGCGGGCCATGACCGCCATGGCCATGTCGTGCCGGCCCGACCTGATCATCTTTGACGAACCGACCACCGCGCTTGACGTCACCACCCAGATCGAGGTGCTGGCCGCCATCCGCAAGATCGTGGCCGATTTCGACACGGCGGCGATCTATATCACCCACGATCTGGCGGTGGTCGCGCAGATGGCCGACCGGATCAAGGTGCTGCTGCGCGGCGACGAGGTCGAGGAATCCGACACACGCACCATGCTGAGCAACCCGACGGAAGACTATACCAAGTCGCTGTGGGCAGTCCGGTCGTTCCAGCGCGACCCCAAGCCGGCGCCACCCGCCGGCGCAGTGCCGGTGGTATCGGTTTCCGGCGTCACGGCGGCCTATGGCAAGGTGGATGTGCTGCATGACATCAGCTTTGACATCCACGAAGGCCGCACCGTCGCCGTGGTCGGCGAATCGGGGTCGGGCAAATCCACCGCCGCGCGGGTCATCACCGGGCTTTTGCCGCCGCGCATCGGGCAGGTCTCGTTTTCCGGCCAGCCGCTGCCGGCCGATTACCGCAAGCGGACCAAGGACCAGCTGCGCCAGGCGCAGATGATCTATCAGATGGCCGACACCGCGCTGAACCCGCGCAAGCGCATCGGCGAAATCGTCGGCCGGCCCATCCAGTTCTATTCCGGGGTCAGCGGATCGAAGCTGCGCGAACGGGTTCGCGAGCTGTTGCACGATATCGAGCTTGAGCCCGACCAGTTCATCGACCGCCTGCCGTCCGAGCTGTCGGGCGGCCAGAAACAGCGCATCGGCATTGCCCGCGCGTTGGCGGCCGAGCCGAAATTCATCATTTGCGACGAGGTGACCAGCGCGCTTGACCAGCTGGTGGCCGAAGGAATCCTGAAATTGCTCGCGCGGCTACAGGATGAACGCAAACTGAGCTATATGTTCATTACCCACGACCTTGCCACCGTGCGGGCGATTGCCGACGAGGTGGTCGTCATGAAGGACGGTGTGGTGGTCGAGCTTGGGCCAAAGGACGAAATGTTTGCGCCGCCGCACCATGCCTATACCGACCTGCTGCTAAGCTCGGTCCCGGAAATGGACCCGGACTGGCTGACAAATCTGCTGGCAGAGCGCGGAGTTGATAACATCGGCGACGCCGCCGTTGATAAGATGTGATTGGAATCGGGGACAACCTCATAACATGCGGGGCAACCTGCAGCAGTCAGACAGGGAGAACAGTATGACTGGACTTAGCAGACGCGGACTTCTCAAGGCGGGCGCCGCCGCCGGGGTCCTGACGGCCACCGGCCTGCCGGCTGTTGCCGCTCCGAATCGTGGCGGCACGCTGCGTATCGGTGGCAATGGCGCCAACACCTCGGACAGCTGGGATGCGCGCACGCATTCCGACTTTTTCATGCAGGCCGCCGCGCATGGCTGTGTGTTTGACACGCTGACCGCCGTTTCGGCCACCGGTGTTCTGGAAGGCGAACTGGCCGAAAGCTGGGAAGCCAGCGCAGACGCCAAGACCTGGACCTTCAACCTGCGCCAGGGCGCGACCTTCCACAACGGCAAGGACTTTGGCGCCGACGACGTGTTGGAATCGCTGGCCATGCACACGGCGGAAGGCGCCAAGTCGGCGGCCAAGCCGATCGTGTCGTCGATCACCGATATGAAGAAGATGAACGATCATCAGGTCCAGTTCACGCTTGCTTCGGGCAACGCCGACTTCCCGTTCCTTCTGTCGGACTATCACATCACGATGATGCCGGCCGGCATGATCCAGGAAGCCATTGCCAAGGGCATCGGCACCGGCCTGTACAAGAACGAAAACTTCGATCCCGGCGTCCGCATGGTCGCTTCGCGTTACGCCGACCACTACAAGGGTGATTCCGCGGGCTTCTTCGACAGCGTCGAACTGATCGCGATCAACGACAGCTCGGCCCGGATGAACGCGCTGATGACCGGCCAGGTGGATGCGGTGAACCGCGTCGACTTCAAGACCGAGCCGCTGATGCGTGCCAATCCGAACGTCAACATCTTCGAAGTGACCGGCAACCAGCATTTCACCTTCGCGATGCTCAGCCAGACGGCGCCCTTCGACGACGTCAACGTGCGCCGGGCGGTCAAGCACGCGCTGAACCGCCAGGAAATGGTCGACAAGATCCTGCTGGGCCACGGCGCGGTTGGCAACGACCACCCGATCGGACCGGCGAACCAGTATTACTATGCCGATCTGGCCCAGACGTCGTATGACCCGGACAAGGCGAAATTCTATCTGAACGCCGCCGGTCTGTCGTCGCTGGACATCAACCTCAGCGCGTCGGACGCGGCCTTTACCGGTGCCGTCGATGCTGCGCAGCTGTACCAGGCCTCGGCCGCCGCCGGCGGCATCAACATCAACGTGGTGCAGGAACCGGCCGATGGCTATTGGTCGAACGTCTGGCTGAAAAAGCCGTTCAGCGCCGTTTACTGGTCGGGCCGCGCGACCGAAGACTGGATGTTCTCGACCGCCTACGAATCCGGTGTTCCGTGGAACGACACCCAGTGGGATCACCCGCGCTTCCAGGAGCTGCTGTATGCCGGCCGTGCCGAGCTGGACAGCGACAAGCGGCGCGAGATCTACTACGAGATGCAGTCGATCCTGAACGACGAAGGCGGCGTCGTGGTGCCGATGTATGCCAACTATGTCGACGCGCACTCGACCAAGATCACCAACAACGGTCAGACCGGCAACGTGTTCCAGATGGACAACGCCCGGATCGCCGAACGCTGGTGGTTTGCCTAAGCCACAGCGGCTTGCCGACAACGCAACGCCCCGCCATCCGGCGGGGCGTTGCGCGTTTCGCGCGGTCCGGGGGCGGGGGCGGCCGGCGTTCCAACGCGCGAAATGACGTGGCCATCGGCCGGCGTCACTGGCGTGGGGTCTTGGTCAGAAGGAACGCGCGGGCAATGTCAGCTTTGCGTTACCGCGATGGTCGTATTCAGCCGATGTCGCACCATTTGCGCCCCACCGGCCTGCACTTCGGAAACGGCGGCGATTTTTCGTCGAAAAATCGTGCCCGCGACCGGCCTATCGCGGCTTGCAACCGGTGGCGGATGCCCGTATATGCCGGTCAATAGCGGCGCGTCGGGGTCCAAACCCGAAGCTCCACCGGAAATCCGACGGGCCGCGCGCCCGTTTTTTTATGTCCGGAGTTGTCGCCAAGTGTCCGACCTGATCGCCAAATCTCCCACTGACCAGTTGCTGGCCGGTGTCATCACCCCGGTCATCGAAGGCATGGGGCTGGAACTGGTGCGCATCCGCTACATGGGGGGCGAAACCCCCACCGTTCAGATCATGGCCGACCGGCCCGACGGCGGGATCGAGGTTGACGACTGCGCGCGCCTGTCGACCGCCATCAGCGCCACGCTGGATGTCGAGGATCCCATCGCCGAGGCCTATACGCTGGAAGTGTCCAGCCCCGGCATCGACCGCCCGCTGACCCGCCTGAAGGACTTTGACGTCTGGGCCGGCTATATCGCCAAGCTTGAAACCTTCGAGATGATCGACGGGCGCCGCCGCTTCAAGGGGCCGCTGGCCGGCACCCAGGACGGCGAGGTGCTGATCGACATCGACGCCGGAACCATCGGCCTGAAATTCGAATGGCTCAGCGATGCCAAGCTGGTGCTGACCGACGACCTGATCCGCGATGTTCTGCGCAGCCGCAAGGATGCCGGGCGCATTGATGAAACGCAGTTTGACGCGGTCGAGACCGTGCTTGACGACGACGATGACACGGCCAAGGCCGCCGAGGAGGACTGAGGAACATGGCAATCACATCTGCCAACCAGCTTGAGCTTTTGCAGACGGCCGACGCTGTCGCCCGCGAAAAGATGATCGACCCCGTGCTGGTCATCGAGGCGATGGAAGAAAGCCTCGCCCGGGCCGCCAAGAGCCGCTATGGCGCCGAGATGGACATCCGCGTGTCGATCGACCGCAAGACCGGCCGCGCCACCTTTACCCGGGTCCGCACCGTTGTCGAAGATGAAGAGCTTGAGAACTATCAGGCCGAATTTACCGTCGAACAGGCCCGGCAGTATCTGGACGACCCCAAGGTCGGCGACACGCTGGTCGAAGAGGTGCCGCCGGTCGACATGGGCCGCATCGCCGCCCAGTCCGCCAAGCAGGTGATTCTGCAGAAGGTGCGCGAGGCCGAGCGTGACCGCCAGTACGAGGAATTCAAGGACCGGGCCGGCGCCATCATCAACGGCGTGGTCAAGCGCGAGGAATATGGCAACGTCATCGTCGATATCGGTCGTGGCGAGGGCGTGCTGCGCCGTAACGAAAAGATCGGACGCGAAAGCTATCGCCCCAACGACCGTATCCGCTGTTTCATCAAGGACGTCCGCCGCGAGGCCCGCGGCCCGCAGGTGTTCCTGTCGCGGACCGATCCGCAATTCATGGCCGAGCTTTTCAAGATGGAGGTGCCGGAAATCTACGACGGCATCATCGAAATCAAGGCCGTCGCCCGCGACCCGGGCAGCCGGGCCAAGATTGCCGTGATTTCCTATGACGGCTCGATCGACCCGGTGGGCGCCTGCGTCGGCATGCGTGGCAGCCGGGTTCAGGCTGTCGTGAACGAGCTTCAGGGCGAAAAGATCGACATCATTCCGTGGAACGAAGATATCCCCACCTTCCTGGTCAACGCGCTGCAGCCGGCCGAGGTGACCAAGGTGGTGCTTGACGAAGACGCCGAGCGGATCGAGGTCGTGGTGCCCGAGGAACAGCTTTCGCTGGCCATCGGCCGCCGGGGCCAGAACGTGCGTCTGGCCAGCCAGTTGACGGCGCTGGATATCGACATCATGACCGAGGAAGAAGAAAGCCAGCGTCGCCAGGCCGAGTTCGAACTGCGCACCCGGCTGTTCATCGACACGCTGGATCTGGACGAATTCTTTGCCCAGCTTCTGGTGTCCGAGGGCTTCACCTCGCTCAGCGAGGTCGCCTATGTGGAGCTGGACGAGCTGCTGGTGATCGACGGGGTCGACGAATCGACCGCCGAAGAGCTGCAGGCGCGGGCCCGGGATTATATCGACGAGTTGAACCGCAAGGCGCTGGAGCATGCGGTCGAACTGGGCGTTCAGCAAAGCCTGATCGACTTCGAGGGCCTGACCCCGCAGATGATCGAGGCGCTGGCCGAGGATGACGTCAAGACGCTGGAAGACTTTGCCACCTGCGCCGACTGGGAGCTTGCGGGCGGCTGGACCACCGTCGAGGGCGAGCGGGTCAAGGACGACGGCGTGCTCGAAAAATTCGAGATCAGCCTTGAAGAGGCGCAGACAATGGTCATGACGGCGCGAATCCAGCTGGGCTGGGTCGATCCCGCCGATCTGGTCTCGGACGACGATGAAGACGCGGCCGAAGATGCCGACGGCGACCTTGCGGACACGGAGGCACCGGCCTAGGTGACACGCGGCGGACGCGACAAGACCCGGGACGAGCCCGACCGCAAGTGCATCGCCACGGGCGAGGTGCACCCGCGCCGGGGGTTGATCCGCTTTGTTGTCGGCCCCGACGACCAGATCGTGCCCGACCTGGCGGGCCGCCTGCCGGGGCGCGGCATCTGGGTGTCGGCCGAACGTGCGGCGCTGGAAACGGCCGTAGCCAAGGGGCTGTTCAGCCGGGCGGCGCGGCGCAAGGTTTCGGTGCCCGGCGATCTGGTCGATTTGGTCGAAGCCGGCCTGCTGCGCCGGGTCAGCGACCGTCTGGCCATGGCACGAAAGGCCGGCAAGGCGATTGCCGGATACGAAAAGGTCAAGGACTGGTTGGAAAAAGGCGAAGCGGCCATACTTTTACAGGCAAGCGACGGGTCGGAACGCGGCAAAAGCAAGCTGCACCGCCCGAGCGGTCCGGGCTCGCATTTTCAGATTCTGACCGCATTTGAAATCGGTTTGTCCTTCGGACGTGAACGTGTGATACATGCGGCGCTTGCCGCAGGCGGACTCGCTGATGCTTTCAGGGACGACGCTGTGCGGCTTTCGGGCGTGCGCATGGACGATACTGGCGGGTACGCCGCCGGAAAGGTAAAGAAGACCACATGAGTGATAATGACGGCAAAAAGACCCTCGGCCTGCGTGGCGGAGCGCGTTCCGGTCAGGTGAAGCAAAGCTTCAGCCATGGCCGCACCAAGAACGTGGTGGTCGAGACCAAGCGCAAGCGCGTCGTGGTGCCCAAGCCGGGTGCCACATCGAAGCCTGCCGTCTCAGCGCCGAAGGGTGACCAGCCCTCGCGCCGCCCGGCCGGTATCTCGGACAGCGAGCTCGAGCGGCGCAAGCGTGCGCTGGCCGCCGCCAAGGCCCGCGAGGCCGACGAGGCCGCCGCCCGCGCCGCGCATGAGCTTGCCCGCGAGGAAGAGCGCAACCGCCGCCGCGCCGAGATCGAGGCGCGCGAGCGTGAAGAGCGCGAGCGCGAGGAAGCCCTGCGCGCCAAGGCCGAGGAAGACGCGCGCCGGCTGAAGGAAGAAACCGACGCCAAGGCGCGCGCGGCGCAAAAGGCCGCCGCCCCGGCGCAGCCGGCCGCGGCCAAGCCCGAGGAACAGCGCGGCCCCGCCAACCGCCCCGGTGGCGGCCGTCGCGAGCCCGAGCGTGAAAACCGCAGCCGCCAGGGCAAGGGCCGTGGCGGCGACAACGCTCGCCGCACCGGCAAGCTGACCCTGAACCAGGCGCTGTCTGGTGGCGAAGGCGGCCGCCAGCGCAGCCTTGCCGCGATGAAGCGCAAGCAAGAGCGCGCCCGGCAAAAGGCGCTGGGCGGCACGATTGACCGCGAAAAGGTGACGCGCACGGTGCAGTTGCCCGAAGCGATCGTCGTGGGCGAACTGGCCAACCGCATGTCTGAACGTGTGGCCGACGTGGTCAAGGCGCTGATGCAAAGCGGCCTGATGGTGACGCAGAACCAGACCATCGACGCCGACACGGCCGAACTGGTGATCGAGGAATTCGGCCACAAGGTGAACCGCGTGTCAGCCGCCGACGTGGAAGACGTGATCGAAACCACCGACGACAAGGACGATGAACTGCAGCCGCGCCCGCCGGTCATCACGGTCATGGGCCATGTCGACCACGGCAAGACCTCGCTGCTGGACGCGATCCGCAATGCCAAGGTGGTCGCCGGCGAAGCCGGGGGCATCACCCAGCATATCGGTGCCTACCAGGTGGCGGCCGACAGTGGCGATTTGCTGACATTCCTCGACACGCCGGGCCACGCGGCCTTTACCTCGATGCGGGCCCGTGGCGCGCAGGTCACCGATATCGTGATCCTGGTGGTCGCCGCCGACGACGCGGTGATGCCGCAGACGATCGAGGCCATCAATCACGCCAAGGCGGCCAAGGTGCCGATGATCGTGGCCATCAACAAGGTCGACCGCCACGAGGCCAACCCTGACAAGGTGCGCACCGACCTTTTGCAGCATGAAATCATCGTCGAAGGTCTGTCCGGCGACGTGCAGGATATCGAGGTGTCGGCCATTACCGGGCAGGGCCTGCCGCAACTGCTTGAGGCGATCGCGCTGCAGGCCGAGATCCTTGAACTCAAGGCCAACCCCGAGCGTTCGGCGCTGGGCGCCGTGATCGAGGCCAAGCTTGACGTTGGCCGCGGCCCGGTTGCCACGGTGCTGGTCCAGAACGGCACGCTGCGCCAGGGCGACATCTTTGTCGTCGGCGAACAGTGGGGCAAGGTCCGCGCCATGGAAAACGACAAGGGCGATCGGGTCAAGGAAGCCGGCCCCTCGGTTCCGGTCGAGGTGCTGGGCCTGAATGGCACGCCCGAGGCCGGCGACGTCCTGAACGTTGTCGAGACCGAGGCGCAGGCCCGGGAAATCGCCGACTATCGCGCCAACCTTGCCAAGGAAAAGCGCGCCGCCGCCGGTGCCGCGACCACGCTGGAACAGCTGATGGCCAAGGCCCGCGAAGACAAGAATGTCGCGGAACTGCCGGTGCTGGTGAAGGCCGACGTGCAGGGCTCGGCCGAGGCCATCGTTCAGGCGATGGACAAGATCGGCAACGACGAGGTGCGCGTGCGCATCCTGCATTCGGGTGTCGGCGCCATCACCGAAACCGATATCGGCCTTGCCGAAGCGTCGGGTGCGCCGGTGTTCGGCTTTAATGTGCGGGCCAACGCCTCGGCCCGGAACACCGCCAACCAGAAGGGGGTCGAGATTCGTTATTACAGCGTGATCTACGACCTGGTCGACGATGTGCGCGCCGCGGCGTCGGGCCTGTTGTCGAACGAGATTCGCGAGAATTTCATCGGCTACGCCAACATCAAGGAAGTCTTCAAGGTGTCCAACGTCGGCAAGGTCGCCGGTTGCCTGGTCACCGAAGGCGTGGCGCGGCGGTCGGCCGGGGTGCGCCTGTTGCGCGACAACGTGGTCATCCACGAAGGCACGCTGAAGACGCTCAAGCGCTTCAAGGACGAAGTGGCAGATGTTCAGTCGGGTCAGGAATGCGGCATGGCATTCGAGAATTACGACGACATCCGCGCCGGCGATGTCATCGAGATTTTCGAGCGTGAAGAAGTCGTGCGCACGCTGGACTAAAGCGTTCCGCGTTCAACCTGATACAGGTTCCACGCAAGGCCCCGAGGCCAAAATCAAACCGGAATGGGCGGCCCTGGGCCGCCCTATTTCGTTGCGCGCTTGGTGATTGGCCGCACGATCTGGCGCGGCGGCGCATAGCCGGTGAACTGCTTCTTGTCCACTTCGATCACGATGCGCCCATCGGCCAGCGTGCGCACGAACCGCCCCTGAACCGACACGCAGCTTCCCAGCATAAGTGTTCTGACCATGCCCCCCATCCCCCAATGCAGGCTCTTGTCGACATTATGGTAACAATCCGGGGAAAATCCAGCTTCCTTTGACGAAATCAACGCGACCGTGCAGTTTTGTGCGAATTCGGCCTCACAACCAGTCGCGCAGGATCGGGATCAGCGGCAGATCGGCCGGCGGCATCGCCAGTTTGCGCATGTCGCCCGGGCGCACCCAACGCAAAAGCTGCCCCTCGCGCCCGTGTGGCTGGCCCTGCCATTTGCGGCAGGCAAACAGCGGCATCAGAAGGTGAAAATCGTCATAGGCGTGGCTGGCAAAGGTCAGAGGCGCCAGGCAACTGGCCCAGGTGTCGATGCCAAGCTCTTCGGCCAGTTCGCGAATCAGCGCAACCTCGGGGGTTTCGCCGGGCTCGACCTTGCCGCCCGGAAACTCCCACAGGCCGGCCATCGACTTGCCCTCGGGTCGCCGGGTCAACAGGACCCGCCCGTCGACGTCGATCAGCGCCACGGCCGAGACCAGAACCACCCGCGCCGCGGTCACGACCGATAGTCGGCGTTGATCGCCACATAGCCCGCGGTCAGGTCGCAGGTCCACATATGCGCCCGCCGGGTGCCAAGGCCCAGATCGACCGAGACTTCGATTTCGGGGCGCTTCATATAGGCGGCGCCGGCGTCCTCGTGATAGCTTTCGGCCACCCAGCCATGTTCGGCCACCACGATGTCGCCCAGCCGTATGGTCAGCCGGTCGCGGTCGGCCCGGGCGCCGGATTTGCCCACAGCCATGACGATGCGGCCCCAGTTCGGGTCTTCGCCGGCGATGGCCGTCTTGACCAGCGGCGAATTGGCGATGGCCGCGGCCACCTTGCGCGCGTCGCTGTCCGAGGCCGCGCCGGTCACCGAAACCGTCACGAATTTGGTCGCCCCCTCGCCGTCGCGGACGATCTGCTGCGCGAGATCGGTCATCACGGCCGTCACCGCCGCCCGCAGCGCCTGGGCCGTGGCTGACCGCGGTTCGACAATCGCCGGGGCGCCCGCGGCGCCGGTCGCGGCCAGCAGCACGGTGTCCGAGGTCGAGGTATCGCTGTCGACCGTGATGCAGTTGAAGGTTTCGTCGGCCACCGCCGACAGCATCGCCTGCAACACCGGCCGGTCAACCGTGGCGTCGGTAAACACATAGGCCAGCATCGTCGCCATGTCGGGCGCGATCATGCCCGACCCCTTGGCAAAGCCAGCCACGGTGACCGGCACGCCGCCAATATCGGCGGTGGCGCAGGCGCCCTTGGGAAAGGTGTCTGTGGTCATGATCGCCCGGGCGGCGGCCGCGATGGTGCCGTCTGACAGGCCGTCACGCAATTCGCCCAGCTTGGCGGTGATACGGTCATGGGGCAGGGGTTCGCCGATGACGCCGGTCGACGACATCAACACCCGGCTTGCCGGAATGCCCAGCATATCCGCCACGGCGCCGGTCACCGCCGCGACCGAGGCGCGGCCATTGTCGCCGGTAAAGGCATTGGCATTGCCCGAATTCACGATGATCGCCGCACCGTCGCGGGCGTTGCCGCCCAGCTTGGCCTGCGCGTCCAGAACCGGGGCCGCGCGGGTGGCGCTGGTGGTGAATACGCCGGCAATTTGTGTGCCCGGGGCAAGTGACGCCAACATCACGTCGCTGCGCCCGACATATTTCACCCCGGCGGCGGCCGCGGCAAAGCGCACCCCGGCAACGGCCGGCAGGTCGGGAAAGGCGGCCGGCGCCAGCGGCGAAACTTCGGTGCCGGGCGCACCGGGTTGCGCGGTCTCCAGCCGTTCCTGAAGCCGCGCGACCTTTTTCCGAAGCGCCCGAAGCTTTTTCTTCCGTCCCGCCATCGCGACCCCCGCTAGTCAGCCAGCAGAGACTGGTCCTTCATCAGTTCGGGGTCAATTGCAACGTCGGACATCACAATCGTGGTATCGTCGAGAACGGCAGCCAGCATCTCAGCGACCGCGCCGTCCTGCAGATCGGCGACAAGCTGGTCGCGAACGGTCTCAAGGGCCGGCGCCGCGATCTCGCGCACCTCGTTCAGCATGATCAGGTGCCAGCCAAACTGGGTTTGCACCGGGCCGGCCACGGTGCCGGGATCCATGCCCACGACAGCGGTTTCAAAGGCCGGCACCATCTGGCCCAGCCCGAACCAGCCCAGCGCCCCGCCGCTCGGCCCCGACGGTCCGGTGGAATGTTCGCGGGCCATGTCCTGAAAATCGGCCCCGCCCCGGATGTCGGCCAGCACGGCGTTGGCCGCCTCCTCGCTGTCCAGCAGGATGTGGCTGGCGTTATATTCCAACCCCTGCGGGGCGTTGGCGAAACTGGCATCATAGGCCGCCTGAATGGCCGCGTCGGTCACGACACCGGCCATCGCAGTGTCGATCACTTCGGCGGCGCGCACGGCCCGCAGGTTGTTTTCGTTGGTGAACACGCCACCACGCGACAGGCTGTCGAGCGATTCGCTCATCGCGGCCTGTTGCACCAGCTGTTCCAGCAGACCGTCCCACACCGTCTGGGCCGGCAACTGCTGCACCCGTTCGGGCATGCGGTTGAACAGCGCCAGCATATGACCAAGCCTGATCTCGGTCTCGCCGACGGTGGCCAGAACGGTGTCGGCGTCCTGCGCCATGGACGCGCCGGCAAACGAAGCGGCAAAGGCGGCGGCAAGGCCGATCAGGCGATAACGGGGCATGGAAAATCCTTTATGGCGGTGGCCCTTGGGGCCGTGACGTTGACACTTGATGGGGGCACCCTTACATCGCGTTGTGGTCTTTCGGGGCCGCCGGGACCGGTGCCGCAGAAACTAGAGTTTCGCCACGCCGGCACAAGCCCGGAACGGCCTTTTTACACGACACTGTCAGGAGTCGACATGCTTGGTTTCGGATCCCTCGCCCGCAAGGTCTTTGGCACGCCCAATGACCGAATGATCAAGTCGACGGGCCCCATGGTTGACCAGATCAACGCGCTCGAGCCGGACTTCGAAAAGCTGACCGACGACGAAATCCGCGACCGCACGGCAGCGCTGAAACAGCGCGCCGCGGGTGGCGAAAGCCTTGACGACCTGCTGCCCGAAGCCTTCGCCAACTGCCGCGAGGCCGCCAAGCGCGCGCTGGGTCTGCGGGCCTTCGATGTGCAGCTGATGGGCGGGATATTCCTGCACCAGGGCAACATCGCCGAGATGAAGACCGGCGAGGGCAAGACGCTGGTCGCGACCTTCCCGGCCTATCTGAACGCGCTGACCGGGGGCAGCGTGCATATCGTGACCGTCAACGACTATCTGGCCAAGCGCGATGCCGACTGGATGGGCAAGGTCTATGCGCAACTGGGCATGACGACCGGCGTCATCTATCCGCAGCAGCCCGACGCCGAAAAGAGGCAGGCCTATGCCGCCGACGTGACCTATGCCACGAATAACGAGCTGGGGTTCGACTATCTGCGCGACAACATGAAAAGCGATCTGCGCGAGATGTCGCAGCGCGACCATGCCTATGCGATCGTCGACGAGGTCGATTCGATTCTGATCGACGAGGCGCGCACGCCGCTTATCATCTCCGGGCCCAGCCAGGACCGCAGCGATCTGTATCGCACCATCGACAAGGTCATTCCGCTGCTGAACGAACAGCACTATTCGATCGACGAAAAGACCCGCAACGTCACCTTCACCGACGACGGTAACGATTTCCTTGAAAAGCATCTGGTCGAGGCCGGGATCCTGCCCGAAGACCAGTCGCTTTACGAACCGGAATCGACCACGATCGTCCATCATGTGAACCAGGGCCTGCGCGCCCACACGCTGTTTACCAGGGACAAGGACTATATCGTCCGCGACGGGCAGGTGGTGCTGATCGACGAATTTACCGGCCGCATGATGACCGGCCGCCGCCTGTCGGACGGCCTGCATCAGGCGATCGAGGCCAAGGAAGACGTGGCCATCCAGGCCGAGAACGTGACGCTGGCCAGCGTGACCTTTCAGAACTATTTCCGCCTCTACGGCAAGCTGGCCGGCATGACCGGCACCGCGCTGACCGAGGCCGACGAATTCATGGAAATCTACGCGTTGGGCGTGGTCGAAGTGCCAACCAACGTGGCGGTGGCGCGGGCCGACGACGACGACGCGGTCTATCGCACCGGCAACGAGAAATATCTTGCCGTGGTCGATACGATCAGGAAGGCCCACGAAAAGGGACAGCCGATGCTGGTGGGCACGACCTCGATCGAAAAGTCCGAATTCCTGTCGGGCCTGCTGACCAAGGAAAACATCGAACACAGCGTCCTGAACGCGCGCCAGCACGAACAGGAAGCCAAGATCGTCGCCGACGCCGGCAAGCTGGGGGCAGTGACCATCGCCACCAACATGGCCGGGCGCGGAACCGACATCAAACTGGGCGGCAACGTCGAGTTTACGGTGATGGAAGCCATCGCCGCCGCGCCCGACCGCGACCCCGAAGAGATTCGCAACGAGATCCAGTCCCGGCACGACGCCGATGAAACGGCGGTAAAAAATGCCGGCGGCCTGTTCGTTCTGGCCACCGAACGCCACGAAAGCCGCCGGATCGACAACCAGTTGCGCGGCCGCTCGGGCCGGCAGGGCGACCCCGGACGTTCGGCCTTTTTCCTGTCGCTGGAAGATGATCTGATGCGCATCTTCGGATCGGAACGGCTGGACAAGGTGCTGGGCCGGCTGGGCCTGAAAGACGGCGAGGCCATCGTTCACCCGTGGGTCAACAAGTCGCTGGAACGGGCGCAGGCCAAGGTCGAGGGCCGCAATTTCGACATCCGCAAGCAGCTGTTGAAATTTGACGACGTGATGAACGACCAGCGCAAGGTGATCTTTGGCCAGCGCCGCGAGATCATGGAAGCCGAAGAGGTCAACGAGATTGCCGAGGACATGCGCCACCAGGTGATCGACGATCTGGTCGACCAGTATATTCCGCCGAAAAGTTATGCCGACCAGTGGGACGGCGAGGGCCTGTATGTCGCGGCGCTGGAAAAGCTGGGCATCGACCAGCCGGTCATGCAATGGACCGAGGAAGACGGCGTCGACGCTGACACAATACGCGACCGGCTGGCCAAGGCCTCGGACCAGATGATGGCCAAGAAGGCGGTCGATTTCGGCCCCGAGAACATGCGTTCGATCGAAAAGCAGGTGCTGTTGCAGACCATCGACGGCAAATGGCGCGAACATATCCTGATGCTTGACCACCTGCGATCGGTCGTCGGGTTTCGCGGCTATGCGCAGCGCGACCCGCTGAACGAATACAAGAACGAGGCGTTCCAGCTGTTCGAAACCCTGCTGGACACGTTGCGCACCGAGGTCACGCAGAAACTGGCGCAGATCCGCCCGATGACCGACGAAGAGCAGCAGGCCATGATGGCCCAGCTTCAGGCCCAACAGACCATGGCCGCCGCCGCCGCCAAGGCGCAGGCCGAGCCCAGGCGCGCGCTGGAGACCGCCGACGCCGGCGCGCCTCAGCAGGGGTTTGTCGAAGACGACCCCGCGACCTGGGGCAATCCCGGCCGCAACGATGACTGTCCCTGCGGCTCGGGCAAGAAATTCAAGCATTGTCACGGCAAGCTGGGCTGATCACCGCCCGGCCCTGACAACTGTCACCGGGGCCGGGCAAATGCCCGCCCGGCGCCGTGAAATTGCCGCGGGCCCGACGCATTCCTCTGCCATGATGCCTGTCGAACAGGATCAAGGGAGGCTTTGCAGTGGCACTTTCCCTTTCGCGCAACATGCGCCGCAAGCTCTTCATGCTGGCCCCGGCCGCGGTGATGGCGCTGACGGCGGGCGTGGTGTTGAAATCGGGCATCTTCGCCGCGGCCACGGCGACACCGGCGGCGGCGGTGGCCGTGCCGGTGCCCGACTTTGCCCGCGCCGCGGCCCCGCAAGCGACGTCTGGCGCCGTGACCCCGGTTGCCCGGCAGGGTCAGATCCTGCCGGCCGAGCCCGATATCGGCATCACCCTGGCACTGGCCGCCCCGGCGGCGCGCAGCCCGGCCCCCGATACCGGTGGCCCGGCCGCGCTGATGCTGGCGGCACAGGCGGCGCCCGCACCAACCCCCATGCCCGAGGCCCAGCCAGAGCCGACCGCGCAGAACGACTGCGCCCCCGTCACGTCGGCCACATCGGTGCCCGGCGGCATGGCCTATGTGGTGCTGAACCTGCCCTGCGCCGAACCCGGCCCGTTGCGGGTGTCGCACGGCGCGATGGTGTTCGACGACTGGCTTGGCGCCGGCGGACGCTATGCCCGCACCGTGCCGGTGCTGGACCTGGCCGAACCCTATCTGCTGGAACATGACGGCAGGGTCTACCGCGCCGATCTGGGGCCAGCCTCGGCCGCCGGTTACGATCACGTGGTGCTGCAATGGTCGGGCGATCTGGGCTTTCAGATCCATGCCCTGGAATTTGGCGCCGGCTATGGCGACCCGGGCCATGTCTGGGACCAGGCGCCCAAGGACATCATGCGCGGCGTGCGCGCCGACGGAGGCTTTCTGACCCGGCTTGGCGGCGATCAGGGCGGGCAGGTGGCCGAGGTCTACAGCCTGCCCACCGGACAGATCGACCACGACGGCACCGTGCGCCTTACGGTCGAGGTCGAGGTTTCGGCCCGGAACTGCATGAAGGACATCGCGGGGCAGGCGTTGCAGGTTGGTCAGGACGGCCGCTTCGAGACTGTGACAATTACGTTCGCCATGCCAGACTGCGACGCCATCGGCGATATTCTTGTGTTGAAAAACCTGCTTGAAGACCTGACTATCGCCGGCAATTAGGGCAGCGCGCGGCCAGGAAACATGACGGTATTGCGCGCGGCGATGTTCGCCGCGCTTTCGCTTTTCCACTCGCAGGCGCTGTGGGCGCAGGACGTGACGCTGTTGTCGCGCGACGGGGCGGTCGAAATCAGTGGCACGCTGCTGGGATTCGACGGCGAGTTTTATCGTATCGACAGCGAATTTGGCGAACTCACGCTCGACGGGTCCGGCGTGCTGTGCGACGGGCCCGGCTGCCCGGACATGACCGCATTTGTGGCCGAGGTCGCCTTTGCCGGCGCCGCCAGTCTGGGCGAGGTGCTGTTGCCGGCGCTGGTGGAAAGCTTTGCGGTCCGTCACGGCTATGCCCTGGAAAAAACGGCGACCACGGGCGGCGGTTACGATTACGCGCTGACCGACCGGGTGTCGGGCCAGTTGGCGGGGCGGTTCGGTTTCCTGCCCGCGGGGTCGACCGGGGCGTTCGCGGCGCTGGCGGCGGGATCCGCCGATGTCGCGCTGAGCCTGCGCGAGATCACGGGTGACGAAGCCGACGCCGCCAAGGCGGCCGGCATCGGCGATCCGCGCCTGTCCAGCCGCGCGCGTATCCTGGCGCTGGACGCGCTGGTGCCGATGGTGGCCATTACCAACCCGTTGCAAGAAATCACGCTGGACGACCTGGCGCGGGTGCTGTCGGGCCAGGTGACGCGCTGGTCCGATCTGGGCGGCAGCGACCAGCCGGTTTCGCTGCATGTGCCGGCGGCGGGGTCGGGGCTGGCCGGCGTGATCGACCGCCTGATACTGGCGCCGCGCGGGCTGGAACCGGCTGCGGGTGCGCAAGCCCACGCCGATATGGCCGACCTTGCGGCGGCGGTGGCGGCGGACCCATTCGCGCTGGGGCTTGGCAGCTATTCCCAACCCGACAAGGCGGTGGCGCTGACCCTGCTGGGCCCTTGCGGCGCCCGTTCGGTGGCCGCCAACCTGAACCTGAAGACCGAAGACTATCCGCTGTCGGCGCCGGTATTCGCCTATGTCCCGAACCGGCGCCTGCCACGGATTGCCCGCGAATTCATGAGCTATGCCGCCTCGCCCGCCGCACAGCCGGTGGTGCGCAGGGCCGGGTTCGTCGACCAGTTCCCCGAAGCGATTGGCGTCGATGCGCAGGGGTTGCGGCTGGCCAGCGCCATCGCGGCCGCCGGCGACGAGGTGTCGCTGGGCGACCTGCAGGAGATGGTGGCGAAGCTGTCGGGACTGGCGCGGCTGACGGTGACGTTCCGGTTCGAGGGCGGATCGACCGATCTGGATGCGCAGTCACGGTCGAACGTGGCCCTGCTGGCCGAGGCGCTGGAGCGCGGGGTGTTCGACGACCGGCGGCTGCTGTTCGTCGGGTTTTCGGACAGTCAGGGACCGGCGGACACCAACCGCCAACTGGCGCGGCAGCGGGCCCGCGCGGTGCGCGAGGCGGTGCGCGTCGCCGCCGCCACCGCCGATCAGGGGCGGATCACGCTGGACACGGTCGCCTTTGGCGAGGCGATGCCCATGGCCTGTGACGACGTCGACTGGGGGCGCAGCATCAATCGCCGGGTCGAGGTGTGGCTGGACTGACCGCCGCGCCGCCGGTCGGGCACCGGGCCGCGCCCCGCGCCCCGCGACCGGGCCCGCGAATCGCCCCCTCGCCATAACGGGGCGGTTCAGATCAGACCTTCGGCGCGAAAGCTGGTCTCCCGTCCCTTGCCGATGATCAGGTGGTCATGCAGCGTCAGGCCCAAGGCCGTGCAGCCAGCGGCGATCTGGCCCGTCATGGCGATGTCGGCCTGCGACGGAGTGGGGTCGCCCGAGGGGTGGTTGTGCACCAGGATCAGCGCCGAGGCATTCAGCGCCAGCGCCCGTTTCAGCACCTCGCGCGGGTAAACCGGCACATGGTCGACGGTGCCACGGGCCTGCGGTTCGTCGGCGATCAGGGTGTTCTTGCGGTCAAGATACAGCACGCGGAACTGTTCGATGTCGCCGCAGGCCATGACCGTGCGGCAATAGTCGAGCAGGCCGTTCCAGTCGGTCAGGACATGGCGGTTCAGCACCCGGGCGCGGGCCATGCGGTGGCCGGCGGCTTCGACAACCTTCAGCGCACGGGCGGTTTCACGCCCGACCCCCTTGACGCGGCACAAATCGTCCAGCGGCGCGGCGGCCACATGGGCAAGGTCGCCGAACCGGTCGAGCAGCGACCAGGCCACCGGCTTCACATCGCCCCGGGGCTGGCAGAGAAACAGCAGCAGTTCCAGAATTTCATAGTCCGGCAGCGCATCGGCCCCGGCGGTAAAGAAACGGTCGCGCAACCGGTCGCGGTGCCCGGCAACATAGGGCAGATCGGCGGCCTTCGCGGGCGGCACGATCAGCGGCAACAGGGATTCGGACATTTCATGTGCCATCGCGCCCTCAGCGTGGCGCCGGCATGGTTAAGGCCGGGTAAACCCCGGCCCGTGCCGTCAGCTTTTCATGCTGTCCCAGAAGGTCTTGACCTTGGAAAAGAAGCTGTGGCTTTCGGGGTTGTTGTTTTCGGCCAGCCGGTCGAATTCGCGCAGCAATTCCCTTTGCTGCGCCGTCAGGTTGACCGGGGTTTCCACCGCCATTTCGATATACATGTCGCCCTGACCGCCGCCGCGCAGCGCCGGCATACCCTTGTTGCGCAGGCGCATCTGTTTGCCCGACTGGCTGCCGGCAGGCACCTTGACCCGGCTGCGGCCACCGTCGATCGTGGGCACTTCGATATCGCCGCCCAGTGCCGCGCTGGTCATGGTGACGGGCACGCGGACATAAAGATGGTTGCCCTCGCGCTGGAACAGCGGGTGATCTGCGACCTCGATAAAGATATACAGGTCGCCCGACGGACCGCCGCGCACGCCGGCCTCGCCCTCGCCGGCCAGACGGATGCGGGTGCCGGTTTCAACCCCGGCGGGGATGTTGACGTTCAGCGCGCGCTCTTTCTCGACCCGGCCGGCGCCGCCGCAGGCCTTGCACGGGTTCTGCACCACCTGACCGGCGCCGGCGCAGGTGGGGCAGGTGCGTTCGACGGTGAAAAAGCCCTGCTGCGCCCGGACCTTGCCCATGCCCGAACAGGTGGGGCAGACGCTGGGTTCCGAGCCGCCCTCGGCCCCGGTTCCGTTGCAGGTGTTGCAGCTGACCGAGCCCGGAACGTTGACCGTGCGTTGGATGCCCTTGTAGGCGTCTTCCAGCGTGACCCGCAGGTTGAACCGCAGATCGGCGCCGCGCACGGCGCGCCGGCCGCCGCCGCGCCCGCCACGGGCCCCGCCCATGATGTCGCCGAACAGGTCGTCGAACACGTCGGAAAAGGCCGAGGCGAAATCGCCGCCCTGCATGCCGGGTCCGCCACGGGGGCCACCGCCCATGCCGCCTTCGAAGGCCGCGTGGCCGAACCGGTCATAGGCGGCCTTCTTGTCGCCGTCCTTCAGGACGTCATAGGCCTCGTTGGCTTCCTTGAACTGGGATTCGGCGTTCGGGTTGTCTGAATTGCGGTCGGGGTGAAGCTCTTTGGCCTTGCGCCGATAGGCTTTCTTGATCTCGTCGCCGGTCGCCCCACGAGCAACCCCGAGAACTTCGTAATAGTCACGCTTTGCCATGAGCCGGTTCTTTCCCCTTGCCGAAACGCCAAGGACCGGCCCGATGCACGGACCGGCCCCCTGGTTTCAGATCACGCTCAGGACGCGCGCTTGTCGCCACCAAGATCTTCGAAATCGGCGTCAACGATGTCGTCATCCACTTCGCGCGGCTCGTCGGCATTGCCGGCGTCGCCGCTGTCTTCAGACTTGGCCTGGTCGGCCTTGTAGATGGCCTCGCCCAGTTTCATCGCCGCCTCGGTGACATTCTGGATGCCGCCCTTGATCTTGCCCGCGTCTTCGGTTTCGAGCTGTTCCTTCAGGTTGGCGATGGCCAGCTCGATCGCCTCGATCGTGGTCGGGTCAACCTTGTCGGCATGCTCTTCCATCGACTTTTCGGTCGTGTGGACAAGGCTTTCGGCCTGGTTCTTGGCCTCGACCAGTTCTTTGCGTTCCTTGTCGGCCTCGGCGTTTTCCTCGGCCTCGCGCACCATGGCCTCGATCTCGTCGTCCGACAGCCCGCCGGACGCCTGGATCGTGATCTTGTGTTCCTTGTTGGTGCCCTTGTCCTTGGCCGAGACGCTGACGATGCCGTTGGCGTCGATGTCGAAGGTGACCTCGATCTGCGGCAGGCCGCGCGGGGCGGGGGGAATCTCTTCAAGGTTGAACTGGCCCAGCAGCTTGTTGTCGGCCGCCATTTCGCGTTCGCCCTGGAACACCCGGATCGTCACCGCGTTCTGGTTGTCTTCGGCGGTCGAAAAGATCTGCCCCTTCTTGGTGGGGATCGTGGTGTTGCGGTCGATCAGCCGGGTGAACACGCCGCCCAGCGTTTCGATGCCAAGGCTCAGCGGGGTGACGTCCAGCAGCACCACGTCCTTGACGTCGCCCTGCAGCACGCCGGCCTGAATGGCGGCGCCCATGGCGACAACCTCGTCAGGGTTCACACCCTTGTGCGGCTCTTTCCCGAAGAACTTGGTCACCTCTTCGATGACCTTGGGCATCCGGGTCATGCCGCCGACCAGCACCACTTCGTCGATCTCGGCCGCCGACACGCCGGCATCCTTCAGCGCCGCCTTGCAGGGCGCGATCGATTTCTTGATCAGGTCGCCGACCAGCGATTCCAGCTTGGCCCGGGTCAGCTTCATCACCATGTGCAGCGGCGTGCCCGAGTTGGCGTCCATCGAGATGAACGGCTGGTTGATCTCGGTCTGCGACGAGCTGGACAGTTCGATCTTGGCCTTCTCGGCGGCTTCCTTCAGCCGTTGCAGGGCCATCTTGTCCTTGGTCAGGTCGACACCGTTTTCCTTTTTGAACTCGGCGGCCAGATAGCTGACGATGCGCATGTCGAAATCTTCACCGCCAAGGAACGTATCGCCGTTGGTCGATTTGACCTCGAACAGGCCGTCGTCGATTTCAAGGATGGTGATATCGAAGGTGCCGCCGCCAAGGTCATAAACGGCGATGGTCTTGGTCTCTTTCTTGTCCAGACCATAGGCCAGCGCCGCGGCGGTGGGTTCGTTGATGATGCGCAGCACTTCCAGACCGGCGATCTTGCCGGCGTCCTTGG
>CAYYMJ010000003.1:23616-97835 GCA_964472855.1 uncultured Rhodobacterales bacterium | reverse complement strand
CCCATGCCCTTCTGACCGCGCCACCGCCTCTTCACTGTTCGCAAAATACTTTGGGGGGCGCGGGGGGCAATGCCCCCCGCCCTGCGCGGCGCCGGCAGGCGCCGCAACGGTGCCGCGCCGGCCCCTTGTCGCAAAATCGCGGTTTCGGTCGTCTCCGCTCTTGCCACCGGGGCACAATTGCCCTTCGCTGCCGTAAAAGCCGGAGGGTCACATGCCGCTCGAAATGTCACACGACGTCTTCATCACCTGCGCCGTCACCGGGTCCGGGGGCACCCAGGACCGCAGCCCACATGTCCCGCGTTCCCCGAAACAGATCGCCGACAGCGCCATCGCCGCCGCCCGCGCCGGGGCGGCAATCGTCCATTGCCATGTGCGCGACCCCGACAGCGGCAAACCGGCGCGCGACCTCGCCTACTACCGCGAGGTTACCGACCGCATCCGCGACAGCGAAACCGACGTCGTCCTCAACCTCACCGCCGGCATGGGCGGCGACATGGTGTTCGGCGGCAGCGACCGCCCGCTGCCCACCGTCGACGGCACCGACATGGTCGGCGCGGCCGAACGCGTCGCCCACGTGGCCGAATGCCTGCCCGAGATCTGCACCCTCGACTGCGGCACCATGAATTTTGCCGAGGCCGATTATGTCATGACCAACACCCCCGGCATGCTGCGCGACATGGGCCGGCGCATGACCGAACTGGGCGTCAAGCCCGAGATCGAGGCCTTCGACACCGGCCACCTGTGGTATGCCAAGCAACTGGTCGCCGACGGCATCCTGCAAGACCCGGCCCTGGTCCAGCTTTGCATGGGCGTGCCCTGGGGCGCGCCGGACGACCTGAACACCTTCATGGCCATGGTCAGCAACGTCCCCTCCGGCTGGACCTTTTCCGCCTTTTCGCTTGGCCGCAACCAGATGGCCTATGCCGCCGCCGCCGTGCTGGCCGGGGGCAACGTGCGCGTCGGGCTGGAAGACAACCTGTGGCTTGGCAAAGGTCAGCTGGCCACCAACGAACAACTGGTCGACCGGGCCGTGGGCATTGTCGAGCGTATGGGCGCGCGGGTGATCGGACCCGGCGACGTGCGCGCGAAACTGGGCCTGACCAAACGCGCACCACGGGGCTGAGCCCGTGGCGCGTATCCTCTGTTTTGGCGACAGCAACACCCACGGCACCCGCCCGATGCCCGACCGCGCCGCCGACCTGCAGCGCTATGACCCGGCCACGCGCTGGCCCGGCGTGATGCAATCGGCGCTGGGCCCGTCCTTCGCGGTCATCGAAGAAGGCCAGCCCGGCCGCACCACGGTGTTCGACGACCCGATCGAGGGCGAACATCGCAACGGCCTGCGGGTCCTGCCGGCGCTGCTGGAAAGCCACGCACCGCTTGGGCTGCTGATCGTGATGCTGGGCACCAACGACACCAAGCAACGCTTTGGCCTCACCACGCTCGACATCGCCCTGGGCCTTGGCCGCCTGATCCGGGCCGCGGGCTTTTTCCAGCCCGGCCTCGCCATCCTCGCGGTGGCACCGCCGCCCGTGGTCGAAACCGGCTGCCTGGGCGAAATTTTCGCCGGCGCCGCCGCGCGCTCGGCCGGGCTGAGCGCGGCCATGTCGACCGTGGCCGCAAGCGAAGGCGCCGGTTTCATGGATGCCGGCGCCCACATCGCTGTCGATCCGCTGGACGGCGTGCACTTCAGCGCCGACGCCCATGCGGCGCTGGGGCGCGCAATGGCGACACAGTCGCGCGAAATCCTGACAGAGCGCGCCGGCGCACCGGTGGAGACCCAAATATGACGGACACGGCAGCAATCGTCGGCGGCGGCGTGATCGGTGGCGGCTGGGCGGCGCGCTTTCTGCTGAACGGCTGGGACGTGCGCGTTTTCGACCCCGACGCGGAAGCCGCACGCAAGATCGGCGAGGTTCTGGACAACGCCCGCCGCGCCTTGCCCGGCCTCAGCGAACACGCCCTGCCCGCCGAAGGGCGGCTCAGCTTTCACGCCACCATGTCCGAGGCCGTCGACGGCGCCCGCTGGGTCCAGGAAAGCGTTCCGGAACGGCTGGAGCTCAAGCGCAAGGTGTTCCAGACCCTGCAGGCCCATTGTCCGCACGACGCGGTCATCGCCTCGTCCACCAGCGGTTTTCGCCCGTCCGACCTGCAGGCCTGCGCCACCCGGCCCGGGCAAATCCTGGTCGCGCACCCGTTCAACCCGGTCTACCTGCTGCCGCTGGTCGAACTGGTCACCACCGACGCCAACCCGAATGGCATGGGCACCCGCGCCGCCGACATCCTGCGCGGGCTGGCCATGTATCCCCTGCACCTGACCCGCGAGATCGACGCCCATATCGCCGACCGCCTGCTCGAAGCCGTGTGGCGCGAGGCGCTGTGGCTGATCCGCGACGGCATCGCCACCACCGGGGAAATCGACGAGGCGATCCGCATGGGCTTTGGCCTGCGCTGGGCCCAGATGGGCCTGTTCGAAACCTACCGTGTCGCCGGGGGCGAGGCCGGCATGCGCCATTTCATGGCCCAGTTCGGCCCCTGCCTCAGCGAACCGTGGACCCGGCTGATGGACGTGCCCGAGTTTACCGACGCGCTGGTCGACCAGATCGCCGACCAGTCCGACGCGCAATCGGGCGCCCATACGATTCGCGAGCTCGAACGCATCCGCGACGCCAATCTCGTGGGGCTGATGCGGGCCCTGAAGGGCCAGAACTGGGGGGCGGGGGCCTTCCTGGTCGCGGCCGATGCCGCCCGTGCCCCGGCACCGCATTTCGCGGCCGAAGCGGTGGCACAGCGGCCCATCGACCAGCCGCTGGAAACCATCGCCCGCGCCATCCCGCTGGATTGGAGCGACTATAACGGCCACATGACCGAATCCCGCTATCTGCAGGTGTTCGGCGACGCCACCGACCGGTTCATGACCATCGTCGGCTGCGACGCCGACTACATCGCCGCCGGCACCAGCTTCTTCACCGCCGAATCCCACATCCGCCACCTGGCCGAGGCGCACCCCGGCGACAGCATCCGCGTGACCACCCGCTTTCTCGGCGGCGAGGGCGCCAAGATGCACCTGTTCCACGAGATGCGCCGCGGCGATACCCTGCTGGCCACGGGCGAACATTTCCTGCTGCATGTCTCGCTCGACACCCGCCGCCCCGTGGCGCCCGAAGGCGAGGTCGCCGCGCGCCTCGCCGCGGTGGCCCGGGCGCACGCCGCCCTGCCGCGTCCCGATGGCGCCGGGCGCCATGTGGGACAACGCACATGACCCGGGTTCTCGTCACCGCCGGCGCCTCGGGCATCGGCCGGGCCATGGCCGACGCCTTCGCCCGGTCCGGGGCCCGGGTCTGGGTCAGCGACATCGACCCCGGCGCACTGGCGCAACTGCCGCCCGACTGGCAGACCAGCCTGGCCGATGTCTCTGACGAAGCCGCGGTCGCGGCCATGTTCGCCGACATTCGCGACCGCTGGGGCAGGCTCGACACGGTCTGCGCCAACGCCGGCGTCGCCGGACCAACCGCGGCCGTCGAAGACGTCTGCATAGCCGACTGGCGCAGCTGCACCGCCATCACACTCGACGGCGCGTTTCTGACCGCCAAACATGCCATCCCGCTGATGAAACCGGCCGGGCAGGGGGCGATGATCCTGACATCGTCCACGGCGGGACTTTACGGCTATCCCTTCCGGTCCCCCTATGCCGCCGCCAAATGGGGCGTGATCGGCCTGATGAAGACACTGGCGATGGAGCTTGGGCCACATGGCATCCGCGTCAACGCCATCTGCCCCGGCGCCGTCGAAGGCCCACGGATGCAGGCTGTTCTGGCCCGCGAGGCCGCCGCCAAGGGGATGAGCCGCGACCAGGTCCAGGCCGGCTATGCCGCCGGAACCTCGATGCGCAGCTTCGTGGCCCCCGGCGACATCGCCGAACTTGCGGTCTGGCTCGGCTCCGACGCCGCGCGCTTCGTTTCCGGACAGGCGATCGCCGTCGACGGCCATACCGAAAACCCCGACCCCAAGCCCTGATCGGCACTTCTTTGGCTGGGAAAATACCTTGGGGGGTGAAGGCGCGGGCACCGCGGCGAGGGGGGCAAAGCCCCCTTCCTCCCCCGCGCCGTGCGCGGCGCAATAATCAAATCCCCCCGCGCCCTGCACGGCGCAATGATCAAATCCCGGCGCACCCTGCGCGGCGCAAGGGTCAAATCCCGGCGCGCAGCCCGCGCAAATGCTCGCCAAACGCCCGCTCGCCCACCGCCGCTTCGCGGATCAGCGCATCGAAATGTGCCGCCAGCAGGCTTACCTTGTCGCTGTCGCGAAACACCATGTAGGTCTGGCCAAGGTAGATCACGGCGATCAGCGGGCCGAACACGGTGATCGGCACCGAATAGACCCGGCGCGCGTCGAACAGGGTCATGCGCAGCCGGGGGAAAAGCTGCTCGGCCAGTTCCAGTATCCGGTCGACCTGCGCCAGCCGGATCTGGCGTGGCAGGCCGCGGTAATACCCCTCGCCCCGGGCCAGGCTGTCTATCTCGAACAGCGGCATCGCGATTTCATAGTCCGAGGCCGAATTGCGCATCCAATGCAGCCGGTCGCGGCTGGCGCCGATCGCCTGATCGGTGGTGCGGCCGAGGTGCGGCGCGTATTCCCAGCGCATCACGGCCTCGGTCTTCAGCAGGTCGGGAAAGCTGGTGGGAACGTGGCGGATCTTGTAGCCCGCCGCCTCCTGATACCAGCCAAAGATGTGCTCGTCGATCAGGGCACGCGGCGCTTCGGCCACGGTGACCGAGGCCGCCAGAACGTCGGCGGCGGTCTCGGGGCGGTCGCTCAGCGCCAGCAGCCAGTCGCTTGACACCCCCAGCGCGCCGGCCATCGCGGCCACCAGTTGGCCGCCGGGCAGCCGCGGCATGTCGCTGCCCAGCAACTGGGAAATGGTCGAGCGGTCGACGCCCGCGGCGCGGGCCAGCGCGCTCTGGCTGGTGGCGCGCAGGGCGATTGCCTCGCGCAGGCGCCCGCGAAACAGCGCCGCCCGGTCGCGTTTGTCGGAAACAGTGAACATTGGTGAGTGAATAGCACGTTTGTGGCGGTCTGTTAACAACTCTCGGACTGGCCGCCCCGGCCGGTCTGCTGCCATGGATGACCAGAGCCGAGGAGATCACCAGAATGCCCACCGCACCGGGCGCGCGACGCCGCACCGCCGTCGAATGGCCGACCGTGCTGCTGGCGGCGCTCTGCTATGGGCTTTGGGTCCTTGGGACGCTGCTGCTGCCGGGGCTGTCGCCGGGGCTTGCCTTTGCCGCCACGGCGCTGGCCATTGCCCTGCATTCGTCGTTGCAGCACGAGGCCACCCACGGCCACCCCTTCCGGTCCGGTCGGCTGAACCACCTGCTGGTCGCTCCGGCGCTGGGGCTGGTCGTTCCTTTCAGCCGTTTCCGCGACCAGCATCTGGCCCATCACCTGAACTGTGATCTGACCGACCCCTATGACGACCCGGAATCCAACTTTCTTGACCCGGCCCGCTGGGCGCGGCTGGCATGGCCGCTGCGGCGGGCCTTGCGCGCCAACAACACGCTGGCAGGCCGCATTCTGCTGGGTCCGGCAATTTCGCTGCCGCAATTCCTGTGGACCGATGCCCGTGCCATCCTGCGTGGCGACCGGGCTGCCCGCGCCGGCTGGCTGTGGCATCTGCCGGCGCTGGCGCTGGTCATCGCCTGGGTCCTTTGGGCCCCCATGCCGATGTGGCAGTATCTGCTGGCCGCCTATCTGGGGCATGGGCTGATCAAGATCCGCACGTTTTGCGAACACCGAGCGCACCAGACGGCGCGGGCCCGCAGCGTCATCATCGACGACCACGGCCCGCTGTCATGGCTGTTTCTGAACAACAACCTTCATGCCGTGCACCACATGCATCCCGGCGTGCCCTGGTATGACCTGCCGCGCCTTTACCGGGCGGGTCGGGCCCGGTTTCAGGCCGTCAACCAGGGCTATGTCTATCCCGGCTACGGCGCCGTCTTTCGCGCCCACCTGTTCCGCGCCAAGGACCCGGTGCCACACCCCCTGCGCTGAGCCCGCACCGGGGCTGGTATTCGGGCCCTATCCGGTGTCTGTGACGCCATGGAACTCTGGATCGCCGCCACATTGGCCGCCGCGCTGGCCCAGACCGTGCGCTTCATGGCCCAGAAACAGCTGCAAACCGCCGGCCTGTCGGCGACCGGGTCGACGCTGGCGCGCTTTGTCTTTTCGGCTCCGGTCGTTGCCATCCTGCTGGCGGCGTGGCTGTGGGCCAGTGGACAGGCCTTTCCGGCCCTTGGCCCGCGTTTCTGGCTGTTCGCGGCCATTGGCGGCGGATCGCAGATTCTGGCAACGATTTGCGTGGTGGCCCTGTTCCGGCACCGCAATTTCGCGGTCGGCGTGACCCTGAAAAAGACCGAGGTCATCCAGACGGCCATCGTGTCGGCCATCGTGCTTGGCGAATGGGTCAGCCCCGGCGCGGCGCTGGCGATACTGGTCGGGCTTGGCGGTGTGCTGGCCCTGACCGACATGCCCGGTCTGGGCCGGGGCTGGCGGCGGTTCTGGAACCCGGCGGCGGGTCTGGGCCTGACATCGGGGCTGTTCTTCGGCTTTTCCGGCGTGTCCTATCGCGCCGCGTCGCTGGCCATTGCCGACGACAACCCGTTTCTGCGCGCCGCCGTGACGCTGGCCGTGGTCACCGCCGCCCAGTCGCTGGTGCTGGTCTTGTGGCTCAGGTCGCGCCAGCCCGGCGAGATCACCGCCACCTTGCGCGCCTGGCGGGTTGCCGGCGTGGTGGGCATCACGTCGATGATCGGCAGCTTTTGCTGGTTCACGGCCTTCACGCTGCAGAACGCGGCCTATGTGAACGCGGTCGGTCAGGTCGAGCTGATCTTTTCGGTTCTCGCCTCGGTGTTCTTTTTCCGCGAGACCGTGTCGCGGCGCGAATATCTGGGCATCGCGCTGCTGCTGACGTCGATCCTAGGGCTGATCCTGATCGCCTGAGCGTGACGATGCGGCGGGGGAAAGGGAGAAACGTCCCCCCGCCGGCACCGGTCACTTCATGAAGCTGGCGGCTTCTTCCGGGCTCAGCGGGGACGGGCGCGGACAGGTGGATTTCAGCGTGATCGCGTCGCCGCTTTCGCCGGCGGCAAGGATCGCTGTCATCACCTCGACCGCGTGGGTCGCCAGCCGGTGATCGCAGCGGTGGTCGCGGCCTTCCGCGATGGCGCGCGCCATGTCGGCCAGCCCGATGCCGCGATAATTGGCATTGTCGCCGTCATTGGCCACCGCCAGCGGATGGCTGTAGGCCGGCAGGTCTGTCGCCGCTTCGCCCGCCGTCATGCGCAGGTCGCCGCCAAAAAAGTTCGGGTCGGGCACGAACAGCGTGCCATCTTCGCCGTAAAGCTCCATGTTGTGATGCCCGTGCGACCACACATCCCAGCTGCCGCCCATGGTCACGATGGCGCCGTTTGCGAATTCCAGCAGGGCGTGAATTGTAGTGGGGGTGTCAACGGGGATCTTCTCGCCCTTGCGCGGCTGGCTCAGGATGGTGCGGGTGGGCGACGGGGTCGACGCCATGGCCATGACGCGTTTCACCGGCCCGATCAGCTGCACGAGGTTGGTGACGTAATAGGGCCCGACGTCAAGGATGGGGCCCGCCCCCGGCTGAAAGAAGAAATCGGGGTTGGGGTGCCAATGCTCCATCCCGTGGCTCATGACATGAGCCGTGCCGCCGGTGATGCGGCCAACGGCGCCGTCGTCGATCAGCTTGCGGGCCTGCTGGTGGGCGCCGCCCATGAATGTATCGGGGGCCGAGCCGATGCGCAGACCCCGCGGCCCGGCGATGGCCGACAGCGCCTCGGCCTCGTCCAGCGACAGCACAAAGGGCTTTTCGGAATAGACATTCTTGCCGGCCTCAAGCACGGCTTTCGAGCTTTCGAAATGCGCCGCAGGGATGGTCAGGTTGACGACGATGTCGATATCGTCGGCGGCCAGCATGTCGTCGACGCTGTCGGCGCGCAGGCCGAATTCGCTGGCGCGCGCCTGCGCGGCCGCGGGAACGAGGTCGGCGCAGGCCCGAACCTCGATACCCTCAAAGACCGGCCCCAGCCGCATGTAGGCAGCCGAGATATTCCCGCATCCAAGGATGCCGATGCCTTTGGTGTCTGTCATGTCTGTCTCCTGGGATCAGAGGGCCGAATAGGCCGCGATCGACCGGCGGGCGAAGCGGACCGCGTCAGCCGGTTTGTCATGTTCCATGACCTGCAGCGCGTCGGGCAACTCGGCGGCTAGCTGCGCCTTCAGGGCGCCCCAGGGCATGATGCCATGGCCCACGTCGGCCCAGCCATCTTCGTCCGCGTTCTCGCCCTCGGGCGCCTTGTCCTTGACATGCACCGCCGCGATGCGCCCGGCGTGCTTGCGCAGCCATTCGGCCGGGTCCTGCCCGGCGACGAACACCCAGGCGATGTCCAGTTCCAGCGCCAGCCGGTCATCGGCGGCCAGCATCAGGTCAAGCGGCATGGCGCCCGACGCGGTTGCGTCAAACTCGAACCAGTGGTTGTGCCAGCCAAAGGTAAGGCCGGCGTCCCACAGCGGCTGGCCGGCGGCGGCAAGCGCCTTGCCAAAGGCCGTCCAGTCGGCGTCGTCGCTGGACCGCAGGTCGGTGAAGGGCACAAACACGTCGCGCATGCCCAGCGTCCGGGCAATTTCGATCACCTTGTCGGGCGTATCCTGCACGGCATCCAGACCGATGTGGCCCGACGGCATGGTCAGACCGGCAGCGTCCAGGCCCGCGCGCAGGGCCGCCGGGTCGTCGTAGACGCCGCCATAGCCCTCGACATGTTCATAGCCCATTGCCGCAAGCTCGGGCAAAAAGGCGATCTGGCTCGCAACATCGCGCGAACCGTAAAGTTGGAAAGACAGGGACATGTTTACCTCGTCAAAGTCTGTGCTCGGTTTTGTCGTCGAACATCGACGCCTGTGCCGGGTCGAACCCGATGGTGATCTTGTCGCCCGATTTCAGCGTGACCTGGCCGTCCATGCGGAAGCGGAACGATGTCCCGGCCAGAGTGGCCCATACCAGCGTGTCCGCGCCCATCGGTTCGAGGATTTCGATCTCGACCTTGGCGTTGACGGGCATCGCCGCCGCCGCGTCGCCGGTGGCAACCTGTTCGGGGCGCACGCCCAGGTTCGCGGCCCCGTTGATGCGGCCGGCGGCGTCGAAGGGATAGGCCGACACGTCGAAGGTTTGGCCGTTTGTGGTAAAGCCGGAACCACCGTCGAGCGTACCGTTGAAGAAATTCATCTCGGGGCTGCCGATGAAGCCGGCAACATAGCGGTTGGACGGGCGGTTGTAGATGTTGGCGGGGCTGTCCAGTTGCTGGATAAGCCCGTCACGCATGACGGCGATGCGGTCGGCCAGCGTCATCGCCTCGACCTGATCGTGGGTCACGTAGATCATGGTGTTGTCCAGCCGGTGATGCAGCCGCTTGAGCTCGACCCGCAGGTCGGCCCTGAGCTTGGCGTCGAGGTTGGACAGCGGCTCGTCGAACAGGAACACATCCACGTCGCGCACCAGTGCCCGGCCAATGGCGACCCGCTGACGCTGGCCACCCGACAGGGCGGCGGGCTTGCGCTGCATCAGGGGCTCGATCTGCAAAAGCTCGGCCGCGCGGGCGACGCGGTCCTTGATCTCGGCCTTGGGCAGGCGGGCGTTCTTCAGGCCAAAGCTCAGGTTCCCGGCCACGGTCATCTGCGGGTAAAGCGCGTAGGACTGGAACACCATGCCGATGCCACGTTCGGACGGTGGCTGCCAGGTGACATTCTTGCCGCTGATGAAGATCTGCCCGTCGGTCACGTCAAGCAGCCCGGCAATGCAGTTCAGCAAGGTAGACTTGCCGCAGCCCGACGCGCCGAGAAGCACGAGAAACTCGCCCTCGTGGATGTCGAGGTTCAGCTTGTCCAGAACGCGGGTGGTCCCGAAGTCGAGCGTCAGGTCGCGGATCGTTACGCCGGTCATTTGTTATCCTTTCACAGCGCCAGCGGCGATGCCGCGCACGAAGAGTTTGCCCGAGAAGAAATAGATCGCGAGCGGCACCAGACCTGTCAGGATCGTGGCGGCCATGTTTACGTTGTATTCCTTCACGCCCTGCACCGAATTGACGATGTTGTTCAGCTGAACCGTCATCGGGTAGGTGTCGGGCTTGGTGTAGATGACGCCGAACAGGAAGTCGTTCCAGATGCCGGTTACCTGCAGGATGACGGCCACCGAAAAGATCGGGATCGACATCGGCAGCATGATCCGGAAATAGATGCCCCAGAACCCGGCCCCGTCGACGCGCGCCGCCTTGAACAGCTCTTCCGGCAACGACGTGAAATAGTTGCGGAACAACAGGGTCAGGATCGGCATGCCGAAGATCGAGTGCACGATCACCAGCCCCGACAGCTTGGTATAAAGGCCCATTTCCCGCAGCATGATCACGATGGGATAGATCATCACCTGATAGGGGATGAAGGCGCCAAAGATCAGGATAGTGAAAAAGACGTTGGCACCCTTGAACCGCCAGTTGGCCAGCGCATAGCCGTTGACCGACGCGATGGCGATCGAAACGATGACCGACGGCACGGTGATGCGCACCGAGTTCCAGAAACCACGGCTCAGCCCGTCGCAGTTCAGCCCGGTGCAGGCATGCGCCCACGCCTTGATCCAGGGCTCGAACGTGACCTCGAGCGGCGGGGCAAAGATGTTGCCCAGCCGGATTTCCGGCATCCCCTTGAGCGAGGTCATCACCATCACATACAGCGGCAACAGATAGTAGACGCCGACCAGGATAAGCGTGCCGTACAGAAAGATGTTGCGGCGCGAAAAGCGGCGTTGCGGTCGCGGTCCGCGCGGACCCTCGAGGGTCGCAGTTACATCAGCCACGCTTCCGTCCTCCGAATTCGAGATAGGCCCAGGGGATCAGCACCACCAGAACGCTGACCAGCATCATGGTCGATGCCGCAAAACCCTGGCCGAGATTCTGTCCGCCGAACATGTAGTCGTAGACATATTTCGCCGGCACCTCTGACGCGATGCCCGGCCCCCCCGAGGTCTGGGCAACCACGAGGTCGTAAACCTTGATGATCCCGGCCGCGATAATCACCAGCGTCGTGATGAAGACAGGGCGCATCATCGGGATCACGATGAAGATATAGGCTTTCCATTGCGGAATGCCGTCGACCCGCGCCGCCTTCCAGACCTCTTGGTCGATGCCGCGCAGACCGGCCAGCATCAGCACCATGACAAAGCCGGTGCCCTGCCACAGCGCCGCGAACAGCACGCCGAAAATCACGATGTCGGCGTTGAACAGCGGGTCGAAGGTAAAGCTGGAAAAGCCGATGTCACGCACGATCTTCTGCACCCCGAATTCCGGGGTCAGGATCCACTGCCAGACCAGACCGGTCACGATGAAGCTCAGCGCGAAGGGATACAGAAAGATGGTCCGGAAGGTGTTTTCAAAGCGGATCTTCTGGTCAAGCAGCGCGGCAAGGACAAAGCCCACCACAAGGCTGAACACCAGCGAGCAGATGCCGAATATCAACAGGTTCTCGATCGACACCAGCCAGCGGTTGGCGGACCACAGACGCTCGTACTGGTCGAGGCCGATGAATTTGCTGTTGGGCAGCAGTTTCGAGTTGGTGAACGAGTGATAGATCGTCCACGTGGTGGCGATCACGAATACGCCGACCGCGGTAAAGGCCATGGGAACCGCGGCGATCTTGGCCGGCAGGTTGTTGACAAACAGGCCTTCGATCCGGCCGGGCTTGGCCCGCGCGCCGCCCTTGGCGCCGGAAACCGCCAGAACGCCGGCGAACAAGATGAAAATGGACGCCGCGAACAGGGCGAAGGGCTCGAACACATTCCACAGTTTTCTGTGCTCTTTCAGCCAGGGAAGCGCGTCTTGCAGGCCCTTCTGGGCCAGCGACCACAGCACCACGGCAATGACGGCGCCGATGACCCAGCCAAGGATATGGCGGCGAAACTGGTTCGAGCCGAGGGCAAATCCCCGGTCGGTCGCCAGTGCGGCGACCATGACAGCGGCCAGCGCGCAAAAGGCCCAGGGCAGCCAGGCAAGGGGGGTAAAGCTGATACCAACGGTCGCAAGGACAAAGGTGATACTCGCCAGCCCGATACACCAAAGGAAACCACGTTCGGCTAGGGACGACATGGCCAGATCACCTCGCAAGTAGGGAGAACAAAAGAGTTCCGCCAGCCCCGCAGAGGGGGCTGGCGGATTTTGCTTCGCGTCGCGCTTAGTCGGCGCTGGCGATGATCTTGGTGTATTCAGCCTGGGCTTCTGCGACAGTCATCGACTTGTCGTTCCAGAACTCGGTCATCAGCGTGTCGACCTGCGTGTTGGTGTCAGCCGAGAAGCTGTTCACGCCGTCCGGCAGCACGTTGCCGGCAGCAAGGATCGCCAGACCCTTCTGCATGCAGTCGTTGGCCGCCGAAAGGTCCACGTCGCCACGAATGGGCAGCGAGCCCTTCTTGAGGTTGAACGCCACCTGAACTTCCTTCGAGATCAGCAGCGAGGCCAGACGCTTCTGGGCCGCGGTGATTTCGGGGTCGTCGTTCTTGGGGAAGTAGAAGGCGTCACCGCCGGTGGCGATGACTTCGTTCACACCCAGACCCGGCAGGCAGGTATAGTCTTCACCTGCGACCTGTCCGGCCACCTGGAATTCGCCCTGCGCCCAGTCACCGTGGATCTGGCCGCCGGCCCGACCGGTGATGACAAGGTTCGTGGCCTGGTTCCAGTCGTTGACGTTCGAGCCGTTCGACAGATGCCGTGCGGCGTCGAAGGCTTCGAAGACCTTGGTCATCTCGGGCGAGGCCGCGGCGTCGGCGTTCTTGTTGGTCAGCACGTCGAGATAAAGGTCGGTGCCGCCGACGGCAACCATGATGGCGCCAAAGGCAAGGTTGGTCTGCCACGACTGCTGGCCCATGGCCAGCGGGATGATCCCGGCTGCCTCCAGGGCGGGGGCGTCGGCCACGAATTCGAACCAGTCGCTCGGAACCGGAATGCCGGCCTTGGCGAAGGCAGCATGGCTGAGCCACAGCCACTGGGGCGAGTGGATGTTGACCGGAACGCAATAGACGTGGCCGTCAAGGGTGCAGGCATCCAGCAGGCGGACCGGGTTCACGATGTCGTGCCAGCCTTCGGCCTCGGCAAGGTCGGTCAGGTCGGTCATCAGACCGGCGGCGACCAGCTCTTCGGCCTGGCGGCCGTGGTTCAGCTGGGTGGCACCCATCGGCTCGCCGCCGATGATGCGGCTGATGATGATCGGACGCGCAACACCGCCGGAACCGGCGATCGCGCCGTCGACCCAGGTGTCGCCGGATGCGTTAAAGGCTTTTGCGAACTCTGCAACCGCGGCGGCTTCGCCACCCGAGGTCCACCAGTGGGTGACTTCCAGCTCGGTCGCTGCCGCGACCGTTGCCGACGTCATGAAGGTAGCCGCCAAAAGCGCCTTAGCAAGTTTCATAAATCTTCCTCCCATTGCGGATCAACCGCGCTTCACCCGGTGCGCCCGGGACGATGTCAACCGCTAACATTTTCGGGCGCAGTCGGGGCGCCAACACATGTAAACGATTACATTAACAGTTTGCCGGGAAGCAGATTCGTGTCAATAGTGATTCTGAATTCAAGGCCCAATTCCTGCTCGGAAATGTGACTGTGTCCGATAAAGCGGCGAAAATCCAAGATGTTGCAAAAGCCGCCGGCGTATCTACCGCCACGGTCAGCCGGGCGCTGTCGGCCCCGGAAAAGGTAAGCGAACCCACGCGCCAGGCGGTTTTGGCCGCTGTCGAGGCCACCGGCTATCGCGTGAATCAGGCGGCGCGGTCTTTGCGAACGCGGCGGGCCGGGTCGGTGCTGGTGCTGGTGCCCAATCTTTCGAACCCGTTTTTCAGCCAGATCATCGCAGGCATCGAATCGCGGCTTTCCGCCGCCGGGCTGAAGGTTGTCGTGACCGACACCGGACCGGGGGCAGGGGCGCAGGCGCTGACCGAGCCCATGCGCGACGGCCATGCCGACGGCATCATCTGCCTTGATGGCAATTTCGACCCTGCGGCGCTGGACGAGGTTGCGCAGTCGCGCCACGCCGCGCGCATTGTCTTCGCCTGCGAATGGGTCGACGGCAGCCCCTTTCCGTCGGTGCGGTCGGACAATGCCCATGGCGTGCGTATGGCCATGGATCATCTGTTTGCGCTGGGGCATCGCGACATCGGGCTGGTTCAGGGGCCAAGGGGCAACGTGCTGACAGCCGCGCGGACCGAGGCTTTCGCCGCCGCGATGGCCGCGCAGGGGCTGGCGGTGCAGGACAACTGGATGTTCCGCGGCGATTTCTCGCTTGAATCCGGGCGCGACGCGGCGCTGTTTTTCGCCCAAGGGGCCCGCCTGCCCACGGCGGTGTTCTGCGCCTCGGATCTGATGGCGCACGCGATGATCGGCCAGTGGCGGGCCATGAATATCCGGGTGCCGCAGGACGTGTCGGTTGTCGGGTTCGACGATATCGAGGTTTCGGAATATCTGTGGCCGCCGCTGACGACCATCCGGCAAGCGCGCGAGACGCTGGGCAGCAAGGCGGCCGAATTGCTGCTGGACCGCATCCTTGGCAGGGCGCACGGCGCCCCGGCGATCCACGTTCCGGTGTCGCTGGTCGTGCGCGCAACGACCGCGGCGCCACGCTCTTGAATACGCGCATCGGCTGGCATACTGACCACGCCAGTGCCCCTATAGCTCAGCTGGTAGAGCACCTGATTTGTAATCAGGGGGTCGGGAGTTCGAGTCTCTCTGGGGGCACCACGTTCAATGGAACGAAACGCGTGGGAAGCCCCGCGCATCGGTATCTCGCAACGGTCTGATCGGCTGTCGCCCGACCCAAACCCACCAAGATTTTCGGATGAACTGCGGCGGGCCCACCATTGGTGATTGGCCGCGACGGGCTGCCTAAGACTTAAAGCAGTTCTCTCGATGCCAAGCGACGAACTCGGCCCTCGGTCGATTGGCGGCACGTGCCGGTGCCAGCAGCTTGCCGGAAGAGTTGATCATCGCCTTGACGGCATCCAAGTCGTTGCTTTGCCGAGAGACAATTATTGTCAAATCGTCGGCGAGCCCAACAATCCCGCGGTCGAACATCCAGTGTGCAGTGCCCGACAACGCCAGCCCGTTGCTCACGATATCTGGCCCGTTGAATTCGACCGGTCTGATATGAGCAGCCTCAACTTCCGCACGCCCGCCGCCGTTGATCAGGCGCAGACCAGAGATCGCACATCGTTCATCATAGGCGCCGAGCACGGTTTTTCTGAAGTTGCGGTCCCTCACAGCGCGGTTGGTCAATTGGTTGATGCGCTCGCGGTTCGACAGGTGTTGGAATGGTGCCTGCGTTTCGTGAAAGCCACTGTTCGGCGCGCTACGATCAACACGGGGCAAAATGTCGTCATCCTGCACGAGACCGCGCTTCAAGATGCGCCCCAAGTCTTCCGCTGCGAGAGTCCGCACCGCGGCCTGTGCACGTCCAGAGATCTTTCCGTGGTCGTTCAACAGGCCTTGCTCGACGACTTCATCTTCATCGCGAAACGGCACCGGGTCGCCAAAAGGTAGATATGTCCCGCGTTCTATGACGGCGATATGCATATCGGCGCTTCGCGGGTCGGCTATGATCTCTTGGACCTTGGCAACCGCAAAGTAGCCTTTTGTGTCCCTGACCTTGCTGGGTTCGAGGTAGACAATCCAGTCACCCACACACTGTTTGGCGCGGGAAAGATATTGCCTCGGAAACTGATACCGTTCCCAAGGGATGTCATCATAGTTGGAATCTGCCCGATGGATGAAAACACCATACGTCATGCTGGATAGCATGCCCATGAACCGTCCCGTTGCCAATCAGATAAGCCGCGCCCTCGGCCGCTGCCCGGCATGACCCAGCCGCTGAAACTGGCCGATCTGACGGGCGCAGATGAAAACGCAGGCGGGCCGGCGACCGCCGACTTACCGCCCGCCCGGGACCAGCCTGTTCAGCACAACGTCCAGCCCATCCTTGGCCGCCATCGCCGGGGCGCCCAGCGGGATCAGCCGCCGCGTGATGCCATGCAGCGGCAGCGGCGTGACCGGTAACAGGGGAAACGGCAACGCGGCTGGCGGCGCACCCAGCACCCGCGCGGCCAGCGCCCGCCCCATGACCGAGGTCATGGCGATGCCGCGTCCGCTGTAACCCAGCCCGGCCAGGACCCCCGGCGCCGGTTCGTGCATGTGCGGCATCATCTCGGGCGTCACCGCGATCCGGCCGCCCCACTTGCGCTGCGCAGCGATGCCGCCGATCTGCGGAAACACGGTTTTCAGCCCCCGGCGGATGCGTCCATAACCGCCCAGGCTGTCGACATTTTCGCTGCTGCCGACACAACCGAAGATCAGCCGGCCGTCGCGGTCGTAACGGGCGAAATAGATGGCCAGCCGCGAATCCGAGATGGTGACACGGCCGGGCAGGATCTCGGTCTGCTGCGCGCGCGACAGCGGCGCGGTGGCAACCACGATGCTGACCAGCGGGTGAAAGGTCTGCGCAAGCCCGGGCCACAGGCCGTCGGTATAGGCGTTGGTGGCCAGCACGACATTTTCGGCCACCACCTCGCCATTTTCGGACTGCGCGCGCCACCTTCCGTCAACCCGTTTCAGCCGTGTGATGGGCGAATTGTCGAACAGCTGCGCCCCGCGGGCCGCCGCCGCGCGGGCATAGCCGCGCGTCAGCGACAGCGGCTGAACGTTGCCGCCGGCAGCGTGGCGCAGGGCAAACCCGTAAGCCGGCGATCCGGTGGCGGCCCGGACAGCGGCGCCGTCGAGTTCGACAATATCGGCGCCCGCCGCGGCCCAGGCGCGGCCAAGGCCGGCCATTTTCCGGCTGGCCTTTTGCGTGTGGGCGGCCTGTATCCAGCCGCTTTGCACCGGGTCGCAATCGACCTTGAACGTCGCGATGTCGGCGAACAGGTCGTCGGCGGCGGTCAGCGTGGTGTTTACCAGCGTCTCGCCGTGGGTCGCCCCCAGCATGGCGACCAACTGGTCCGGGGTCTGGCGCCAGATCGGGTTGCACTGGCCGCCGCTGCGCCCCGAGGCACCCCAGCCGATGTCGCGGCCATCGATCAGCGCCACCGAGGTGCCGGCGTCGGCCAGGCCAAGGGCGGTGCGGCACCCCGTCAGCCCGGCACCCACCACCAGAACGTCGGCCTTGACCCGCCCGTCCAGCCGCTGGCTGGGTGGCGCGTCCGGCGCTGTAAAGGCCCAGTGGATTTCATCCCTGACGGCTGAAGATGTCATGATCCGCCTCACGGTTTTGAATTATGAAACCGACATTCCGCAACGGAAAAACTATTATCCGGCTTCGGTTCGGTCAACTGATACCGGCCAAGCCGATTTGGCGGCGGTTCAGGGCGCGGCGCGACGCTCTGCCGCAAATGGTTTTGGATTTCTGGAAAATTGTTTCATATTGCAACCTGGTTGGGACAATCCCGGCCGCGCTCGCCGGCGGACCGGCGCCTTGGGGGCGGCCCGGGCCATGCAAAGTTCGATTGTTCAGAAACTGCTGACCGTTCTGACCGTGATCAGCGAGGCGCGCCGCCCGCTGACCTTTACCGAAATCGTTCGCAAGAGCGACCTGAACAAAAGCACGGTTCACCGCCTGCTGGCCATTGCGATGGACGAACGCATGGTGCGCCATGACGATCAGCACAGGGCCTATTCGCTGGGTCCGCGGGTGTTCGATCTGGTCCGCAACGCCTACAGCGGCTTTGATATTCAGGCCATCGCGCTGGACGAAATGATCCGGCTGTTCGAGCTTTGCGACGCCAATGTCACGCTTGGCGTGCCTAGCGGGCTGGAAGTGATTTATCTGCGGATTCTGGAATCGCCGCATTCGATCGGCGGAGTCCGGCGCCCGGGCCGGCGCGAACTGGTCCACTGCTCGGCCTCGGGCAAGGCGCTGCTGGCCTTTCTGCCCGAAGAAATGATCCGGTCAAAGATGCGCGGCTATACGTTCGAGCGATTCACGTCGCGCACCATCGACAATCACGCGGATTTCGCGGACGCGCTGGCCTTTGCCCGCGAAAACGGATTTGGCCGCAACGACCGCGAGGAATTCGACCATTGCCTGGGCATCGCAGCCCCCGTCTTCAATTATGTCGGCGATCCCGTGGCAGTGCTGAATATCTGGTCGGTCTATCCCCGGCATCAGATGCAGGACCTTTACGGCTGGGCCGACGAACTGAAAGCCAGCGCGGCCCGGGTCACTGAACAGATCGGCGGCATTGCCCCGGGCTTTCCCGCGACAAGGCCTGAACAACACGTTGAAATAAAATCGTAAAACCAAATCGACCGCCGGCGGCCCCGCCTTGTGGAGTGGCCCCGCGCCCGGGGGCTTGTTGGCGTCGGGATCGGCAAACATCGGGCCACCCAAAAGTTTCGCAATACGAAACCGGAATATTGCGATGCGAAGAATTTGTTTGCAAACGATGCGATTCGCTGCAAGGCTCAAAGCCGCTCGAATTTTGGTTCCGGCGACCAGTCTGTCGTTGCGACCCGAGGTTTTGCGGGCGGGAATCACTGGGAGGAAATCAATGAAATCAATGATTAAGACGGCGGCAATTGCGACCGCCGGCGCAATGGCATGCCTAAGCCCCGTTGTCGCCCATGCCGATGAAGTCAACGTGGCATTCTTTCTGGAATGGGCCACGCCCAACCTGATCGCCAAGACCACCGGCGCCTATGCCGACGCCATGGGTGTCGACGTGAACTGGGTCGACTTCACCACCGGAACCGCGATGACCGAAGCCATGCTGGCCGGCGACATCGACATTTCATATTCGCAGGGCCTCGCCCCGTTCGTGACCGCCATTCAGCAGGGTGCGCCCCTGAAAATGGTCGGCATCGCCGTGGTTTACGAAGCCAACGACTGCTTTGTCCGCAGCGAACTGGGCATCGACGGTTCGAACGCTTCGGAACTGGAAGGCAAGACCGTTGCCGTTCCGCTGAACACGATGGCCGACTTTGCGTTCCGCAGCTACATGACCCACTATGGCGTCGACATCTCGACCATGAACATCGTCGACCAGGCTCCGCCCGATGGCGCCAAGTCGCTGGCTGACGGTGCGGTCGACATGGCCTGTCTGTTCGGCGGTGTCTCGTCGGCTGCTGGCGCCGAGGTCGGTAACCCGATCATGACGTCGGAAGAAAAGGTCGCGGCCGGTATCGGTTCGTTCGACGTGGTTTCGGTGACCGAAAAGTTCGCGACCGAAAACCCCGAACTGGTCAAGTCGTTCATGGAAGCCACGGCCGAGGCCAACGCCGCGTTCAGTAGCAGCGCTGACGAATATCAGATGCTGTCAGTCGCATCCGGCATGAGCGTCGAAGCGGCGAAAGCGCAGGTTGACGCCTTTATCATGCCGACCGCTGCCGACCAGCTGGCCAACTACTTCAACGACGGTGGCGTCGCCGCGTCGGCCGCTGCCTCGCTTGGCCTGGTGTTCCAGGGCGACTCGGACGGCTCGCAGATCGCGAAAACCATCGACGGTTCCTTCCTGGAGTAACCGCCGTTTGTACGAAACGAGAGCGGGCCTGATCGGGCCCGCTCTTGACTCATTCCCGGCGTGGGCCGCCTGACCGTTTGTGGTCTTGGGGCCTTTGGCAGGCCGGGCGCGCGACGAAACCAGCAACTCCGGCCCCAACCCGAAAAGAAGCAGGCGATGGCAGATCTTGTTTGCGAACATCTGAACATGACGTTCACCAACCCTCAGACCGGCGCAGCGGTCGAGGCATTGAAAGACATCAACTTCAACCTGAAAAAGGGCGAGCTTCTGGCTGTCCTGGGCCCGTCGGGCTGTGGCAAGACGACCTTGCTGAACCTGATCGCCGGCTTCATCAATGCCACCGATGGCGAGGCCAAGCTGGGCGGCAATGTCATCGACGCACCCGGCGTCGAACGCGGCATGGTGTTCCAGCAGGGCGCATTGTTCGAATGGTTGCCGGTGTCGAAGAATGTCGATTTCGGCCTGCGCATGAAAAAGACCGACCCGAAGGTTTCTGCCGAACTGGTAGAAAAGTGGCTGGATATCGTTGGCCTTCAGGGGTTCGGCGATACGCCCACCTACCAGTTGTCGGGCGGGATGCAGCAGCGCGTGGCCCTGGCCCGCTGCCTGGTCAACGACCCCGATGTCATCTTGATGGACGAGCCCCTTGGCGCGCTGGACGCGCTGACGCGGGAAAAGATGCAATCACTGGTGCTGGAGCTTTGGAAAGAGACCGGCAAGACCATCATGATCATCACGCACTCGGTCGAAGAGGCGCTGCTGCTGGGCGAACGGCTGTTCGTCATGGCGCCGCGTCCGGGCCGCATTCACAAGGAATACCGGCTGCCCTTTGCCGAACGCGGGCTCAGCGAATCGCTGCGAGAGATCAAGCACGATCCGTATTTTTCCGAAGTTCGCGAGGAAATCCTGACCATGATCTGGAATATGGAAGAGGAGATCATGGGTCGTGTTTGAGTGGCTTTCTGAAAACCGCGCCATGATCGCGGCCGCGCTGGTCATCATCCTGATCGGCACATTCATCTATTCCATCGTTGTTGGCCGGCGCCAGGCGGCGCTGAAGGCCAAGGACGAGGTTTTCGGCGACCCGGTGCGCACCAAGGGCGGCTGGTACTGGGCCGTGTGCGGCCTGTCGGCGCTGATGCTGGTCTGGTTCTACTATTCCTGGGGCGCCGGGCGGGCCTATTTTCCCGATGCCGCCAACGAGATGTGCCAGATCGCCAAGCTGGAAGAGGCTGTCTCGCCGATCAAGGCGGCCCTGCCCATCGGGTCGCGCTATTACAAGTCAACGCTGCTGGCGTCGCGGAACTCGGACCAGCTTGACCGGCTGCAATCGTCGGTTCCGGCGGGCGTGTTCACCGCCGTGGAAGAGGCGGAGCTGGACGATCTTGTCGTTCAGATCCGCACGCTGATCGCCAATTCGTCGAACCCGGCCAACCTTGATCCGGCGGCGCTGGCGTCGCTTGACGAGATGTCCGCGCGTCTCGACGACATCAGCGCGCATCTCGCTGCGGGCACCGATGGTCTGAACCCGACGGCCGAGGCGCTGGCCCAGCCGGCCTGGGGAACGACATACACCGAGATCCCGGTGCAGCCGATCACCGCGCGGGGCATGCTGTTTGACGAATCTTCGCTGGAAGCCGCCGATATCGCATCGGACTTCAACAAGATCCGCAACCATTTCCCGAAAAACGACATCCTGATCGCCGACATCAAGGCCAGGGTCGGCGTGATGAAGGACGCAACGGCCAATGCCGGGCTGGACGAACAGACCACGGCGGCGCGCGTTGACTATGTCAAGGCGGTCGAGCGGATCTTCAAGCGGCTCGATGACGGTTTCATCTTCCCGGCGGCGGCGCTGGAAGGGGTCGACACGGCAATCGCCGGGCTCGACAAGGCATCCAGCCGCGCCCAGGGCGGGCTGAGGGTCGTCGACGCCTTGTTCTTCCCGGGCCCCGGCATCGTCAAGTCGCGGACCCAGTGCACCGAACAGGGCTCGGCCCGCTGGCTGCCCAAACCGACGGACGTGGTTGCCACCTTCCTGCGGCTGGCCAACCCTGACGTTGCCGGCGGCGGTGGCTATCGCGGCGTGACGCTGTTTTGGTGGAAATGGCTGCCGGTGTCCGACGTCGTCGCCTTTATCGTTCCCGACTGGATCGCCGATGTCTGGCCGGGTGAATACGCCCGCCACGGCGACGACGGAACCATCACGCCGAACGTCAAGGACAAGATCCTTGCCGTTGCGCAGGGCGAGGTCTCGTTTGGCTATGTCCCGATGCTCGATGGCCATATCTGGCATTCGCTGCTGCGGGTGCTGGTGGCGCTTTCGCTGGGTATCTTCCTTGGGGTGCCGCTGGGGCTGTTCATGGGCGTGTCGCGCTTTTTCAAGTCCTTCTTCGACCCGCTGATCGAGCTGTATCGCCCCGTGCCGCCACTGGCCTGGGCACCACTGATCCTGACCATTTTCGGTATTCAGGACGACGGCAAGATCTTCCTGCTGTTCATGGTGGCCTTTGCGATCATGGTCATCTCGGCCCGGACCGGGGCATCGGGCGTGCAGCTAACCAAGATCCGCGCGTCGCATTCGCTGGGGGCAAGCGACCGGCAGATCATGTGGAACGTCATCCTGCCCAACGCGATGCCGGAAATCCTGACGGGTATCCGCATTGCCATTGGCGTCTGCTGGGGCACGCTGGTTGCCGCCGAGATGCTGGCCGGCACCACCGGGATCGGCTTTATCGAGAATATCGCCCGGACCGTGTCGGATTACGAACTGATCTGGGTGACCATCCTGATCATGGGCGTTCTGGGCCTGTGCTTTGATTTGATGATGCGCTGGGTGATCCACAAGACCATCCCCTGGCGCGGCAAGGGCTGACGCCGGCCCTTTCTCGGCGCTATGGCCCGGCCCAAGACAAAAAGGGGCGCCGCAGTCGATGCGGCGCCCCGTTCGTTTTGCGGCGGTGCCCGGCCTAGTCCGAGACGTTGGTAACCGAGGTTTCGACGGCGTGCAGAAAGCTTTTGGCCGACGACCGGGCGCTGAGCAGCAGGAAGGCATCGTCGCCGCTGCGCAGGATCATGGCGCCCATATGCTCCATCACTGTGCGGGCCGCGTGATCGGGGCCAAAGGCCTGCGGGTGCAGGTTCAGCATGCAGATGCGCGCCAGAGCCGCGCGCGCCTGCGGGCCCGACAGTTCCAGCGCGCACCAGTTGTCGGTCTGGTCGGTGGACCAGAAGGCATCGCCCGTGGCCGTGGCCACCACGGCGCGGGCATCCGGCGCCGCGTGCGGGAACAGCACGAACAACTGGTCGGGTGCGGTGCGGATGACCCGGGTCTGCCCGTCGTTCGACAGAACATAGCGGCCGCTGTCCGGGATCGCGCAGCCATAGGCGGTGTCGAGCGCCGTGGCGCAACGTGCCTCGTCTCCTTGCGGCACGGCCAGCGACACGATGGCCAGATCCGTTGCCTCGCGCAGGTCGGTGGCGCCAAAGCTGCGCTGGTATCCGCCCAGCAGCGGGGCGGCGGTCAGGGTAAGATCAGCCACGTTGGCGCGCTCCTTCAGGGTCGATGTGATGGGCCGAACAAACTTCGACCAGCGTGTCCTTGCCGCGCGCCGGGTCATGCGCCCGCACCACTTCGCCCTTGCGCGACCGGCCCTGTTTGAGAAAGCCCAGCCCCACGGAATGCCCAAGCTCGGGGCTGTAGGCGACAGAGGTCATCCAGCCCTGATCGGTCGCCATGGTGATGCTGTCGCCCGTGGTAAAGAAATGCGCCCCGGCGTTCAGCACAACGCTGCGGTCGACCGGGCGGAAGCCCACGTAATGCAGCATGGCGTCGCTGTTCATGTCTTCACGCTCGGACAGGGTCGAGCCGATCGAATCCTTCTTCTTCGAGATCATCTTGCCCAGGCCCAGCATCTGGCCGGTGGTCTGCCCGGTCAGCTCGTTACCGGCAAAGTGGCCCTTTTCGATGCGCATCACGCCCAGAGCTTCGGTGCCATAGGGAACGACGTCATACTCTTCGCCCGCCGCCATCAGGGCCCGGATCATGGCATCGGCAAAGCGGGCCGGAACCGCGACCTCGTAGGCCAGTTCGCCCGAGAACGAGATGCGGAACAGCCGCCCCGGCGTGCCGCCGCAGACCGTGCATTCGCCACAGGCCATGAACGGAAAGCCGTCGTTCGACAGGTCGAGATCGTCGACAACCTTCGACAGCAGCGCGCGCGCATTCGGCCCGGCCACGGCAAACTGGGCCCAGCCATCGGTGGTTGAAATCAGGTGAACGTCAAGATCGGGCCACAGCGCCTGACGGGCAAACTCCATGTTGCGGAACACCGTGACCGCGTTGGCGGTGGTGGTGGTCATCACGAAATGTGTTTCCGACAGGCGCGCAGTGGTGCCGTCGTCATAGCAGATGCCGTCTTCGCGCAGCATCAGGCCATAGCGCACCTTGCCGACCGCCAGCTTGGCGAAACCGTTGGCGTAGATCTTGTTCAGGAACTCGGCCGCGTCGCGGCCCTGAACGTCGATCTTGCCCAGGGTCGAGACATCGCACACCCCGACCGAGGCTCGGGTCTGCATGACCTCGCGGTCAACGCTGTCGCGCCAGCCCTTTTCGCCCGGCCGGGCGAACCACTGGGCCCGCAGCCATGCGCCGGTGGTGACAAAGGTCGCGCCCTGTTCGGTGGCCCAGTCGTGGCTGGGGGTCAGGCGGTAGGGGCGGAAATCCTTGCCGCGCGCCCGCCCGGCAAAGGCGCCGATGGGCACCGGGTTGTAGGGCGGGCGGAAGATGGTTGTCCCGGTCTCGGGAATACTGCGCCCGGCGGCCTCGGCCAGGATCGCCAGCCCCAGCACGTTGGCGGTCTTGCCCTGATCGGTGGCCATGCCCATCGTGGTATAGCGCTTGAGCAATTCGACCGACCGATAGCCCTCGGCCCGCGACTGGTAGATGTCCTTGGCGGTCACGTCGTTCTGCAGGTCGACCCAGGCGCGGCCCTTGGCCCTGACGTGCCAGAAGGCGCTGATGGCCGACGGTTCGTCGCTGGTGCGGGGCACGTCGGCGGCGGCGGGGGCAAGGCCCAGGTCGGCAACGACCGAGGCCGCGACGTCGCGGCCTTCGGCCATTGCGGCGGCCAGCGTCATCCGGCCATTGGCGGCGCCGGCGACATGCTGGCCCTCGGGCAGGGTGCCGCCGGGCACAAAGGCGGCGATGTCGTCGCGCCAGGCGGGCCGGCCGCGCTGGTGGCAGGTCAGGTGGACATTGGGGCTCCAGCCCCCGGCGACGGCCAGGCAATCGGTGGCGATGCGCCGGTCGCCGTCAACGGTGACGCCGGTCAGCGCCTTGCGCCCCTGCGTGCCGGTGACCACCGCGCCCTTGAATGACGTCACACCGTCCAGCGACATGGCGCAGTCGGGCCGGGCGTCGACAACCGCCGTGACATGCACGCCCAGCGCCCTGAGGTCCGCGGCCGTGCGCCAGCCGTCGTCGTTGTTGGTGAACACCGCCACCCGCTTGCCCGGGGCCACGCCAAAGCGGTTGGCATAGGCGCGCACGGCGCCGGCCAGCATGATGCCGGGGCGATCGTTGTCGCGGAACGCGACCGAGCGTTCGGTGGCGCCGGCAGCCAGGATCGACCGCCGCGCAAAGATGCGCCACAGCACCTGCCGCGGCTTGCCGCCACTGGTGGGCAGATGGTCGGTCCTGCGTTCCAGCGCACCGTGCACGCCGTGGTCGTAGACGCCGTAAACCGTGGTGCGCGTCATCAGTTGCACGTTGGGCATCGCCGCCAGTTCCGCCAGCGCGGTATCGGCCCATGCGTGACCCGGCGCATCGTCGATGGCGTGGGTTTCGGCCAGCAGGCGCCCGCCCATGCAAAAGTCTTCGTCGGCCAGGATCACCCGCGCGCCCGACCGCCCGGCCGCCAGCGCCGCCGACAGCCCGGCCGGGCCCGCGCCGATGACCAGCAGGTCGCAGTGCAGAAAACCGTGGTCATAGATGTCGGGGTCGGGTTGCATCGACAGGCGCCCAAGCCCGGCCGACATCCGGATCGCGGGTTCATAGAGCTTTTCCCAGAACGCCCGCGGCCACATGAATGTCTTGTAGTAGAAGCCGGCGCTGAGGAAGGGCGCGAACAGGTCGGTCACGCTCATCAGGTCGTGTTCCAGGCTGCCGCGGTGGTTCTGGCTGGTGGCCGACAGGCCGTCGAACAGCTCGGCCACGGTGGCGCGGGTGTTGGGCTCCTGATGGGCGCCGCGGCGCAACTGCACCAGGGCGTTGGGCTCTTCCGAACCGGCGGAAAAGATGCCCCGCGGCCGGTGATATTTGAACGACCGGCCAACCAGCGTCTGCCCGTTGGCCAGCAGGGCCGACGCCAGGGTATCGCCCTGATAACCCTGCAACTTTCGGCCGTTGAAGTCGAAGGTCAGCGTCTGGTCGCGATTGACCAGACCGCCGGTGATGCGATGTGACTGGCTCATCTCGACCGCCCCCTTGCGCGCGCGACATCCCGGGCCAGTTCAACCGAGGTGACGGCGTGGGTCAGCGTGTTGCGGGTCACCACCAGCCACGACCGGTCGCCCTGTTCGTGATACCAAAGCTCGCGATGCTCGCCGGCCGGGTTGTCGCGCAGATAGAGATACTCGTGGAACTGCGCCTGCGCGTCCTCGGCCTGCCAATTCGGCCGGTCGATCAGCGAGGCGTCGCCAAGGACCACAAACTCCGAACCGTCGCGGGGCCCAAGAAGGGGGTGATTGATGATCATTGCGCTGTCCTCAGTGCAGGTTCGGCTGGGCGCCAACGCCCTTTTCGTCGATCATGCCGCCGCGGCGGAACCGGTCGAGCCGGAAGAAGCGCGCGGTAGCGTGGGGTTCGTCGCGTGCCAGCAGGTGGGCATAGCAAAAGCCGCTGGCCGGCGTGGCCTTGAAGCCGCCATAGCACCAGCCGAAATTGGCGTAGAGCCCGTCGATATGGGTGCGGTCGATGACGGGGCTGCCGTCCATCGACATGTCCATCAGCCCGCCCCACATGCGCAACAGCCGGGCCCGCCCGATCATCGGCATGATGGCCATGCCGCCTTCGCACACGTCTTCAACCACCGGCAGGTTGCCGCGCTGGGCGTAGGTGTTGTAGCCGTCGATATCGCCGCCAAACACCAGCCCGCCCTTGTCGGACTGGCTGACATAGAAATGACCGGCCCCGAAGGTGATGACGCCGGGCAGGGTGGGCTTCAGCCCCTCGGTCACGAAGGCCTGCAGCACGTGGGATTCGATGGGCAGGCGCATACCGGCCATGGCGGCGACCCGGCTGGAGTTGCCGGCGGCGCACATGGCGACCTTCCTGGCGCGGATCGGGCCGCGGGCGGTTTGCACGCCCCGGACAACGCCGTCTTCGACGTCGATGCCCGTGACCTCGCAATTCTGGATGATGTCCACACCCTTGCGGTCGGCGCCGCGGGCATAACCCCAGGCCACCGCATCGTGGCGCACCGTGCCGCCGCGCGGCTGCCACAGGGCGCCCTGAATGGGAAAGCGGGCATTGTCATAGTCGAGGAAGGGCACCTTGCGGCGAATCTCGTCCGGCCCCAGCAGGACCGAGCCGGCGTTGGAAATCTGCATGGCGTTGGCGCGGCGGGCAAAGGCGTCGCGCTGCGGGTCCGAGTGGATCAGGTTCAGGATCCCGCGCTGGCTGACCATGGCGTTATAGTTGAAATCCTGTTCCAGCCCTTCCCACAGCTGCATGGACAACTCGTAAAACGGCTGGTTGCCCTCGAGCAGATAGTTCGAGCGGATGATCGTGGTGTTGCGCCCGATATTGCCCGACCCCAGCCAGCCCTTTTCGATGACCGCCACGTTCGAGATGCCAAAGCGGTTCGACAGGTAGTAGGCCGTGGCCAGCCCGTGACCGCCGCCGCCGATGATGATGATGTCATATTCCGCCTTGGGCTCGGGCTCGCGCCAGGCGGGTTTCCAGCCCTTGTTGCCGGTCAGCCCCTCTTTCAGGATCTTCAGTGCCGAATAGCGCATGCCCAACTCCGATGGTTGCGGGCGACCATTTCAGCAAAGCCGCACCTTGCCTATTCGAGAACCGGACATCTATGTTCGGAAAATGGACATCCACGCGCCCATCCAGCCGGCTTTCGAGGTCGGGATCCTGCCGCTGCCGGGGTTCGCGATGATGTCGTATGCCTGCTGTGTCGAACCGTTCCGGGCCGCCAACCTGCTGGGCCAGCGCGATCTTTACCGGGTGCGTCACTTTGGTCTGGGGGCGACGGTGCAAAGCTCGGGCGCGGGCAGCGTGGCGGCCGAGGTCATCTCGAAAACGGCGCGGCCGCGGCTGGATTTGCTGGTGGTCGTGTCCGGGGGCGATCCGTTCGTGCACACCGGCGGCGAGCTTGGCGCGTGGTTGCGCCAGATGGCACTGGACGGCACGCAGATCGGCGGGGTGTCGGGCGGGCCGGTGGTTCTGGCGCTGGCCGGGCTGATGCAGGGCCGGCGCATGACGGTGCATTGGGAACATGCCACCGCGCTGGCCGAGATCGCGCCCGAGCTTCTGCTGGAACGGCGGCTTTACGTGATCGACCGCGACCGCGTGACCTGTGGCGGCGGCACCGCGCCGCTGGACATGATCCACGCGCTGATGGCCCAACGCGAGGGGGCCGGGTTTGCGCGGCTGGTCAGCGACTGGTTCCTGCATACCGAGATCCGGCAGGCCGGCGCCCCCCAGCGCGGCGGCCTGTCCGAGCGCACGGGCCTGCCGCCGGGGCCGCTGCTGGACGTGGTCGGCGCCATCGACGATCACCTGTCCGACCCCCTGACGCTGGAACAGCTGGCCCAACTGGCCGGGGTGACGGGCCGGCAGTTGAACCGCCTGTTCCGCGACCGGTTGGGCGAAAGCACCATGGCCTATTACCGGCGCATGCGCCTGACCCTGGCGCGCGACCTGCTGAACCGTTCGCCGCTGCGGGTTGCCGAGGTCGCTTCGGCCACCGGCTTCAGCAACGCGGCGCATTTTTCATTTGCCTTCAAGGAACAGTTCGGACATTCGCCGTCCGAGCACCGGCGCCTCGGGCTGGATGGTCTGCGCAATCAGGGAGAGACCCGATGAAGATTCTCGTGCTTCAGCATGCCGCTGCCGAACATCCCGGCGTGTTTCGCGAGTTCCTGTCGCAGGACGGGCACCAGTATGACGCGATCGAGCTGGACGCGGGCGAACCGCTGCGCCCGCTGGAAGGCTATGACGCGCTGTGGGTGCTGGGCGGGCCGATGGACACGTGGCAGGAAGAGCAGTTTCCATGGCTCGCGGCGGAAAAGGCCCTTATCCGCGACGCAGTGGCCGAACGTGGCATTCCGTATCTGGGCCTGTGCCTTGGGCACCAGTTGCTGGCCGAGGCACTGGGCGGCACGGTTGGCCCGGCCGAGCGCCCCGAGATCGGCGTGATGGACGTTGGCCTGACCGAGACCGGGGCCGAGGGCGTGCTGTTCGACGGTCTGCCCGATTCGTTTCCCTGCCTTCAGTGGCACAGCGCCGAGGTCACGCAAATGCCCGCCGGGGCGCGTTGCCTTGCCACGTCGCCAGCCTGTGCGGTGCAGGCCATGATCTGGCAGACCCGCGCGGCGTCGGTCCAGTTTCACCTTGAGGTCGAGGCCGACACGGTGCGCAACTGGACCCGGATTCCGGCCTATGCCACGGCGCTGGAAACGGCGCTGGGCGCCGGCGGCGACGCGCTGCTGGAACAGGCCGTGAGCCGGCACCTGGCCGCGTTCAACGAGATGGCGGAACGTTTCTATATCAACTGGTTGCAGATGACCGCGCGGCGCTGAACGGTCAGGTTTCGGCCACACGCGTCAGCGACAGGCGCGCGGTTTCCAGATGCGCCTTCATATAGGTCGCGGCGGCTTCGGGCTGGCGCGACCGGATCGCACCCAGCAGCCGGCGGTGCTGTTCGTTATACAGCTCGATGACGTCCTCGGTCAGGGTCAGGCCGCGCATCAGCGTCCATTCCTCGCGCAGCCGCACGCTGTTGATCTGGGCCATGATCCAGATCAGCAGGTCGTTGCGCGTGGTCATCGCCAGCTTGCGGTGAAACTGCGCGTCGGCGTCGGAAAAGGTGTTGGCGTCGCGGGTGGCGGCCTCCATCGTCCGGCAAAGCTGGTCCAGTTCGTCGAAATCGGCCTGTCCGCCATGCATCACGCACAGCCGGCAGATATGTGGCTCCAGCGCGAAACGTGCGTCCATCAGGGCCAGCGGGCTGGCGTTGATCAGGTCACGCGGCGCGGTCTGGTCGCCGTTGTGCACCACATAGGTGCCGCTGCCCGAGCGGGTTTCGACCAGCCCCTCGCGTTCCAGTGTGTGCAGTGCCGCGCGCAGGGTATTGCGGGCTACCCCATAGTTGGCGGCGAGATCCCGTGACGGCGGAAGCCGGTCGTGCAGGCGAAACTGCCCTTGCATGATTCCCCGTCGGATCTGGTCCGCGACGCCCGACGCGCCAAGCCTGCTCATGTCGCCTTTTCCGCCTGTCTGAGCCAAAGTTGATCCAAAATAACAGGCCGCCAGCAAATTGCTACCCCCTTTGGTTCAATTGGGATTGATTTTTGGCTCACAATTGGAATTATGCGGCGAGTGGGGAATCCCGAACCGATATCTGCAAGAAGGCACGTCAGCCCATGGCCATCCCGGAAACTGCGCGATTTGTAATCATCGGCTGTGGCATTCACGGCCTGTCGACGGCCTGGAAGCTGGCCGAGCGCCTGCTCGAACGCGGCGACCAGGTCGAGGGGCAGGTGGTGATTCTCGACAAGACCGGCCTTGCCGCCGGGGCCAGCGGCGTCGCCTGCGGCGTGGTGCGCAACAACTATTTCCAGCCGGCCATGCGCCGCCTGATGGCGCATTCGGCTGATGTCTGGGAAAGCGATCCGGCGGGACTGGCCTTTCACCCGGTCGGCTATATGCAGATTTCATCGGAATCCATGCGCGAAGACGTGGGCACGATCCATGCCCAGCAGCAGGAAATCGGCTACGAAAGCGTCTTTATCGAGGGCGGGAATGCCGCGACCAGCTATATGCGCGGTATCTTCGGCGACTGGCAGGCGCAGGGCATCACCTCGGTCCTGCATGAAAAGCGTGGCGGCTTTTCGAACCAGACCAAGACGCTTTATGCGCTGGCGGACAAGGTTGAAAAGCTGGGCGTCCGCATCGTGACCGGCGCCACGGTCAAGGGATTCGTTACCGAGAGCGGATCGAAAAGTATTCAGGCGGTCGAGACCGACAAGGGCACGATCGGCTGCGAACGTGTCATTATCGGCGCCGGGCCCTGGGTGCGGGATTTCTGGGACATGCTGGGCATGCCGCGCCAGATCGACATCAAACAGCCCGACGGAACGCTGGTCAGCAATGTCGACATGTGGCGGTTCTGGCAACTGGAAGAGGGTGTGCTGCAGATCGACCCGGCGCTTGGCAAGGCCGACGACGGCTCGCTGCCGCCGGTCATTCATGTCGATACCGACGCGCCGCTGAAATCAACCGTCGACGGATCGCTGATCACCGACGAGATGTGGGGCATCTATTACAAGCCCGACTGGCATTTTGGCGGCATCCAGGGCGGTGCGTCGCCCTATGTGGTCGAAACGCCGACCTACGAGGTCCAGATCGACCCCTACGGCCCGTCGAGCCCCGAGTTCGTGTCATCGGACGCGTTCGCGCATATGTGGGTGTCGGCGCTGGCGCACTGCCAGAAACGCTATGAAGGGCAGATGCCCCGGTATCACCGCGAAGCCTCGGGCGGGATCGGCTGCTTTACCGCCGACAGCTTTCCGGTCTTCGACCATTTTCACGACAACGCCACCGTCATCGCCGATTCCAACCATGGCTGGAAGATGATCGGTGTCGGGCATCTGATCGCCGACGAGGTGCTGGGCACGCCCCAGGACCTGCTCAAACCTTTCCGGTTCGACCGTTTCGCCAAGGGCGAGCTTCATCCGGTTTCCAACAGCCCCTATCCGTGGAGCTGATCCAAGACATCCGAAAAAGGGGCCGCAAGACCCCGAATCCAAAGGGAGTATGACCATTGGCCACCGATCTTGAACGTTTCGTAGAGGCGCCGGGACGCGACGAGAAAATCAAGCAAGTCCGCGAGATGATCGACCGGATGGGGATCGAGTATCTCTATCTGCAGTTCGTGTCGGTCACCGGCAAGATCATGGGCAAGGGTATCCCGTCCGACCATTGGGAGAGCATCGCCAAGAAGGGCTTTCAGCTGGTTTACGGCGCCACCGTCAACCTGTTCACCGACCGGGCCGGCAACTATCTGGGGTACGGCCCCGAAGCGGCCGAGCTGGTTGGTATCCCCGAGCCGGAAACCTTCATGCAGCTGCCCTGGGCGCCGCAGATCGGCCGGATGTATTCGACCCTGTTCCGCAACCGCGAAGAGCGGGAAAATCCCGGCGGCTATCTGACATCGGACGGGCGCGGCAACCTGCGCCGGATGCACGAAGAGTTCGAGAAAAAGCACGGCCGCCGTCTGCGCATCGGCACCGAGCCCGAGATGATGTGGCTGAAGTTCGACGAAAACGGCAAGCCGGGGCCGGGCTATTCCAAGCCCTACTGCTATCACATCGACCAGTTTGAATCGCTGCGCCCGGTGTCGATGCAGGTGATCAGATATGCCCGCCAGATGGGTCTGGACATGATCCAGGGCGATCACGAAGACGCGCCCGGCCAGCTGGAGCTGAACTGGATGTTCGACGACGTGCTGCGCAACGCCGACCGTCTGACCACCTACCGCCAGATCTGCGCGCAGGTGGCCCGGGAAAACGGCATTTTCGCCTGCTTCATGACCAAGCCCTTCATGGGCGTGTCGGCGTCGGGCTGTCACCACAACATGTCGCTGTGGCGCGGCGGCGCGGACGAATTCGTCCGCTGCGGCAACGACCCCGACAGCCTGCCGGGGATGCGCGACAACTACATGTATGTTCGCGGTGGCGAGAACACCTTCATGCCCGATGACGACGACCCGCAGATGCCGGGCAAGGACGGGCTGGAAGCGATCGGCGGCGTGGTTCAGCACCTGCAGGCGCTGACCTCGGTCGGCTGTTCCACCGTCAACTCGTATCGCCGGCTGTGGGACACCGGTTTCTGGGCGCCGGTCTTTGCCGACTGGGGGTTCCAGAACCGCACCACCGGCCTGCGCGTTTCGGCGCCCGGTCGGTTCGAATACCGCTCGGTCGACTCGATGGTGAACCCCTACATCATGGGCTCGACCCTGCTGGCGGCCATGGACGACGGTATCGACAACAAGCTCGACCCGGGCGAGCCGGAAGAGCGCAACATCTACGACGCGATCAAGGCCGGCAAGCAGGTCAAGAAACTGCCGATGTCGCTGGGCGAGGCGCTGGACCATCTGGCCGCCGACGAGGTGGTAAAGCGCGGCATGCCGGGCGAGATGTATCGTCTGTATGAAGAATACAAGCGCGACGAATATGCCCGCTTCATGTCCACCGTGACCGACTGGGACAACGACACCTACATGGAATGCCTGCCGTGACGCACGGGTGATCGTCGCCCGCCGTCCCGACGGCATCTGGTTAACGGAGATGGGTGCAACAGCACCCATCCTGCGAAAGGAGGCTCTGCCAAATGTGCGGAATCGCTGGAATAATTCACAAAGGCAAAAGCGCGAACGTCGGCGGCGAGATGACCGCGATGTTGCAGGCGCTGAAGCATCGGGGGCCGGATTCGACCGGCTACGCGCTGTATAGCGAAGGAAACGCCGAAGACTATGTCATGCGCATCAAGGTCGCCGAGGCCGAGGACCGCGCCATCGGGCATGGCGCGTCGCGGCTGATGGCCGACCGCGTGGCGCGGGTCGACGCCATCCTCGCCGAGCATGGCGCGGAGGTGAAATCGAAGGACGCGCCGCAGGAACATGCGCTGCGCTATGTCATCCGCCACGACGGCGACACCGGCGCCATGGCCGCCCATATCGAGGAAGACGGCCAGACCGAGATTCTGTCGATGGGCTCGGGGCTGGAGCTGATCAAGGACCTTGGCGATGCGGCCGATGTCGCGGGCGACTATGGCCTGAACGACTTTAACGGCACCCACGGCATCGGCCACACCCGCATGGCCACCGAATCCGATGTCGACATCAAGTCGGCTCACCCCTACTGGGCCTTCCCCTATAACGACATTTCGGTGGTCCATAACGGGCAGATCACCAATTACTGGACCATGCGCCGACAGATGGAGCGCAAGGGCCACCGGTTCCAGTCGGATTGCGACAGTGAACTGCTGGCGGTCTACACCGCCCACAATCTGGCCAACGGTGTCAGCCTTGAAGACAGCCTGCGCCGCTCGATCGAGGAAATCGACGGCGTGTTCACCTATCTGGTCTGCACCAAGGACCAGCTGGGCATGGCCAAGGACACGATGGCGGCCAAACCGCTGGTGCTTTACGAAAGCGACGACCTGATCGCGATGGCTTCGGAAGAAGTGGCGATCCGGGCGATCCTTCCCGAAGAAATCGACACTTATGACCCGTATGATGAGGAGGTCCGTGTATGGCAAGCGTGAGCGACGCCGATCTCAAGGCGATGTCGCAGGAAGAGCGCGTGACCGCGCTTGGCATGCGCACCGAACAGCTGACCGGCAAGTCGCTGTATGTCGAGTTCGACCGCGACGCGGAAGAGCGGTTCACCTACCCGTGGGCGCCCACGGTCGACTATAACAAGCGGACCGAACTGGACTGCGACGGCAAGACCACGACCGAGGTCAACGCCTCGATCCGCGACCTGATGAACGAAGGCTTCGGCACCATCGTTCTGCAGAACCCGCGCGGCATGCATTCGCTGGGCGTCGGCATTCTGAACCGGCTGAACCTGATCATCGAAGGCTCGACCGGCTATTTCGCGGTCGGGCTGATCGACGGCCCCAACGTGCGCATCACCGGCCGGGTCGGCTGGTCGTGCGGCGAAAACATGATGGCCGGAACGATCGTCATCGAAAAGAACGCCGGGTCGACCTTTGGCGCGGCACTGCGCGGTGGCGACCTGGTCTGCCGTGGCTCGGTCGGGTCCCGGACCGGGATCGACATGAAGGGCGGCACGATCCTGGTTGGCGGCGACACCGGCGCCTTGTCGGGCTTCATGATGCAGCGCGGCCGGATGGTCGTATGCGGCAATGCCGGCAAGAACCTTGGCGATTCGATGTATGACGGCACGATCTTCGTGGGCGGCAGCATCAAGTCCTGCGGTGTCGACGCGGTCAAGGCCGAGATGACCCAGCGCGACAAGGACTGGCTGACCCGCAAGCTGACGCAATACGGCATGATGCCGGACAAGGGTGTCGATCACTTCACCAAGATCGTCGCCGGCAAGCAGCTGTGGAACTACGACAATCTCGAGCCTTCTGAGAAGAAGCTGATCCTCTAGATGGGCGCGAACGCCCGTTCTGCGCACGCGCAGGAGGGGTGGTTTCACTCATCCCCGCAAGGAGAACGACATGGCTGACGGAAGCCCAATCAAGAAACCGCTGGACCGCGATGTGAACCGCATCGGCGACAGCTTCATTTTCCCGCCCCGCGTCATCGACGACATCCATATCAAGTCTGAACTTGGCCGTTACCGGATGCGTGGCTTTTCGCTGTTCAAGAAAATCCCGCACTGGGACGATCTGACGTTCCTGCCCGGCACGCTGACCCGCTTTGTCATCGAGGGTTATCGCGAGAAATGCGAAACCAAGACCGTGATCGGCCCCCGGGCCAAGCGCCCGCTGGAACTGGACATCCCGGTCTATGTCACCGGCATGAGCTTTGGCGCGCTCAGCTACGAGGCCAAGACCGCGCTGGCCCGTGGCGCCACCATGGCCGGCACCGCCACCTGTTCGGGCGAAGGCGGCATGATCCCGGACGAACGTCGCTTCAGCTCGAAATGGTTCTATCAGTGCATCCAGTCGCGCTATGGCTTCAACCCCAACCACCTGGTGCTGGCTGACGGTTGCGAGTTTTTCATCGGTCAGGGCTGCAAGGTCGGGCTTGGCGGGCACCTGATGGGCCAGAAGGTCACCGACCAGGTTGCCGAGATGCGCAGTCTGCCCGCCGGCATCGACCAGCGGTCGCCGGCCCGTCACCCCGACTGGCTGGGCCCCGACGATCTGGCGCTGAAGATCCAGGAGATCCGCGAGGCCACCGACTGGCAGATCCCGATTCAGCTGAAACTGGGCGCGGCGCGGGTCTATGACGATGTGCGCATGGCGGTGAAATGCGATCCCGACTCGATCTATATCGACGGGATGGAAGGGTCGACCGGCGCCGGTCCGCACCTTGCCACCGAAGAAACCGGCGTTCCCGGCATGGCGGCCATTCGTCAGGCCCGCAAGGCCATCGACGACCTGGGCAAGCGCGGCGAAGTCAGCCTTGTCTATGCCGGCGGTATCCGCAACGGCGCCGACGTGGCCAAGGCGATCGCGCTTGGGGCCGACGCCATCGCGCTGGGCCATTCGATGATGATGGCGCTGAACTGCAACAAGGACATCCCCGAGGCCAACTATCCCGAAGAAATCGGGGCCGAACCGGGCCATTGCTATAACTGCCACACCGGGCGCTGCCCGGTCGGCGTGGCAACGCAGGACCCGGTGCTGCGCGCGCGGCTTGACCCCGACGAAGCGGCCGAGCGGGTCTATAACTTCCTGCACACGCTGACGATCGAGGCCCAGCTTTTCGCCCGAGCCTGCGGCAAGACGCATCTGCACAGCCTCGAACCCGAGGATCTGGCGGCCCTGACGATGGAAGCCTCGGCCATGGCCGGCGTTCCGTTGGCAGGCACCAGCCATACCGTCGGCGTCGAAGACTACCACCACCTGTAAGGAGCACTGGACATGGCTGGAAAACAGTATCGCGGCTCTGAAATCACGGATGTCGACCAGTTCATCAACGATGCCGACGGGCTGGCGTCGGAACGTGAAAAGGAAATCGGCCAGCACATCGGCTATCGCTATGACGTCAACCTTGTGCCCGATTACGCGCGCATCACGCCTTTCCTGGCCAAATACATGGAGGTCATGGGCTGGAACGATCTGAATTGGCTGGAAGACGTTCACATGGGCTATGAAGAAAGCCGGCCCGCCGTCTTCGATCGCAACAACAATGGCTGGGTGCGTATCCCCGACAGCATCGCCTTGCCGGACAACCAGCAAGACCGCGACATGATCGCGCGCGAGTTGCTGATCAAGTTCCAGATGTCCGACAGGCACCCGCTGGCGACCCTCAGAAAGGCCTACATGAAGTTCTGATGGCACGGCTACTGGATATCGCTTGCCTTCAGACAAGGCCGATGCCCGATTTCGCAACCGCGATCGGCGAGGCGATACCATTGGCCACGGCCGCCGTTCAGGCGGGGGCAAAGATGCTGTTCCTGCCCGAATATTGCGGTGGCCTGCGGTCCGATGGCGCGCGGCTGGTTCCGCCGGCCGCGCCCGAAAACGCCCATCCGGTCGTTGCCGCTCTGCGCGACCTTGCCGCCGGCCACGGCGTGGCGGTCATGGTCGGGTCGGTCGCGGTCCCGGGGCCCGAGGGCAAGCTTTTGAACCGGGGCCTGATGATCGACCCATCGGGCAACATCACCGGGCGCTATGACAAGATCCACCTGTTCGACATCAGGCTTTCGGCATCCCAGAGCTATTGCGAAAGCGCCACCGTCAGCCCGGGGCGGGTTGCGGTCACGCATCGGGCTGGCGACGCGGTGATCGGCCATACCATCTGCTATGACCTGCGGTTTCCGCATCTGTTCCGCGCGCTGGCACAGTCGGGCGCCAATATCCTGACCGCCCCGGCGGCCTTTACCAAGACCACCGGTGCCGCGCACTGGCATGTTCTGAACCGGGCGCGGGCCATCGAGAATGGCGCCTTCATGGTCAGTGCCTGCGCGGTCGGCGCCGTGCCCGGCGGCGGTGAATGCTATGGTCACAGCCTGATCGTCGGGCCCTGGGGCGATGTCATTGCCGACGGCGGCGACCTGCCGGGCGTGGTGCAGGCGCGCATCGACCTTGACGATGCCGACGCTGCGCGCGCCCGCATCCCCTCGCTGGACCATGACCGCGCCTATCGGGCGGCGGACGGCACGCAAAGGGACGTGGCATGAGCGTCGCGGCGACCTTGGGCGCAAGCCATGCGCACCACCCGCTGCGCGACGGCTTTCTGAAATGGCAGTGCCATGCCCGGCTGATGATGCTGCGTGATCACGATGGCCGCCCGTCTGATGCGGTGACGCCGGCGGTGACGCTGCCGGGCCAGCCCCAGCCCATGGGCCATGTCATCACCATCCTCAACAAGGTGCCCGGTCACAGCGACCTGCCCGAGCTTGAGCATATGTTCCGCAAGACCAACGACCCCGCGCAGGTGCGCGAAACGGCGCTGCGGTTCCTGTCGGCCAGCTATTACCAGAAGCACCGCGATTTCTCGGATATCCTGACGGCGACCTTTCCGCCGGGCTCGGCCGGGGCGGCGCAACTGCATGCCGCCGGGCGTGTGACGTTGGTATTCGAAGCCTACGCGCAGCGGTTCGACCTGGCCTGCAAGGTCTGGCGACTGGCGCCGCACAATCCGCTTCACCGCGCCACGCTGGCCCACAACCGCCTGTTCAACCCCGCCATTCCCGCCGGAACCGAGGTTCTGGGGTTCGAACCCGACTGGGCCGCGTCCGGGTCGAGCCCCGACATCGTGGGACCGCGCCGATGACGCGGGGCGTGCAAAACGGGGCCACCTTGTCCGCCCCGCCGATCGTTGAAGGAGAATGACCATGAGCCGACGCGTAGCGATCATCGGGGCCGGGCCTTCGGGGCTGGCACAGTTGCGGGCCTTCCAGTCGGCCGCCGCCAAGGGCGCCGACGTGCCGCAGGTCGTGTGTTTCGAGAAACAGGGCGATTGGGGCGGTCTGTGGAACTACACCTGGCGCACCGGTGTCGACGAGCATGGCAACCAGTGCCACGGGTCGATGTATCGCTATTTGTGGTCGAATGGCCCCAAAGAGGGGCTGGAGTTTGCCGACTATACCTTCGAGGAACATTTCGGCCGCAACATCGCCTCGTACCCGCCGCGCGCTGTGCTGTGGGATTACATCAAGGGGCGGGTCGAAAAGGCCGGGGTGCGCGACCAGATCCGCTTTGACACCATCGTGCGCGACGTGCGTGCCGCCGAAGGCGGCGGCTTTACCCTGACCGCACGGGACGAGGCCCGCGACAGCGAGACGACCGAGCATTTCGATCAGGTGATCGTGGCCTCGGGGCATTTCTCGGTTCCCAACGTGCCCGAGTATCCCGGCTTTGACAGCTTCAACGGCCGCATCCTGCACGCCCACGACTTTCGCGACGCCCGCGAATTCGAAGGCCAGGACCTGCTGATCATGGGCACGTCCTATTCGGCCGAGGACATCGGGTCGCAGTGCTGGAAATACGGCGCCAGATCCATCACCAACTGCTATCGCACCGCGCCCATGCCCTATTCGTGGCCAGACAACTGGGAGGTCAAGCCACGGCTCGAGCGTGTCGCGGGCAAGACGGCCCATTTCACCGACGGCTCATCCAGACAGGTCGACGCGATCATCCTGTGCACCGGCTACAAGCATCACTTCCCGTTCCTGCCCGACGATTTGCGGCTGAAAACGGCCAACGTGCTGGCGTCGGACGATTTGTACAAGGGCGTGGTCTGGAACCGCAATCCGGACCTGTTTTACCTTGCCATGCAGGACCAGTGGTTCACCTTCAACATGTTCGACGCGCAGGCCTGGTATGTGCGCGACGTCATCATGGGCCGTATCGCCGTGCCCGATCTGGCGGCGCGCGAGGCCGATGTGCAGGCCCGCAAGGATGCCGAGGCCGCGCTGGCCGATGACTATGGCTGCATCGATTATCAGGGCGACTATACGCAAGAGCTGATCGACGACACCGATTACCCCAGCTTCGACGTCAAGGCTGCCTGTCAGGCCTTTTACGAATGGAAGAAGCACAAGAAAAGCAACATCATGACGTTCCGCGACAACGGCTATGTCAGCCCGATGACCGGAACCAAGGCACCACCGCACCATACCAAATGGAAGGATGCGCTGGACGACAGCCTGGAGAGCTATCTCGATATCTAGGCGAAATCGGCCGGCATCCCGCACAAGCGGGCGTCGGCAAACAAGGTGAGCGATGCTCACGACCTTGCGGCGCGAAGGCCGCAACAATAGGGAGACCAAAATGAAAACGGTTACCAAACTACTGGCAGCAGGGGCGCTTGCGCTCGCGCCCATGGCGGCGGCTGCAGAAGACAGCTCGGACCCGATCATCATTCCCATCCACAACTGGTCCAGTCAGATCGTGATGAGCAACGTTGTCGGCCAGATGTATGAAAGCATGGGCCTGAACGTCGAATATGTGACCACAGACTCGCAGGCGGTTTACGAATCGGTGCGTCTTGGCGACGTGACGCTCGAGCTTGAGGTCTGGGAAGGCGCCTTCGGTGCATCCTATCGCGCGGCGCTGGCCAAGGGTGGCATGGTCGATGCGGGCGAACATAACGCTGTGACCCGCGAAGACTGGTGGTATCCGATGTGGACCAAGGACGCATGCCCCGGCCTGCCGTCGTGGGAGGCGCTGAACGACTGTGCCGCAGTGTTCGCGACGCCGGAATCCGGCGGCAAGGGCATGTATCTTGATGGCCCGGTCGACTGGCTGAAGCATGGTAAAGAGCGGGTCGATTCGCTCGGCATGGACTTCGTGGTCGTGAACGCCGGTTCGGCTGCCGCACTGTGGGCGGCGATCGGTGCCGCCGAGGCCGATCACAGCCCGATGGTGGTGTTCAACTGGACCCCCAACTTTGCCGAAGCCGTGTGGCCGGGCGAATTCGTCGAATTCCCGGCTTGGGTCGACGGATGTGACAAGGACCCCGCGGTTGGCCCGAACCCGGACGCGCTGTATGACTGCGGCAACCCGGCGACCGGCTTCCTGCGCAAGGTCGCCAGCAGCGGCATGACCAACAACTGGCCGTCGGCCTATTGCGTCCTGTCGACGATCAGCTTCAACAACCCGCAGATCGCCGAAATGGCCAAGTTCGTCGACACCGACGAAATGGAGCCGGAAGACGCGGCCGCGCGTTGGCTGGAAGAAAACGCTGACGTCTGGCAGCCCTGGGTGAACGCCTGCACTGGCTGATACCCGGTCTGGTTGACAAGATGTGCTGCCCCGAAGGATGTTTTCGGGGCAGCATCACTGCAAGGGTGACAAGGGAGATAACATGACCTCGCCGGTGATTTCCGCCCGCAACGTGTGGAAGATTTTTGGCGCCGATCCGCGCGCCTATCTCGACCGGATGCCACAGGGGCATTCGTTCGATCAGATCCGCGCCGACGGCTATATCGCCGGGGTCAAGGACGTCTCTCTTGAGGTGCATACCGGCGAAATACTTGTGATCATGGGACTTTCCGGGTCGGGCAAGTCAACGCTTGTGCGCTGCTTTTCCCGGCTTCACGACATCACCGGCGGCACGATCGAGGTCGACGGGCAAGACGTCATGTCCTTGTCCGAAAAGGAACTGATCGCGCTGCGTCGGTCGAAAATGGGCATGGTGTTCCAGTCGTTTGGCCTGCTGCCGCACCGCACGGTGTTGCAGAACGTGGCCTTCCCGCTGGAAATGCGCGGGCAGGACCGCCACGACCGGCGCGCCCGCGCGTTAGAGGTTATCCGGCTGGTGGGGCTTGAGGGGCGCGAGGACTATTTCCCGCGCGAATTGTCCGGCGGCCAGCAGCAGCGTGTCGGTATCGCCCGCTCGCTGGCGATCGAGCCCGACATCTGGTTTCTGGACGAGCCATTTTCCGCGCTCGACCCGCTGATCCGCCGCGAAATGCAGGACGAATTCCTGCGTCTGCAAGCGATGCTGGGCAAGACCATTGTCTTCATTACCCACGACTTCGACGAGGCGTTGCGCCTGGCTGACCGTATCGCCATCATGAAGGATGGCGCTGTCGAGCAATGCGACACGCCGGACAAGATCGTGCTGAACCCGGCGACCGAATATGTCGCAAAATTCACCGAAGAGATCGAGAAGTCGCGCGTCGTGCATGCCGAAGTCCTGGTCCAGGACGGGCTGGCCGGCGAAGGCGAACCGGTCGAGGCCGACGCAACGGTTCTGTCGCTGGCCCGCCGGGTCATCGAAGGCGACGCGGCGGCCATTCCGGTTGCCCGTGACGGCAAGGTCATCGGCGCCATGCCGCGTCAGGCGGCGCTGGACGTCCTGCTGGGGTCAGCAAAGTGAGCGACACCGCCGCCATCGAGGGCCTGGCCCGGCGTCACCGCCAGATTACCTGGGGCCTGCTGGGCTTTGCGGCACTGCTGCTGCTTCTGCGCCCGTTCCTGCCCGACTGGCTGATCCGGCTGCCCGAAGCCGCCGTCCTGCCGTGGGAACCCTGGATCGACGCGATCTTTTCCTGGCTTCAGAACGATCTGGGCTTGATGGAGGTGACCCGCACAATCGCCGACTGGCTGGGCTTTCTCATCAATGCGGCCGCCAACCTGCTTTACGGCAAATCGCGCTGGCCGCGGTTCGAGGCGATCCCGTGGTCGGCCGTCGCCGCTGTGGCCGGCATGATCGGCTATCACCTGGGCGGCTGGCGTCTGGCGCTTCTGGCGGCCGGAACCTGCGTCTACGCCGCCATGATGGGCCAGTGGAAATGGACGATGGAGATGATGAGCGTCATCGTCGTCGCCGCGCCCGTCAGTTTCACGCTGGGCCTGCTGGCCGGTATCGCGGCCTGGAAGTGGAAGCGGTTCGAACGCGTGGTGCGCCCGGCGCTGGCCGTGCTGCAAACCCTGCCTTTCCTGTCCTACCTTCTGCCGGCGGTCATCTTTTTCAAGGTCGGCCCCACCGCCGCCGCCGTGGCCACCATCATGTATGCGCTGCCACCCATGGTCCTGCTGACCAATATCGGCCTGAAAAAGGTTCCGCCCGAGGTGGTCGAAGCCGGGAAGATGGCCGGTTGCTCGCGCTGGCAGATGCTGCGCCATGTCTATATCCCCTCGGCCCGAACCGAGATTCTGGTGGGCCTGAACCAGGTCATCATGCTCAGCCTTGCCATGGTCGTGCTGACCGCCTTCATCGGCATGCCGGGCCTTGGCGCCAAGCTGCTGGCGATGATGAACAGCTTCAAGCTGGGCCGCAGCCTCGAGATCGGCATCACCATCGTGCTGGTCGCAGTGGTGCTGGACCGGCTGACCAAGGCGTGGGTGCTGAAACAGCCGGTGCATTTCGAGCGTGGCACCCCATGGTGGAAGCGCAACCTGCCGCTGTTGTCGACGCTGGGCCTGTTCGTGGTCTTCGTGATCGTTGGCCGCCTGTCGGATCTGGCCCCGCACTACAAGCTGGGCGATTTCGAATATGAAGGCGGCGCCATCGGCCACGCTGCGGCCTGGGTCAAGAATATCGGGCAATACACGTTTTCGGTTCTGGGCGAGGTGCACCGATCGCAGGACTGGTCGATGGGCAAACCCATCGACAGCGGCATGAAACACTGGCTGGGCCTGGACGGCGTCAAGGCGGTGACCGGGGCGATCCGGGTCACGCTGAACCTGTATGTCCTGCTGCCGACCGAGCGTTTTCTGGTCTATCTGCCGACGCTGGCGGTGATGGCCCTGATCACCGCCGCCTGTTTCCGCCTTGGTGGCCGCCGACCGGCCATCATCTCGCTGATCTTTTTCGCCATCGTTGCCGAGTTTGGCTGGTGGGACCGCGCCATGCTGACCATGCATTCCACGCTGATCGCGGTGCTGCTCAGCCTGGTTCTGGGCATTCCGCTGGGGATATGGGTCAGCCGTGGCGACGCGCCAAGGATGAGCCTGCGCAATGATTTCGACGAACTGGCAATTGGCATCATCGGCCTGATCTTCAGGCGCATTCCCATCGCGGTTGGCGCGCTTATCCTGTCGGGGGTCATCCATTACGGCACGGCTACCGAAGGCGCTGCCGCGTTTCTCAGCCCGCGCAGCCCGTCGCTGTACGTGTATGGCGTGGCCTTCGCGCTGTTGTGGCTGGGAGTGCGCAACATGTCGCGTGACCGGGTGATGATGGTGGTCGTCGACACGGCCCAGACCTTCCCCAGCTTTATCTACCTGCTGCCGGCGATCATGCTGTTCGGCATCACCTCGACCACGGTGATCCTGTCGATCCTGATCTACACCATGGTGCCGGTGGTTCGCTATACGATGGAGGGGCTCAGGGCAGTGCCGCCCGAGATGGTCGAGGCGGCCGAAATGTCGGGCGCCACCCGCATGCAAAAGCTGTTCAAGGTGCAACTGCCGCTGGCCATGCCGATCATCGCGGTGGGCCTGAACCAGGCGCTGATGTTCGCCTTCTTCATGGTCATCATCGCCGCGTTCATCGGCACCCGCGACCTTGGGCAGGAATTGCAGCGCACCATGGCCGGCACGCTTCTGGGCAAGAATTTCGTCCTTGGCTTCTCGGTGGTCTTCATGGCGCTGACCTTCGACATCGCAACCAACGCCTGGGCCGAGCGGCGGCGTCAGGCGCTGGGCCTGAGCTGATGACCATCCAACCGGTATTCGAGGTTCCCTGGGAACGCTCGGGCGTCATCGCGCCGGGCCTGCCGATCCTGCCGCCGGGCGTCGAACGCCACCCGGTGCCCGGCGGCGGATCGCGGGCGGTGCGTATCGACAAAGGTGACGAGATCATCGTGCTCGACCGCGAGGGCCTGCAACCCGGCGAACTGGTGTTCTTCGCGCCCGACCGCAGCTCGGACGCCGCGATGCTGGGCGCCCGCGGCCACGGCCGGCCGGCCCGCACGATCGAGACGCTGGCCAGCGGCCGGCTGTCGGGGGCGCGGGTTCTCAGGGCGCTGGCGGCGGCCGGCTTCGACATCGAAACCGGCGACGGCATCGCGGTTTTCGCCGAAGGCTCGAAAGCCGGCGATCAGGCCCGTTTTGCCGCCGACTGCGACGGGCTTGTCATCGTCGCCGCACCGGGCGAACCCATGCGCCCCGAGGCGCAGAATGCCCCGACCGGGCTGATCCTGTATGTCCGGCGCGCCAACCCGGCCGCCGCCCGGCCCGGAACCGGCCCCGCCGACCCGCTGGCCGACCCGCTGCTTGACCACAATATCCAGCCCGGCCAGGCCTTTGCCTACCAGGTGCGGGCCGGCGAATATGTCCAGGTGATGGACATTCAGGGCCGCGAATGTTCGGATTTCCAGGCCTTTTCCCTGCGCGATCTTGACCGTGGCCTTGAACGTAACATCGACCCGACCACCACGCGCAGCCTGATGGGGACACTGTATCCCCAGCCGGGCATCTTCTCGAAATACTGGTCGGTGGACCAGGACCCCCTGATCGAGATCGTGCAAGACACCTGCGGGCGCCACGACACCTTCGGGCTGGCCTGCACGGCGCGCTATTACGAAGACCTCGGCTATCCCGGGCACGTGAACTGTTCCGACAACATGAACGTCGAACTGGCCCAGTGGGATATCCGGCCCCGCGCCGGCTGGCCGGCCATCAACTTCTTTTTCAACACCATGCTGGACGACACCAACGCGCTGGGAATGGACGACAACTGGTCCCGCCCCGGCGATTTCGTGCTGCTCAGGGCCCTGACCGACCTTGTGTGCATCTCGACCGCCTGTCCCTGCGACATCGATCCGGCCAACGCCTGGAACCCCACGGACATCCAGGTGCGCACCTATGGCGCGCAACAGGATTTCCAGCGCTCCATCGGCTACAGAAAATCTGCGGAGGCAGACGTGGAAGACACCAGGAAAACCGGGTTTCATGATTGCTTCGCCCGGCACACCCGCGACTTTGTCGAATACAACGGCTATTGGCTGCCCAACCAGATGACCAGCCACGGCGCCATCGCCGAATACTGGGCCTGCCGCGAAAAGGCCGCGGTGATGGACCTGTCACCCCTGCGCAAATACGAAGTGACCGGCCCCGATGCCGAGGCCCTGCTGCAGCTTTGCGTCACCCGCAACATGAAAAAGCTGGCGGTGGGCCAGGTGGTCTATACCGCCATGTGCTACGACCATGGCGGCATGATCGACGACGGCACCGTCTATCGCCTCGGCGACACCAATTTCCGCTGGATCGGCGGCAACGACACCAGCGGCCTGTGGCTGCGCCAGCAGGCGCAGGAACGCGGGCTCAACGCCTGGGTGCGGAACTCGACCGATCACTTGCACAACATCGCCGTCCAGGGCCCGCTGTCGCGCGAAATCCTGTCCGAAATCTTCTGGACCCCGCCGCCCCAGCCCACCATCGACGAATTGGCGTGGTTCCGCCTGACCGTGGCCCGGGTCGGCGACTATTCAGGCACGTCGGTGGTGATCAGCCGCACCGGCTATTCGGGCGAGCTTGGGTACGAAATCTTCTGCCACCCGCGCGACGCCGTGGAAATATTCGACAAGGTCTGGGCCGCAGGCGCACCAAAAGGCATGCTGCCCCTCGGGCTGTCCGCGCTCGACATGATCCGTATCGAGGCCGGGCTTATCTTCGCGGGCTCCGAGTTCGACGACCAGACCGACCCGATGGAGGCCGGCATCGGCTTTACCGTGCCGCTCAAATCCAAGACCGACCCCTTCATCGGCCGCGCCGCGCTCGAACACCGCAAGGCCCACCCGCACCGCAAACTGGTCGGGATCGAGATCGAAAGCGGCCTCGTCCCCAGCCCCGGCGACTGTATCCGCGTCGGCAAGGCCCAGGTGGGCGAGGTCACCTCGGCCATGAAATCCCCGATCCTCGGCAAGGTCATCGCGCTTGGTCGGGTCGCCGTGACCTGCGCCGCCCCCGGCACCGCCATCGAGATCGGGCAACTCGACGGGCAACAAAAACGGCTCAGGGCGCGCGTGGTGCCCTTCCCGCATTTCGATCCCGGCAAGGACCGCGTCAAGGGCAACTACCCAGCGTGACGCCGGCACCCTTCATCGTTCTCGAAATACTTCGGGGGTGAATGCGCCGGCAGGCGCAGAGGGGGCAGCGCCCCCCCCCGCGCGACGCCGACCGGCGGCGCCACCGTCACGACGCGGCGCTTGTCGGCAGGGGGGCTTCCAGGACCCGGCTAACAGTCGAGCGTGCGTTCGCGCTCCCAATCCGTCAGGTGCCGGGCATAGTCGTTCCACTCGTCGGTTCTGAGCTTGCGATAGGCGTCGATGAACTCGGCCCCCAGCCGCGCGCGCAGCATCTTGCTGCGGCCAAGCTCGCGCACGGCATCCAGCATGTTCAGCGGCAGCTTGCGCCCGCCGCGGGCCTTGCTCGGGTGGGCATAGGCATCGATATCCAGCCGCTTGCCGGGGTCGGTGCCGTGTTCGATCCCGTCGGTTCCGGCGGCCATGAGACCGGCCATCAGCAGATAGGGGTTGGCCGACCCGTCGCCGAGCCGAAACTCGATGCGGCCCCGGTCGGGTATGCGGATCATGTGCGTGCGGTTGTTGCCGCCGAAGGTCACCGTATTGGGTGACCATGTCGCGCCCGACCGCGTGGCCGGCGCGTTGATACGCTTATAGCTGTTCACCGTCGGATTGGTCAGCGCCGCCAGCGCCGGCGCGTGGTTCATCAGCCCGCCGATGAAATGATAGCAGGCGCCGCTCAAGCCCATCTCGTCGGCCTCGTCGGCAAAGCGGTTGGTAGCGCGATCGTTGGACCACAGCGAGATATGGACGTGGCAGCCATTGCCGGTCAGATGCGCGAACGGTTTTGGCATGAAGGTCGCGCGCAGCCCGTGCAGCGCCGCGATTTCCTTGACCATGAACTTGAAGAATGCCAGCCGGTCGGCGGTGGTCAGGCACTCGGAATAATCCCAGTTGATCTCGAACTGGCCGTTGGCGTCCTCGTGGTCGTTCTGGTAGGGGCCCCAGCCCAGCTCGGCCATCGTGTTGCAGATCTGGGCGATCACCTCGTAGCGGCGCATCAGCGCCGACTGGTCATAGCAGGGCTTTGACTGGGTGTCGCGGCCGTCGGAAATGTCCGAGCCGTCGGCATTGATCAGGTGAAACTCGGGCTCGACCCCGGTCATCAGGGTCATGTCGGCCTTGGCGGCCTGCGCGCGCAGCGTCTTCAGCACGTTGCGCGGCGCCTGCGCCACCGGGGCGCCGTTCATCCACGGGTCGCCGGCCACCCAGGCGACCTCGGGCTTCCACGGCAGTTGGATCACGCTTTCGGGGTCGGGCATCACAAACATGTCCGGATGCGCCGGGGTCATGTCCAGCCAGGCGGCAAACCCGGCAAAGCCCGCGCCTGATTTCTGCATGTCGCCGGCGGCGGCGGCCGGCACCAGCTTGGCCCGCTGCATGCCGAAGAGATCGGTAAAGTTGAACAGGAAGAATTTGATGCCCCGCTCGCGGGCCAGTCTTGAAAGGTCTGTCGTCATGTCGATCCCCATTTTCGTGCGCGGTCAAAAAAAGGGCCACCCGCCCGGGTGGCCCTTCAAGAAACGGCTGGGCCGTTACTTTTTCAGCTTCTTGTAGGCGTCATGTTCATGCTTGTTACCCGACCAGATGGCGAAGACGCAAATCGCCGCCGCGATCAGGGCCCAGATGACCGGCATGCTGCCGCCGGCACCCATGAAGATCGCACCGGCCATTTCTTCGGTGCTTGCGAGACTGAATCCCATTTCAGATTACTCCTGTGCTTGACTGTTACTGGTTGTGCGCGGCCGAGGCCGTTATGCCCTCGGGGTAGGCCAGCATCGGCACCTTGGTCGGGTCGAGACCGGCAATTTCGGCCTCTTCGCTGACCCGCAGCATGCCAACCGCATTCAGGATCCAGCTGACCACATAGCCCGGCACAAATCCCAGCAGCGCGAAGACGATCGCGCCGACGATCTGGCCGATCAGCGACACGGTCGCCGCGCCTTCACCCTGAAGCGCCGGAAGCCCCGCGCCCCAGATGCCGAACATGATGACACCGAAAATGCCGACCGTGCCATGCACCGTGACCGCGCCGACCGCGTCGTCGATGCCGCGCCGTTCCAGCCAGTTGTAGCAGGGAACCAGCAACAGCCCGCCGCCAAAGCCCATGATGAAGGCCAGCGACGGATCGTAGACGTCAAGACCCGAGGCGGTGGCGATGATACCGGCCAGAGCGCCCGACATCATGAAGAACGGCTCGCGCGCGATGACATAGGCGCCGATGATGCCGCCTGACATGCCCATCAGGACGTTGAAGGCCAGCGATGACAGGGTCATCGGTGTGCCGTAGATGGACGTCGCCTTGTCGGCATACCAGCTCCAGGTTTCGCCGGGGACGATGATACAGGCCATCAGGAAGCCGAAGAAGCCGACGATGATCATCATCAGGCCGGTCACGGTGAAGGGCATGTTGTGCCCGCCGATGTGATTGGCGCTGCCGTCGGCGTTGAACTTGCCGATGCGCGGGCCGAGGTTGATCAGCACGCCCAGGGCAAAGAAACCGGCAACCGCGTGCACCAGCCCGGCGGCGCCGAAGTCATGGACACCGAACTTGGTGACCAGCCAGCCATCGGCATGCCAGCCCCATGCCGCCGCCACGACCCAGGCAAACGACCCCAGAACCACCGCGAGGATGATGAAGCCGGCGGTCTGGATGCGTTCGATGACCGCGCCCGAAAAGATTGACGCTGTCGTCGCGGCGAACAGGGCAAAGGCGCCCCAGAACACACCGGTGGCCTGATCGGCCAGGTTCGGACCGGCACTTTCAGACCAGGGCCAGGCGAAGGCGGCATATTCGGCGCCCGAAATGCCCATGGCGCCGGCGCTGAGCGTAATGCCCGTCGGAAGACCCCAGTAGATCCACCAGCCGAAGAAATAGAAGGTCGGCATCATGAAGGCGAAGGCAAGGATGTTCTTGATCCCCGACGCCAGCGCGTTCTTTTGCCGCGACGCGCCCATTTCATAGGCAAGGAAACCCGCATGGATCATCACCATCAGCGGGATGGTTATGTAGTAATAGGTCTCGGCGAACATGGTGTTCGTCACACTGGCTTGCGCCTCTAACTCCGCCACCTTCGCGGCGAGTTCAGCGAGTTGCTGTTCCATTTATCTACCCTGTCTTGTCCCATTGCGTTTTTTTCGGGCCTTGGCCCGCGTGCAGGCTACACTGAACCAATTTTTCGCCAAAATTGTTTTTTTAGCCCAAAAATGAACCAAAATGGGCGGGCTTTGTCATATCGCGGGCAGGCGAGGGCGGGGCGAGGGCCGGGCGAGGGCCGGGCGCGGGCCGGGGAATTCTAAAATTGCGGCGGGCGGCGCTGGCGGAAGGCGTCCAGCCCTTCGGCCAGCTCGGCCGAGCCCGCCGCCACCGTTCCGGCCAGCGTGTCGATGACCCGCTCACGGTCTTCGCCCTCGGCTGCGTTGATCATCATCTTGATCAGTTCGCTGGCCCGGCCGCCGCGCTGCAACAGCTGTTGCGCCACGCCCCGGGCGGCGGCCATGGCCGTGCCGGTGGGCACAACCCGGTCGACGATACCCAGTTGCAGGGCGGCGTCGGCCGAGAATACCTCGCCCATCAGCGCCATGCGCCGCACCGTCTGGGCGCCAAAGCGGCGCACCGCGCGCTGCGTGCCCGACCAGCCAGGCACGATGCCCAGCCCGGATTCGGGCTGTCCGACGCGGATATGTGCCTCGGCGATGCGCAGGTCGGCACAGGCGGCCAGTTCCAGCCCCCCGCCCAGCGCGTGGCCATCGAGCACCGCGATCACCGGCTGGCGCAGCCGCGCCAGCGCGTCGAACGCCGCGTGCCCCTCGCGCAGCCAGAAACGGCCGAATTCCTCGGGTGACAGGGCCGACCATGCCGCGATATCTCCGCCGGCGCAAAAGGCCTTGCCGGCCCCTGACAGCAGCACGACGCGGGCATTGCTGCGCTCGATCTCGCGGCAGCGGTCGCCCAGAGCGCGCACCATGTCGAGGTCAAGCGCGTTCAGCTTGTCGGCCCGGTCCAGCAGCAGCAGCGCCACGCCGTTGTCCTGGGTCAGCCGCACACGTTCGGTCATGGCCGCAATCCGATCGGATCGGGGCGAAACAGCGCGGGGTCCATCTCGCGCAGATTGGGCGAAACGTTCAGCCGGGCAGGGGACCGGTCGATGACATCACGCCCAAGGTCGATGCCGGGGGCAATTTCCTCGACCGTCAGCCCGTCATCGCCCAGCCGGATCACACAACGCTCGGTCACATAAAGCGCGTTTTGGCCCTGCGCCACGGCACGCGGTCCGGAAAAGGTGACCTGGTCGACCCGGTCCACGAATTTCGCGATGTGCCCCTCTTTTTCGATCACCAGCTTGCCGTCAGCGACATGCGTGCGGGCCCCGGCGTTGAAGGTGCCCGAAAACACGATGCGCCGGGCCCGGGCGGTGATGTCGACAAAACCGCCGGCGCCGGCGGTGCGATGCGGCGTTGCCGCCAACCGCGAGACATTGACCGACCCGTCCGATCCGACCTCGAGAAAGGACAACAGCGAACAGTCAAAGCCGCCGGCCTGGAAATAGGCGAACTGGTGCGGCGAGGCGACGAAGGCCTCGGCATTGGCGGCGCAACCGAACTTGAAACCCAGCAGGGGCACGCCGCCGACGGCCCCCTGCTCGATCACCCAGGTGACGCTGCCGTGCTGGCCTTCCTCAAGAAATATGCGCGGCACGTTGGCCGAGACGCCAAAGCCGATATTGACCGCCCAGCCGGCGTGCAATTCCTGCGCGACACGCCGGGCGATGACCTTTGGGATACCGAATTCGGGGATGTCGAAACTGTCCAGCGCCCGGGTCTGCTGACCGGAAATGGCGGGGTCATATTCGGTGGCCGTGGTTTGCAGCATATCGGGGGTTTCGACCACGTGGTCGACCAGAATGCCGGGAACGCGCACGTCATGGGGCCGGATCGTTCCGTTTTCGACCACCCGGCGCGCCTGCGCGATCACGATACCGCCCGAGTTGCGGGCCGCCAGCGCCATTTCGGTGGCGCCCAGATAGGCGCCCTCGGATTCGAAGCTCAGATTGCCGCGATGGTCCGCGGTCGAGGCGCGGATGATCGCCACGTCCGGGTGCAGCGCGGGGAAGAACAGCCAGTCCTCGCCCCGGAATTCGCAGCGCTCGACGATCGGCGCCGCGCGGGCAGACCGGTTCATGGCGCAGCCTTCAAGAGCGGGGTCGACGAATGTGTCCATGCCTACCTTGGTCAGAACGCCCGGGCGCTTGCCCGAGCCTTCGCGCAGCATGTCGAACACGATGCCCGAAGGCACGTTATAGGCCTGCACCTGCTCGGCCGCGATCATCTGCCAGATCAGCGGCGGTTCGGCGGCGGTCGGCCCCGAGGGATAGCTGCCGCCAATGATCCGGCCGATACAGCCCGGCCGGGCAAGATGGTCGACCCCCTTGGTGCCAAAAAAGTCGCCGGCGGCGATCGGGTGCACCATGGTCAGGTTGCACGGCGTGCCGGTGGTGTCGAAACGCTGGCCAATCGCGGCCAGCACGGCGTCGGGGCAGCAAAGCCCGCTGGACGAGTTGACGGCCACGGTGGCGTTGTCGGGCACCTGCAGGGCCGCGGCGGCGGCTGGTATCAGCTTTGATGTCATGGCCGCTTCCACCGTGTCGCGCCGGTCTAAGTAACCGGATGGTTATTAGATATGCCCGGCGTGGGGCGCGGAATCAAGGCGGAAAAAATGTTGAAAAACATGGCTGCGTTCGGCGGGCGGTGCTGGTAAGTAACCAATGAGTTACAAATCTTGCCGTCAACGGAGCATATGATGAGCGTATATTTTCAGGGCGTGAACCAACGCGGGTTTGGCACCTATCCGCTGACGGGCAAGGACGGCATCGCGACCATCGAAACCGCGATCGAGACCGGGTATCGCGCGATCGACACCGCCCAGATGTATGGAAACGAGGCCGAGACCGGGCAGGCGCTGCGCAACGCGGGCCTGCCGCGTGACGCCTTTTGCGTCACGACCAAGGTGCACCCGGACAATTTTTCGCAAACCCGGTTTCTGCCGTCGGTCGAACGCAGCCTGAAAGACCTGGGGCTGGCGCAGGTGGATGTCCTGCTGCTGCACTGGCCGCCCGAGGATGGCGTGGTCGCGGCGTCGCTGAAACTGCTGCAGGCGGCCCACGACCGCGGCTTGGCGCGCCATATCGGCGTGTCGAACTATACCAGCGCCATGTTGCGCACCGCACTGGATACGCTCGCGACGCCGCTGTCTACCAACCAGATCGAATTTCATCCGCTGTTGGACCAAAGCCGCCTGCTGGCCGCGGCCAGCGCGATGGGTGTGCCGATCTCGTCTTACTGCTCGGTGGCGCGTGGGGCGGTGTTTGACCATCCGCTGTTTGCCGATATCGGCGCGCCGCACGGCAAGTCGGCGGCGCAGGTCACGCTGCGCTGGATCCTGCAAAAGGGGGTCAGCATGAACACCATGTCCACCAAGCCGGCCAATATCCGCGCCAATTTTGACATCATGGACTTTGCGCTGTCCAACGTCGACATGGCCCGGATCGACGCACTGGGCCGGACAGGTCACCGCATCGTCACCTCGGACAAGGTTGTCTGGGCCCCGGAATGGGACTGATCGCGGGCGAGCATGGTTAACGCCCTGACCGGGCCCAATCAGCCATCAGGAATGCCTGTGCCCGGCGCTTGGCCGCGCGAGGCGACGACCTCGACCTGGTGGATCGAATCTGACGTTTCGAGCCACCACTATCTTCACTATGCATCAACTGATCAAATCATTTGAATGGTTTATGGTCAAAGCCTGCGCCCGGCGGCGGGGTTCAAATGTTTCGGTCTACCCACGAGTTGATGCCTGATGAGACCACCTCGCGCCGCCGTTGGTGGCAGGCCGCGAGGGCCGGGAATTCATCACCGGGACGGCAGGGCCCCGGGCCGGGAAGATGGGCGACGCGATGCATTTCAACATCGACCCGGCGCTGATTCACACCTTTGACAACGCGACTGGTCTGCGCACCTGACGGACCGGCACGGGTTTTCGCTGGACGGTTGCGCGCAAATGGCGTCACGTCGGGCCAAAGCCCAACGGTGAGCCTGCATGATCGATCAAGCCCCCAGCACCCATGACGCGGACACCGACCCGCGCAACGACGACATCGTGATCTATGTGAACGGTGACATCGTTCCCAAGGCGCAGGCGGTGGTGTCGGTTTATGACAGCGGCTTCCTGCTGGGCGACGGCATGTGGGAAGGGCTGCGCCTTTACGATGGCCAGTGGGCCTTTTTCGACGACCACATGGACCGGCTGTTTGACAGCTGCAAGGCGGTGGCGCTGGACATCGGGCATGGCCGGGACGGGCTGCGCGCCATTCTTGACCGCACCGCCCGGGCCAACGGCATCACGACCGACGCCCACTGCCGCCTGATGGTCACGCGCGGGCGCAAGGCCAAGCCGTTTCAGCACCCGGCGCTCAGCCGGTTCGGGCCGACCGTCGTGGCGATTGTCGAGCATTCAAGGCCGGCGGCGCATCTTCTGAACAGCGGTATCCGGCTGGCGTCGGTGCCGCAGGTGCGCGGGTTGCCCACCAGCCAGGATCCGAAATTCAACAGCCATTCCAAGCTGAACTGCGTCATCGCCTGCCTGCAGGCCGAGCAGGCCGGCGCCGACGAGGCGCTGATGCTGGACCCGCATGGCTTTGTGAACACCACCAACGCCTGCAACTTCTTCATCGTGCGCCGTGGCGAGGTTTGGACCTCGACCGGCGACTATTGCATGAACGGTGTGACCCGGCAGAAGATCATCGACCTTTGCCGGGAAAACGCCATTGCGGTGCGCGAGAAGAATTTCTCGCTCTACGAAGCCTATGGCGCCGACGAAGCCTTTCTGACCGGCACCTTCGGCGCCCAGACCCCGGTGGCCGAAATCGACGGCCGGACCATCGGCAACGGGCAGGGGGCGGGGCCCGTGACGCTGAAATTGCGCGAACTTTACCGCGACCTTGTTGCGCGCGACGTGGCGCGGCAGCGGGCGGCGCGCGGCTGATCCGGCCGGCGTTCCGGCCACCCTTTTGCGCGCGTGGTGGCCGCTGGCGTCGGGGCCTGAAACCGGGGCTGCCGGGCGCGACCGGCCCCGCATCTGCGCCGGTGCGCGTGCGCAAACGGCTGGTTGTCTACGCAACGGCGCACGCCAATTTGCTTTGTGGACCGCATTTTCCCGCGTAACCTTGGCCTGCAATCGACCGTGTCCGCCTGATGGCAAGTGTCAACGGTCAGGACAAAAGGGAGAATCGACCATGCGGAAATTCCTGGGGCTTGCCGTCGGCGCCGCCTTGGCGTTCGGGGGCGCGGCCGGCGCGTCGGAACTGTCGTTGGCCTATTTCATGGGACCGAAACACCCGATGAACGCCGCCGTGTTCACACCGTTCGCGGACAAGCTGGCCGAAGTGTCGGGCGGCGAAATGACGGTTCGCCAGTTTCCGGGCGGGGCGCTGAATTCGGTTCCGCCGAAACAGTATGCGATTCTGCTGGACGGCGTCGCCGACATCGTTTTCACGCTGCCCGGCTATACCGGTGACGTGTTCCCGCTGACCAATGTCGTCACGCTGCCGGACGTCTGCACCAGTTCGGTCGCCTGTACCGAGGCGCTGTTGCGGGCCCGCGACCTGCTGGAAGGCGAATACAACGCCAAGCTGCTGGCGATCTGGGCCAATGCTCCGCCGATCCTGCTGACGCGCGACACGCCTGTGCGCACGCTCGAGGATCTGGCCGGCATGAAGGTGCGGGTAACCTCGAAGCAGGACGTGCCCTTTGTCGAGGCGCTGGGTGCCTCGGCCGTGGCCCAGCCGGTCAACGTGATCAACCAGAACCTAGCCAATGGTGTGATCGACGCCATCGCCATCGGGCCGTCGGCCATCGGTTCGTTCAAGCTGCACGAGCCCGCCAATTACCTGACCACATGGTTCCCGGGCTCGGGGTCGGCGTTCGTGCTGCTGATGAACAACGATGTCTGGAACAGCCTGAGCGAAGAACAGCAAGGCTGGGTCAGCGCCGCGTCGGATGCGTCGTTGTCCATGGCCGGCGGCACATTCTATGACCGGGCCGCGGCCCGTGGTCTGCAGATCGCGGCCGAAGGCGGCGTCGAGATCATCGACCTCAGCGACGAAGAAAAGGCCCGCTGGAACGCGGCTCTGGCCCCGGCCATCGCCGCCGCCAAGGACGAAGCGATCGGCGACACCACCGTGGGCGATGTCATGTCGCTGATGATGGGCCAGTAAGCCTTGGGCAAAGACACACCGGCTTATCTGGTCTGGTGTGACAGGCAGCTCGGCCGCATGGCCGGGCTGCTTGCTGTCGTGGGGTCGCTGGCGGCGGTGGGGCTGGTTGGCATCACCATCGTGGCCGTGGTCTGGCGCTATGGCCTGAACAACCCGATCTTCGGGATCGAGGATCTTTCGATCATCACGCTGACCATCGTGGTTGCCGGCGCCGTGGCCTATGGCGGGCGCACCGGCGCCCATGTCAGCGTGAATCTTCTGACCTATTTCGCCGGCCGCGGCGTCACCCGCTATACCGATGCTGCCATGCGCACGCTGACGGTGGCGATCTGCGCGCTGGCCGTCTGGGGCCTGTTCACCCGGGCCTGCGGCATGGAAAAGGCCTGCATAACCGGCAATTTCAGCATCGTGCACCGGCCGTATTACTATGTCCTTGGGGTGGCCATGGGTATCTATGGGTTGCAGATGCTTGTGCATCTGCTGATGGGGCTTGCCCATTGGCGGCAACCTCGCGACCCCAACGAATTGGAAGAATGATGGACGGTGCAACCCTTGCCCTGGCCGGTTTCGGCCTGCTGTTTCTGCTGTTGTTCATCCGCATGCCGGTTGGCATCGCCATGCTGCTGGTGGGCACGCTGGGCATCTGGATGGTGCGGTCGCAGGCCGCTATACCCAAGCTGGCCGGCGAGATATTCAACGAGGCGTCGAATTATCCGCTGACCATCATCCCGCTGTTCGTGCTGATGGGCAATCTGGCCGGGGTTTCGGGGATGAGCCGCGACCTGTATGACGCCGCCCACAGCTGGCTGGGTCATCTCAAGGGCGGGCTGGCCTCGGCCACCGTGGTGGGCTGCGCCGGCTTCTCGGCGCTTTCGGGATCGTCGCTGGCGGCGGCGCTGACCATGGGGCGGGTCAGCCTGCCCGAGATGCAGCGTTTTGGCTATGACAACGGGCTGGCCACCGGTGCCATTGCCGCCGGCGGAACGCTTGGCATCCTGATCCCGCCGTCGGCGGGCTTTGTGATCTATGCGATTTTGACCGAGGAATCGATTGGCCGGCTGTTCATGGCCGGGATCATTCCGGGCCTGGTGCTGACGTCGCTGTTCATCCTTGCCATCTGGATCACCGTCAGCCGCGATCCGTCCAAGGCACCGCAAGACAACAGCCGGGCCGACATGGCGGCGCGTCTGCGTGCGTTGGCGCGGGCCGGCTGGATCGTCGCCATCATCCTGCTGACCATCGGCGGCATCTATACCGGCGTGTTTTCGGCAGTCGAGGCCGCGGGCATCGGCGCCTTTCTGGCCTTCATCGTCACCGCCATCCGCCGGGCCGTGACCTGGGCCAACATGAAAGAGGTGTTCGCCAGCACCCTGAAATCGTCGGGGACGGTGTTCCTGATCCTGTTCGGCGCCTTCGTGTTCAAGACCTTCATCGGCTTTACCGGCATCACCTATGCGCTGTCGCTGTGGGTCGAGGGGCTGGGCCTGTCGGGCATGCAGGTGGTCGTTGCGTTCCTGGGCATCTTCATCGTGCTTGGCATGTTCATGGACGGTTTCGCCATTCTGGTGCTGACGGTGCCGCTGATCCAGCCGATCCTGGAACCGCTTGGCATCAACATGATCTGGTTCGGCGTGTTGATGGTGATCGTGCTGGAAATGGGGCTGATCTCGCCCCCCGTCGGCGTGAACGTGTTCGTGGTCAAAGGCATAGCCCCGGGCGTGCCCATGGGCACGATCTTTCGCGGCATCTGGCCATTCTGGTTTGCGATGCTGGCTGCCGTCATCCTGGTGCTGCTGTTCCCGGCCCTGGCCCTGCTGCTGCCCGACACGATGTTTGGCTGACGCGTTTCGCGGTGAAGCAAACCCGCCCGACGCCGCCTGAAACCGCCGATTCCATCGCGTCAGCCGATGCCTCCTAGTGGATCGACCGAAACATTTGAATCCCGCCTCCGGGCGCAGGCTTTGATCATAAACCATTCAAATGTTTTGATTAGTTGATGCATAGTGAAAATACCGGTGGCTCGAAACGTCAGATTCGATCCACTGGGATCGGGTTGAACGTGAAACGCTGCAACGCGCGGGCGCGCGGTTCAGTCGATCCGGCTGGCATCCTTGTACATGACCCGGTGGCGGCGCTTGCGAATCCAGTCGTCAAGCTCGGCGTCCGACATGAAATGGCTGGCGTCGTAGCGGTCGAAATGCGCGATTTCCCCCATCGCGCGGCGGAACCGCTTGTAGGGCCGGGCGGCCGGCGGACCAAACAGGAAGATGTCGAGCACCGAGATCTCATCGGGGATGCCCAGCAGGGGGCGCATGGCCGCCTGCGCCTGTTCCTGCCCGATCGCGGTCACCCACCAGACGTTATAGCCCAGCGCCGCCGCCGCCAGATGCGCCGACATGGTTGCCGCGGCCACCGACTGCAGCAAGATGCGTTCGGCGTTTTCGCGATACATGCGGTCCAGATCGCTGCCGTCGTTCAGCACCGGAAAGGCATTGACCCATCGCATGTCGGAACACACCACGACGAACCCGGGCGCGCTGGCCAGCCCGCGATAGTCGGGCGTGGGAAATTTCATCTTGGCCTTGGCGCGAAATCGCTGCTCGGCCACGAAATATTCGGTGATGGCGTCCTTGGTCGCCTGTTCCCGCACCACGATGAATTGCCATGGCTGCGCATTGGCCCCCGACGGGGCGTGGCGCGCGGCTTCAAGGATCAGGGTGTAATGGTCGTCGGGCACCGTGAATTCGGGGTCGAATTTCCGCACCGTCACCCGGTTGCGGATGGTCTGCATCAACTGGTCATACCGTTCGCGGTCGCCAATTTCCGGCAGGTCGACAAGCTCTTCTGCGGCGTCAAGCTCGACAGCGGGTTTGGTGTCGGTCATCTGCGTCCTCCGCCGCCAGCTTAGGCATGGCGCGCGGAACGGTCCAACGGTTTCGCGGTCAGACCGGCGGACAGCGCCCCAGTTCGATTGCCACGCGGCGTTGCCAGGAACTGGTCGGGTCGATCGAGGGCAGCGGTTCGGCTTCGCCCAGGCCCCGCACCTCGGTTATGCGGGTATTGTCGGCCATCAGCGGCCGCAGCGCGGTCGCCACGGCCTCGGCCCGGCGCCGCGAGATCCGCACGTTGACCGCCGCCGCGCCGGAGACGTCAGAGTGCCCGGTCAGGCGGATGCACAGGCCCGCCACAGGAGGCGATTCCAGAACCGCGGCCAACCGTTCGATCTGGGCCGCGCCGGCCGGGTCGACCCGGCTGCCGCCGTGCGGAAAGAAGATATGGCTTTCGCGATCCGACGGGGCCGGTTCTGACAACGCGCGCACCGGGGCGGCCACGTCGGCGACAGCCGGGCACCCTTGGGGGATTATGCCATAGGCGGCGCGGATTTCGGCGCAGTCATTGGCCGAAAGTGCCTGGGCGGCAAGGCTGTCGGGTGCAAGCACCAGCAACAGGATCAAGGCAATTCTGCTCATTCGCGGGCATCCCTTTCGGGCCAAGTCATGACCGGGAAGGCTTAAGGAATCGTTGTGGTCGGCCGGGTGAAAAAGTTGGGGCGCGGTTTACCAATTTTTGGGAGTCGGCTGACAGGTTGCCGGAAAACGGAACGGGAACCCTGATGGCTGAAAAAGAAAGACTGGTTTGGCTCGATGCCCTGCGCCTTGCGGCGGGGCTGTCAATGGTCGGGCTGCATTCGACGGCGGATTCCAGCGGTTTGCCATGGGTCGACTATTCTCTGGCCGAGCGAACCGGCCCGATCCTGCTGCGGGCGGTCCTTTATACCGCCCGGACCGAGCTGTTTCTGATGATCTCGGTCTTCCTGCTGCTGATGTCGCTGGACCGGCGCCCCGCCACCTATCGCCAGACCATCGCTGTTCAGGTGCGCAGGCTGCTGGTGCCCTTCGCATTCTGGACGGTGTTTTACGTCTTTTACACCCTTATAAAGGCAGACTATTTTGGGTATCTTGACGCGCGGCTGGCCGACCTGACGGACCCGGTCGCCCTGTTGGGATATGCCACGCTGGGCAGCGTGAAATTCCACATGCACTTTCTTCCGACGCTGTTTCTTCTGGTGCTGATGTATCCGCTGTTCCGCGTGGCCCGGAAGTATCCGCAATTCGGGATGGCCGTGATCGTCTGCCTGCTGGTCAAGCGCGAGCTCGACGGCTTTCTTTATGGCACATTTTACGACGCCGCCTGGCTGGAATTCGCGGTTCGGGCCGTCAAGGTTCTGACCTATGCGGGCTATGGCTTTGCCGCCGCCGCGGCGCTGGGCCTTTGGGATCGCTTGCGCGCCACCGACGGGCGAGAGTGGTTTCTGCCGGCGCTTTACATCGGCCTGGCGCTGTTCACGCTCAAACTGGTGGCCAGCTACAAGACCATCGAATCCGGTGCGTGGCCCTTCAACTATACCGCCGGTTACTGGGCCGATTTCCTGATGCCGGTGGCGCTGTTTGCCGGCTGCATGTCGCTGGCGCATCGCCGCTGGCCGCCCATCCTGTCCCGGCTGGCACCCTATTCATTCGGCATCTACCTGTGTCACCCGATCTTCCTCGACCTGGCGGAAATCGCGCTAAGCAACGTCGCGCTGACGCCGACCCTGCAAGTGCTGATCAAGATCGTCTGGACGCTTACGACAACGTCGATCCTGGTGGCCATCATGGGCCGAATTCCCCTGATCGCCTGGACCATCGGGCTGGGCCCCCTGCCGCGCCTTGGCCGTCGCAACACCCAGACAGCGGAGATCACCTGAAATGTTGGTTGATGTCGAACCCCGCAACGACAATATCGCGGTGCTGAAATTGCGGGCCCGCAAGCTCGAGGCCGATCTTTTCGGTCCGCTGACCGAAATCAGCGCCCGGCTGAGCCTGCAGGGCAAGCGCGCGATCCTGATCGATTTCAGCCGCGTCAGGCGCGTGACCTACGGCGGGCTTGCCGGCCTGGTCGAACTGATGGCCATCAACAAATCCATCTGTTTCGGCTTCTGTGCGCTGGGCCAGCAGGTTCTGCAACTGGTCGACCGCGTCAGCCTGCGCCCGGGCCTGCCGATCTACCCGTCGGTCGACGCGGCCCTGTCGGATATCGCCATTCGCCGGTTTCGTTTGCGCGGCGTGCGCGCCGTGGTTCTTTGCGCCGGGCGTGGCTCGCGCATTGCGCCCCTGTCCGAGATCTATCCCAAGCCCATGCTCGACATTCTCGGGCGCCCGGTGGTCGAGCGCATTGTCCGTCACCTCGAAACTTTTGGCATTCGTGACTTTGCGCTGAACCCCGGCCACCTGGGCCAGCAGATCATCGACCACTTCCGCCAGGGACCGTCCGACACCCGGTCGTTGCTGTTTCTGCGCGAAGGTCATAACGGCCCGGATGGCTGGTGTGCACGGCCGCTTGGGTCGGCCTCGACCCTGCAAAAGCTCGACCGTGACCATGCCCTGTTCGATCGCGAGTTTCTGGTGCTTTGCGGCGACGCGGTCGTTGACCTCGACATCGCCCAACTGATCGCCCACCACCGCGACACCGGGGCCATTGCCACCATCGCCGCCCAGACCGTGCCCGAAGACCAGGTCTCGAAATACGGCATCATTTGCCGTGACGGCGAAGGCCGGGTCACGTCTTTTCAGGAAAAGCCCGACCAGACGCAGGCGCGGTCAAGACTGGCCAACACGGGGATCTACGTGTTCAGCCCCGAGGCGGTTTCCTATCTGCCCGAGGGTGCGGGCCAGGACATCGCGACCGATCTCTTGCCGCGACTGCTTGAACATGGGGGCCACGTGCAATGCTGGGCGCCCGACTTCAGCTGGCATGACGTGGGGTGCGGGCGTGACTATGCGAGCGTTCTGCAAAAGGGCCTGCGCGGCGTCGACGGCATCCTCTTGCCCGACGCCCGGCAGATCCACCCTGGCATCTGGGTCGAAGACGGCGCCGAATTCTCGCGGCTGGCGACCGTCGATGGCCCTTGCTACGTGGGCCGTGGCGCCCGGGTGGAACGCGGCGCCCAGATGATTGGTCCGTCGGTGCTGGGCAGTGGCGCGGTGGCTGCCCGCGGCTCGGTCGTGCGTAACAGCATCATCCTGCCCGACACGGTGGTCGGGCGCGGCGCGCTGGTCGATCGCAAGATCACCGGCCCGAATTGGGCATTTGACTATGCCTTCGCCCATGCCGGCGTGGTTCCGGCCGGACCGCTGGACAATGTCGGTCCACTGCAAAGCGCGCGGCGGCAGGCGCGGCGGGCATGAAACGCGCCGCAATCCTGGGGCTGTTCCTGGCGGTTGCAGCATCGGCTCAGGCCGCGCCGGAAGACCGGTTCTGGCTGCTGTGGGAGCATCGCCAGACCGACGAAGACTGTGACGGCGCTGCCTGCGAAAGCGCGTATCGCAGCCGTCTTTTCACGCCGGAAAACGACGAATGGCTGTATCGCATGTTCGGGCCTGCCGATCATGGCGCGATCGACGAGGGGCAGAACCCGGATGCCCCGCGCATTTGCCAGAACAATCTGGAGCCTGGCGCCCCCGAATATGACACCGAGCGTCAGTTTCTGTCCGACAAGCTGGATGCCCTGCGCGGTCTGATCGGTGTGGGCGTCGATTTGCGGAACATGCGTCCGCCGCCGGGATACAGTTCGAGCTTCGGGACCGAGCTTCAGGAAGAATTCGAAACCAGGCTGCGCGCGGCCGGTCTCTTGGTGCTTGACCCGGCCGAAGCCGCGCGATTGCCGGGGCAACCCAAGCTTGGCGTGTTCTTTTCCTTCACCGACCCCGACAGCAGCTGTGATTATACCTATTCGGTCTTCGCCAGCCTGACACAGACGGCGCTGTTGTCGCGTGATCTCAGCACGAAACTGTCGGTTGGCGTCTGGAGCTATTCCAGCCGCCCGACCGCCGAGGCGTGGCTTTCCGAACGCGAGCTTGTGGTCGGCGTGGCCGATGCCTTTGTCGATGATTTTCTTCGCGCCAACGGCGGCGGATAAACGGATTCCATGACAGCTTATTTCGAAGACTTTGAACATGTTCAGCCGCCAGAGCTGACCTTGATGAGCACGGCGCGCAGCACCGCCTGGCAGCTTGTCGCGTCCATGGCGCTGGGCTTTGGTGCCTGGTATCTGTGGTGGCGTTGGAGCGCGGGGCTGAACGACGCCGCCCCCTTGTTCTCGGTCGCAACCGCGTCGGCCGAAACGCTGGCCTATGCCGGGCTGGCTTTGTTCATTTTTGACATCTGGAAAGAGCCGTCGCGCCCCCTGTCCCCGGCCCCGGTCGGCGCTGGCCATGGTCCGGACGACGAGGTTGTCGTCGACATCGTCATCGCCAGCCTTGACGAACCGCCTGAAATATTGCGGCCGACCATTCGCGATGCGCTGTCGGTTCGGGTGCCGCCGGGCTTTCGCGCCATGATCCACCTTGCCGACGACGGTTGCCGCCCCGAAGCCGCCGCGCTGGCCACCGAATATGGCATCGGTTACTTCGACCGCCCCGACAACCTGGGCTACAAGGCCGGGAACCTGCGTCATGTGCTGTTCCGGACCAATGGGGCATTTCTGGTCATTTGCGACGCCGACACCCGGCTTTTCCCGGGGTTTCTGGAAAATACGCTGGGCTATTTCAACGATTCCCGGGTTGGCTGGGTTCAGACCCCACACTGGTTCTACGAGGTCCCCGAGGGTGTGACCCTGGCCAGTCTGCTACGCTCGATGTCGCAAAAATGTGCGCAGTTGCTGCCGCTGGGTGTTTTGCGGCGTCTGGAAAAGGTAAAGGTTGGCGGGGATCCGTTCTTTGCCTCGTCCCTGCTGTTTTTTGACGTGATCCAGCGCCGCCGCGACCGCAATCATGCGTCATTCTGCTGTGGGGCCGGTTCGGTTCATCGCCGCGACGCCCTGTTTGCGTCGGCTCTGGCCCGGCGCAGCCGCCTGCAGACGCTGGTCGACGGCGACCCGGGGCTGGCCCGCGGCCGCGCAACCCCGCAGGTCGAGCCCTTTCGCTTTCATGTTTCCGAAGATATCTGCACGTCACGCATTCAGCACGGCTTGGGCTGGCGATCGGTTTATCACCCCAGGGTCGAGGCCAAGATGCTGTCGCCAAGGTCCTACAGGGCCTGGACGCTGCAAAGTTTCAAATATGCCGGCGGATCGTTTGACCTGTTTTTCAACGAGCCGGGGGTTGCGCAGAACGGAATGCCGCTGGCGACCAGATTGCATTATCTGGCGACATTCTGGTCCTACCTTTCGGCGATCTGGGCACCAATTCTGATCGCCGCACCGATCATTGCGCTCATGACAGGTGTCGCGCCGGTCGGGAATTACGCGTCGTCCTTTTTTGCCCACCTGCTGCCGTTTCTGGTTTCGGCCGAGATTGCGCTGGCAATTGGCAGCAAGTCCCACGCCCACGATGCCGGACGCAGGCTGGCCCTGTCGGGCCTGGTCACCAACCTCCGCGGCCTGTGGGTTGCGTGGCGGCGTTTGCCGATCCGCTTTGTCGCGACCCCGAAGATTCCGACGAAGGGGGATGATCTGCGTCTTGCCCTGCCCGGGCTTTTGATTGTTGCCGCGGGTTTTTCCGCCATAGCCGTGGGCGTCTGGTCGGCAAGTGTTGGGCGCGATGGCTATGACGCCTCGTTCCTGACCGTCAATACCGCCTGGATCGTCTGGAATTCCTGGGGCCTTTTGTCGGTTGCCGTCGGGACGCTTACCACCGGGTTTCTGGCACGCCACGCGCCTGCCCGATAGGAACGATTCCCAAACAGGAGAAGACATGTCCGATGTTGTTGCCAAATACAGATCAAGCGTCTTGCTTGTGTCCGGGCTTGCGTTGGCGGCCTCTGTTTCGCTGTGGATCGAAGGTGGCGAGTTGGTCAACACGAGGATGGACACGCCGGTGACAATTGACAACGATCTTTTGCCCGTCGCGCCCCTGCGTGGGCTGACGCAGCCGGAACGCGCGGCCGCGCGGACGGCATGGCGATATTTCGAAGAGAATACGCGCCCCGAAACCGGGTTCGTCGATTCCGTGGCCGGTTATCCCGCAGCAACGCTTTGGGACCAGGGAAGTTACGTGTTCGCGCTGATCTCGGCGCGGCGGCTGGATATCATCGACGATGACGACTTCGACGAGCGGTTGACGAGCTTTCTGACCAGCCTTTCCCTTTTGCCATTGTTCGAGGGACGCCTGCCCAACAAGGTGTACAACACCATGACGCTGGCCATGGTGAATTATGGCAACGAAGTTGTTGACGGCGGCATCGGCTGGTCGGCCATTGATATTGCGCGTCTGCTGCTGGCCCTGCGAAGCGCCGAGCGGCATTTTCCCCGTTTCGGCCCGGCCATTCGCGTTGTTATCGGCAACTGGAAGGTCGCCGACATCGGCGGCAGCGGCGAGCTTATCGGTGCCAACGTGTCCGACGACGAAACCAACTATGTGCAGGAAGGCCGGATCGGCTATGAACAATATGCCGCCCGGGCCGCCGCGCTTTGGGGGCTCGACGTCGGCGCGGCCATATCGGTACGGCGCGTGTTGGCCTGGACCAGCACGGAAGGCGTGGATATCCCAAAGGACCGCAGGTCTCACCTGCGGTTTGGTGCCATCACGCCGGTGCTGAGCGAGCCCTTCGTCCTGCAAGGTCTGGAGCTGGGTTTCGATGCCGACGGTCATCGTCTTGCCCAGCAGGTCTATCGCGCGCAAGAGGCCCGCTATGAAAACAAGGGCATCATCACCGCCGTCACCGAGGATCACCTCGACCGCGACCCCTATTTTCTTTACGCAGCGGTGCGGGGTGACGGCAAGGACTGGCCGGCCTTGACCGAAGGCGGCGGCAACTATCCCGAATTGCGAACCGTCAGCGTCAAGGCGGCCTTTGGCTGGGACGCGATCTTTGGCACCGAATACACTGAGATGGTGGTGTCGGGGCTGGCCGATCTTGGTCAGGATCCGGGCGGATGGATGGCCGGTCGCTATGAGGCCACCGGCGAGGATAACGCGGTCTTGTCGCTCAACACCAATGCGGTTGTCCTGGAAGCCCTGCACCGGGTGCAATACGGGCCCTTCATGCAGGCCCACGCGTCACTGGCAAACTGAGTTGTTACGGTTCAGCCGATCGCCCCGGCTTGGGGCGATCGGCTGTCATCCTGGCGTCAGACCGTCACTATCACTCTTCGGACTTGTCACCGAAGACTGACGCGAAATAGTCGGCAATAAGAACATATTCGCCGGGCTGCAATTCGGGAACCTGTGGCGTTTCTTCGGCCTCGGCGGCGTCGGTTGCCTCGGCGACCGGTGCCTCCTCCGGCTCGGATGTCTCCGCGATCATCTGCGGCTCTTGCTCGGCCGCAACGTCCGACGTTTCCGCCTGCGCCAGCGGCAGTTGCCCGACCGCGTTCAGGCCCGACAGAAGCTGCGACAGAATCTCGTCCGAACTCAGCGTCGACGCCTCGTTCAGGGCGACGGGAAGCTGGTAACCCTCGGTCTCACCGGGATGTCCGATTTCTACAAGAACAACCGCCAATTGCGGATCGATGCCGATCTCGGTGATGAGAAAGTCCAACTTGTCGGCCAGCGAAATCGTAGGGGCTTCTTGGACCGCATCGGTGGCTTCCGGGGCGGCCTCGGCCGCCTCGACCGGCAAGGCGGCCGGGTCGGGCGCAGCCTCGGCGCGGGCCGAGTCTTCGATGACGAGTATCTTGCCGCGCAGGTCTTCCAACTCGCGCAATATCGCGGCCGTTGCCGTTTCAAGATTGCTCAGCTGATCCGCAGACGGCGCGGGCTGGCTTGCGGCGGCGGGCCCTGCGATTGTCACCGCCTCGGTGGCGCCGGTTTCGACGCTGCCGCGGCCCTCCAGCAGTTGCTTGAGCCGGGCGATATCGCCGCGAAGCAGTTCCACTTCGGAATCTTCGGCGACCGGTTCCGCGGCCTGCGCCTGAAACTCCTGAGCGCCGACAATCTGTGCGGGGCCGGACGTGTTGGGCCATCCTGTCGCCTGGGTCAGGGCGCCCGACGCGCCGCCACCGGCATTCGGCACCGGCCAGCCGCGCGGCAACACGGTATAGTCCTGCCGGGCCGTGATCCAGCGCAGATAGGCGGTCACGGCCGGAAACCCGATCAGAGACACGCGGGTGATTTCATTGTCAGGGCCGCGGCGGGCCACAAGTTCGCCCCCTGCGGACAGCAGCGCTTCCAGATGCCAGTCCAGCGGCTGCAGGATCCGGTCGGGGATCTGAAGCTCGGTGACCCCTTCGATGACGTAAAGCGTGTCGCCCGGGACCACGCCCTCAAGGTTGATCTCAAGCTGGCCGCGCGTATTCAGCAAGAGCGTCAGCGCGCCCTTGCGGGCAATGCAGCTGAAGGTGCGCGGACGGCAGATGACCTCGAAGACGTCGCTGTCCAGCCTGGGCGTGGGCGCGAAGCGGGCGTAACCGTCGGGATCGAAACGGAAATAGACGCCTTCGACCAGACCCTCTTGAAACGTGGGCCAGCCGAACGACCCGCGAAGGTCTTGCCGCGCCTCGCTGGCGCCAATTGCGAAGGGCACGGATGTGTCAAGGATCGCATTCTCGGACGTGAAGGCATCGGCGCCACTGGCGGACTGTGCGACCTGGGCGGCAGCGGACGTGGCCAGAGGCAAGAGCGCCAGCGCAAAAAAGCTGAGAGATTTCATCAGTAGTCCACCTCGATAGGAAGAGAGTGTCGCAGGGCAGGCAGCCAGTCGGCTTCCTGCGGCGGATCCGGATAGTTGCGCCGTCGGCGCAGGTCCTGATCGCGGAACGCGGTATACCAGACCTCGGTTTCGCCGGTGTAGGGCGTCAGGATCGTGCCCTGCACCTTGTGCAGCAGCGCGGTCAGGATGATGCCGTTGTTATTGGCGGTGAAGATCTCGACACGACCCTGGCCGCGTTCATACAGCCCCTCGAACATGCCCTTTTCGGGATTATAAAGCTCGATGATCGCTTCATACAGGACATCGGTATAGTCGGTGTCCCAAAGAGCCCACAGCCCGAGCGCCGCCTTGGCGGCAACCGCGGCATGGTCGGGCACATAATCCCCGCGCGGCGTAACCGTGTTCCAGGGATAGCCGTCGGAAAAGATCGTGTCATATGTGAAATACGGCGGCCCCTTGACGTTATGTTCCGACCGCGCCGTCATATAGCCGGTTTGCCGCCAGCGGTTTTCCTGAACCTCGTAGATGCGGTCGGCGAATTCGGCGCGCCAGCCATCGGAATGCAGCCAATCGGGGCTGGAGTCGTCCTGGGGCAGGTTGAAGCCCAGCTCCATCCCGTCCTGAAGGTAGCTTTCCGTCACCACGTAATTCTGTGAATGGAAAATGCGCGGATCGCGCCCGTCATAGGGCACGGATACACCAAAGATCGACGCGGTCAGAAACGGTTCCGCCCGGTGCGCCAGAATGGGCTGAAACCCCCACAAGGCAAAACCCTTGGCGGCATATTCCTCGTAACCCAGCCGCCCTTCCTGGGCGTAGACGGTATTGCCGGTTTCCCGATCGACATAAGAGCCGTGAAGCAGGCCCTCGTCGTCAACGACATTACTGAAATCCCATTTCAACAGTACCGAATCGATTGTGTTGCTGAAATGCGGATAGCGATTCTTCAGAATTCGCATCCAGACCAGAAACCGCCCGATATCCAGCGCCGAAAACCCGATTTCACCGGGCTTGTTGGTATAGTCGACCTTTTCGCCGGTCTTCGTGTGATAAACCTTGTTGGGCAATTCCTTTCGGAACAGTTCCAGCCCCTTGATCGTTGTCAAAAGCTGCAGAATTCGCTGGTCGAATTCGGGCTTTTCGATCAGGCACAACTCGTAAGCGGCCACAGCGCCGGCAACATAGCTGGCGGTGTCCCACATGGTGGTCGACGGATAATTGCCAACCGAATTGGCAAGGCCGGTGGTTTCCTGAGTGAATTGTTCGAAATAGTGCCAGGCAACGCGGGCGGCGCGAAGCTCGCGCTCGTTCAGAAAGCCGCGCCGGTCGCGATAGGGGCGGACATATTCGTTGCGGCGGGTATAGCCGACGCGCTGGTCGAGCCCGCGATCCAGCCGTTCAAAATAATTGTCGGGCATCTCGCACATGCGGGGCGGCTTTACACGCCTTTCGGTCTCGTCCACCATCGACGTGGTCATCGTGGCCAGATTGCCGCGCATCAGGGCGGGAATACGGTCAAGGTCGCCGCCGGCGATGATTGGCGTAATCTCTTCCTCTTGCTTCAGCAGCATTGTCCGGGCCACTGAACCGACGCTCCAGGTGGCGCCCGCAAGCAGGACGGCGGAGCCGCACAGGGCGGCCAGTCCAAATTGGGCGCCCCTGCGAGAAGAGCCGGTTTTCTTCGTCATGTCTCACCCGGTCATTGCGGCGAATACCCAACTCATAGGCCGGTCCGGGTTAAGAAACGGACAATCGGAGACAGGGGAATTCCTGGCCGGGCATAAGTGTCTGTTAATTGGAAGCACCTAGGAGTGGAGCCGTCAGCAATGGATGGGCAAGATGGCACACGGCGATTCCGAAACACCCGGCAATCTCTTTCCGATGGAAGAGGCGGGACAACTGAACCTTGAGGGCGTCGATCGGCGTTCGCCCGGTTGGGCGCGCGCAATCAGCGGCATCTTTGCGGTGCTGATCGGGCTTTGCTGGCTGGCCGCGGCCCTGTCGGCGCTGTTCTTCCAGTCGCTGGTGGCCGAACAGGGCGAGCTGGGGCTTGCGCCGGTGCTTCTGGCCATCGTCGCGGTGCCGATCCTTGGCGCCATCGGCCTGGATTATGCCCATGCGCGGGCCATGGCAGGGTTCCGCAGCGAGCGGCGCAAGACCTTTGTCCGCGTGCAGGGATGGATGGGCCTGATCGTTGCCTTGGCCTTCGGGCTGGTGCATCCGCTGTTGCTGTTTCCCGTTCTGGTCGCCGGTCTGCTTGGGGTGGCGGTCTTCTGGCTGCTGAGCCGGTTTGGTGGCCGCGAATCCGCGTGGGATTTTCGGCCGGCCGAGGCGGTGCCAGTGCTTGCCGGGCGCGATCTTGAAGGTCTGAGGCTTGCCCGGACCGATTTTGACGAACACACGCTCGCGGGGGCGGTTCAGACTTCGCTGACATGGTTGTCAGTGGCCGCGTCTTTGGCGGCGGGCAGCTGGCTTTCGGCGACCGGCGTGCTGGAACCGGCGGCGGTGGCGGCCATTGGCCTGATCACCTATTGGGCCGCCGGCAGCGCGCTGAAAGCGCTGCGCACGATGCGGTCAGCCAGCGCCGGGGCAGACGCGCCGGCCCGCGTTTTGCGCCATGAACTGGACGAGCCGGACGAGATTGAAGCCGGCGGGTTGCTGGTGTCGGCGCTGGATCTGTCGGTCGGCGCGCAAAAGTTGTTGTCCGACGTGTCATTCGCCGTTCCGGCAGGGTCGATCACCGGCCTGGTGGGGGACAGCGGCGCCGGAAAATCCATGCTGCTGCAGGTGTTGGCCGATCCATTCTCGATTGCCATGGCCGAGGTCAGGGGCCACGTGTCGGTTCATGGCGACGATCTGTGGCAGCGCGGCCGCGGGCCGCGCCGCGTCACGGCGGTCTATCTCCCGCCCGCTCCCCTTGTGCTTCCCGCATCCGGCGAAGACAATCTCGCCTGTTTCCACGACAGCACGGCAAAGGCTCGTGGGCGGCAAATTCTGGAAAAGCTGGTGTTTTCGGCCGACCTGGTCGACCGGATCTGCGACGGACCGGCCGACCTGCTGCCAGACATGCAGAAAAAATCTCTTGCCCTGGCACGTGCGCTGCTGTTGGCCCCGGATGTCTATTTGCTCGACCGGCCCGAAGACGGTCTGCATGACCGCCAGATCACCGCGCTGCAAGAGCGGCTGCGCCACGAGGTACGGCTGGGCCGGTCGGTGGTGATCGTCAGCCAGAACCGCGGCTTGATGGAAATGTGCGACCGGCTGATCGTGATGCAGGCGGGTCGGGTCGTCGATTTCGGCGAAGCGGCGGAAACAAGGGCCCGGCTTGATAACGGTTGGTCGCGCCTTGTCGCGGCCCGCAGCCTGGATACCGAAGATAACCTGGAAAGCTGGGTGCGCGGCCATTTCCGCCGGCGTGGGGACGAGGCCAACCGTCGCAAGGTATGCCTGGTCGCGTCCGAGTTGCTGGCGTTCAGCTGCCAAAGCGCCAACGCCATGGGCAAGGAAAACCTGGCATTCGAGTTCAAGCATTTCGAAGGGCATTGCATCTTGCGGCTTGAGGATGGCGGGGTTCCGGTAAGCTCGGCGCAACTGCAGAACGCACGCCGGCAACTGGCCAAGGGCGAAAGGAACGCCCGCAAATCTCCGCTGGCCGTCGTGTTGCGGGAATCCATCGAGATCGAGGTGTCATCGCAATTGGACAAGCGTCAGTTGACGGTCAGGATCGCCACCTACGACCCCAGAAAATCGGCAGCGCAGGGCGCAGGGCAGGATGCGGCGCGTCAAGGCTGAAACCCGGGTGCGGCGGCATGCCGGCGGCGGCCCCGGGCTGACGGGGCTGGCCCTGGGTCTTTTGAGCCTGGGGCTGTTCCTTGGTGTCGTGGGGCAGCTTGGCCTGTTGCTCGGCGGGCTCGAATTCCAGTCCTCGCGCGAGTTTCTGGGCCGGATCAGGCCAACCGACGGGCCGTCGGTCGTGTCGCTGCCCGCTGACGCGCCACTGGAGCGGATGCATGTGCAATATGGCGACCGGGTCTATCAGGGCGAAACCGTCGCGACACTCGACACGGCGGTTCTGGACTCGACGGTCTATGCCGTCGACCTGCGTCTGTTGGCGGACCGGTTCGAGCGTCAGTGCCTCTTGTCGGGGTCAATCCCAGAGGCGCAGCTTCTGGCCGCGCTTGACGAAGATGCCCGCGCCGCCGCCGATCTCGCCTTGGCCCGGTGCGCGGCCATCGGCACTGACGATGTCGACATGGCGGCAAGGCTGACGGCCCGGGCGGCCCGCAAGCTGGGCGAACGCGCGCGGCTGACCGCGCACCGCGACCGGATGGCAAAGGCCGCGGGCGTTACGCCGGCTGGCCGGGCGACGGTTGATCTGTTTCTGGATGTCGCGTCGATCCTGCTTGAACGCGAGCATGCCGACCTGCTTGACCGGCGGGCGGTGCATCTGGCCGCCGCCGCGGCGCAGACGCTTGCGCGGGCCAACGCCCTGGACGCGGAAATTCTCTTGCTGCAGACCCGCCTTGACCGGTTGGAGGCGCTCAGAAAGGCGCCGCGGCTGCTTGCGCCCGAAAGCGGCACCATCGGGCGCATGCGCCCGGTCCCGGCCGGGCAAATGGCGCATGACGATGTTGAAATCGTCGAGATCACGCCGGAAAGGCAGCAGATTTTCGAGGTTCAGTTCCTGGTGCCGACGTCAGGGGCCGACCGCCTCAGACCAGGACAGATGGTGACGTTCCGGCTGTTGGGCGACATCGACGCCGGGCGCAGCTTTGCCGGGCAGGTGGCTGGGCTGTCACCAGCGCCCGGCGGTGATGTGGCCGTTCAGGTGACCCCGACGGCGGAAAGCCTGGCTGTCCTTTCGGACCCCGACAACAGGCTGGCGCTGCGCGGGCCCGACACGGCATCGATGATCCGCGTCGGGATGGGCACGCGCAATCTGGGCGCGGCTCTGGTGGGCGAAATGCGGCGCCTGATACCGGGGGCGTTCAGGCTTTAGGCTGCGCGCGGGTCCGTTCGGCGGAAAGCGCCTGCATCTGCAAATCGAAGCCGTCCTGGATATGGGCGATAAAGGCTTCCAGAGCACCGCCGCGATCGCCGGTCTCGATGACGTCGACCAGTCGCATGTGGTCACCGAGGCTTTGCGACAAATCGACATTCTCGATGGCAGCGAACAGGTGAAAGGCCATGGCCTTGCCCCAGATGATGTCGAACATCTCCAACAGGAACCTGTTGCCGGCCAGTTCGACGAATTTCCGGTGGATGTTGCGGTTGGCGTCGAAATAGGCCCGCGCGTCGCCGCCCTGTATCTGTTCCTCGGACGCGATGTGGCTGCGCAATCCGGCCACGGTTTCGGCGTTGACATGCGCGGCAAGGATACGGGCGGCCTGACCCTCAACCGCGGCCCGTGCCTGGTAAAGCTCGCGAATTTCCGCGTCGTCCATCTGGTACAGCCGGAACGAGCCGCGATTTGACACCACCAGCACGCCTTCCTGCTCCAGCCGCATCAGCGCCTCGCGCACCGGCGTGCGGCTGATCTGCAACTCGGCGGCCAGCTTTTCCTGGACAAGGCGGTCGTCGGGGCCAATCTCGCGCCGCATGATGGCGTCGATCAACTGGTCGTAAACTTCGTCGGCCAATCGACGCCGGGCCGGCTGAATGCTTTTCAATGCCACTGCACGGTCCTTTGTATTTCTGGATACAGTATCCAAAATACAGCATACGGACAACAACAGATTCGGCTTGACCGGTTCGGATACTGTATACAGTATACGTTAGGGGAGGATTGCCATGTGTGGAATTGCGGGGCGCATCCTGAATGCGCCGGGCCGGGTCGGGCAAGACCTGGTCGAGTTGATGGAAGCCCAGAAACATCGCGGCGCCGATTCAACTGGCTTCGCGGTCTACGGCGTGCCGCGCGAAACCGGCTTTGTCCTGCGTGGCATGGGCTTTGACAAGGCATCGATGGATGCCGATCTTGAAAATTTCGCACAGGTCCTGCGCGATCACGGCAGCGATCTGCTGGCCGAGCCGCGGATCGTGACCGACAGCCACCGCCATTATTGTTTTCGCATGGAGTTCTCGGACCCCGACGACATGACGGCCTGGGTCGCCGACGCCGACGACCTGAGCGGCCGGATCGAGATTCAAAGCTGCGGCCGGTCGCTGGAAATCATCAAGGATGTCGGCGGTGCGCGTGCCGTGGCCGACAAGCACGGGGTGCGCGACATGATCGGCACCCACGGCCTTGGCCACGCGCGGCTGGCCACGGAAAGCTCGGTTTTGCCCAACGCCTCGCACCCCTTCTGGGCCCGGCCATTTTCGGATGTCGCCATCGTTCACAACGGCCAGATCACCGACTATTTCACCTGGCGCGACCGCCTGACCCGGGCTGGCTATCGCTTTCTGACCGAGAATGACAGCGAGCTGATCGCGGTCTGGGTGTCCGACCAGATGAAGGCCGGCCTGACCATCGAACAGGCCCTGAAAAAGTCGATCACCTCGATCGACGGCGTCTTCACCTACATGATCGCGCGCCCCGAAGGCATTGGCTTTGCCAAGGATCGGTTCGCGATGAAGCCGCTGGTGGTGATCGACCGCAATGGCGAACTGGCGGCGGCAACCGAAGAACAGGCGGTGCGTCGGGTCTACCGCGACGAGGGCGACGTGATCAATTTCGACGGCCCGGCCATGTACGGCATCTGGGGTGTCGGCAACCGAAGGGTCGCGGCATGAGCGCGGTGGTCATCGACGTGGGCGACCGGCCCATTCGCGAGGTG
>CAYYMJ010000003.1:7702-23516 GCA_964472855.1 uncultured Rhodobacterales bacterium | reverse complement strand
TCGCGGCATGAGCGCGGTGGTCATCGACGTGGGCGACCGGCCCATTCGCGAGGTGCACCAGGACATCATGGCCGCCTGCGAAACCGGCCAGCCGGTCCGCGTGGTCAACGCCCTGTCGCGCCACAATCTGGGGATCGGGTTGCCACCGGGCGTCGACATCAGCTTTGACGGATCGGTCGGCTATTTCTGTGGCGGGCTGAACACCGGCGCCCGCATCCGGATCGAGCGCAACTGCGGCTGGGCCCTGGGCGAAGGCATGGCCAGCGGCCATATCGAGGTTGGCGGCCGCGCCGGCATGTCGTGCGGCGCGGCGATGATCGGCGGCACCATCCATGTCAAGGGCGATGCCGGCCCGCGGGTCGGCGCCGCGATGAAGGGCGGCAACATCATCGTCGAGGGCAAGATCGGCTATCAGTCGGGCTTCATGGCCCATTCGGGCAAGATCATCGCCCTGGGCGGCGCGGGCGACAGCTGTGCCGATGCCCTTTGGCAGGGCGAGGTCTGGGTTGCCGGCGACGTCGACAGCGTGGGCGTCGACGTGCAATTGCTGGAACCGACAGCCGAACAGGTGGCCGAGGTTGACGCCATTCTTGAACCGCTTGGGCTGGTCGACAGTTCGCGCAACTGGCGGCGGATGATATCGGGCCAGCGCCTTTGGTATTTTGAATCGAGGGATGCAACCGCATGGCTCATGATCTGACGAAACCCTACGAATATCCGTTCACATTGCCGCCAGAAGACGAGATCCGCTTTCGCGACGAGGGCGCGATCGAGGGCCGTCCCGCCGGGGTGCCGTCGTCCTATGATGTCGGCGGGTCGACGCGCTGGACGCCGGAAGCCATTTCCGAGGTGCACGCGCTGGCGCAACTGGGCCGATATCAGGTGCGCGGCTATAACACCTTCAACAAGCAGATGCCGACGTTCGACGACCTGACATTCGTGCCGGCAACGATGACGCGCCTGCCGCTTGAGGGGTATCGCGAAAGTTGCGACACGACGACGGTTCTGGGCGGCGGCCGGGGCATTGTCGAGCGTCCGCTGGAGCTGAAGATTCCGATCTATATCGCGTCGATGTCCTTCGGCGCCCTGTCAGCCAGCGCCAAGGCGTCGCTGGGGCATGGGGCCTCGAAGGTGGGCACGATGACCTGCACCGGCGAAGGCGGGATGCTGGAGGAAGAGCGTGCGGCCTCGCAACGGCTGCTGTACCAGATGTCGCCGGCACGCTATGGCGTCGATCTTGACCATCTGCGGCGCGCCGATGCGCTGGAAATCGTGGTGGGGCAGGGGGCCAAGCCGGGCACCGGCGGGCTGCTTTTGGGGATGAAGGTGTCGCCGCGCGTGTCGAAGATGCGCACGCTGCCCGAGGGCGTGGACCAGCGGTCGACCATCCGGCACCCCGATTTTCTGGGCGCCGACGACCTGGCCGTGAAGATCGAAGAGTTGCGCATCGCGACCAATTTTCAGGTGCCGATCTTCATCAAGATGGGCGCCACGCGGCCGCGTTTCGACGTGGCGGTGGCCGCCAAGGCCGGGGCCGATGTCGTCGTGGTCGACGGGGCCGAAGGCGGCACCGGCGCCTCGCCCGAGATGCTGTTGAACCACACCGGCATTCCGACGATGAGCGCCATTCGCGCCGCACGCGAATCGCTGGACGAATGCGGCATGACCGGCAAGGTCAGCCTGGTCGCGGCCGGGGGTATCCGGTCGGGCGTGGATGCCGCGAAATGCCTGGCCCTGGGCGCCGACGCGGTGATGATCGGCAATGCCGCGATGATCGCGCTGGGCTGCAATTCGCCGCGCTATGGCGAAGACTACGCCGCGCTTGGCACCTCGCCCGGGGCCTGCCACCATTGCCACACCGGGTTGTGCCCGGTGGGCGTGGCCACACAGGACCCGCGGCTTGAAGCGCGGATGAACCCCCATGCCGGGGCCGAACGCATCGCGCGCTATCTGACAGCCATGACAATGGAGATCACGGCGCTGGCCAAGGCCTGTGGCAAGTCGTCGGTCCACAATCTCGAAACCGAAGACCTGCGCGCCCTGTCCTTCGAGGCGTCGGCCTTCACCGGGGTCAAGATGGCGGGGATCGACCGGGCCTTCGATTGGTAACCGGCGCGCGCGCAGTTTCCGACCGGGTGGATGTCGCCTTCGATGGCGCCGGCGTCATGGGCGCGTCGTTGGCCTTCCGGCTTGGCCGCCCTGGGCGCGGAAGGGGTGCGGTCTTTGATCGTGCTGGCCTGCCGGGCGTGAAGAGCCTTGCATGTCGGTGGCGTTTCCGGGCGATTTTTCTGCGAAAAATCGGGCCAGTATTTCGCAGAAAACCTGTAGGGGCGCTGCCCCTCTGCGCGGTTCCCGCGCATTCACCCCGGGATATTTTCGCCAAGATGATGGGCATGGCCTGACGCTGGCGCCGGCGGTTGGGCAGGGGATGGCCCGGTCGGCGCTTGACCTGGCGCCCCTATTCGATATCCGCCCCCTCAGGCCGGGGGCTTTGACGATGGTGCGCGGATGTTCGTGACCTGAGGACCGGGGAGAGGGCGTGATGAAGATTGCGGTGCTGGATTTCACGCGGCAGACCGGCGACGCCTTTGCCGATGTACCGACGGTGGGCGAGACCCTGATCGACTGGCTGGCGCCGGCCATGCCTGCGGCGCAGCTTGTCGTTGTGCCCGTGGCCTATGGCGCGGCGCTGCCGTCGCCCGGGGATTTCGACGGCTATCTGTTAAGCGGATCCGAGCTTGGGGTTTATGATGCGCCGGCCTGGATGGCGCCAACGCGGGCCTTTCTGCGGGCGGCACGGGCAGCGGGCAAGCCGATGTTCGGCATCTGTTTTGGCCACCAGTTGATGGCTGACGAATTTGGCGGCAAGGCCGAAAAGGCGGCGTGCGGCAACCAGATCGGCGTGCGGCGTTACGAGATGGGCGGCGCCGCGTTCGACACTCAGGTCTGGCACGGGGATCAGGTGACACGGGTGCCGCCGGGCGCAACGGTCGCCGGGCGGGCGGCCTATTGCCCGGTTGGCGCGCTTGTTTACGATTTCCCGGCCATGTCGGTGCAGTTTCACCCCGAATACAGCCGTGAACGGCTGGAAGAGTTGTGGGGTATCCTGGCCGACGAGCTTGACAGCGACGAGGTGGCGGCGGCGCTGGCCTCGCAAGAGGGGGTGTCGGTCAGCAAGTCGCTGATGGCGCGCGAGGCCGCCGATTTCTTCTGCCGCCACGTGCGGGGCGAAACTTGACCAAGATCAAGGCGCGGTCGGCTCCGGCCGGGTATTCTGGATCCAGTATCCAGACAAAAGGGGCCGCACCGATGACACTTCGCTCGCACATCCAGACCATCACCCGCCGCTTTACCCGGCGCGAACGGCCGACGGCGCTGGACCTGATGGACATGGGGCTGACCCGGTCAGAGTTTTCCATCCTGCAAAACGCCCGGCGTGAAACCCGGGCGCAAATGGAGGCGATGGCGTCGCAGTTTGGTCTTGCCACGGGTGACCTGGGCGCCGACCGCTGGCAAGAATTGGATGTCTCGCTGGTCTGCGCCCAATGCCGCGATGCCGGGCGCTGCGAGAAATTCCTTGCCGGGCATGGCGGTTTTGCGGCCGAGGATTGTCCGAACGCGGTCACTTATCGCCAGATGGCCAAGACCGACTGACGCAGGCGCCGCGTGGTTGGCGCCGCTGATCGCGCGCTAACGCCCGCTGGGGCTTTCCTTCGGGCTCAGCTTCTTGCGTCCGGCCAGTTTGAAGCGGTCGGCGGTGCCCCAGTCGCGGCGCGCGACACCGGCGGCAAAGTCGCCGAACACCGGCGCGTGTTTGAACAGGTGGCCCGAACAGCCCCCGGCCAGCAGCACATTGTCATGCTCGGGGTGCCAGTCGAGGATGAAATGCGTGTCGGGCGTCAGGATGATCTGGTTGAACTTGCTGTCGACGACCTTCTGCCCTTTCAGCCCCGGCAGGCGGTGGCGGATATAGCTTTGGGTCCGGCTCAGCATGTGGCGGCGGATCAGGCGTTCGTCATTGTCCAGATCGATCTGGTCGGGGATCACCACCGCCGCCTTCACGCCCGAGCCTTCGCCTGAGGGGATCCCGAAAGACCCTTGTCCGTGGTCGATCCAGCAGGGCATGCGCGCCATGTCGAAGGCGTCCGACCCGTCGGGTGTCGAGGTATACAGCACGTTGACCCCAACGACCTTGGTGATTGGCTTGACGGTGCGCGGGAACATGTCGCCCATCCACGCCCCGGTGCACACGACGATGGCGTCGGCTTCCAGCCGCTGGCCGTCCAGCAGCAGCCGTTCGCGGGCGTCGGTGGTCACGCGGCCACGCTGGACGATGCCGCCGGATTGCCGGAACAGGTCGATGGTGCTCAGCACGCAGCGGTGCGCCATCAGCATGCCGGCCTCGGGCTCGAACAGGGCATACGAGATGTCGGCGGTCTCGAATTGCGGGAAGCGTGTGGCCACGTCCGCCTGCGAAAGGCGGTAATAGGGCACGCCAACCCGGTCGAAGGTGTCCGAGGTGGCGTCTTCCCAGTCGCAATGGCCGGCGGTGGCAAGGATCAGCGCACCGCATTCATACATCAGCTTGTTGCCGCACTCGGCCTGCAGTTCCAGCCAGCGCAGCCGGCTTTCGCGGGCCCAGCGGGTATAAAACTCGTCACGGCCCGATATGGCACGGATCACGCGGCTATAGTCGGTGGACGCGGCGCGGGCGTGGCCCGGTTCCCAGCGGTCGATCAGGCGCACCTGCACCCCGCTTCGCTGCAGGCTGAGCGCCGTCATCGACCCGGCAATTCCGCCGCCAACGACGATCATCGAACTGGACGGCATGCCCCGAAAACCTCTTGCCAGCAACTGTATTTATGAATACTGTATACAGAATACAGCGCGTTGACAAGCGCCGACAGACATCAGGGAGACCAGCTTGGCGAATTCAGATTTTTCGCTTCCAGAGGGAACGCATACCGTCGTCATGGGCATGGGCGACGCCAACGGCATCATGCGCGGCAAGCGGATTCCGGCCAGCCATTGGGAGCATATCTGCAATTCGGGCAATGCGCTGTCGGTGGCCTTGTTCGCCATCGACATGACCTGCGATGTCTGGGACACGCCTTACGTCAATTTCGACAATGGCTACCCCGATTTCCACATGTTCCCGATGTCAAAGCCCGTCGCTCTGCCGTGGGAGCCGGGGGTGGCCATGTGCATGGGCCGGGCCGAGGGTATGGACCACAAGCCCGTGCCCATCGACCCGCGTCAGGCCATGATGCGCCAGGTCGAACGGGCCGCCGCGATGGGGATCGAGGTCAGCGTCGGTGCCGAGCTGGAATTCTACCTTCTGGACCCGGAAACCAAGAAACCCAAGGACAGCGGCATCGGCGTCTACGGGTTGGACCGCGCGGCCGAGCTTGAACATGTGCTGGGCCCGATCCGCCGCCAGATCAACCAAGCCGGCATTCCGATCGAGCAATCGAACCCGGAATATGCCGCCGGTCAGGTCGAGGTGAATATCCGCTATGGCGAAGCGCTGCAAAGCGCCGACAACGTGGTGATGTTCCGCAGTCTGGTCAAGCAGTTGGCCCATGCTCATGGCTATCTGGCCACCTTCATGGCCAAGCCGTTCTTCGATGAGTCCGGCAACGGCTTTCACTGCCATTATTCGGCGTGGAAGGACGGCCGCAACATCTTTGCCGACGGTGGTGCGCTGTCTCGGGTGGGGCGGCATTTCGTGGGCGGCTTGCAGAAACGCATGGCGGAAGCGGCGATCTTCGGCAGTCCGACCGAAAACGGCTTTCGCCGCCGCCAGCCCTATACCTTCTGCCCGATCAACACCGCGTGGGGCATCGACAACCGCACCGTCGGCCTGCGCATCATCCAGGGCCGCGAAAGCGCGACCCGGGTGGAAAAACGTGATGCCGGCGCCGATGCCAACCCCTATCTGTTGATGGCCTGCGACATTGCCGCCGGTCTGGACGGGATCGAGCAGGAAATCGAACCCGGCGCCATGACCACCGGCAACGCCTACGAGGCCGAAGACGCCGCGCCAATCCCCACCGGGCTGGCCGACGCCATCGAGCAGGCCCGCGCCAGCGACTGGCTGAAGGGCGTGATCGGCGACCACCAGTACGAGATCATGCTGCAGCAATCCGAGCGCGAGCTGGGCTTCATGGCCGAGCAGGTCACCCAGGTCGAGATCGACCGGTATCTGGGCAACTTCTGATGAACCTGGGCAAGGTCATCGGCACGGTCACGGCAACCGCGAAAGACCCGCAACTTGTGGGCGGCAAGCTGTTGCTGGCCGACGTGGTCGACGCCGCCGGCGCGACGGTCGAACCGTCGGTCGTTGCCATCGACACGGTCGGCGCCGGCGTGGGTGACACCGTTCTGATCGTGCGCGGATCGGCCGCGCGCCTGCCGGCCGCTGCGGCCTCGCTTCCCATCGATGCGGCGATCGTCGCCGTCGTCGAACAGATTGCCGTCTCACGCTGAGCGGCTTTACCAACGGAGAAAAGACATGGCGAAACCTCCTGCCGGCCAGACGGCCCTGGGCCTGATTGAAACGCGGGGCCTTGTTGCCTCGATCGAAGCGGCGGACGCCATGGCCAAGGCGGCCAGCGTGCGCATCATGGGCCAGACCAAGGCTGGTGGCGGGCTGGTCACCACGCTGGTCCGGGGCGAGGTGGGCGCCGTAAAGGCCGCCACCGATGCCGGGGCTGCTGCCGCGCACAAGGTTGGCGAAGTGGTATCGGTGCATGTCATCGCCCGGCCGCACGAAGACCTCGAGGCCATTCTTGACGGGCTTGGGTCGGGTTCGGCCGCCTGATCTGAAAGGGTGCCCTGATGAGCGGGTTCGAGGATTTCGCCGAAGCGGCGGCGCGCGGCAGTCGCGCGTCCCAGGCGCCGGGCAAGATCGTTATCGACCGGGTGGCGGTTCTGGGCGGCGGCGACGATGCCTGCCTGATCGCGGCGCTGTGCCTGTCGGAGGGCGCCGAGGTCACGCTGTTTTCCGCCTATGGGGCCGAGCTTGCGGCGCTGCGTGCCTCCAGCGGCATCGGCCTGCGCGATGCGGGTCCGGTCGGCACCTATCAGGTTGACCGCGACGGCGTTCCCGCGATCCGCACCACGGCCGAACTGGACAGCGCAGTGGCCGGCGCGCAAGCCATCTTTCTGACCGGGCCGGTGCACAAGCAGCGCACCTATGCCATGGTTCTGGCCTCGCACCTGCGGGACGGGCAAATTCTGGTGCTGGCGCCCGGGCGCAGCCTTGGCGCGCTGGAAGCGGCCTGGTTCCTGCGGATCGGCGGAAGCACCGCCGATATCACGCTGATTGAAGCACAGGGCCTGCCCTACTGGATCGACGCCAGCGGATCGCAGCTGTCACTGTCCGAGGCCGGGCCCGTGGCGGCGGCGACCCTGCCCAGTGGGCGCGCGGCGCAGTTGGCGGCGGTGTCACGCTTTCTGCCCAACCTTGCCCCGTGCGATTCCGTGCTGGCCTCGGGGTTTGCCGATGGCTCGGCGCTGGTCGAACTGCCGGCGCTGTTGCTGGCCGGCCCGGCCATGCCGGGCGGCGCGGTCGACATTCCCATGGGTGGCCAGCCGCTGCCCGGGAACCAGACCTTTGCCGCCCTGATCGGCGACGCGCATCGCGCCGTGATCGCGCGGCTTGCGGATGAGCGCCGTGCGGTGGCGCGCGGCTATGGGTTGCGCGACCTGCCGGACGATGCCACCTGGATCGCCGCCCACGCGGGCGCGCTGCGCGGCGCCGGGGCGCGCCGCGTGCCGGGCCGTGATGTCGCGCGCCAGATCATCCGCGACGGCGTGATCGGCTCGCTCGTGCCTCTGGTGTCGGCGGCACGGCTGCTGGGCCGCGACCTGCCCGCCACCACCGCCATGATCGAACTTGCCGCAACCGTTCTGGGGGCCGATGTCGCCGCCGCCGGGCGCCGGCTGGACACCATCGGCATCACCGCCGACGACATTGAAACCGCGCGCCGGGCCATGGACCGGGTCGCCACCGGAGGCCGATGATGGATGACGACCTGAAGTCGATCGCCGCCGCGCGGCGCTGTGCCGACACCGCCTTCGAGGCCTACCGCCAGTTTCTGGGCACCGACCCGGCCCATGTCGACGCCATTGTCGAGGCCATGTCGGCCGCCGTCATACCCGAATGCGGCCGGCTGGGCCGCATGGCGGCCGAGGAAACCGGATACGGCAATGCCGACCACAAGCGCATGAAGGATCTGATGAATGCGCGCGGCGTGGCCGACTGGCTGCGCGACGTCACCACGCTGGGCATGCTGTGGCGCGACGATGCCACAAAGGTCGCCGCCTTTGGCGAACCCATGGGCGTGGTCGCGGCGCTGATCCCGGTGACCAACCCGACCTCGACCGTGATCTTCAAGGTGCTGAGCGCCGTCAAGGCCGGCAACGCCATTGTCTGTGCGCCGCACCCGCGCGGCGTGAAATGCGGCAACGAGGTCGTGCGCATCATGGCGGGCGTGGCCCAGCAGATGGGCGCGCCCAAGGGTTTGATCCAGTGCCTCGATCATGTGACCATTCAGGGCACGGCCGAGCTGATGAAGCACCGCCGCACCTCGGTCATCATGGCCACCGGCGGGCCGGGCATGGTCAAGGCCGCCTATTCCAGCGGCAAGCCGACGCTGGCGGTGGGGGCGGGCAACGTGCCCTGCTATGTGCACAAGTCGATGGCGCGGGATCTTGGCGAAGTGGCCGAGATGATCGTCGCCTCGAAAAGCTTCGACTATGGCACCGCCTGCGTGTCGGAACAGGCCGTGATCGCCGACCCCGAGATCGCGCGCGAGATGCGGGCGGCGCTGAAGCTGGCGGGCTGTTATTTCTGCACCCCGGCCGAGGCTGACCGGCTGGCCGGGGTGATTTTCCTCGGGCGCCGCGCCATGAACCCCGAACGGGTGGGGCAGTCGCCGCAGCGGCTGGCGGAACTGGCCGGGTTTTCCATTCCGCCGCGCACAAAATGTCTGGTCAGCGAAGAATCCGAGATCGGCTGGCAGCGCCCGTTGTCGGCGGAAAAGCTGAACCCGGTGCTGGCCTTTTACGAGGCCAACAACAGCGACCACGGGATCGAGCTGGCGCATGCCATCGCCCGGTTCGAAGGCTGGGGTCATTCGTCGGTCGTGCACAGCCACGACCCGCAGATCGTGGCGAAATTTGCCACCGTGCCCACCGGCCGCGTGCTGGTCAACGTGCCGGCCATCCATGGTGGTGCCGGCTTTGCGACCGATCTCGAACCCTCGTTCATGCTGGGCACCGGCACCTGGTCGGGCTCGATCACCTCGGACAACGTGACCGCGCTGCATCTGATCAACATCAAGCGCGTGGCCTATGCAAACCGGCCGTGGCGCGACGTCTACGACGAATACGGCGACTGAAGCCGCCGCCCCGGCGCGGCAGAAAAGGTAGAACAACATGAGCGACGTGACGATCCGCGCCCTGATGCAGATCAACAATCTCCAGCCGAAATTCGCGGCCTACAACGGCGCCACGGTGCAGGGGTCGGTTCCGTTGTCGGGCGACACGGTTCTGATCGGCGAATTCGCCCCGGGCAACGGCGTGTTCCGCCTGATCGACCGGGCGCTGAAGGCGTCGTCGGTCGAGGCCTCGACCCAGCTGGTCGAGCGCGAGTTCGGCTTTTTCATCCTGCGCTCGCCCTCGAACGCCGAGGTCAGCGCCGCCCGCGACGCCATCCTCGACGAGCTTGGCGCCTCGATCAACGACCGGGTCAAGCCCTCGGTGGCGTCGACCCAGATCATCACCAGCGTCGAGCCCTATCAGGCGCAACTGCTGAACAAATGGCGCAAGGGGTCGCTGGTGGTGCCGGGGCAGACGCTGGGCATCATCGAATGCGCGCCAGCGGCCTATATCTCGATCGCGGCCAACGAGGCCGAGAAATCCGCCGAAATCGACATCGTCGAGGTTCGGGCCGTGGGCCGGTTCGGGCGGCTGTTCATCTCGGGCTCGGAAAACTCGGTGCAAACGGCGGTGGCCGCGGCATCGGCGGCGGTCGAGGCCGTCGACGGGCAGGCCGGCTGATGGCCACGGGCCGGGTCATAGGCAGCGAGCTGATCGAGGACGCGCGCCAGCGCGGCCGCATCACGTTCGAGCTGTTGCCCGGCGACATTGTCACCGCGCTGGCCCGCGAAACCGCCGCGCGGCTGGGCATCACGCTGGTTGACGGACCGGTTGAAAAACCCGCCGTGGCCCGCGCTGACGGGGTGACGGCCATGCGCCGCGCGCTGCACCGCCGGTCGCCCAAGTGGCGCGCCCCCCGGCCGGGTGCGATGCCGCGCGCGGGTCGGTTTTCGCGCCTGGCGCTGGTCGGGGCCGGCGGTGTGGGTGCCAATATCGCGCATCTGGCGGCGATGGCCGACATGGCCGACGAAATCGCGCTGATCGACATCGCGCCGGGCGTCGCGGCGGCGGCGGCGCTGGACCTGAACCACGCCAGCGGCATCACCGGTGCCCGTGCGCGCTGTTCGGGCGGCGAGACGCTGGACATGGTGGCCGGCGCCGACGTGGTGGTGGTTACCGCCGGGCGGGCCCGCACCCCGGGGATGACCCGGGCCGACCTGATCGGCGTGAACCGCCGCGTCATCCATGCCAGCGCCGACGCCATCCGCACGCTGGCGCCCGGCGCCATCGTCATCGTTGTGACCAACCCGCTGGACGAGATGACGGTCGAAATGCTGCGCGCCACCGGATTTGCCCGCGAACGGGTGCTGGGCATGGCCGGCACGCTGGATTCGGCACGCTTTCGCAATGCGCTGGCCATGGCCGCCGGGGTGTCGCCCGCCGATGTCACCGCGATCGCCCTGGGCAGCCACGGCGACGAGATGGCGCCCATCACCTCGCTGGCGCGGATCAAGGGGCGGGCGCTGGAACGGTTTCTCGGCGCCGACCAGATCGACGCCTGCGTCCGCGATGCCGTTACCGGCGGCGGGCAGGTGGTGGCGCTGAAGAAATCGGGCTCGGCCACCATCGCGCCGGCCCATGCGACGGTTGAGCTTCTTGACCACATTCGCGGCGCCCGCACCGGGCCGGTGCCGGTGTCGGTGATGCTGAAGGGGGAATTCGGCGTCAGCGACGTGGTTCTGGGTGTGCCGGCGCATCTGGGCCGGCAGGGGCTGGTGTCGGTGCAAGAGCTGCGCCTGACCGCGGCCGAAACCGCGATGCTGGCCGCCGCGGCCGAGGCCATTCGCGGCAGGCTGGGCCTGGCATGACCAACCTGCGCCACAAGGGCGGCGGGCGGTTCGAAGAGGTGGCCAGCTATTGCCGCGCGCGCCGGGTGGGCCCGTTCTTCTGGGTGGCGGGCACCACGGCGATCGAACCTTCGGGCAAGCTGCACGCGCCCGGCGATGCCTATGCCCAGACCCTGTTCATTCTTGCACGCATCGAGACCGCGCTGAAGGCCGTCGGCGCCGATATGCGCCATGTCACCATGACACGCGGCTTTTTTTCGGGGATGGAACATGCCGGCGGTTTTGCCCGCGCCCATGGCGAGGTCTTCGCGGGGATCGAACCGGCGATGACCGCCGTGACCGCCGGCCTGTCGCAACCGGGCCTGGTGGTCGAGATCGAGGCCGAGGGGATCGTCCATGACCAGGACGGCAGCATTTCCGGTCTGTGAACGCGGGGCGGGGCGCGCGCGGCGGCGAATTTCGCGCGGTAAGTTCGGCCAGCCGGCGGTATTCGCTTGCCGGTCGCGGCGCATTTGATCAATCTCGACCGCAGGCGCCAGAGCGGCGACAACAATCAGATAGCAGGGAGGATGCGGTCAGTGGACTATGTACGGCCCCAATCACTGGCTGAGGCAGTGAAAATGTTGGCCGAGGGCGGCGAAAAGGCCTTCGTGCTGGCAGGTGGAACCGACCTGTTGGTCAGAATGAAAAGCGACGATTTCGATGCCGATCTTGCCGTGGACATCAAGTCCATCGACGGCATGGACAGTATCAGCGAAAGCGGCGGACAATTTACCATCGGCGCGGCGGTGCCCTGCGCCGCCATGGGCGAAAACGCGGCGCTGACCGCGGCCTGGCCCGGTGTGGTCGAGGCCGCGAACCTGATCGGGTCGACCCAGATCCAGAGCCGCTGCACCGTGGCCGGCAATCTGTGCAACGCCTCGCCCGCAGCCGACAGCGTGCCGGCGCTGGTCGCCGCCGGTGCCGTGGCGGTGGTGACCGGCCCTGACGGCACCCGCAATGTCGATGTCGCGGATATGCCCGCCGGGCCGGGCAAGACCACGCTCGCACCGGCCGAGATTGTCACCGCCATCACACTGCCGGCGCGGGGCGACCACGGGGGCGACGCCTATCTGCGTTTCATCCCGCGCACCGAGATGGACATCGCCGTGGTTGGCGCCGGGGTGAACCTGACGCTGGATGCCCAGGGCACGATCACCTCGGCCCGGGTGAGCTTGGGCGCCGTGGCGCCGACGGTTCTGCTGGTCGACGCGGCCGCGGCCGCGATCACGGGCACCCGGCTGGACGATGCGGCGCTGTCGGCGCTCGACACGGCCTGCGCCGCCGCCTGCAACCCTATCGACGACAAACGCGGCACGGTCGCATTCAGAAAACAGGTTGCCGGCGTGCTGGCGCGCCGGGCGGCGCGCATCGCCTATGACCGCGCAGGAGGGAAATGATGTCTGCCATAGCTGTTTCAACCACCATCAACGGCGACGACGTCGAATTCCTGTGCAATTCCGACGAAACCCTGCTGGACGTTCTGCGCGACCGGCTGGGCATGACCGGGTCCAAGGAAGGCTGCGGCACCGGCGACTGCGGCGCCTGCAGCACCATCGTCGACGGCCGCGTTGTCTGCTCGTGCCTGGTGCTGGGGGCCGAGGCCGAGGGTCGCAGCATCGAAACCATCGAGGGCATGGCCGACGGGGCGGCGCTGCATCCGCTGCAGACCAAGTTCATCGAACATGCGGCCCTGCAGTGCGGGGTGTGCACGCCGGGCTTTCTGGTGGCGTCCAAGGCGCTGCTGGAAACCAATCCCGACCCAAGCGAAGAAGAAATTCGTTTCTGGCTGGCCGGAAACCTTTGCCGCTGCACCGGCTATGACAAGATCGTGCGCGCCGTTCAGGACGCCGCACGCGAAATGCGGGAGGCTTGAGCCATGGGATTCGACCCAAGCTATCAGGACAGGAAATTCAACGCGGTCGGCACGCGGCCCAAGCGGCCCGACGGGATCGACAAGGTCACCGGGCGCGCCCGCTATGGGGCCGATTTCAACATGCCGGGGCAACTGGTGGCGCGGGTGTTGCGCAGCCCCCATGCCCATGCGCGGATCACGTCGATCGACACCAGCCGGGCCGAGGCGCTGAAAGGCGTCAAGGCGGTGGTCACGGCGGCGGATATGCCCGACCTGACCGGCGGCAAACGGTCTGCCTTCGCGATCCTGTCGAACTGCATGGCTCGCGACAAGGTGTTCTATGACGGCCACGCCGTCGCCGCGGTGGCGGCCATCGACGCCAGAACCGCGCGCGCGGCGCTGAAGCTGATCGATGTCACCTATGACGTGTTGCCCCATGTCGTCGATGTCGATGCGGCCATGGCCGCCGACGCGCCGCTGTTGCATGACAACGTCTTTACCCGTGGGGTCGACCCCCGGCCCGAGACATCGTCGAACGTGGCGGCCCGGTCCGAGTTTGGCCATGGCGATGTCGCGGCCGGCTTTGCCGCGGCCGAAGTCGTGGTCGAGCGCACCTACAAGACCGAGCAGACGCACCAGGGCTATATCGAGCCGCACGCCTGCGTGGCCTCGGTCAATCCTGACGGCACGGCCGAGCTTTGGGTCTGCACGCAGGGGCATTTCGTGTTCCGCCAGACCTGCGCCGACCTTCTGGGCATGGATGTGTCCAAGCTGCGCGTGACCTCGTCGGAAATCGGGGGCGGTTTCGGCGGGAAAACCCATGTCTGGGCCGAGCCCGTGGCGCTGGCGCTGTCGCGCAAGGCGGGGCGGCCGGTCAAGCTGGTGATGTCGCGCGACGAGGTGTTCCGCGCCTCGGGCCCGACCAGCGCCACCAGCATCGATGTGCGCATCGGCGCAACCCGCGACGGGCGCATCACCGCCGCCGACGCGACCCTGCGCTATTCCAGCGGGCCGTGGGCCGACGCTTGGGCCGAAACGGGGGCGATGACGTCTTTCGCCTGTTACGACCTTGAAAACGTCCGCACCGTCGGGCTGGAGGTGCTGGTGAACCGGCCCAAGTCGGCAGCCTATCGCGCGCCTTCGGCGCCGATGGCGGCCTTTGCGGTGGAAAGCGCTGTCGACGAACTGGCGACCAGGCTGGGCATGGACCCGGTCGAATTTCGCATCCGCAACGCCGCCAGCGAGGGCACAAGGTCGTCCTACGGCCCGGTCTATGGCCCCATCGGCATCGGCCCGACGTTGGAGGCCGCGCAGGCCCATGCGCACATGCAGGCGCCGTTGGGCGAAAACCAGGGCCGCGGCATGGCCTGTGGCTTCTGGTTCAACTTCGGCGGCCAGACCTGCACCGACCTGAACGTCAATGCCGACGGCACGGTGACGCTGGCGGTGGGCACGGTCGATGTCGGCGGTGCGCGGGCCTCGCTGTCGCTGGTGGCGGCGGAAGAACTGGGCATCGCCTATGATCGGGTCAAGGCGGTTGTCGCCGATACCGCGACGCTGGGCTATAACGACATGACCGACGGCAGCCGCGGCACGTTTTCGTCGTCGATGGCCACGATCTCGGCCGCGCGCAACGCGATCCGGGTGATGCGCGAGCGGGCGGCGATGACCTGGGGCATCCCGGTCGAGGATGTGGTCTGGGAAGACGGCCACGCCAGGGCGCGGACCCCGGGCCAGGGCAACCAGTCGCTGTCGATCAAGGACATCGCGGCCAAATCGGGCAACACCGGCGGGCCCATCGCCGGGCACAGCGAACTGGTGGCCGATGGCGCCGGCGTGTCCTTTGCCACCCATATCTGCGATGTCGAGGTCGACCCCGAAACCGGGGCCACGCGGGTCGTGCGCTATACGGTGATCCAGGACGCCGGCAAGGCGGTGCATCCCGACTATGTCGAGGGCCAGTATCAGGGCGGCGCGGCGCAGGGCATCGGCTGGGCGCTGAACGAAGAGTATATCTATGGCGCCGACGGTCGTTTGCAGAACCCGGGCTTTCTGGACTATCGTGTCCCGGTCTGTTCGGACCTGCCGATGATCGACACCCAGATCCTCGAGATCCCGAACCCCAACCACCCCTATGGCGTGCGCGGGGTTGGCGAAACCTCGATCGTGCCGCCGCTGGCGGCTGTCGCGAACGCGGTGTCGAACGCGGCGGGTGTGCGCTTGGCGCATATCCCGATGTCGCCGCCACGGATACTGGCGGCGCTCGACCAGAAGGGCTGATGGTCGAGGTCGGGCTTTGGGGGGCGCTGATCCCGCTGGCCGGCAACCAGCCGCGGGTGCAGGTCGAGGCCAGGGACATCCGCGAGCTTTTGCGCAAGCTGGTCGAGGCCCATCCGGGGCTGCAAGAGCCGTTTGACGAAGGCGTGGCCGTCGTGATCGACGGCACCGTCTATCGCGACGACTGGTCCAGAACCCTGCCCGACGGTGCCGAGGTTTTCGTCATGCGCAGACTGGCAGGCGGGTAGGGCCTCTGGGCAGGCCAGAGGCAGGCGCGGACGCGCCGCCGCTGCGGTTTGGCACATTGCTGGCCGGTCGAGGGAAACTCCGCAAAACTTGCGCCCCCCCCCCGCTGGCCCCGCAGTGACGCCCGCCAGAGGCAGGCGCGAATAGCGGCGCGGACGCGCCG
>CAYYMJ010000003.1:0-7602 GCA_964472855.1 uncultured Rhodobacterales bacterium | reverse complement strand
TCGCGAACCGGCGGTCGCGGGCGGGATCGCCAGATAAAGCGCATCGAGTGAGCGTTGCATCGCCGCACCGCGGCCCTGCGCAGGCGCGTGCCAGTGCCTCTCGGTCATCTAAGGCGGCCTTCCCGGATCTCGTGGGTGATGAGGCGCGTCCACCGCTCGGCGCGTTCAGCCCCCGCGCTGGCGCGCCGTCTCGCTGTCGGTCAGGGCAACGCGAACACCCGGGCGGATCACGGCGGGATCATAGGGCGCGCGGTCGAACACCTCGCGCACCATGCCGGCAAAGAAGTCCAGCGGCAAACCGGGATAGGCGGGGTCGAAACTGGATTGGTCCCAGCGTTCGCAAAACGCGGCACAGTCGTCGAAATAGGCGTGCCCGCGATAGGCGTCGCGCTTGTCGGGATTGGCCCCGACATGGCGCGCGAAATACACCAGCTGGAAATCGCCGTGGGTCTGCACGCACCACGCGACCTGTTCGCGCAGGAACGGCCTGACGATCGCGGCGGCATATTCGTCGTGGTTCATGGGTGCATAGATGTCGCCGATGTCATGCAAGAGCGCGCCGACAACCCAGTCGATGTCGGCGCCGTCGCGCCATGCCCGCGTGGCCGATTGCAGCGAATGCCCCAGCCGCGTCACCTGATAGCCCGACAAGCTTTTGTCCAGCGACTGCATCGCATCCAGCAGCCGGTCGGCGGTGCCGGCGCAATAGTCCTTTTCCAGATGTTCAAGGAAGACATAGTCTTCGCGGTCGCCGTCTTTCATCCGGGTGAATTTCACGCTGTCCACGAGCCCGCTCCGCCGCTGCCGATGCTGTCGACCCGGGATAAGCCGACCTCTGCCGCGGCATCAAGGATTTTCGGATCGGTCCCGGTCGTGCGGGCATGGCGGGCCGAGGCGTGGCTGCGCACAGCGTGCCATCGCGGTGGTCAGGGGACGCCGGCTGTCAAGCCTTGGCCGCGCCGTCAGTAGATCTCGTTCGCCCGCTGCAATTCCCGCACATATTCGACGATCAACTGCACGTCGGCCCGGGTCAGGCCCTGAACAGGAGGCATGTTGCCGAAGGGCCAGTGATGCGAACGCACGCCGTTTTTGGTGGCCAGATAAAACGACATGTCGCCGTGATGGCTGGGCTCGTAGGTCCGATGAATCAAAGGCGGTCCGACACCGTTCTGCCCGGCCCCGTTGGCGCCGTGGCAGGCGGCACAAATGGCATCAAAGCCACGTTTGCCGATCAGGGCCTCGGGCGACAATTGCGCCGGAAGCGTGACCTGCACGATGGCCGCGCCCGGCGCCAGGCGGTCCAGCGATGCCAGGTCGGGGTGAACCATCGCCCCGGCAGCCGGCGCGGTCGGTCGCGTTGCCTGCCAGGCGAACGCGGCAACACCGGCGACAAGGACGGCGCCGATCATCCAGCCAAGTCTGTTCATGACACGATCTCTTTTTTTGTGGGCTCAAAGCAGTCTGACCTGCGTGCCGACATGGCGGCAGTTAATTCCCCTCATCCGCTGACTGTAAAGGCCAGAACGTGCATTCGGTGATTGCCGCTGGCAGGCGCCGGGCTCCGGGGCGGGCCGGTGCCCGAAGCCGGGCGCCCGACATGCGTGAATTCGCCAAGGCGGCCAGCCACCGCGCGGCTGTTGCAGGGGCGAACGCTGGGCCCCCAGCGCCTGCCGGCGCCGGGATGCGCGGACTTTCAGGTGTCACCGCGACGGGGCGGGCGGGCCCAGCGCGCCGGCCCGGCAGGCAGGGAACATCGGTCTTGACCAGCAAACACCCATCAAATACGGACCATTGACCAACGCGGGCGTTGTGTAATGGTAAGACCCTTGCCTTCCAAGCAAGAGATACGGGTTCGATTCCCGTCGCCCGCTCCAGCCTCGCAATCCTGAAAACCCGACCGGGCAAGCCGCCAAAACGTGATCGGTTCTTGCCGCTGCGCGCAGCGGTGGCGGTTGCGGGGCCGTGCGGGCGCACCTATGTCTGCACGGCGAAACGGGGTGCACATGGCTGACCAAGGCTTTGCGGTCGACGAGGACCGGGCGAAATCGAAACGCGTCGGCGCGCTGGGTGAACTGTGGCCCTTCGTGCGGCCCTATCGCGGCATGGTCGCGGCGGCGGGGCTGGCCCTTGTCCTGACCGCCATCGTCAGTCTGGCGCTGCCGCTGGCAGTGCGCCGCGTGGTCGACGGGTTCGAACAGACCGCAGCCGACATTCTCGACGGGTATTTTCTGGCGGCCCTTGGGGTTGCGGTGCTGCTCGCGCTGGGAACGGGCTTGCGCTATTATCTGGTCACCCGGCTGGGCGAGCGGGTGGTCGCCGACATCCGTATCGCGGTGTTCGACCGGGTCATCGGCCGGTCCCCGGCCTTCTTCGAACGGATCATGACCGGCGAAGTGCTTAGCCGCATCACCACCGACACGACGCTGATCCTCAGCGTGATCGGCTCCAGCGTTTCGGTGGCGCTGCGCAATGTCCTGATGCTGGCCGGGGGGCTGGTCCTGCTGTTCGTGACCTCGCCCAAGCTGGCCGGGCTGGTCCTGCTGATCGTGCCGGCCATCATCGTCCCGATCGTGGTGCTGGGGCGCCGCCTGCGCCGGCTGAGCCGCGAGAACCAGGACTGGATCGCCGCCTCGTCGGGCAACGCGTCAGAAGCGCTGTTGTCGGTTCAGACCGTGCAGGCCTATACCCACGAGGCGGCCAACCGGGCCGAGTTTGCCCGTGTGACCGAGCGCAGCTTTGTATCGGCCATGACACGCATCGCCGTGCGCGCCCTGATGACCATCATCGTGATCACCCTGATCTTCTCGGGCATCGTCGGCGTGCTGTGGATCGGGCTTCACGACGTCCGCGCCGACATCATGAGCGTCGGCGAACTGGTGCAATTCGTCATCTACGCGGTGATGGTCGCCGGCGCGGTCGGCGCCCTGTCCGAGATCTGGGGCGAATTGCAGCGCGCCGCCGGCGCCACCGAGCGGCTGGTGGAACTGTTGCAGGCCGACGACGCCGTGCGCGACCCGGCCAACCCGCAACCAACCGCCGCCCGGGTCGCGGGCGAGATTCGGTTCGAGGACGTCGTGTTCCACTATCCCGCGCGCCCCGAGGCCGCGGCGCTGAGCGGTGTCAGCTTTCAGGTCAATCCCGGCGAAACCGTCGCTCTTGTCGGGCCATCGGGTGCCGGCAAGACCACGATCATCCAGTTGCTGCTGCGGTTCTACGATCCCGACAGCGGGACGGTGTTTCTCGACGGCACCGCGCTCGACCGGATGCAGCGTCAGGATTTCCGGCGCCACATGGCGCTGGTTCCCCAAGACCCGGTCATCTTTGCCGCCTCGGCGCGGGAAAATATCCGTTTCGGCCGCACCGGCGCCACCGATGCCGAGGTGGAAGAGGCCGCCCGCGCCGCCGCCGCGCATGACTTTCTCAGTGCCCTGCCGGACGGCTATGACACCTATGTCGGCGAACGCGGCGTGATGCTGTCGGGCGGCCAGAAACAGCGCATCGCCATTGCCCGCGCCATCCTGCGCGACGCGCCGGTCCTGCTGCTGGACGAGGCGACTAGCGCACTGGACGCCGAAAGCGAACTGGCGGTTCAACAGGCCGTCGACCGGATCAGCCGCGACCGCACGACCCTGATCGTCGCCCACCGCCTGGCCACGGTAAAGCGCGCCGACCGTATCCTTGTGTTCGACGCCGGCCGCATCGTTGCCGAAGGCACCCACGACAGCCTGGTCGGGCAGGGCGGGCTTTATGCCCGGCTGGCCCGGCTGCAGTTTACGGACGGTGTCGCGGCGGAATAGGCCGCGAAACGTCTTGCCCCGGATCATTTTTCGACAGAACCTTGGGCCGGGACGCTGTTCCCGCCAATAATGATGATCCGCCCAAGGCGGACAGGGAGAGCTCATGACCTACGCCTCGATGGCAGATCGCAACGAAATCCAGTCCCGGATGCCCTGGACCGACCGGCCGGTCCCCGTGACCACCTGGGGCATGCTGAGCCAGACGGCTGAAAAATTCGGGCCGCGGCCGGCCGTGACCTACCAGATGTTTTCGGGGCCAAAGGACAAGGCCGAAACCCTGAGTTGGAGCCAGCTTCAGGCCGAAGTTGCGCAAACCGCCAACCTGTTTCGCTCGCTCGGGGTCGGCGAAGACGATGCGGTGGCCGTGCTGCTGCCCAATTGCACCGAGGCGGTGCTGTGCTTTCTCGCCGGGCAGGTCGCCGGCAAGGTCAACCCGATCAACCCGCTGCTGGATGCCGACCAGATCGCGTCACTTCTGCGCGAAACCGGCGCCCGCGTGCTGGTCACGCTGCGCAGCTTCCCAAAGACCGACGTGGCCCAGAAGGCGGCCGCGGCCGTGGCGCTGGCCCCCAACGTCAAGCAGGTGATCGAGGTCGATCTGCTGCGCTATCTGACCGGCGTCAAAAAGCTGATCGTGCCGCTGATCCGGCCCAAGACGCCGGCCAGCCACGGCGCCGCGGTCAGCGATTTCCGCCGGTCGATCGCGGCCCAGCCCACCAGCCTGACATTTGAAGATTCCAGGACCGACCGTGTCGCCGCCCTGTTCCACACCGGCGGCACCACCGGCATGCCCAAGATCGCGCAGCACCGGTATTCCGGCATCATCTACAACGCGTGGCTGGGGGCGACGCTGCTGTTCGAGGAATCCGACGTCCAGATCTGCCCCTTGCCGATGTTCCATGTCTTCGCCGCCATCGTATCCATGGGCGCGTCGCTGGGATCGGGGGCGCATATCGTGTTTCCCACGCCGCAGGGCTATCGCGGCGACGGCGTGTTCGACAATTTCTGGAAACTGCTCGAACGCTACAAGGTGACCTTCATGATCACGGTGCCGACGGCAATGGCGGCGCTGATGCAGAAACCGGTCGACGCCGACATCTCGTCGCTGAAACTCGCCTTCTGCGGCTCGGCCCCGCTGCCGCTCGAGCTTTATCGCCGGTTCGAGAAGGCCGCCGGGGTCACCATCTGCGAAGGTTACGGCCTGACCGAGGCCACCTGCCTGGTCTCGATCAACCCGCCCGACGGCGAAAAGAAGGTCGGCTCGATCGGCATCCCCTTCCCCTATTCCGACGTCAGGATCATCCGCCAAACCCCCGACGGACCGCAGGACTGCCCGGTGGACGAAATCGGCGAAATCTGCGTGTCGAGCCCGGGCATCCTGGCCGGATCGACCTATACCGAGACCGAAAAGAACCGCGATCTGTTCCACGACGGCAGCTATCTGCGCACCGGCGATCTGGGCCGGCTCGATCCCGACGGCTACCTGTGGATCACCGGCCGGGCCAAGGACCTGATCATCCGTGGCGGTCACAATATCGACCCGGCCGAGATCGAAGAGGTGCTTGCCGGCCACCCCGACGTGGCCTTTGCCGGCGCCATCGGCCAGCCCGACGCCTATTCCGGTGAAATCCCCTGCGCCTATGTCGAACTGGTCGAAGGCGCCACCGTCGACGACGCGGCCCTGCTGGCCTTTGCCGAGGAACATGTCCGCGAACGCGCGGCGCGGCCCAGGCATCTGGAAATCCTTCCCGAGTTGCCGAAAACCGCGGTCGGCAAGATCTTCAAGCCCGATCTGCGCAAACGCGCGATCACCCGGGTCTATAACTCGGCGCTCGAAGCGGCCGAAAACCCGGCCCGGGTCACGGCCGTGACCGAAGACAAGAAGCTGGGCCTCGTCGCGCAGGTCACCCTGAACGGCGCCGATGAAACCGCGGTGAAAGAGGCCCTGTCAGAATTCACCCGGCCCTGGACCGTGGCGGCCTGACCGCTTCATTGTTCCAGAAATACTTCGGGGGTGCGGGGGCAGCGCCCCCGCGGGGCGCCGGCGCGCCCGGCGCGCGCGCCACTCTTGTCCCCGGGCTCAGTGAATTTCGGGCTCGGGCACCGGCGCGCCGAACTCGCTGCGCAGAAAGTCAAAGTCACAGCCCTTGTCGGCCTGCTCGATATGGTGCGCGAACATCCAGCCATAGCCACGCGCGTAACGCGGCGGCGGCGGGGTCCACAGGGCGCGCCGCCGGGCAAGCTCGTCCTCGGACAACTCAACGTCCAGCCGGCGGCCCGGCACGTCCAGCACGATGATGTCCCCGGTCTCGATCAGGGCCAGCGGCCCGCCGACATGGGCCTCGGGCGCGACGTGCAGCACACAGGCACCATAGCTGGTGCCGCTCATCCGCGCGTCCGACAGGCGCACCATGTCGCGATGCCCCTCGTTCAACAGCCGTTGCGGCATGGGGATCATGCCCCACTCCGGCATGCCCGGCCCGCCTTGAGGGCCCGCGTTGCGCAGCACCAGCACATGATCGGCGGTGATGGGCGCGACCGGATCGTTCAGAACCGCTTGCAGTTCGTCATAGCTGTCGGCCACCAAGGCCGGGCCGCGGTGGGTCATGAACTTCGGGTCCATCGCGGCCGGCTTGATCACTGCCCCGTCAGGCGCGAGATTGCCCTTCAGCACCGCCAGCGACCCCTCGTGATAGACCGGGTTTGACAGGGGGCGGATGACATCGGCGTCAAAGGTTCGCGCGCCGGCGATCCCGTCACCCAACGCCCGGCCCGTAACGGTCAGCGCCGTCAGGTCCAGCTTGTCGCCCAGTTCTTTCATCAACGCCGGCAGCCCGCCGGCATAAAAGAAGTCTTCCATCAGATAGCGCGTTCCCGACGGGCGGATGTTGGCCAAAACCGGCGTGGTCCGGCCAATGGCGTCCAGATCGTCCAGCTCCAGCGGCACTCCGGCACGCCGGGCCATGGCGATCAGGTGAATGACGGCGTTGGTGGAACAGCCCGTCGCCATGGCCACGGTGACCGCGTTGCGGGTGCTGGCCGGCGTGATGATACGGTCCGGCGTCAGCCCTTCCCACACCATGTCGACGACCCGGCGCCCGCAGGCGGCGCTCATCCGCTGATGGTTCACGTCCGGCGCCGGGATCGACGAGGCACCGGGCAGGCACAGGCCGAAGGCTTCGGCAATGGCGGTCATGGTGCTGGCGGTGCCCATGGTCATGCAGTGCCCATACGAACGGGCGATACCCTGTTCAACACCGGCCCAATCCTCGGCCGTGATCTTGTCCGAGCGCCGGTCGTCCCAGTATTTCCACGCGTCCGATCCCGACCCCAGCGTCTTGCCGGCGTAGTTGCCGCGCAGCATCGGGCCGGCGGGCAGATAGATGGCAGGCAGCCCCATGGACACCGCCCCCATCACCAGCGCCGGGGTCGACTTGTCACAGCCACCCATCAGCACGGCGCCGTCCACGGGGTTGGCGCGCAGCACCTCTTCGACCTCCATCGCGACCATGTTGCGATACAGCATCGATGTCGGCTTCAGCAGTTGCTCGCCCAGCGAATGCACCGGTATCTCGACCGGCATCCCGCCGGCCTGCAGCACGCCGCGTTTGACAAAGTCGACCCGGTCGCGGAAATGCATGTGACAGGGCTGCAGGTCGGACCAACTGTTGAGGATGGCAATGACCGGCTTGCCCTCCCAATCCTCGCGCGTCAGCCCCATCTGCATGGCCCGCGACCGATGCCCGAACGACCGCAGATCGTCCGGCGCGAACCAGCGCGCCGACCGCAGATCGGCATAGTCTTT
>CAYYMJ010000002.1:72914-124907 GCA_964472855.1 uncultured Rhodobacterales bacterium | reverse complement strand
CCCGCCTACACACTTTCCAGGCGTGCGCCTTCGACCACTCGGCCACCTCTCCGTGCTGCTTCGATTAGAAGAAACGCACGGGCCTTGCAAGCGGTCAGCTGTCGGCGTCGGCGTCGCGGGCGATGCCGTCGTCGGGGCGGCTGTCGCGGCGCGCGGCGGGGGCTGGTGCGGGCCGCGGCAGGGCCTCGGGGTTTCGCAGCCACAGGTCGCGTTGGCTGAAGGGGATTTCGATGTTTTCCTCGCGGAAACGCTCGATGATACGGTGGTTGATGTCTGACAGCACGACGAATTTGTAGTTGACGTCGGTCAGGATGCAGTAGCAGTCGAACTCGAGCGCATCGGCGCCAAAGCTGCGGAAATAGATCGATGGCGCCGGGTCCCGGGCGACAAGGTCGTGCGCCTCGCAAATCTCGCGCAGGATCGCCTCGACCTTGCGCGAATCCGAATGATAGGCCACCCCGACCGAGACGGTCACCCGGCCGATCACGTTGCCGCGGGTCCAGTTGGTGACCGGGCCCGACACAAAGTCGGCGTTGGGCACGATCACGTCCGTGCGGTCAAACTTCTGGATCCGGGTCGAACGGACCGAGATGTCCTTGACGATCCCCATATGGTCGCCGACCTCGATCCAGTCGCCGCGGCTGATCGGGCGTTCGACCAGCAGAATGATGCCGGCCACGAAATTGGACACGATATTCTGCAGACCAAAGCCGATGCCCACCGACAGGGCACCGGCGACGATGGCGATGTTCGACAGGTCCACCCCCATCGCCGTGATGGCAACCACCGCCGCCAGGAAGATGCCGACATAGCCGATGCCCGAGGTCACAGCGGCCCGGCCGCCTTCGTTCATGCGCGTGCGCGGCAGCACGGTCGTGCGCATCAGCGCCTGCAACAGCCGGGTCAGCCCGTAGCCGATGACGAAGACCAGCGCAAAGATCACCAGATCGGCGGGCGCGATGCGGGTCTCGCCGATGCGCACACCCTCGCGCAGCCGGGTCGCAACCTCGGCCAGCTGGGTATGGGTGGCGCCCCAGATCAGGGCCAGGACCGGCAGCGACAGCGCGCCCAGCACAAGGGTGGCCAGCACCGGCAGCAACGCGCTGTCGATGCTGTCGTCGTCGATCCCGGCGGCCAGCGCGTAAAGGTCGCGTATCACCATGGCACCGACACCGACAGCACCGAACAGCGCCAGCGTCAGAACGCTGGGAAAGACGATGGCCTCGGCCGCCTGAGTATAGCCGATCGCCGCCAGCACCGGGCCGACAGCGCCTGCCAGAACGGCGCTGCGACCCAGCCAGACGGCGGCGCGCGGGATCAGCTGGACCGGGTCCTCGACGATGCTGTGCCGCGCCTGCCGCGCCAGCATCAACCCCAGCCGTGTCACCATCAGCCCCGCGACGACGAAAATCGGGAACCGCAGCACGGCCATGGTCGCATCGGTGAATTCGCCCGCGACGGCGAGCCGCCCCAGCAGGATATCGGCGGCCAGCAGCACGCCCAGAAGCGCCGCGTAAAGCCGGGCTTCGGCCAGCCGCTCGGGCGCTGGCGGAAAGGGCGACCCCTGCCCGCCCTCGGGGAAGGCGCGCCGCCCCAGCCACAGACCGACACAAACCACAAGGGCCGCCTCGGGCAGCGCCAACACCTGTGCACGCCCGACCATGCCCAGCATCACCAGGCTCGACGCGGCCTCGGACAGGGCCAGAAACCCGGCATAGGGCAGGATCACCCGGCCCGTGGACAGGGCAAAACCCGCAATGCGCGCACCGGGCCCGGACAGGCGCGCCGCGGCCAGCGCGGTCGCGCGGTCGACCCACGGGCCGGCACGCAGCAACAGCACCAGTCCCAACGCCATGAACGCCAGCGCAAAGGGCAGGTTGCGGCGGAAGACGGCGCGCTTGAAGTCGACGGTCCAGTTGCGCCCAAGCTCGGCCCCGATCTGCCCCAGCGTGCCGCCCAACGAGACGATCGCCGCCTGCCAGTGGGCCGGGTTCAGCGGCGACGGCCCAAGTTGCATCAACGCCATGGTCTGGCGTTCGCGCAGGACGGTGTCGATTTCGGAAATCAGGCCGGCGGCGCGGGAAAACGCCTCTTCCGCCGCCAGCCCCGGCTCTTGCAGTGCCAAGAGCTGCGCCGTCAGTTCGTCGCGCCGCTGGGCAATGGCCCCGGGCTCGGGCTGGCCGGGTTCGGGCGCGGGGCCAAGGCCGGCGATCTGGTCTTCGACCGTGCCAATCCGGTCCTTGTTGACCGACAGCGCGTCGCGAAAGCGCTCGCGCCAGTTGGCCAGTTGCGACCGCACGGTTTCAAGCTCGGGATCGGCGGGCAATTCCCCGGCCAGGATCTGTTCGGCGCCCGTGGCGATGCGGTCCCAGCTGGTATAGTCGGGCGCCTGACCGTCGGTCTGCGCCAGCAGGCTTGTCGACCAGACCAGCGCCAGGACAAGACCGAATATGGCAGACAGTCGGCGGCGCACGGGATCAGACGTCTTCGAATGCCGGCGGGATCGCGCTGGGTGCCCGGTCCAGCCAGTCTGGCACCGGCAGGCCCTTTTCCTTCAGGAATTCCGGGTTGAACAGCTTTGACTGGTAGCGGGTGCCATAGTCGCAAAGCAGCGTGACGATGGTATGCCCCGGGCCCATTTCGCGGGCCATGCGCATGGCGCCGGCGACGTTGATGGCCGACGATCCGCCCAGGCACAGGCCCTCGTCGGTCAGCAGGTCAAACACCACCGGCAGCGCCTCGGCATCGGGGATGCGATAGCTGAAATCGGGGCTAAAGCCTTCGAGGTTGGCGGTTATGCGCCCCTGTCCGATGCCTTCGGTGATCGAGCCGCCGGGCGACGCAAAGGCGCCAGTGGTATAATAGGCGTGCAGCGCCGCGCCCTCGGGGTCGGCCAGGCCCATCTTGACCCCCCTGCTCTGCAGCGCCTGCGCCACGCCGGCCAGCGTGCCGCCCGAGCCGACCGCGCAGATAAAGCCGTCGACCTTGCCGCCGGTCTGCTGCCAGATCTCGGGTCCGGTGCCTTCGGCATGGGCCTGTCGGTTGGCGACATTGTCGAACTGGTTGGCCCAGATCGCACCATTGGGTTCGGTCGTGGCCAATTTGCGGGCCAATCGGTCGGAATAGCGCACGTAATTGTTGGGGTTCTTGTAGGGGGCGGCCGGCACCTGCACCAGCTCGGCCCCGGCCAGGCGGATCATGTCCTTCTTTTCCTGGCTCTGGGTCTCGGGGATGACGATGACGGTGCGAAAGCCCATGGACGCGCCCACCAGTGCCAGGCCGATGCCGGTATTGCCGGCCGTGCCCTCGACGATTGTGCCGCCGGGGCGCAGCGTGCCGCGGGCAACGGCATCGCGAATGATGAACAGCGCCGCGCGGTCCTTGACCGACTGGCCGGGGTTCATGAATTCGGCTTTGCCGAGAATTTCGCATCCCGTCGCCGCGCTGGGTCCGTTCAGCCGGATGAGGGGAGTGTTGCCAATGGCCGCGGCCAGATCGCTGTGAATGGTCATGTGAGGCTCGCCTATGCTGCTGTGCCCTGTCTAGGGCGGGCGGCTGGGCGCTTCAAGCTGGGCCGCGCCCCTATCGGGTTTGTTCGCCGGTGGCGACGCAGGGCTGCCCCGTTCGGTTTTGTGAAACGCCAGCCGCTGGCCGGCCCCGGGATACGGTTCAGCCAGCAGCACCGGCACCCGGGGGCCGCCGGGCTGGCCAGCGGCAGCGCTCGGTCGCTGCCTGTTGGGTGAAACAGAGCCTGCCCGGCCAGATGCACCGCCCGTCGCGGCACATCCCGCCCCATGACGGTGCGCCGCAAGGCCGGGCCACCGAGCGGACCGAACAGCATGACCGGGGTCATCGGCTAGCCGCTGCGCCGGGCCACGAACTCGACCACCACGGCGCAGAACAACATGCCCAGCAACACCGGCCCGATCACCGACGGGTTCAGGAACAGGCGGGCATAGTCGACGACCAGCCCCACCATGGATTCCAGCGCCTCGACCGGGCCGTCATAGAATTTCCGGATCGACCGGCGCACCATTTCCGCCGAGGCAAAGATCACCAGCGCCCAGATCGCCGCCGTCACCAGCGTTGAAATCGCATAGCCCACGGCGTGGACATAGCCCTTGCCGGCCAGCCGCCCCATCACCCGCCACCCCGACAGCGCGCCCACCAACAGCGACACCGGCAACAACTGCTGCCCGGGCAGAGCCTCGGGCAGCGTCGGGCGCACGACCTCGGCCGCCCACCAGCCGAGGGCGGCAAACATGATCGCGGCGACAAGCTTGGTTCCGGTCGGCATGGGCGTCAGAGACTGCGGGTCACGGTAATCTGGGTCACGTCGCAATTTCCGCTGTGAAAGGTCGCAGCGCAAGAGGTGAGGTAAAAGTTCCACATCCGGCGGAACCGGTCGTCAAAGCCCAGCCGGGAAACCTCGTCCCACTTGCTGTTGAAGGTCTCGTGCCAGCGTTTCAGCGTCTGGGCATAGCTGTCGCCAAACTCGACCGACCGCAGCACCGCCAGCCCGGCGCTTTCGATCTCGGCCCGCAGGACCCCGGGCGACGGCAGCATGCCGCCGGGAAAAATATGCTTCTGGATGAAATCGACGCCCTTGCGGTAAACCTCCCAGCGCTTGTCCTGAACGGTGATGATCTGCAGCGTCGCATTGGCCCCGGGTTTCAGCCGGCCGCGCAGGGTTCCGAAATAGGCTGGCCAGTAACGTTCGCCCACCGCCTCGAACATCTCGATCGAGGCGATTCCGTCATAGCGCCCGGTTTCGTCGCGGTAATCGCGCAGCGCGATCTCGACCCGGTCGTCCAGCCCGGCACGCGCCATGCGGGCGCGGGCATAGTCGGCCTGCGCCGGGCTGATGGTCAGGCCGGTCACCTTCATGCCGCGTTCGCGGGCGGCATATTCGGCGAAACCGCCCCAGCCGCAGCCGATTTCCAGCAGATGGTCGCCGGGTTTCGCGCCCATTTCGTCGATCATCGAGGCATATTTGGCCGCCTGTGCGGATTCGAGGCTTTCCTGTCCGGTTTCGAACCGGGCCGAGGAATAGGTCATCGATGCGTCCAGCCACAGACCGTAAAAGGCATTGCCCAGATCATAGTGGCTGGCGATATTCCTGCGCGCCTGCCGCCGAGTGTTGGACATCAGCCAGAACCGCAGCCGCTCGAACGCGCGCACGATGCCGCCGCCGGGAAAGCCGTCGAAGATTTCGTCGTTGTCGGCGTGGACAAGGTCCATGAACGCCTGCAGGTCCGGCGTGCTCCACCAGCCGTCGAGATAGGCCTCGGAAAAACCAAGGTCGCCTTCGCGGATCAGGCGGGCAAAGACATCGCGATGGTGGATCTGCAGTTCGGCCACCGGGCCGGCGCCCTTGCCTTCGGCACGAAAACGGCGGCCGTCTTCCAGCACAAAGTCGATGCGCCCGTTTTCCATCCGGCTGGCAATGTCAAAGGCCGGCCCGAAATAGCGCGGCAGATCCGACTGCCCGCGGGTGCTTGTCAAGACAGCCATCGGCCCGCCTCCTCGCCTCTTTGCCGCCGGTCGCCCGGTCAGCCGTTCACGTCAACCACGACCCGGCCCTTGACCCGCCCCTTCAGAATGTCGGCCCCCAGCGCCGGCAGATCTGCCAGCGTCGCGGGCACGACCATGGCCTCAAGCTTGTCTAGCGGCAGATCATTCGCGATCCGCCGCCATGCGTCAAGCCGGTCGTCGAAGGGCCGCATGACGCTGTCGATGCCCAGAAGGTTGACGCCGCGCAGCAGGAACGGGATCACCGTCGCCGGCAGGCCAGCGCCGCCGGCCAGCCCGACCGCCGCCACCGAGGCGCCGTATTGCATCTGCCCAAGCAGCCGCGCCAGCATCGGCCCGCCAACCGCGTCGACGCATCCGGCCCAGATTTCCTTTTCCAGCGGGCGCTTGACCGTCTCGGCCAGGTCTTCGCGCGCCACGATGCTGCTGGCCCCAAGACCGCGCAGGTAATCGGCATTGTCCGGGCGCCCGGTGACGGCGGCCACCTCGTGCCCCAGCGCCGCCAGGATCGAGGTTGCAACCGACCCCACGCCGCCCGAGGCGCCGGTAACCAGCACCGGCCCCTGCCCGGGGCGCAGCCCGTGCCGTTCCAGCGCCATCACCGCCAGCATCGCCGTGAAGCCGGCCGTGCCCACGGCCATGGCCTGCCGGGTGGTCAGCCCGTCCGGCAGCGGCACCAGCCAATTGGCGCTGACCCGGGCCTTCTGGGCATAGCCGCCCCAGTGCGCCTCGCCCACGCGCCAGCCGGTCAGGACCACGCGGTCGCCGGGGGCATAGCGGTCGTCGTCCGAAGCTTCGACCGTGCCGGCGAAATCGATGCCGGGCACATGGGGATAGGTGCGCACCAGCCCGCCACCGGGGCCGACGCACAGGCCGTCCTTGTAATTCACCGTCGAATATTCGACCGCGACCGTGACGTCGCCGTCCGGCAGGCGGCTGTCGTCCAGTTCCTGCACCGCGGCGCTGGTTTTTCCGTCTTCGTCTTTTTCGACCAACAATGCCTTGAACATCATTGCCTCCTCATATCCAGAAGCTGTCGCGCACGGTGCCCCGCCGCGTTCCGTCCGGTGTTTCAACATCCAGTTCGCTGCCCGCGTCCCAATGGTCGCGGTCGATCATGGCGATGGCCACGGTGGTGCCAAAGTCCGGCGACCAGGCGGCCGATGTCACCTGCCCGACCCGGCGGTCGCCTGACCATATCGGCCACGCGCGGTCACAGCCCGGAACCGAGCCGTCGATGGCCAGCGCGCGGATCATCCGCGCCGGGCCAGCCACCATTTCCGCCGCGATGGCACGGCCGCCATAGCAGCCCTCCAGTGCCGAGCGGTTCATGAACCGGCCCAGCCCGCATTCCAACGGCGTGTTCTCGCGCGTCATGTCGTTGCCATAACTCAACAGCCCGCCCTCGACCCGCTCGATCAGGTTCGGGCAGCCGGCCCGCACGTCAAGATCGGCCCCGGCCTCGAACAACGCCGACCACAGCGGCATGGCGATATCGTCGCCTTCCACATAGATCTCAAAGCCGCCCTGTTTCGAATAGCCCGACCGCGCGACCAAAAGCTGCGTGCCCTGAAAGGCAAAGCGGCCACAGCCGAAATGGCGCAGGCCGCGCACCTCGTCGCCGAAAACCCGCGCCGCCAGATCGTCGGACAATGGCCCCTGTATGGCCAGCGGCGCCACGTCGGGTTCGTCGACCTCACAGTCAAAACCCGCCGCCGCCGCCACCCCGGCGACCCACAGCGCAAGGTCGCTGTCGGCAATCGACGCCCAGTATTCATCGTCGCCGATCTGCAGCGCCACCGGATCGTTCAGGATGCGGCCGTGCCGGTCGGCAAAGGGCACATAGACACAGCGGCTGGGCGTCAGCACCTTGATATTGCGTGGCGTCAGCACGTCCAGCAGCGCCCGCGCCTGCGGGCCCTTCAGCCGCACCTGACGTTCGCACGAAACGTCCCAAACCTGCACCGCCGACTTCAGGTGGCGATAATCCTCTTCCACCGACCGGAACAGGGTTGGCAACAACGTGTGGTTATAAACGGTATAGCCCTTGACGCCCGCGGCCTCGACCCCAGGCGAAAACGGCGTGCGTCGGACGCGCCGCGACGGCGACAGGACTGGAATGCTGCCCACTCTTGTCTCCTCCGGGTCAGCGGCCGGGACCGGACCAGTCGATGGCGCAGATCTCGCCCGACTTGCCGGAAAAGTCCCAGATGCGGCCATAGTCGCGCAGCTTTGACTTGAGCCCTTTTGCGACCACCACGTCCGGGCCCATCCAGTAGCGGGTGTTCTTCACAATCACCGGCTCGGACGGGTCGGTGCCGGTGATCATTTCGATCTCGCCCTGAATCTTGCGCCCGATCGTGATGCTTCGGCGCGTGCCGTCGCGGACGATGTCGACCTTCTCGCGCTCGGCGCCGATGATCTCGCTCACCAGATAGGTGAACAGCCCTGTCGTGCCGCCCGCGGCCCCGGACAGGATTTGCAGCAGCCCGTTATAGGCGCGCTGGCTGGCGCGTTCGTCGATATAGGCGGCAACCTTCCAGTTGCCCTCGGACATCTTGCCGGGAATATCGACCAGCAGGCCGATGTTGATCCCGCTCAGGTCTTCGCCCTCGAAATGGCCCTCGTCGATGGCAATGGCCATCCATGCCTTGCAGCTGTTGTAGGTGGGCGGGTGCTTGCCCAGCGACACCACGCAGGGGCAGAAAACCTCGCACGAGCAGTTCAGGAACAGCTCGCCCTTGATGGCCCATTCCGTGGGGTGCTGGCGGCGCCGGCTGGGGTTGAAGATCTGCGAGGTGATGCGGTCGCGCACCCGCAATCTGTCGGGCTGTTTCTTGCTCATGTTGCCTCCTCAGGCAAAACTGGCTGCACTCGCAGCGGTGTAGACAGCGGCGGCGACCAATGCGACGCCGGCGGGACGATAGACAAACCGACCTAAGTCGGGAAGCTTTTCGATGACCATGAAAAGGGTCGCGATGCCCATCCAGATCAGGTTCATGACACCGCCGACAAAGGCCAGCGCCATGATCGGCCAGCAGCAGCCGATGCAGTAAAGGCCCATGCGCAGGCCCATGACCCCGCCGCCCGCCAGCCCCGGGCGCCAGGCGCCAAGGTAGAACGCCAGCGGCGAACGGCATTTGTCGTGGCAGTGCGCCTTGACGCGTGTGAACTGGTAGACGCCCGCGCCGCCCAGCAGCGCCGCGTTCAGCCAGCCCGAGCGTGACGCGCCCAGGTCGCTGACCACCCCCAGCGACGACAGCCAGACCTGTGCCAGCCCCAGCAGCGCCGCCGCCCCCAGCCAGGCAAGGCCATAGCCGGCAATCACGCCGAACCAGCCGGCGCGCGTGCCGTCGGCGCCGCGAATCAGATCATCATAGACCGACAGGGCCGGCACCATGGTCGGCAGCATCATCGCCGCCACCATCAGGGCCCACATCGAGAACACCACGCCAAGGCCCCAGCCGGCGGCACCATGCGCGTGGGCGTGGGTGTGGGCGCCCATCTCAGCGACGCCCATGGACATCGGCCGCCCGAGCAGGTTCAGCCCGGCGTCCATGTTCATCGCAAAAAGCGCAACCCAGGCACAAAGGACCAGGCCAAAGAAGCCGGTCCAGCCCAAACTGCGCCATGTCAGCAAGCTGCCCATTGCGCCTCGATCCTCCCAGATGTGGTCAGAACTCGGGAAACCGTCAAAGTCAATCCCAACCGCGCCAGCGCCCTCAGCCGGGCTGCGGCGCCCGTGCGGCAACGGGATTGGCGCGGTCCGCGCGGCGGGTTGGAAAGCGGCCAGAGCGGCCGGGGCAACCGGCGCCATTCGTGCACGACCTGCGCGAAAAGACGCTATTCGTGCACGACCTGCGCGACATAGCGCGGTGACACGAAGATGTAATTGTCGAAATCCATCGCCGGCAACCCGACCGAGAAGGGCGGCGTATAGGCCATGACGGTTTCCACCAGAATCATCGAATCGCCGTCGGCCAGCGTCGGGATGACCCCGGTCATGGTCAGCATGTCGGCCTGAGTCAGCAGCGGAAGCTTTGCCGTGTCCGACGATTGGGTCCAGCGCAGGATATACACATCGTTGTCGGTCGACCATTGCACCACCGACACCCTGAGGTCTGTGTCATAGGCAAAGGCTACCTGCAGGGCGTGCAGCGCTTCGAGACCTTCGAAATAGGCATCGCTGACCGGGTCCCACATGCGCGAAATGGCGTCGCCGATCACATAGGTCGCACGCAGGTTCAGGGTTTGCATGCGATAGGCATCGAAAAAGGTGATCAGCGCCATCACCGCCCAGATCAGCGCCGGCAGGATGATCAGGCTTTCAACAACATAGGTCCCGGCGTCGTCGCGACAGAATCCGCGCAGGCGATGGGTCAGAAAGCGGGCAAGACGCAACATCTCAGGGCTCGTTCACGTAAAAGGTCTGGGCATACAGCGGCACCCCGCCCCCGGCGACCTGCGGCAAAACCATCCCCAGCCCCCAGTTGGGGAAAAGCGGGTCGATCAGCAGGCAGAACCGCATGATCATCACGCTGTCGCCCGCACCCGGCGTCATGCTGATCAGCGGACGGGCGGTTTCAGTGCGGTCCACGCAGCCGATCGACGAATCCGGGCCGCGATAGGTGGTGACATTGACCGTCTCCATTTCGAGGTTCAGGTCGTCGACGCATCCGCTGACCACAAGCGCGTTGTCGCACACCGCCTGTATCAGGGTGTCGGGATCATAAAGCGTCGTGTCGCCCAGCCGCAGATCGCGCACGACGATGTCAACGCCGCGTTCGAACATGACCTGCTGCATCTGATAGATCGCGGTCTCGGTCCCCAGACCGAAGAAATAGAACACGAAGGGAAATGTCAGCGCGAATTCGACCGAGCTTGTTCCGTCCTCGCGCCGCAGGAACCTGCGCAGCCAGCCCATCATTGCACCAGCCTCAGCTGGTTGATGGCGTTGGCAATCGCCGCAAAGGCCAGGTCGATGCTGCTGTTGTCGACGTCGAAATAGTGGTTGGCCGACGACGCGCAGCTTTCCATCTTGGCGGCGTTGCTGCTGGTGATCTCGAATCCCATGGTGAAGACGATGATGCCGGCATCCTTGGCCGCGGTGCAGATGGCGTCCAGCCGGCTGTCTTTCTCGGTCGCGTCCACGCTGGACCAGACATCGTAATACCACTGGTCGTAGGTGGCATAATCATAGAACTGCTCGTATCGCAGGTCTTCAGCCTGCTTGGCCACCGTGAAATTGGCCCAGACATCCTGCCAGTCCTGCAGCACGGCATCGGGGTCGCCGAAAGGCGCGGTCAGCCACGTGCGGTCATAGGCCAGGAAATAGTCTTCGGGCAGCGGGTCGGCGGCGGTGGTGCCATCGGCGGGCGTGCCGCCTGAACCACCGGAATCGTCGTTGCTGTCGTCGTCCCAGCACCACCACAGCCACCAGCAGGTGCTGCCGCCGCCCTGGTTCCAGCCGCCCCACCAGTAGCCGCCCCAATAGCCCGACGAGGTCGGCACCACCGCGTCGAGATTGTCCAGCAAGTCTCCGTCCAGCCGCGTCAGCAGGCTGGCACCCGGCACATGCACGGTCCAGTTGTCGCCATATCGCCAGACGTCGCTGTCGCCCGAGGCATAGGCGTCATCCATCATGTATTGGGTGGTGTTGGCCCCATCGGTCATCACCACCATCACCTTCATCTTTGTGCGGTCGTTGAATTCATAAGGGCGCCCGGTGAAATCGGCACTGACGTCGCCGGCGGTGATCAGGGCGTCGACGATGGTGTTCGAGTCGGGGTCAAGCATCGCCGCGCCCCATTTGACACCAAGGTCGATCGAGGTGTTCTCGTAAGCCGTCAGCCCGTCGATCGCTGAATGAAGATCGGTGACGCTTTGACTGAACAGCAGCGATTCATACTGGGCGTCGTCGGCGCAGGTCCAGCGCGATGGCGTGATACCGCTGGACATGACGTCGAAATGCGCCGTCTGGGCCCGGGCCGTGATGGGCAGGGCGGTGGTGTCGAAGTCATTGGCCTCGAAATCGACACAGCCCGAATAGCTGTGCCGATGGTCCAGCGTCATCTGGTCCAGCACCGTCTGGGGCATCGACACCTGCGTCGAATAGGGAATGATGCTGACCGACACATCGCCCGAGTTGGTGCCGCCAGTGCTGACCAGCAGCACGTCGTCGACAAAGTCCTTGGCCGCCGTCTTCAGGGCGTCAAGGCGCCCATAGCTGCCCATGGACCCGGACGTGTCCAGCACCATCGAGATTTCGATGTCCGAGATATCCTCGCGCGCGGCGCCGATGGAATTGACCGTCCAGGCGCTTTCGCCCACGGCGCCCAGCCAATAGGTCAGCACGCTCATCTCGGCCTCGGCCAGAACCTCGCGCGAGTTCACGCCTTCGGTCACCTCGACCCGCACCAGGTTGTCCAGCAGCCCGGCCTTGTCGAAATAGTCGGTCACCACTGACGTGGCATCCAGCGTCTGATTCAGGTCGGCGGCGGCCAGAACCGAGGCATCGATGGTGTTCTGCAACTGCAATCTGGATTTTTCGTGGGCAATTATCGTCAGTCCGACGCCACCAACCATGAGAATCGCCGAGAACAGGAACAGCCCGAACACAATCATCGAGCCGTCTTCCTCTTTCCGGAAGCTCTTGATCCGATTGATGAAAATTCGCATGGCCTTGCGATCCGCCAGATTGCCCTGTGCAGGTATCGCCCACGATCATGCCATCAGCACGACGGAAATCCGGACATATCATGGCGAAGCCCACCACTTGCCTGACGGCGCGACTGCCCTTAAGTTCACCCTGCCGGGGCAACCCGGATATGGCGATAAACGCGCAGGTAATAAGCGGATCGGACCCGGGGGCGGTACCCGGCGGCTCCACCAGATACCCCTCGTTGGGGGGATGACGGGGCCGAAACAGGATCGACGGACGTCTAAAGCTGTGGCTTTTGCTCGGTGAGGTACCACCGTTATCGGTCCGTTATGCATAATTGCCAACGACAATCATGCTCCGGTCGCTCTCGCTGCGTAATGCAGTGCGAAAAGCCGAAACCTAAGTCCTTGCGCCTAGCAGCGTAAGGCGGGGTTCGCAGGCACCTGGCAACAGAAGCCTGCACTTAATCCCTAAAATTCCAGCTATTGATTCCGCCTTAACCCTTGCCGGCGATGTTGACCCTGTTCAATCGGAGGTACGGGCGATGGGTTATCACTTCATGCAGGATTTCTTCGACCGGGTCTGGGCCCAGGGCGATCTGGGCGCGGTCGACGAGATGTTCGACCCAAACGCGCGGGCCGGCGGGCTGGTTCCGCAGCTGCAGGTCGGGCCGGAAGATTTTCACGTCATGGTGCCGGCGCTTCGCCACCTGATCCAGGAAATCGAGGTCAAGATCGAACACAGCATCCAGGCCGGTGACTGGTTGTGGTCGCTGGTGCGCCTGCAGGGCGTGGCGGCAGACACCGGGCGCTTGGGGGTCATCACCGGGCAGGTCATGTGCCGGATCGAGGACGGCCGCATCAAGGAGGCCTATAATCATTTCGACTTCATGCCCTTCTTTGAACAGCTCGGCATGCTGCCCGAGAACACGATGGAAACGCTGATGACCGGCGGCACAATCGGCTAGGCGCCCGACCATCGGGCCGGCGCCGCGCGGGCGCCGGCTGTGGCGATCCAGCCTTTCAATCGGGGGGGAATCAATTATGCTGACCCGGCCTTGGAGGGGCCGGAATGACGCGCAGCATCGACTATGGAAATCTCATGCACCGGGCCATGCGCGCGCTGATCCGCGAGGTCCTGACCGACATTGCGGCCAACGGTCTTCCCGGTGCGCATCATTTCTTCATAACCTTCGACACCGGGCATCCGGACGTGGAAATCGCCGACTGGCTGAGCGACCGCTATCCCGGTGAAATGACCGTGGTAATCCAGCACTGGTTCGACAATCTCGACGTCACGAACGAAGGTTTCGCCATCACGCTGAACTTCGGCAACGCGCCCGAGCCGCTGTATATTCCCTACGACGCCATCAAGACCTTCGTCGATCCGTCGGTCGAATTCGGCCTGCGCTTTGAAACCCAGGACGATGAAGAGGCCGGCGAAAGCGGCAGTGGCGACCAGACCAGCATCGAGGTCGAGCCCGCCCATGCCGACGCCGAGGTCGTGAGCCTGGACAAGTTCCGCAAATAGGCCGCCCAAGCGCGCAGTGGCATTGAGGCCCGGCGCCCGGCGCGGTATCTGACAGTCCGATACCAACAAGGACCCAGTCACATGACCGCAACCCGCACGGAATCCGACAGTTTTGGCCCGCTAGAGGTGCCCGCCGACGCCTATTGGGGCGCGCAGACCCAGCGGTCGGTTCAGAATTTTCCCATCGGCTGGGAAAAACAGCCCGTCGCGGTGGTGCGCGCGCTTGGCGTCATCAAGAAGGCCTGCGCACAGGCCAACAAGGCGCAGGGCACGCTGGACGCGCGTATCGCCGATGCAATCATGGCCGCCGCCGGCGAGGTCGTGGACGGCAAGCTTGACGCCCACTTCCCGCTGGTGGTCTGGCAAACCGGGTCGGGCACCCAATCGAACATGAACGCCAACGAGGTCATCGCCAACCGCGCCATCGAGATGCTGGGCGGCGCGCTGGGATCGAAAGACCCGGTGCATCCCAACGACCATTGCAACATGGGCCAGTCGTCGAACGACACGTTTCCCACGGCAATGCATATCGCCGTGGCCACGACGGTGCGGGACGTCACACTGCCCGGCCTGAAAAAGCTGCACGCGGCGCTGGAAGACAAGGTTGCCGCCTTCGATGGCATCATCAAGATCGGCCGCACCCACACGATGGACGCGACGCCGCTGACGCTGGCCCAGGAATTTTCCGGCTATGCCCACCAGTTGGCCATGTCGATCGCCCGCATCGAAGGCGCCCTGCCCCGCATCTACGAACTGGCCCAGGGTGGCACCGCCGTGGGCACCGGCCTGAACACCCGGTCCGGCTGGGGCGAACGGGTCGCGGCCAACATGGCCGCGATCACCGGCCTGCCCTTCGTGACCGCGCCCAACAAGTTCGAGGCGCTGGCCGCCCACGACGCCATGGTCGAAATGTCCGGGGCCACGCGCACGGTCGCCGCGTCGCTGTTCAAGGTCGCCAACGACATCCGGCTGCTGGGCTCGGGCCCGCGCTGTGGCTTTGGCGAACTGATGCTGCCCGAGAACGAGCCCGGCTCGTCCATCATGCCGGGCAAGGTCAACCCGACCCAATGCGAGGCCATGACCCAGGTCTGCATCCATGTCATGGGCAACGACGCGGCCATCGGCTTTGCCGGGTCGCAGGGCCATTTCGAACTGAACGTCTACAAACCGATGATGACCTACAACCTGTTGCAATCGCTACAGCTTATCGGTGACGCATCGGCGACATTCACCGACAATTGCGTCACCGGCATTCGCGCCAATACCGACCGGATCGAAAAGCTGATGCGCGAATCGCTGATGCTGGTAACCGCGCTGGCCCCCGAGATCGGCTATGACAACGCCACCACGGTTGCCAAGACGGCGCACAAGAACGGCACCACCCTGCGCGAAGAAGCCATGAAGCTGGGCTTTGTCGACGGCGAAACCTTCGACCGCGTGGTGCGCCCGGAAAAGATGATCGGACCCAAGTGAGCCGGCCGGTCAACCTGAACAAGGCCCGCAAGGCCCGTGCCCGCACGCAGGCACGGGCCCAGGCCGACGAAAACGCGGTCCGCTTCGGGCTGACCAAGGCACAGCGCCAGACCGCCAAGGCCAATGCGGCCCGCGACGCCGCCAAACTGGACGGCAAGAAACGCCAGGAATGACCGCGCGCCCCGTCAAACGCTCGCTCACCCTGAAAGGGCACCGCACCAGCGTGTCGCTGGAACCCGAATTCTGGACCGCCTTTCGCGATATCGCCCGGGCCCGGGGGCTGCCGATCAACGCGCTGGCCTCGGAAATCGACGAGGCGCGCGGCGATGTCGGCCTCGCGTCAGCCATCCGCGTGCATGTTCTGAGGCATTTCCGCGATCGCTGAAGCGTTTCGCGTCAATCCCGGATCAGGGTGAGCGCGCAACCCCGTCACCCGCCGGCCCATCACCTTCGCGCCGGGCCAGCGACAGCCAGATGCCATTTTTCGACCGCACCGTCAGATGCGCCTCGGGCACCGGCACCTTTCCGGCCACCGGGGCAAACCGCCAACTGGCCGTCAGGGCCGCCAGCATCAACACCCCTTCGGCCATGGCAAAGCCCGCGCCCGTGCACACCCGCGCCCCGGCCGAAAAGGGAATATAGGCGTGGCGCAAACACTCGCGCCCGTTGTCGGTGGCGTAACGGTCGGGGTCAAACCCGTCGGGATTGTCCCACAAACGGGTGTGGCGATGCAGATGCCACGGGCTCAGCACGATCTGGGCCGCCCGCGGAATGTCGCGGTCGCGAAACCGCTCGGACCCGGTGGTCTGGCGCACCATCATCGGCACCGGGGGATAAAGACGCAGCGCCTCGCGAAACACGTCGCGCGTGAAGCGCAGGCGCGACAGGCCCGAAAACGCGGGCGCCGCCATGAACTCTTGCGCCTCAGTGGCCACGCGGTCCTGCGCCTGCGGATGGGTCGCCAGCAGGTAAAGCGCCCAGCCAATGGCCGAGGCCGATGTTTCGTGCCCGGCCAGGAAAAAGATCGCCACCTGATCCACCATTTCGCCGGTTTCAAACCGCTGCCCGGTCATCGGATCGGCAGTGGTCATGATCTTGGTGGCCAGATCGTCCGGGGCGGCCCCGGCCGCGATCTGGGTCTGCCGGGCGCGGGTCATGTCTTCGATAAGGCCGCGGATCTTGCGCGCGCTGTCCCGGGTCCGGGCCGAAAAACCGCGCGGCACCCAACGCGGCAAGGGCAGGAACGCGGCGATGTTCAGAATTGGCTGTTCGCGCTGATAGGCGCGAAAGGCACGAAACACCGCCTGCGCGGTGTCGCTGCCGATGGGTATGGAAAACAGCGTGCGAAAGATGACATCGGCGGCGACATGGCTGGCCTCGGCCTCGATCTCGGTCTCACCGGGGGTCAGCCGCGCCGCCGCCGCACGGGCCGCATCCAGCATCGCCGGAAAGGTTTCGCGCAGCCGCCCGCCCTCGAACGCCGGGTCGATGATGCGACGCTGGCGCTGCCAGTCGGCGCCGTTGGTCAGGAACACCGAATTGCCCAACAGCGGCCGCAACCCTTCGCTGATGCGGCTCGATTTCGGAAAATCCAGCGGGCGCGCCTTCAGAACCTCGCGCACCAGCTTGGGATCGTTGACCAGATACGACCGGAAAAACGGCGTGCGAAACTCGGCCATCCACGCCCGGTACAGCCGCGCCGGCTGCGCCGACAGGATGTCGTCGCGAAACAGCTTCACATAGCGCCACAGCGACACCTTGTCAGGCCGGGGCGCCGGCTTGGGCGGTGTCATGCGGCCATCGAGGTATAGCGCGAAACCGGGTCGACGATGCGGCTGTCCGATGGTTTGCGTCCGTCAAACCGCTGGGCCAGGGTTTGCGGCCCGGCAGTGATGCGGAAATAGTCATAATCTCCGGGCCGGTCGAAGGCGCAGAGATACTGGAAATGCAGGCGAAAGAACCGCCAGCGCAGGGCCTTCCAGGTCTCGGGCGACAGGGTTTGGGTGAAGGCGGCCGACAGCACCAGCGGCCACCTCTGGTTAGCCGGCGACACCCCGGAAACCCCGACCGGGTCGCACAAGGCAAAGGCACAACCGTCGCCAGGCGCGGTAATGTCGACCCACGTCAGCTCGTCGCGCTGCGAAAGATAGTGCAGGTCGGCGCGCAGACTGTCGGCGCGGGGCAGAAAACTGACCATCGGGATCACCTGCCCCAGCGACAGGAACGACAATCGCGGCCCCGCTTTCGGGACCCGCCCCTGCCGGATCAGGTTGGCCAGGATACTCACCGCCAGATGCGCACCCGACGAATGCCCCACCACCAGAACCTCGTCGGCATCGCCTGTCAGCGCCCCGGCAATCGCCTCTTCGAACACGGCCAGCCGCGCCCGCATGTCGGGCGGCGTGGCGCCACGGTGGCGGGCCGAATGGTAATAGTCATGCATCAGGTAATAGGCAAAAAGCCGGTTGTCGCGGGCCCGGAACCAGCGCAGCAGCAGCCACGCCAGCACCACCCCCGGCACCACCGCCAGGGCCAGCGGCACCCAGATGGCCGCCAACCATGACAGCCCCAGCCCCGCCGCCAGCGCCACCAGCAACTGCGCCAGCAACATCGCCACCGGGTAAAGCGCGGCAATGATCGGCCCCTTGCGCAGCCGCATCAGCCGCCAAAGCGTGCCGGTCGCCATATAGATCCAGGCCGTGTGCACCAGTTGCCAATAGGTGGCGCCAATCGCGGTGCCCATCGACCGGCGCACGATGTCGGACCAGACCAGAACCTCGATCTCGCTTGTCGTCGCGCCGCCGTCGATACATGCGTCGACCTGCCAGCCGAACCGTTCGCCCTTGCGCGGTTTCATGGCAATCTCGAAACCGGAAATCGCGGCCTGACGCGCGCTCTCTGTCCGGTAAAGCTCGCGATAGCGACGCGGCGGATGCGGGTCGAAACCCGGGATGTAAAAGATCTGCCGTTTCGTGACCGTCGCCGCCGCCATCGCCGCACCACCTGCCTGATTGTTCAGGTTTAGCACGGGAATCTGGCAGAAATAGGCCGATTATCCCAGCGCGGCCAGCCCGGGAAAGGTTTGCAGCAGCCACCAGGACAGGGCGGTGAACTGGCCGGTCAGCATCATCAGACCCACGGTCCACAAAAGCAGCCCCATGACCTTTTCGATCCGGTCCATGTGGCGCTTCATCCAGTTCATGACCCCCTTCAGCCGTGGGAAGTAAGCCGCAACCAGCAGGAAGGGAATGCCAAGCCCGGCCGCGTAAACCGCCAACAGCAAGGTTCCGCGGGCCACGTTGGCCTCGGACGCGGCAATCGACAGGATCGCCCCCAACTGCGGCCCGATGCAAGGCGTCCAGCCAAAGGCAAAGGCCAACCCAAGAACATAGGCCCCAAAGGCCGAACCGCCGCGCTGGCCAGCGTCCATGCGCAATTCGCGGTCCATGAAGCCGATGCGGTAAACGCCCACGAAATGCGCCCCGAACACCATCACCACCAAACCGGCCGCAATGACGAACCAGTCCTGGTTCTGCAGAAAAAACGCCCCGAAGACGGACGCCGTGAAACCCAGAAACAGGAACACCGTCGACAGGCCAAGCACGAAAAACGCCGCCGACCCCAGAACCCGCCGGCGCGCCGCAGGACTGTCGGCGCCGTCAAGCTCACTCATCGACACGCCGCCCATATAGGCCAGATAGGGCGGCACGATGGGCAGGACACAGGGGCTGATGAAGGACAACAGCCCCGCGATCAGCGCAACCAGCATGGCCGGCAACAGGCTCGCGTCGATGATTTCTATTCCGAACATGCCCGTCCAGTTAGGTCATGGGCCCGGCAAGGTCACGCACGAAAGCCTCACAAGGCCGTGGACAAATTGAAACACCCTGCCTAACCAATCCCCATGACCTTCGATCTCGACCTCGACGCCCGCGGGCTTCTGTGCCCGCTGCCGGTTCTCAAGGCCCGCAAACGGCTTGGGGCGGCGGCACCGGGAACCGTGTTGCGCATGCTGGCCGACGACCCGGCAGCAGCCATCGACGTGCCGCATTTCTGCGCCGAGGCCGGGCACCGGCTGATTGCGATCGAAGAAGCGGACGGCGGCCCGGCGAAGGCCTATTTCATCCGCCGGCGCGACTAGCCCACTCGCCCATTCTCCGGCTTTGAAAATACCTCGGGGGTGAATGCGCCCCACGGGCGCAGAGGGGGCAGAGCCCCCTCGACTGAGCGCCGCCAATGGCGGCGCAATCCATTGCGTCAGGGGGCGCTGCCCCCGTCCGAAGGCTCACGCCTTCGGACTCCCCCGGGATATTTTCGGACAAAAGTAGAGGCGGTCAGCGTCCGACCGACCACCAGCCCCGGCGTTTTGGTTTGGCCGGTACCGTATCGGCCTCGGCAAGGGCGGGCTCGGCCGGCGCGGCGTCGGGCTCGGTCTCGGCAACTGGTGCCTCTTCCGGCTCTTGCGCTGTCACCTCGGGCTCTGTGTCGACCTGGGGCGCGGCGGGTTCCGCCGCGGGCGGGTCTTCGGCGGTCACCGGTTCGGGCGGCGGCGCGTCCGCTGCTGCGTGCCCGGCGTCAGGCGCGGGGTCGGCGGCCGGCGTCGGTTCGTCATCCGCGGCCGCCGTTTCGGCGGTTTCAGCCGCGTCATCTGTGGCCGGTTCTTCGGCGGTCGCGTCGGCGCTCGTCGCGTCCGTTGCCTCGGGTCCGGCATCGTCAGCGCTGGCCGGTTTGCGGCGGCGGCGGGTGCGTTTGCGCTTGGGCTTTTCGGCCTCGGCTGCGTCCTCGGGCGCCGCTTCGGGTGCCGTGGCGGTCGTTTCCTCGTCGGTGGCGGGGTCGCCGGCCTCGGCCGTGGCGTCTTCCGAAGGCTGGTCGCCCCCCTCTTGACCGCCCGATTTCCGGCGCCGCCGGCGGCGGCGGCGTTTCTTGGGGGCGGTGCCGTCGCCGTCAGCGGCCTCGGGCGGTGTCTCGACAATCTCTTCCTCGGTCGGCTCGTCGGGCATCAGCGAGGCATCCACCGACACCACCGGTGCCGAAACCTCGACCACGCGGGTGGCGGTCTTGAATTTTTCCAACGTGTAGTCCGGCGAGATCAGCCGCGGGTCGGCCTCGATCCGCACCGCCAGCCCGTAGCGGGCCTCGATCTGGGCGATGTGCTCGCGTTTCTGGTTCATCAGGAAATTGGCGATGCCCACCGGCACGGTCAGCAGGATCTCGCCGGTGCGGCTGCGAACGCCCTCTTCCTCGATCTGGCGCAGGATGCCCAGGGACAGGTTGTCGTCAGACCGGATCAGCCCGGTGCCATGGCACGACGGGCACGGCTGGGTCGTTGCCTCGATCATGCCCGGGCGCAGCCGCTGGCGCGACATCTCCATCAGGCCAAAGCCCGAGATGCGCCCCACCTGGATGCGGGCACGATCGGTCTTGAGCCGGTCCTTGAAGCGTTTTTCGACCGCGGCGTTATTCTTCCGCTCTTCCATATCGATATAGTCGATGACGATCAGGCCGGCGAGGTCGCGCAGGCGCAGCTGGCGGGCCACTTCTTCGGACGCCTCGAGGTTGGTCTTGAGCGCGGTTTCCTCGATCGAGCCTTCCTTGGTGGCCCGTCCCGAGTTGACGTCGATGGCGACCAGCGCCTCGGTCACGCCGATAACGATATAACCGCCCGAGCGCAGCTGGACCACCGGGTTGAACATCGAGCTCAGGTAGCTTTCCACCTGAAAGCGCGCGAACAGCGGCAGCGGATCCTGATAGTGTTTCACGTTCTTGGCGTGGGACGGCATGATCATTTTCATGAAGTCCTTGGCCACGCGGTAGCCGTCGGCCCCCTCGACATGCACCTCGTCGATCTCGCGGTTATAGAGGTCGCGGATCGAGCGTTTGATCAGGTCGCCTTCTTCATAGATCTTGGCCGGCGCAATCGACCGCAGGGTCAGGTCGCGGATCTGCTCCCACATACGCTGCAGGTATTCATAGTCGCGCTTGATCTCGGTCTTGGTGCGTTTGGCACCCGCGGTGCGAATGATCAGGCCCGCCCCTTTGGGCACCTCGATGGTCGAGGCGATTTCCTTCAGCTTCTTGCGGTCGGTGGCGTTGGTGATCTTGCGGCTGATGCCGCCGCCGCGCGCGGTGTTGGGCATCAGAACGCAATAGCGCCCGGCCAGCGACAGGTAGGTCGTCAGCGCGGCGCCCTTGTTGCCGCGTTCTTCCTTGACCACCTGCACCAGCAGGATCTGCCGCACCTTGACGACCTCTTGAATCTTGTAACGGCGCAGCCGCGACTTGCGCGGGCGGCGGATTTCTTCGTGGACATCTTCTTCGGCGATCGATTCGATGTTTTCGTCGCGCTCGGACGCATCGCTGGCGCGGGCGTCGCCATCGTCGTAATTGTCGTCTTCGGCCGCGGCGGCCAGTTCCTCGGCCGGGATTTCGCCGTTTTCGGGCGTGTCGACCGCGGTCGCCTGATGTTCTGGCGGGTCGAGGTCGACGACGGCCATGCCGGGGATCTCGCCACCTGTTGCAGAGGCGCCGTCATCGCCGCTGGGCGCGGCTGCGTCGGCTTGACCGGTCGCGGTTTCGCCGGTCGGGCCCGCGTCGGTTGCCGCCGCGGTGTCGGCTTCGGCGTCGGCGTCGGGCGCCGCGGCGTCTGCACCCGCATCTTCGGCGGTGCTGTCTTCGGGCAGTTCCGCACTGGTGACCGCGTCGGTCGTGGCGGTCTTTTCAGCCCTGGAGCGCGACCGGCGGCGGCGGCGGGGCTTTTCCTCTTCCTCGTCTTCGGCGGCCAGGGCCGCCTCTTCGGCCAACAGCGCCTCGCGGTCGGCCACCGGGATCTGGTAATAGTCGGGGTGGATTTCCGAAAAGGCGAGAAAGCCGTGGCGGTTGCCGCCGTAATCGACAAAGGCGGCCTGCAGCGACGGTTCGACGCGCGTGACCTTGGCGAGGTATATATTGCCCGCTAGCTGGCGGCGGGCCTCGGATTCGAAGTCGAATTCCTCGACCTTGTTTCCGTCAACCACCACGACACGGGTTTCTTCCGTGTGGGTGGCATCGATAAGCATCTTCTTGGGCATGTAACTGGTTTCCGCACCGCGCGGGGCAGATCTGGGGGATCTGCCTGGTCCGATCGGCGGTGACTGATATGGGCGATGGTTCGGCACGGCACAGGGCGGCGCGGCAGTTTTCTGCCGGCGAACGTGCCCCTCGATTTTGCCTCGCGCGTCATCGCGTTTCTGCTCCGACGCCCGAAAGCGAGCGCCTGTTCACGTCCCCGGCGTTTCGGCACCGGGCTTGTTTCGGCCACTTGGGCCCAAATCCCGCCTGTCGCCCCGGATAACTGCCCTGTGCAGCCCGCGCGTCATGGCGAAAAATCTCAGCGGTACGGTCTGCCCGATGGGCACCACGACCGTCCGTCACATCTAGATAAGGGGTCACCGGGGAATTTGACAATGCGCAAAGCGAAAAAAGCTTGGCGGCGGCTAGAGATAATCGGACCGGGCCAGCCCGTATTTGGCCATTTTCTCGTTCAGGGTCCGGCGCGGCAGGCACAATTCGTCCATCACCGCGACGATCGAGCCCTTGTGCCGGCGCATCGTGTTGTCGATCAGCATGCGTTCGAAAGCTTCGACATATTCGCGCAGGGGCTTGCCCTCGGTGGTCATGTGGGGTTCGGCCTCGCCCTCTTCGGGCATCAGCAGGCTCAGGATGGTGCCGGTGCCGCGGCGCGACTGCAGGACGGCGCGTTCGGCCACATTCTGCAACTGGCGGATATTGCCCGGCCATGGGGCCTGCAACAACTGGGCGGCCTCTTGCGCGCTGACTTCGGGGGCGTCGCAGCCGTATTCGTCGGCGAACTGTTCGGTAAAGCGGTTGAACAAAGACAGCACGTCTTCACCGCGGGCCCGCAGGGGTGGCAGGGTGATCTTCATCCCGGCCAGGCGATAATAAAGATCGGGGCGCAGCGCATCTTCGGCGCTTTCGCCTGCCTGTTGCAGGTGCGAGATCGCGATGATGCGGGTTTCGGGCGGGCTGCCATGGTCGTTGATCCAGGCCAGCAGGCGCGCCTCGAGATTGGCAGGCAGCGCCTCGACATCTTCCAGCACCAGCGTGCCACCGCGGGCCTCTTCGATCAGGGGCACGCGTTCGTCCTCGCCCGCGGGGCCGAACAGGCGCCGGCCCAGGGTTTCCGCGTCGATGCCGGCGCAACTGGTCAGAATAAAGGGCCGGCCGGCCTTGGGGCCAACGGCATGCAGCGCGTGGGCGGCCAGCGTCTTGCCGGTGCCGGTTTCGCCCACCATCAGCACGTGACCGTCGGCCTGACCGATATCCAGCAGGTCTTCGCGCAGACGCTCCATCACCGGGGACGAGCCCACCAGCTTTTTCATCAGCCCCGTGCCATCGGACAGTTCGCGCCGCAGCGCCCGGTTGTCCAGCGTCAGGCGCCGGCGCAGGCTGGCACGCTTGGCCAGTTCGGTCATCCGGTCGGGGTTGAAGGGCTTTTCCAGAAAATCGAACGCCCCGACCCGCATCGCCTCGACCGCCATGGGCACGTCGCCGTGACCGGTGATCATGATGACCGGAATGGCGCTGTCCACGCTCATCAGCCGCTTGAGAAACGCCATGCCGTCCATGCCCGGCATCTTGATGTCGCTGACCACGATGCCGGGATAGTCGGGGGCCACCGCTTTCAGCGCATCTTCGGCCGAGCCATAGGTTTCGGTGTCAAATCCCGACAGCGCCAGCCACTGGCTGATCGACTGGCGCATGTCCAGTTCATCGTCGACGATGGCAATTCTTATGCCTTTGGCCATTGTTCTTCTCCTGCTCTGCTCATTCGGCGGCGGTTCGTTTTGCGCCGGCCAGAGGCAGGCGCATCTCGAAGATGGCGCCGCCCGTTTCGGTGTTCCGGGCGGTCAGACGTCCGCCCAGATCGGCCACGATCCCCGAGGATATCGCCAGCCCCAGCCCCACCCCGTCGCCCGGGGATTTGGTGGTGTAGAAAGGTTCGAACAGGCTTTCGAGGTCCTTGATCCCGTTGCCGTTGTCGCGCACCGTCAGGATGGCATCGTCGCCCTGCGCGATCAGGATTTCGATGTGCGGGTCGCCCTGGTCGCTGATGGCGTCGACCGCGTTGCGCAGCAGGTTGACGATGACCTGTTCCACCCGCACCCGGTTGCCGTCGACATAGACCGGGCCGCGCGGCAGGGTGCGCTGCACCTTGATGTTCAGCCGCTTCAACTGCGGCTCCATCATCGACAACGACGCCGAGACGCTGGCCCGCAGGTCCAGCCGCTCGATATCCCGGCCGTCCTTGCGGGCATAGGATTTCAGCTGTTTCGTGATGGCGCTCATGCGTTCGATCAGGTCGTCCAGCCGCTGGAACGAGGCCACCGCCTCGTCCGGGCGGTTGCGCTGCAACAGCAGGCGGGCCCCGGCCAGATAGGTCTTCATCGCGGCCAGCGGCTGGTTCAGTTCGTGCGACACCGCGGCCGACATCTCGCCCAGGGCGGCCAGTTTCGACGTCTGGGCGACAGTCTGTTCGGCAACCTGCAGGTTTTTTTCGGCGCGCTCGCGTTCGACGATTTCGCGTTGCAGCGCATTGTTCAGCCGCCGCAACTCGGCCGATTCCCGCTGGAAGAACCGGGTGCGCAGATTGGCCCGGCGCGACACCAGATAAAAGCCGCCCGCCAGCAGGATCGCGAAGATCATGATCTCCAGCGCGATGACGCCGTTGACCCGTTCGCGCACGCCGGCAAAGGTGGTGAACGAGGTCATGCGCCAGCCGTGGAACGGCATCCGCTGTTGCTGGCGCATCACGCTGTCGCCCAGCAGAAAGGTGTCCGGCGGCAGCGACCGCCAGCTTTCGTTCGACAAAAGCGCCTTGCCGATCGCCGGGCCGGGGGCGATGACCTCCAGCGCTTCGGCCTCGGCCAGGCCCCGCCAGCGACCCTCGGTCGCCAGGATGATCTCGCCACCGCTGTTGGTCACGATCACCGCGTCGGAAAAGCCGCGCCAGCTGCGCTCGAACTGGTTGAGATCGACCTCGACCACGATGACCCCCAGCGGCCGGCCGGCAACGTCGATCTTGCGGGAATAGCGGAACTGATAGGCGCCCGAGATGCCGCGCACCTCGGTAAATACCGTGTCGCCAGAGCGCAGGGCCTGCACCATATAGGGCTCTTGCCGGTGGTTCGACCCCAGAACCTCGCGGTTGGTGGCCGCCACCGCGCGGCCGTCGCGGTCCAGCAGCATCAGCCCCGCCGCGCCAATCTCGTCGACATAGGAAATCAGCCGCTGCGAGCTTTGGGAATAGTCACTCGAATTCAGCGCCCCAATCAGCGTGGGGTCGTTGGCCAGCAGGGTCGGCACCACGCTGGCGCGCTGCAACTCGCTGAGAATGTTGCCGGAATAGAAGGCGAGCCGCACTTCGGCGCGGTTGCGCGTATCGTCGGTCAGGCGCTGGGTCAGCAGCTCGTTGGTGATCCAGACCACCACGATTGCCATGGCCACCAGCCCCAGCATGACTGCGCGCACGCGCCAGCCGCGCATGGCGCGGCGCAGGGCCAGCCGGAACTTGGTGCCAAAGCTCATGCCCCAGATGTATTCCGCGGCGGCCGTTGTCTCAAGCCACGGCGTGCGTCAGACCAGCGGCCAGTGCGCGGAACACTGCCGAGCCGTCGGTGTTTCCGTGCGCATCCTCGGCCGCCCGTTCGGGGTGGGGCATCATGCCCAGAACCCGCCGGTTTTCCGACAGGATGCCGGCGATGTCGGCGACCGAGCCATTGGGGTTGTCGGTATATTCAAAGGCGATGCGCCCTGTGTCCCGCAGGCGCGCCAGCCCGGCATCGTCGATCTGAAAGTTGCCGTCATGGTGGGCGATCGGCAGGCGCAGCGTCTGGCCGGTGTGATAGCCGGCGGTAAAGGCGCTGTCGGCGGTCACGCGCAGCCCCACGGTCCGGCAGATATAGCGCAATTGCCGGTTGCGCATCAGCGCCCCGGGCAGCAGGCCGGTTTCGCTCAGCACCTGAAAACCGTTGCAGATGCCGATGACATATCCCCCACGCGCCGCGTGCCGCGCCAGCGCGGCGCACACCGGCGACCGGGCAGCGATGGCGCCGCAGCGCAGATAGTCGCCAAAGGAAAAGCCGCCGGGCACGGCGACGATATCGACATCCGCCGGCAGGTCGCTGTCCTTGTGCCAGACCATATCGACCCGGGCCCCGGCGTTGCGGAAGGCCACGGCAAGATCGCGGTCGCAATTGCTGCCGGGAAAGACCAGAACGGCTGCTTTCATCTGTCGTGCGCCCCTTAAAGGATGTCGACCTCGAACCGCTCGATCACCGTGTTGGCAAGCAGTTTCTCGCACATCTCGGTTACCGCCGCGGGATCGGTGTCATCGGCGAGATCAAGCTCGATCACCTTGCCCTGGCGCACGGCCTCGACGCCCGCGAAGCCCAGCGCGCCCAATGCGTGGCGCACGGCCTGCCCCTGAGGGTCGAGAACACCGTCTTTCAGCATCACGTGAACGCGTGCTTTCATGTCTTTCAGCTCCGTCTGGCGGGGGCGCGCGCCCCTAGTTGATCAGCGTCGGCTTGGTGGCGTGGGTGACGTTCGAGGGCAGAACGCCCAGGCGCCGCGCAACCTCGGTATAAGCATCGCTCAGCGAGCCCAGGTCGCGGCGGAACACGTCCTTGTCCAGCTTTTTCCCGGTTTCCTTGTCCCACAGGCGGCAACTGTCGGGGCTGATTTCGTCGGCCACGATCAGGCGCATGAAGTCGCCTTCCCAGACGCGGCCGATCTCGATCTTGAAATCCACCAGCTTGATGCCGACACCCATCATGACGCCCGACAGGAAATCGTTGACCCGCAAGGCCAGCGCCAGCATGTCGTCAAGATCCTGCTGGCTGGCCCAGCCGAAGGCGATGATATGCTCTTCCGACACCAGCGGATCGCCCAGCTTGTCGTCTTTCAGGCAAAACTCGACGATCGGGCGCGGCATGGGCGTGCCCTCGTCCAGACCGAGGCGGGCCGAGATCGACCCGGCAGCAAAGTTGCGCACGATCACTTCCAGCGGGATGATTTCCACCGCGCGGATCAGCTGTTCGCGCATGTTGATGCGGCGAATGAAATGGTTGGGCACGCCGATCTGGCTGAGACCGTTCATGAAATATTCGCTCAGGCGGTTGTTCAGCACGCCCTTGCCTTCGACGGTGGCCCGCTTTTCGGCGTTGAAGGCCGTGGCGTCGTCTTTGAAATACTGAACCAGGGTTCCGGGTTCCGGGCCCTCGTACATGATCTTGGCCTTGCCCTCGTAGATCTTCTTGCGTCGTGCCATGTGCGCTCCAACGAAAAAACGCGCCAATTCCGGGGGTCCGGTCCGCGCGTTTCCGGTGCGCACCCTATAGGGCAGATGCGCGCAAGCGGCAAGGCGGCCCCTTGTGCGGGCAGCGGTCAACGGGCATATCAGGCCAGACAGCCCGTCAACGACAAGGGAAAGCCGAATGACGTCCTTCAACGACCGTGAAAAATCCTTTGAATCCAAATATGCCCTGGATCAGGAGATGCAATTCAAGGCCGAGGCCCGCACCAACAAGCTGCTGGGCCTGTGGGCCGCGGGGCTGATGGGCAAAAGCGGCGACGACGCCGCTGCCTATGGATTGGAGGTCGTGAAGGCCGATTTCGAGGAAGCCGGCCATGACGACGTGATCCGCAAGGTCATGGGCGATATCGGTGACGCGGCTACCGAGGAACAGGTGCGCGCCAAGCGCCACGAATTGCTGGCCGCGGCCAAGTCGCAACTGATGGACGAAGACTAGCCACCGGCGCCGCAACGACTGGTGCCGAAGCGTCTGTGCAAGCAGGCGCGGCTTGGGCGATTCGATGGATAGGATGCCATGACCGACCTGCTTTCAGACCTTCTGGCCCGGCGTGACTGGCTGCTTGCCGACGGCGCGACCGGAACCACGCTGTTCAACATGGGGCTCGAGGCCGGCGACGCGCCGGAACTGTGGAACGTGACCTTTCCCGACCGGGTGCGGGCGCTGTACCGCGGCCCGATCGAGGCTGGCAGCGATCTGTTCCTGACCAACAGCTTTGGCGGCACCGCGGCGCGGCTGAAGCTGCATGATGCGCAGGCCCGGGTGGGCGAGCTGAACCGGGCCGCCGCCGAGTTGGGCCGCGAAATGGCCGACAAGGCCGGGCGGCAGGTTGTGGTGGCCGGGTCCATGGGCCCCACCGGCGAAATCATGGAGCCCATGGGCAGCCTGACCTATAACGGCGCGGTCGAAATGTTTCATGAACAGGCCGAGGCGCTGAAGGCCGGCGGTGCCGATGTCCTGTGGGTGGAAACCATCAGCGCCGCCGAGGAATATGCCGCCGCCGGCGAGGCCGCCGACCTGGCGGGCATGCCATGGTGCGGCACCATGAGCTTCGATACCGCCGGGCGCACCATGATGGGGCTGACGTCGTCGGGGATGGTCGACATGATCGGCAAGCTCAAGACCCGGCCGCCGCTGGCCTTCGGGGCCAATTGCGGCGTTGGCGCCGCTGATTTGTTGCGCACGGTGCTGGGCTTTGCCGCGCAGGGACCGGAACAGCCGATCATCGCCAAGGGCAATGCCGGCATTCCGAAATATCACGACGGGCATATCCATTATGACGGCACGCCCGAGTTGATGGCCGATTACGCCGAACTGGCGCGTAATTGCGGGGCGCGGATCATCGGCGGCTGCTGCGGCACCACGCCTGATCACCTGCGGCTGATGCGCGAGGCGCTGGAGACCCGGCCGGCCGGGCCACGTCCGACGCTGGACGAGATCACGGCGCGGCTTGGGGGGTTGTCCTCGGCCTCGGACGGCACCGGCGACGCGGCGCCCGCGCCCCCACGCAGGCGCCGCCGCAAGGGCTAGGGCGTTTCGCGTCAGACCGGTATGCCCGACGCCGCCTTGTTGCGGGAACCTGGGGCAGCGCCAGGCGATGCCCGTTGGATCAAGATGGTCGCGCAACTCTGCGGTTGCGGCGCGACCTTGCGCGCCGCGGCGGCAAGGGGGCGCTGCCCCCTCTTCGCGGTGCGAATTCACCCCCGAGGTATTTTCAAAACCAAAGAAGGGTCAGGGCGTGGCCTGCCCGGGCGGGCCGGTCAGCCCGTCGAGCACGGCCTGCGCCGCGCGCAGCCCCGGGGGCGGGCCGCCGGCGCCGAGGGTGGCCATGGCCTCGGACAGCGCGGCCGTTTGCTGGTGTGGCGCCTTCATGAGCGCGTTCAGGGATGCGGCGATGCGGTCGGGCTGGCAGTTCTTGCCGAGAAATTCCGGCACGTCGCGGCGCCCGGTCACCAGATTGACCAGCGTGACCGTGTCGACCTTGAGCATGCGCTGGACGATCTGCCGGGTGAGCCAGTTCATGTCATAGGCAATGACCATGGGCGTTTCAGCCGCCGCCAGTTCCAGTGACACCGTGCCCGAGGCCGCCAGCGCCGCGTCGGCGGCCCGGAAGGCGGCGCGCTTTTCGGCCAGCGTCCGGGCAAGCGGCCGGTCGCGGGGGTCGAGCATCAGGGGCTGGCCGGGCCAGTCGCGCACCATCTCGGCCACCAGCCCAGCCACCGGCGCCGCCGCCGGCACCACGATGCGGGTTTCGGGGTGCCGCGCCAGCACCGGGCGCAGGGCGGCGCCGAAGATCGGGGCCAGTCGCGACACCTCGGACCGGCGCGACCCGGGCAGGGCCAGGATCATGGGCGCGTCGCCGATTCCGGCCGCAGCGCGCCAGGCGCTGGCCTCGGCCATGGTGGCCTGGGGCTCGGTGGTGACCGGATGACCGACGAAATCGCAGCGCAGGCCCACCGCCTGCAGGTAGGGCGGCTCGAACGGCAACAGCGCCAGCACCTGATCGACCGAGCGGGCCATCGTTTCGGCCCGCCCCGCCCGCCAGGCCCAGACCGAGGGCGCCACGTAATGCACCGCCCGCAGGGGGCGCCGGGCCCGCACCCGCCGGGCCACGCGCAGGCAGAAATCGGGGCTGTCGATGGTGATCAGCACATCGGGCGCGACGGCCAGCACATGGTCGGCGGTCTGGTGCAGGCGCGCCCGCAGCTGGCGGTATTTCGGCAGCACCTCGACCAGGCCCATGACGCTGAGGTCGTCCATCGGGAACAGGCTGGTCAGCCCGGCCGCCTGCATCTCGGGGCCGCCGACGCCGGCGATGTCGAGCCCGGGCACCAGTTGGCGCAACCCGGCGATCAGCGCCGCGCCCAGCCGGTCGCCCGAGGCCTCGCCCGCGATCAGGTAAACCTTCATGCCGGGCGCACCCACAGGAACATCCCCTCGCTGTCGGCCGCCGCGAGGGTGGCCGCGAACGCCGGCACCATCACGCCCGACGCCGCGATCACGATGCCGTCCAGTCCGGCGGCGCGGGCGGCTTGCACCGTGCCGGGGCCGATGACCGGCAGATCGGCCCGGCGGTCCTGGCCCGGCTTGGGCGCCTTGTAGAGCAGGCCGCCCGGCGGCAGACCGGCCGGACGCGGTGCGAGGGTGGCCAGCATTGCATCGGTGCCGGGCAGCGCCTCGACCGCCAGCGCCTGCCCGGCCGAGACAACGCAGGCCTGGCCGATGTCGGCGGTGGCCATTGCGGCAACGATATCGGCGCCGCGCCGCGCGTCGGCGTCGTGCCCGCGGTCTGGCTGGCGGCGCGAGTGGATGCCCGGGGCCGGCAGCAGTTCGGGCACAAGGTCGTGGGCGCCGATCACGGTCAGGCCGTGGTCTTCGATGATGGCGATCAGGGCGCCCAGGGCGCCGTCGTCGCCCAGCCGCAGGGCCGCAGCCAGCCGCGCGGCCAGCGCCGGGGCCGATGGGTCGGCGGACCCCGCGTCAAGGGTGGGTCGGCGCACAGCCCCGGCCATCACGACATGGGTGATCCCGGCGGCGACCAGCCCGTCAAGGAACGGGCTCAGTCCTTCCAGCCGGAAACGCCGATCCACCGGCAGCGACGTGGTCGTGCCCTCGAGCGCCGCGACCAGCGGCGCCTGCCCGCGGGCGCACAACCGTTCGGCCAGCAGCACCGGCAACGCGCCGGTCCCGGCGATCAGCGCGATCTTCACGACGGGGTCAGGAAACCGCGGTCGCTCTCGGCCAGAACGAAGTCGACGATTTCCCGCACATGGGGGCTGGTGCTGTCCTCGCCCAGGCGGCGGGCCCGGTCCTGAAAGGCGCCTTCACCCTGGCGCAGGGTCTGGAAAGCGGCCCTGAGGGCGGTGATATCCTCGCGCGCCACGCCGCGGCGTTTCAGCCCCACCAGGTTAAGCCCGTCGAGTTCGCCGCGCGGCCCCTGCACCAGCGCATGCGGGATCACGTCGTTGGTGACCATGGTCAGCGCGCCGATGATGGCCCCCTGCCCGATGCGCACCCATTGATGCACGCCCGACAGACCGCCAAGGATGGCGTCGTCGCCGATGACGCAATGCCCGGCCAGGGCGGCGTTGTTGACAAGGATCACCCGGTCGCCGACCTGCGCGTCATGAGCCACATGCGCACCGGCCATGATGAGGCAATCGTCGCCCACGCGCGTGACGCCGCCGCCCTGTGCCGTGCCGGTGTTGATGGTGACATGCTCGCGGATGCGGGTGCGCCGGCCAACGGTCAGCCGGGTGTCTTCGCCGCCGTATTTCAGGTCTTGCGGCACTTCGCCGATCACCGCGAAGGGGAAGATCACGCTGTCTTCGCCCACCTCGGTCGCCCCGGTCACCACCACGTGGCTGCGCACTTCGACGCCGGCGCCAAGGCGCACGCGCGGGCCGATCACCGCGAAGGGGCCAACACTGGCGCCGGGGCCGATGACGGCGCCGTCCTCGACAATGGCGCCCGGATGGACGCTGGCGGTTGGATCAACGCTCATGCGGCGTCTTTCGGCAACTCCATCATGGCGGTGAAGTCGGCCTCGCAGGCCAGTTCGCCGTCAACGGTGGCGCGGCCGGTAAACTTCCACACCTTGCCGCCGCCGCGCCGGGTTTCGATGGCCATTTCCAGCACGTCGCCCGGCACCACCTTGCGGCGGAACTTGGCCTTGTCGATGGCCATGAAATACACAAGGAATTCCTTGTCGGCGAGGTCCTGCGCCACGCCGACCATCACGGCCGAGGTCTGGGCCATGGCCTCGATGATGGTGACGCCCGGCATGATGGGGGTCGCCGGGAAATGCCCCTGAAAATGCGGCTCGTTATAGGTGACATTCTTGATGCCGACGCAGGAATTGATGCCGTCGATATCGCGCAGCTTGTCGACCAGCAGAAACGGATAGCGGTGCGGGATGATCCGCTTGATCAGGTCGATGTCGGCGCTTTGAAGCTGGGCCATGGCGGCGGGTTCCTTTGATGTTTCCGATGCCTAGCAAGCCGGCGGCGCACAGACAAGCGGCGCGCTATTGGCTGCCGTCGGTCAGGGTCACGTCGATGCGGGCGATGGCCTCGTCGGTGATGTCGACGGCCGAGACCGACAGCACGATGGCCCGCTGGTCAAGAATGGCCACCGCGCCGCGTTCGCTGACCACTTTGGCCAGAATGTCGACGATGGACGAGAAGAACCGCTGACGCTCGGCGTCACGCTGGGCCGCCAGTTCGCGCGACTTGCTGTCCTGCGCATCCCGCAGCCCCACGACCTTTTCGTTGAAGGCAGCGGCGCGGTCGCGAAACTCCTCGGCCGAGATGGTGGCCCGCAGGTCGGTCAGGGCCTGCTCTTCGGCGACCAGCTCGTCCTCGATGGCGCGATTTTCGGCGTTCAGATCCCGCGACTGGGCCGCAAGCTCGGCCTGCACGCGCCGTCCCCAGGCCGAATCGGTGAACAGCCGTTCCTGATCGACCGTCAGGATCGGAGACGGAACCTCGATACGGTTGGTCTGGGCCACCGCTGGCAGCGGCCCGGTCACCAACGCAACCGCCAACGCGAACGCCAGGCGCCGCATCCCCTAGAACTCGGTCTGGATGGCGATGTTGAATTGCTGGACTTCGTCATAGGTCAGCTTGCTCAGCGCCTGCGCGAGGTTAAAGCGCAAGGGGCCGATCGGCGAATCCCACAGCACCGAAACGCCCACCGACGACCGCAGGTGGAAGGCATCGTCAACCGTGCCGCCGGTGCCCGCGGTATTGTCGAGCCCCCAGACCGAGCCGGCATCGAAATACAGCGCGCCGCGCAGCCCGAACTCTTCCGGGATACCCAGCGGGAATTCGGTTTCCAGCCGCGCCACCGCATACATGTTGCCGCCCAGCGGGTCACTGTTGGCGGCGGTGGTATCGCGGGGGCCGATGCCCTTGGGGGCAAAGCCGCGCAATTGCGACGTGGACAAAAAGAAGCGGTCGGTCACCCGGGTGACACCGCCGGCGACCGAGTTGATCGAGCCGCCCTCCAGCACCGCCCGGAACACCACATCCTCGGTCGTCATGCGGGCTTCGCCGACCACCGTGGCCGTGGTTTCCAGATACTTGGTATCGCCGCCCAGGCCCGCCAGTTGCTGACCAAAGCGCAGCAGCACGCCGCCGTTGGGATTCAGGCCGGAATTGCGGGTGTCGCGGGCGATGGAATAGCCGAACTGCGAAGTCAGCTGCGTGCCGGCCTCGGCCTGGATGATGGCCGAGCTTGCCGGATCGACATCAAAGATCTCGTCCTGCGACAGGCTGAAGTTCAGGCCCAGCCGCGCATTTTCGCCGACCGGAAAGGCCACCGTGGGCGCAAAGCCGGCGACCTTGGTCGACAGGAAAAACTCGGGAAGGTTGGTGACCTCGTAAAAGACCCGCGCCCCCAGCTCCAGATCGCGACCCATCAGATAGGGTTCGACAAACTCGACCGAGGTTTCCGATTGCGACGTGCCACCGGTGAAGGTGAACCGCAGCGTCTGCCCGCGCCCGAGGAAATTGCGCTCGGAATAAGACAGGTTCAGGCCCGGCCCGGTGTCCGAGCTGTAGGTGGCCCCGAACGACAGGCTTCCGGTGGTGCCTTCGACGACATTCACGTCAACGATGGCCTGGTTCGAGCTTGATCCGTCGCGCACGTTCACGTCGACCGTGTCGAAATAGGCCAGCGCCCGGATACGTTCGGCCGCCTGCCGAATTTCGCGGGGGTTGAAGGGGTCGCCTTCGACCACCCGGAACTGCCGGCGCACGACACGGTCCAGCGTGGTCTGGTTGCCCTCGATGTCGATCCGCTCGACAAACACACGCGGGCCACGGCTGATCACGTAATTGACGTCCAGCACCTGATTGGCGTCGTCACGGGTGATCACCGGCTCGACCACGATGAAATTCATGCCCTCGCGGATGGCGATCTGCTCCATCCGTGCCACGTCTTGTTCGATCGCCACCGGAGAATAGGTCCGCCCCGAGCGGGCGCGCACGCGGTCAAAGAACATGCCCGCGTCGACACCGTCGATGTCCGAGCTGACAGTTACCTCGCCAAAGGTGAATATCTGACCTTCCTCGACGTTGAACGTGACAAAGAAGGCATTCCTTTCGCGGCTGAACTCGGTCGAAACGCCCAGCACCCGGAAATCGACGAAGCCGTGGGAATTGTAGTAATCCGTCAGAAGTTGTTTATCGAATTCAAGCCGTTCCGCCACAAAGGTATCACGATACACGAAGTTGCGGATGATGCTGGCCTGCTTGGTCTGCAACACCTGGCGCAGGCGGCGGTCCTTGAAGAAACTGTTGCCGACAAAGGACAGACGCTCGATCTCGACAACCTTGCCCTCGGCCACCTCGAACACCAGATCGACGCGGTTGCCGTCGCGGCGAATGATGCGCGGGCTGACGGTGGCGGCGAAGCGCCCTTTCAACTCGTAGGCGTCAACCAGCGTGGCGGCGTCGCGCGCGGCCACGGTCGGTGAATACACCCGCCGCGACTTCGATTCGATCAGCGCGCCAAGCTCGTCGTCGGAAAGGCGGTTGTTGCCCTCGAAGCGGATGCGGTTGATGGTCGGCCACTCGACAACCCGGATGACCAGCGTCGATCCGCGCGGGTCCATTTCGACAGTTTCGAACAGCCCCGACTGAACCACGCGCTGGTAGGCGGCGTTGATCTCGCCCATGCCCAGCGTCTGGCCGGCGGGGATCGCCGCATAGCTGAGAATCGTGCCGGTCTCGACCCGGTCGTTGCCGCTGATATCGACAGTGCTGAAACTGAAGCTCTGGGCATTCGCTTTCGCAGCGAAGGCCGATAATGCCGTGAAAAGAAACAGAAAAACAAGATCGCGCATCAACAGTGTGTAACGGCTTCTGCTTTCACGCCTGTCGGCGCACCCGGCCCTGCTCTTCATCTGCTGTTTTCCACCTCAGACATCCCCTTTTCATTGGGGATACCGATAAAGAATTGGGTTGTCAAAAAGCAAACAAAGCCGGCCGCGCAAGGTCACTTTGCACGGCCGGTGGCTAAGGTATTGGAATTGCTGGAAGGGTCAGTAAGAGCCCAGATATCCGCCTGCCGCAAGGGCAAGCGCGATGGCACCAAAATAGATCAGACGATCCAGATTCAGGTTGAACAGAAGGTTCAGGCTGGCCGCCCCGTTGGTCAGATGTTGCATGTCACCAAGTCCCTTCTGCAATATGGTTCGTCACCAAGCTAGCGGGCCAATATGGCGCGATTTTGTCGGTTCGTGGAACAGATGGTGGCACCGGACCAAGCCGCGCGCACATCAGGGGCAGAAGAGATCGTTGGATATCGCAAAGACCATCAACGCCCCCAGAATCGTCAGCCCCGCAATCATGAACACCCGCAGCGCGCCGTCCGACGGCGGGCGTCCGGCCACCGCCTCGAAGGCGTGGAACAGCAGGTGGCCACCGTCCAGAACCGGGATGGGAAACAGGTTCAAAAGCCCCACGGCGGTGCTGAGCACGGCGATGAACCACACGAAGCTGAGCCAGCCCTGGCTGGCCGCCGCACCGCTGGTCTGGGCAATGCCGATGGGGCCGCGCAGGTTGCAGCTGCTGATGGCCCCGGCGGCCATGTGATACAGCCCCGACAGCGAGGCGCGCACGATGTACAGGGTCTGGCCGGCACCGAATTCGACCGCCTTGAACGGCCCCGGCGTCGATGTCTGCGGCTCGAAGAACAGCCCGCCCGAGATGCCGATCAGCCAGCGGGTTTCAAAACCGGCGTCGGCGGTGGGCAGGTCCATGCGGCGCGGTGACAGCGTGATGTCCAGCGGCGCCGCTTGGCCGGGGCGCCACACGGCCAGTTGCAACGCCCCGCCTTCCGAGGCGGCCACGATCTGGCGCAGCTCTTCAAAGGTCGAGATCGGGACACCGTTGACCGACAGGATCACGTCGCCACGGGCAAGATCGGCGTCCATCGCGGCCGAGCCCGGCGTGATCCCCTGCACCAGCGGCGGATAGGGATGCGGTGCCGTGACGGTCTTCAGCGCCCCGTCGCGCCGCACCTCGTAGTCAAGGGTGCCGAGCTGCGGCAGCGACTGCGAGAAGCCGTCGAAATCGTCCAGCGACGGTGTGGTGTTGCCGGCGATCGCCAGAACCTCGTCGCCGGGCAAAAGCTCTTGCTGGGCGTAGGGCAGTTCGGCGATGTCGGCCACGGTCAGCGGATCGCTGGCCACGCCGCGCGACATGAGAATCGCAGCGAAAACAACGATGGAGAGGATGAAGTTGAACACCGGTCCGGCAGCCACGGTCAGCGCCCGCGCCCACAACGGGGCGCCGTGCATGGTCTGGCGGCGCTCGCCCGCGCTCAGCTTGCCGGTGGCGCTGCCCACGCTGGCGGCGTTGCTGTCACCCTTGAAGCGCACATAGCCCCCCAGCGGCAGCGCGGCGAGCTGCCAGACCGTGCCGCGCCGGTCGACGCGCGAAAACAGCGTCGGCCCGAAGCCCAGCGAAAACACCTCGGCCCCGATTCCGCACCAGCGGGCCACGATGTAATGGCCGTATTCATGCACCGCCACGATGACGCTGAGCGCGATGACGAACGCGCCCAACGTGTAGATGATGTTGCCGAAACTTGGGATCAGACCAAGGATATCCATGCTCGCCTATGCCTTTCGCGCCTCGATTGCTTCCGCGGCTCTTGTGCGGGCCATCTGGTCGGTTTGCAGGACCGTATCAAGGGTAATTCCGGCTTTCGAGTGACGCTGCGATGACATTGCCGTCAGCGTATCCTCGACCACCGCCGCCATGTCGGTAAAGCGGATGCGCAGGTCAAGAAAGGCGTCCAGCGCCACCTCTTTCGCGGCGTTGAACACCGCGCCCGACAGCCCGCCGTCGTCCATCACCTGCCGGGCCAGCGCCAGCGCCGGCCAGCGGCGTTCGTCGGCCGCCCGGAAGGTCAGCGCCCCGATCGCGGCAAGGTCCAGCCGCTCGACCGGGACAGCGCGGCGGTCGGGCCAGTTCAGCGCATAGCCGATGGCGTGGCGCATGTCGGGCGGCCCGACATGGGCCATCAGCGCGCCGTCGTTGAAGCCCACCAGCGCATGCACCAGGCTTTCGGGGTGGACGATCGCCTCGATCCGCCCCGGCTCGATCCCGAAAAACTCGTGCGTTTCAATCAGTTCCATCGCCTTGTTGAACATCGAGGCACTGTCGACGGTGATGCGCTGGCCCATGACCCAGTTGGGATGGCTCGACGCCTGTTCCGGGGTGGCGTGCGACAGCCGTTCAAGCGGCCAGTCGCGAAAGGCGCCGCCGGATGCGGTGATGATCACCCGCTCGACCGCCGCTATATCTTCGCCCGCCAGTGCCTGAAACACCGCCGAATGTTCGCTGTCGACCGGCAGAACCCGGGCACCGTGGCGCCGGGCGGTGGCCAGCAGCAAGGGGCCGGCGCAGACAAGGCTTTCCTTGTTGGCCAGCGCCAGCGTCCCGCCCTGTTCCAGCGCCGTCAGCCCCGGTTGCAGGCCCGCGGCCCCGACGATGGCCGACATGGTCCAGTCGCACGGGCGCGCCGCGGCCTCGTTCAGGGCGGCCGGGCCGGCGGCGGCCGCAACGCCACTGCCGGCCAGCGCGGCCTTGAGATCGTCGTAAAGGTCGGGATAGGCGGTCACCGCCACCTCGGCCCCGAACTGGCGCGCCTGTGCGGCCAGCCGGGCGACATTGCGCCCCCCCGACAGGGCCACGACGTCAAAGGCATCACGGTCGCGCGCCACCAGATCCAGCGTGTTGCCGCCAATGGATCCGGTCGCGCCGAAAATGCTGATGCGCCTCACATCGCCCCCGCAGGCAGGCCGAATGACAGCTGGACAATCAGCACGAACAGCGCCGCGCCCAGCATGCCGTCGAACCGGTCGAAGATACCGCCGTGCCCCGGCATCAGCCCCGAGCTGTCCTTGACGCCCGAGCCGCGCTTGAGCGCGCTTTCGGCAATGTCGCCGGTCTGGCTGGCCATCGAGGCAAGCACGCTGATGGCCAGCATGGGAACCAGTGCGGCGGTGCCGGCGAAGAAAAGCGCGCCAACGCCCGCCGACGCGGCCCAGCCGGCGACGGCGCCCGACCAGGTTTTCTTGGGCGACAGGCGCGGCCACAGCTTGGGGCCGCCCACGGCGCGCCCGGCGAAATACCCGGCGATATCGGTGGCCACCACCACCGCCACCAGCCAGCCGACCAGCCGCAGGCTGTCAGTGTGGCGCAGGGCGATCAGCCCGTAGGCCGCCAGCGCGATCAGCGCCGCGAACAGGGCAAACACCCTTGGCCGGGCCCCAAGCAACGCCAGCCCCAGAGCGGCCGGTATCATCAGGGTCGCGACGGCCAGCACACCGGTCATGAACTGGGCCGCCAACAGCGCCAGTCCGGCACAGCCCGCCAGCGCCGGCGCGCGGCTGCCGGCGCCGCACATGCCGCCCAGCTCCCAGACCATCAGCGCGGCGACGGCGGTGGTGACCAGCGCGAACCACCAGCCGCCGGCCCAGACAGCGGCTGCTCCGACACCCAAGGCCAGAACGCCCGACGCGGTGCGCGTGATCAGGTCATCCCAGCGGGCGCGGCCGTCAGTCATGCAGGAACGGCACCGAACCGGCGTTCGCGCGAACCATAGCAGCCCAGGACCCGGGCGAACTCGGCCGCCGAAAAGTCGGGCCACAGGGTGTCGATGAAATCATACTCGGCATAGGCCGACTGCCAGAGCAGGAAATTCGAGATGCGCGCTTCGCCGCTGGTGCGGATAACGAGGTCGGGATCGGGCAGGAAGCAGGTGTCGAGAAAGCGGGCCAGCGTCACCTCGTCCACGGTTTCGGCGTCCAGCCGCCCGGCCGCCACCTCGCGGGCCAGCCGCTGGGTGGCGCGGGCCACCTCGTCGCGGCCGCCATAATTCAGCGCGATGGTCAGGTTGACCTTCTCGTTGGCGCTGGTCAGCAGCTCCAACTCGTCCATCAGCCGTGAAAGCTTGGGGTCCAGACGCACCCGGTCGCCGATGAACCGCACGCGCACGCCTTCGGCCAGCAGGTCGTTGGCCTCGTTGCGGATATAACGGCGGAACAGCTTCATCAGGCCGGCAACCTCGGACTGGGTGCGTTTCCAGTTCTCGGTCGAAAAGGCAAAGATGGTCAGGTATTTCACGCCGTGGTCCGGGCAGGCGCGCACGATTTCCTTCACGCGCCGCGCGCCGGCGTGGTGGCCGAACAGCCGCGGTTTGCCCCGCGCCTGCGCCCAGCGTCCGTTGCCGTCCATGATGATCGCCACATGATGCGGTCCGGATCGGTCGGTGCTGCTCATCACGCCTCTCCCCTTTTTGGGTTTGTTCACGGCAGGATCAGACCTGCATGATCTCTTCCTGCTTGCCGTCCAGCGTCTGATCGACCAGCCCGACAAATCTGTCGGTCAACTCCTGCACCTCGGTTTCCCAGAATTTCTGGTCGTCCTCGGACATGCCGTCGGCCTTGGCCTTCTTGATCTGGTCCATGCCGTCGCGGCGCACGTTGCGCACGGCCACGCGGGCATGTTCGGCGTATTGCGCGGCCACCTTGGTCAGTTCGCGCCGCCGCTCTTCGTTCAGTTCGGGGATCGGCAGCATGATGATGGTGCCGTTCAGCTGCGGATTGATGCCCAGCCCGCTTTCGCGGATCGCCTTTTCGACCTTGCCCACCAGCGACTTGTCCCAGACGTTGACGGTGACCATGCGCGATTCGGGCACGTTGACCGTGCCGACCTGGTTGATGGGCGTCATGGCGCCATAGGCGTCAACCTGGATCGGGTCGAGCATCGCGCCCGACGCGCGCCCGGTTCTGAGCGACGCAAACTCGGTCCGAAGATTGCCGATTGCACCGTCCATGCGGCGTTCAAGATCGTCAGTGTCCAGTTCGAAGTCGTCTGCCATGGTCCGCCCTCACGAGCTGTTGTTATTCCGTCAAACTAATAAGATACGGCGCCGCCAATGTATAGTATCGGCCGTCTGCGCAGGCCGTTAACGGCCGCCGCGCGGCTAGACATGCACCTTCGTATAGGTGCCCCTGCCGGCCAGGATACCGCGAAAGCCGCCGGGTTCATCCAGCGAAAACACGATGATCGGCAGCTTGTTGTCGCGTGCCAGCGCGATGGCCGAGGCGTCCATCACCCCAAGGTGGCGCTGAAGAACCTCGTCATAGCTGACCCGGTCGTAACGCTGGGCGTCGGCATGCTTGGCCGGGTCCTTGTCATAGACCCCGTCGACCTTGGTGCCCTTGAAGATCGCCTGGCAGGCCATTTCGCTGGCCCGCAGGGTCGCGGCGGTATCGGTGGTGAAATAGGGGTTGCCGGTGCCGGCAGCGAAGATGCAGACGCGTTTCTTTTCCAGGTGGCGCACGGCCCGGCGGCGAATATAGGGCTCGGCCACCTCGTCCATGCGAATGGCGCTGATCACCCGGCAGAACACGCCCAGACCTTCCAGCGACGATTGCATGGCCAGCGCGTTCATCACCGTGGCCAGCATGCCCATATAGTCAGCGGTGGTGCGCTCCATCCCCTGCGCGCTGCCTTGCAGGCCGCGAAAGATGTTGCCGCCGCCAATGACCATGCAAACCTCGACCCCAAGGTCATGGACCGATTTGACCTCGGCCGCGATACGCTCGACCGTGGGCGGATGCAGGCCGTATCCCTGGTCGCCCATCAGCGCCTCGCCCGAGATTTTCAGCAGCACCCGGTCGTATGTCGTGTCTGGTCCGCCTGGCCCCGCCTCGGTCATGCCGTATCCGCCCATGTTGTTTGCTGTCGGCGCGTTAATGTCGCAAAGCTGGGCCCAGTTCAATCGCGACGTTGGCGCGCGACAGTCAGAAGGGTCAACCGGGCGTGACCGAGGCCGAAATCATCCGGCGTGCCGCCGATGCCCGGCATGTGCTGATCGCCGGGCCGACGGCCAGCGGCAAGTCGGGGCTGGCGATGGCCATTGCCGCCCGCCACGGCGGCCTGATCGTCAATGCCGATGCGCTGCAGGTGTTCGCCGACTGGCGGGTGCTGACCGCCCGGCCCACCGCCGCCGACGAGGCCGCCTGCCCGCACGCGCTTTATGGTCATGTCCCCGGCCATGTCGCCTATTCCGCCGGCCACTGGCTGCGCGCGGTCACTGCGTTGCTGCCCACCAACCGCTGTATCATCGTTGGCGGCACCGGCCTTTATTTCGCGGCCCTGACCGAGGGGCTGGCCGATATTCCGCCGACCCCGCCCGCGGTCAGGGCGCGCGCCGATGCGCGGCTGGCCGCCGAGGGCGTCGACGCGATGCTGGCCGAGCTTGACCCCACAACCTATGCGCGTATCGACCGGCTGAACCCGGCCCGGGTGCAGCGCGCCTGGGAGGTTCAGGCCACCACCGGGCAGGGCCTGGCGCAGTGGCAGGACCGCACCGGCCCGCCGGCCCTGCCGCTGGCCGACAGCCTGCCGGTGCTGCTGGAGGCCGACCGCGACTGGCTGAACGCGCGGATTTCCCGGCGGTTTGACCAGATGATCGCCGGCGGCGCGCTGGACGAGGCGCGCGCCAACGCCGCCGCCTGGCGGCCGGATCTGCCCTCGGCCAAGGCGATCGGCGCGGGCGAACTTGTCGCTTACGTAAGCGGAAGAATCACGCTGGACGCGGCGCGCGAAACCGCCGTCGTCGCGACGCGGCAATACGCAAAACGGCAGCGCACGTGGTTTCGAAAACGCATGACAAGCTGGCAAATGCTGCGAATCGGCGCGGCATGAATGGCACAGCGCCGCGGTCAAAATAGTTATCCCCTGCTTTCCTGACTTATCCACTGAATCGGCTTTGACAGGCCGCCACCCAGCCGACACCCTGAACGGCAAGCCCGCCTGTCCCCACCTGTGTGTCCCCATTCATGGCTTCCGAAGCTGCCCTTGAGAATTTCGATTTTCGCGCCGTCCCGCTGCAGCGGATGGCGCAGGGCAGCCGTTGGCGGACCGAGGCGATGCGCAGTCATTCGCGCCCCCTGCTTTATTGGTTTACCCGTGGGCAGGGGCGGATCACGGTGAACGGCCTGACCCGGGGCTATGGCCCGCACAACGCCATTTTCCTGCCGCCGTCGACCATGCACGGCTTTGACATGATGGGCCAAGTCTTTGGAACTGCGCTGTTTTTTCCGCGCAACAGCGAATTTGACCTGCCGGAAGAGCCGCTGCATCTGCGGTTCAGGGAGGCCCAGCTTCAGGGCGAGATGACGCTGCAGATCGACAATATCCTGCGCGAGCTTGACGGCGAGGCCGACGATGCCAGCGCCCTGGCCCTGCGCCACCACGCCGGTCTGCTGGGGGTATGGCTGCGCAGGCAGTCGCGCCAGTTTCCCGGCGACGGCGAGATTTCCGATGGTCGCGCCGCCGACCGTCTGTCGGCCGCCTTCGTGTCACTGCTCGAGCGCGACTTTCGGTCGGGCAAGGGCGTGGCCGACTATGCCGCCGATCTGGGCGTGACGCCCACGCATCTGAGCCGGTCGTGCAAGGCCACCTGCGGGCGCCCGGCCTCGGCCATCGTGCAGGATCGGCTGCATTACGAAGCGCGCATGATGCTGCGCGAGACGCGCATTCCCATCAAGGACGTGGCGACCCAACTGGGCTTTCGCTCGGCCGCCTATTTCACGCGCGCCTTCCAGCATAACACCGGGCACACGCCGTCGGCGTTTCGGCGCGGCAACGCCTGATCCGGGGCTCTTGCGCGGTCAACTTCCCCAGATGTCGCGGACATAGGCAACGGTTTCGTCAAAGGGCGGAATGCCGTCATAGGCGTCAACCGCGGCCGGGCCGGCGTTGTAGGCCGCCAGTGCCAGCCGCCATGATCCGAAGCGGTCATACTGGCGCCTGAGATAGCGCGCGCCGGCGTCGAGGTTTTCCGACGGCGCACCCGCATCGACGCCAAGACTGTCGGCGGTTTCAGGCATAAGTTGTGCAAGCCCCACCGCACCTTTGTCGGACACGGCATTGGAATCCCAGCCGGATTCGCGATCGACCAGGCGCAGGAACAGGTCTTGGGGCACGTCGTGGCGCCGCGCGGCCTCTTGCGCCAGTGCCAGGTAAGGCCCGCGATAGTCGCCGTCATAGCGCTGCATCGGGCCGGCGCTGTTGCCGGGCTGCGGTTGCAGGCGCGCCGAATCGGAATATTGCTGCGCCGCCCGCCCGTCGAGGATGCCAAGCTGGTTGGCGAACAGACCGCCGCGGTTCTTGGACGACAGGCTGCCCTCGGCCAGGGCCGGGGCGCACAGGACCAGCGCGATGAACATGCCCGCCGTCGTCCGGATCACTGCCGCCCCCCCCCAGTTGCGTGTCTGGAATTTAGCGCGGACGGGGCCCGAATTCCAGTCGCCGGGGCACGTTCAGACGCTGTTAACCGGGTCACAAGATGGTAAACGGTGTCAAAGGTTCGAATCGAAAGGACGGCAGATGGCAGGCTCGGTGAACAAGGTGATCCTGATCGGTAACCTCGGGCGCGATCCAGAGGTGCGCACGTTCCAGAATGGCGGCAAGGTCTGCAACCTGCGCATCGCAACGTCGGAACGCTGGCGCGACCGCAACACCGGCGAGAACCGCGAGCGCACCGAGTGGCATAGCGTCGCCATCTTTTCCGAGCCGCTGGCCCGCATCGCCGAGCAGTATCTGCGCAAGGGGTCCAAGGTTTACCTGGAGGGGCAGCTGGAGACCCGCAAGTGGCAGGACCAGTCGGGGCAGGACCGCTATTCGACCGAGGTGGTGCTGCGGCCCTACAAGGGTGAACTGACCATGCTGGACGGCCGCGACGGTGGCGGCAGTGGCGGCGGCGGTGGCGGTTACGACGATCGCGGATCGTCGGGCGGATACGATGGCGGCGGATATGGCGGCGGCGGATCGGGCGGCGGATCGGGCGGCGGCGGCGGCGGTGGCGGCGGCAGCCGCGGCGGACCGCCGGCTTCGGACCTGGACGACGAGATCCCCTTCTGAGCCGATGATGCGGCTGGCGCCGCAGCGGGGGTTTCGCACCCCCGCGCCCCCGCGGGATATTTTTGCCATGATGATGGAACGGCAACCCCTTGGGGCGCTTGGCGTTTGACTTGATCCAGGGCGGTTGTGCCTGACGGGTTGAAACCCATGGTTTCAGGCGGCGTCGGGTCGGTCAGGGCTGACGCGAAACGCTTTGGCCGGTCATGGCCTTGCCCAGGCGCGGCAGCCGGGCGCGTTTGAGCAGTTTGCGCAGGTCGAGCGCCTGCCCCGACAGGCGGCAGGCCTCGGCATGGACATTGGCAACCGCCTGACCCACCGGCCCGGGGCTGGCCTGCCAGAGACCCAGAAGAAAATGGTCGGGATCGGCGCGGGCGATGCCCTCATCGGCCAGGATGTGGCGCGGAAAGTCCCGGGCGTTCAGGGTCAGGATCAGGTCGGCGGACCCGGCGATGGCGGCGGCGAGAACGTGCACGTCGTCGGGATCGGGCAGCCAGAGACGGGTCAGGTCGCGCGGGCGCGGGCGGATGCTGGCGGCGGGCCAGTTGGCGCCGAGCCGGGCGATCTCGCCTTGTGCGATGGCGGCGCCGTCGGGGCCGAGGCGCGCGGCGGCGCGGGCCCATTCGTCAAGGATACGCGGCGACCAGAGCGGGGTGAAGAGGCCGGACTTGGCGGTGCCCATGAGGATCTCGCGCAGGACGGTGGGATAGAGCAGGTTGGCGTCGAGCAGGACCTTCATGTCACCCGGAAAGTCAGCACCTTGAGATAGGCGCTTTCGGCCAGCTGCGGATGCTGGGGATGATCGGGGCCGGCGAAGCCGGTGCGCAAGAGCACGGCATCGCGGCCAGCCCGTCCGATGCCGCGGGTGCAGGCGGCGCGAAACTTGCCGAGTTCGGCCGCGTGCGAGCACGAGCACAAGGTCAGGAAGCCGCCGTGTTCGACCAGCGGTGCCGCCAGTCGCGCCACCCGTTCATAGGCGCGCAGCCCGGCCTCGAGCGCCGCCCTGGCCGGCGCAAAGGCGGGTGGGTCGCACACGACGGCGCGAAACTGGCGGCGGTCGGCCTGCAGTGCCGCCATGACGTCGAAGGCGTCGCCCTTGCGGGTTTCGAACCGGTCGGCGAGCCCAGACAGCGCCGCGCCGCCCTTTGCCAGTTCGAGCGCGGGGCCCGAAGCATCAACAGCCAGCGCCGAGGTGGCCCCGCCGGCCAGCGCCGCCAGTGCAAAGCCGCCGACATGGGAAAACACATCCAGCATGTTGCCGCCGCGCGACAGGCCCGCGGCAAAGGCGTGGTTGCGGCGCTGGTCGAAGAACAGCCCGGTCTTTTGCCCAGCCGTCAGGTCGGCCAGATAGGTGGCGCCGTTCATGGGCACCGCCAGCGGCCCGGCCACCTGACCGGCCACGACGGCGCTGTTGCTGTCCAGCCCCTCCAGCCCCCGGGCCCGGCCGCTGGCATTCTTGATCACCGTGCTCACGCCGGTCACCGCGATCAGGGCCGCGACGATGTCGTCAAAGCGGGCATCGGCCCAGGCGGCGTTGGGCTGGATCACCGCGGCGTCGCCGAACCGGTCGACCACCACACCGGGCAGGCCGTCGGCCTCGGCATGGATCAGGCGGTAGAAGGGCGCGTCATGAAGGGTTTCGCGCAATGACAAGGCCGCGCGCAGACGCGCCGCGAACCAGTCGCGGCCAATGTCGCCCGGGTCGGCGGCGCCAAGCTGGCGCGCCATGATCTTTGATCCGGGGTTGACCGCCACGACGCCCAGCCTTTGCCGGTCGCCGTCTTCCAGCCAGCCGATGGCCCCGGGTTCGATGGCGCGGGTGCGCCGGTCGGCCACCAGTTGGTCGGCATAAACCCAAGGGAAGCCGTGGCGCAGCGGGCGCGGGTCGACCTTGGGTTTCAGGCGGACAACGGGACAAGAGGTCGGACACATGACCGACCTCCTAGCCTGCATGGGCCGGGTTCGCCAGCGTCAGAGTTGATTGATCGCGGCGACCAGCCCCCTGGCGGTGCCGTGATAGCCGTCGTCCGTCGCAAGCTCGACCTCGATGACCCGGGCGAGGTGCTGTTCGATCCGGGTTTTCTGGGTGATGCCCCGTGCCTCGGCCGCAATGGCCGCCTGGCCGCCCAGGGCGTCAAAATCGGCCTGGATCAGCTTGCGTTCGGTCAGCGGATCGCCGGTCGCGGCGTCAAGCACCGTCAGGTAGAACTGGATCGCATGCACACCGCCAATCGAATAGCGGGCCTTTTCGGACAGGGCGTGAAAGCGCGTCAGCTCGACCAGCAGGTCAACTTCGCGCGGCCCCATGAACGGGGCGACGCCATTTGCGATGCCGTCGCGCAGGATGGTCGCGACCTGCAGATGGCGATCACCGATGGGGTCTTCACGCCAGACGATATCGCCGCCGGGGTAATAGCGGTTGGCCTCGTTCACTTTCAGGCTGCGCGGCACGATCACGCGGATGTCGCCGACGGATATCGCGTCGTAGGCCGACAATGCCTGCGGGGCCAGAACCGGCTGAGGCACCACCGAGGCGCGGGTCGCGCCCTCATACTGGCCGGTCTGGTCGACGCTTGCACAGGCCGACAGACCCAGTGCGGCGGCGGCCATCAACATGTTACGAATTGTCTTCATTTGTCCTGCTCCCTGACCTCAGGAAAAGGATGGCAAATCTCGCCACCTGAGGGTTCTTGTCCCAGGTTCCAGTGCATTTCGATTGTGGCGCAATCATGGACATTGCAGGAAAAGGCGTATCAAATTTTCTTTTTTAGCACTGCGACCCCGAGTCGTTCGGCGTGAGATCTGGACTGTTAGCGCTATCAAAGCTAGAACCGGGGCAAACGCCAGATGTCGGGCCCACCGGCCCGAAAGGACACACCCATGACCCTGAACGCCACCATCGCCGCCGTGACAGACCGTGTCGTCGCGCGCAGCCGCGATGCCCGCGCCGCCTATCTCGACCAGATCGCCCGCGCCGCCGACGACGGACCGCGCCGCGCGCATCTGGCCTGTGGCAACCTTGCCCACGCCTATGCCGCCATGGGCGACGACAAGGACAGCCTTGCTGGCGGCGGCGGTCCGAACCTGGGCATCATCACCGCCTATAACGACATGCTGTCGGCGCATCAGCCGTTTGAACGCTATCCCGACCTGATCCGCGCCGCAGCGCGCAAGGCCGGTGGCACCGCGCAGGTGGCGGGCGGGGTTCCGGCCATGTGCGACGGGGTCACACAGGGCCAGACCGGGATGGAGCTTTCGCTGTTTTCCCGCGACGTAATCGCGCTGGCCGCCGCCGTCGGCCTGTCGCACAATGTGTTCGACGCCGCCGTCTACCTTGGCGTCTGCGACAAGATCGTGCCCGGCCTGGTCATCGCCGCGGCGACCTATGGCCATATCCCGGCGGTGTTCCTGCCCGCCGGGCCCATGACCAGCGGTCTGCCCAACGACGAAAAGGCCAAGGTGCGCCAGCGTTTCGCAACGGGCGAGATCGACCGTGACCAGTTGATGGCGGCCGAGATGGCCAGCTATCACGGGCCCGGAACCTGCACCTTCTATGGCACCGCCAATTCCAACCAGATGCTGATGGAGGTGATGGGCCTGCACCTGCCCGGCGCCAGTTTCGTGAACCCCGCAACGCCGTTGCGCGACGCGCTGACCATGCAGGGCGCGCGACGTGCCATGGAGATCACCGCGCTTGGCAACGACTTCCGGCCCGCGGGCCATGTGCTGGACGAAAAGGCCTTTGTTAACGGCATTGTCGGGCTGATGGCCACGGGCGGATCGACCAATCTGGTGATCCACCTGCCCGCCATGGCGCGGGCCGCGGGCGTGATCCTCGAGACCGAGGATTTTGCCGACATCTCGGACGCCACGCCGCTGTTGGCCAAGGTCTATCCCAACGGGCTGGCCGACGTGAACCATTTCCACGCCGCAGGCGGCATGGGCTATCTGATCGGTGAATTGCTGGGGGCGGGCCTGCTGCACCCCGACACGCTGACGGTCAGCGGCAGCGGACTTGGCGACTATACGCGCGAACCGCGGCTGGCCGACGGGGCGGTGGTGTGGGAAGACGGCGCTCGGGAGACCGGCAACGACCGCATCTTGCGGCCCGCGTCGACGCCCTTTCAGGCGACGGGTGGGCTGAGGGGGCTGTCGGGCAATGTCGGCGCCGGGGTGATGAAAGTGTCCGCCGTTTCGCCAGACCGCCACGTGATCGCGGCGCCGGCCCGGGTGTTCCACAGCCAGGACGCGGTCAAAACAGCTTTTTCGCGAGGCGAGTTCACCGCCGACACCGTGGTCGTGGTCCGCTTTCAGGGACCGCGCGCCAACGGCATGCCGGAACTGCATGGCCTGACGCCAACGCTGGCGGTGCTGCAGGACCGGGGCATTCGCGTGGCGCTGGTCACCGACGGGCGCATGTCGGGCGCCTCGGGCAAGGTGCCCGCGGCCATCCATGTCAGCCCCGAGGCCGCCGACGGCGGACCCATCGCCCGCATTCGCGACGGCGACATGCTGCGCGTCGACGCCGCCGCCGGGCGGCTTGACGTGCTGGAAGACGATTTTGCCAGCCGCACACCGGTCACCGCCGATCTGTCGGCCAACAACTCCGGTATCGGGCGCGAGCTGTTCTCGGTCTTCCGTCAGACGGTCGGCCCGGCCAGCCGCGGCGCGGGAACGGTGGTCTGACAGCGCGGCCCCCGGGCTTCTTTGGCTCTTAAATACCTAATGGCGCACCGCCGGCCCGGCCGTGCGCGGGTGGCCGGACGGGCACCGCGCCCCGCGTTCAGGGTTGCATCACGTAAAAGGTTCCGTCGATCTCGAATACCGTCGCACCACCAGCCATGGTCAAGTCACCGTTGGCGGTGCCGGTCGCGCCCTCGGCGCCGGTGCCCACGAAGGTGCCGTCCAGCGTCATCACCGCCTCGAAATCGCCGCCCGAGGTTTCGATGGCGCCGCTGACGGTGGTCGCAACCTCGGCGGCGCTGCCTTGCGTGAGGGCCGACAGCGCCGGGTCGCTGACCAGCGTGCCGTCAATGAAGTAATAGTCACCCTCGGTCGACACCACCCGAAATTCGTCGACCACGCTGTGAACCGATACATCGGCGGCGGGGTCGAAATCGACGAACATGTAGACATCGGCCAGCGCCTGCAGAGACGCGGTCTCGGCCACCACGCTGTGAAGATCCAGCGCCGTCTGCCCGGTGTAGGACGCGCTGCCGCTGCTCGGCAGTTGGGCGGTCGCCGCCATGCCTTGCACGGCAAAGATATCGGCATCGAATTGCGCCAGCGCCGCCGCCGTCTCGGCCGCCATTGCGTCCGGCCCAAGGGCCGCGGCCCCGGGGGCCAGCGTGGTGCCGCCGCAGCCGGCCAGCAGCGCGGTGGCCCCGGCAAGGGCGAACGGCCGGGCCGAAATTGCCTGTATCATCGTCCACAAACCCCTTGTGCGCCCCGGCTCGGGGGGCGTCCGAATTGTCGGTTCCGGAAGGTCTGTCCGCGGGCCGCCTTGATGGCGGCTCTTGACGGACAATACTGCTCAACCTTCAATGTCCCGCCGTGGCGGTTGCCCGCTTTTATGCGCCAGATTGCCCATCCGGGCAAGCGCCGGGCAAGACGATGGCTTTTCGAAGGCGGGCCCCGTCTATGTTATCGCTAACAACGAGACTGGACAGCCGCCCTGCCGCCGGCTATTTCGGTCTGCGACAGCATCCCGGAGACGTGACATGACCCCTGCCGAGGCGTCCGCGCTGACCGCCCGCACCTGCCAGTTGGCCCCGGTGATCCCGGTGATCGTGGTCGATGACCCGGCCACCGCCGCGCCGCTGGCGCGGGCGCTGGTGGCCGGCGGTCTGCCGGCGCTCGAGGTGACCCTGCGCACCCCGGCCGCCATCGAAGCCATCCGCGAGATGGCGTCGGTCGCTGGCGGTGTCGTGGGCGCCGGCACGCTGCTGACGCCCGGGGACGTGGCCCGCGCCAAAGAGGCCGGCGCGCGGTTCGGCGTGTCCCCCGGTGCCACCGACCGCCTGCTTGACGCCTGCGCGGACATGGACCTGCCGCTGTTGCCCGGGGCCGCGACCGCCACCGAGGTGATGCGGCTTCTCGAGCGTGGTTATACGACCATGAAGTTCTTTCCCGCCGAAGCCTCGGGCGGCGCCCCGGCGCTGAAGGCGATCGGCGCGCCGATCCCGCAGGTCAAGTTCTGCCCAACGGGCGGTGTGAGCATGTCGAATGTCGCCGACTATCTTGGGCTGCCCAACACGCTGTGCGTCGGCGGCAGCTGGGTGGCCGCGCCCGCCGACGTGGCCGCCGGCAACTGGACCCGCATCGAAGGGCTGGCGCGCGAGGCGGCGGCGCTTTGACCCCGGCCGCCGCGCGGGGCGGCGCGGTGGGGGAATTGGATATTTTCAGACAGAAGTAGTTGCCGGCGTCAGGTTGACAGCCGCCCCCGGCGCCCGCCGCGGCGGCGCGCGGCGTCGGGGCGCTGACGCCCTTCGCGCAGCACCGCGGTCATCGGGTGGTCGGGGTTGGCGGGCCCGTGCAGGGCAAGGAAGCCCTCGATGGTCTGTGCCGCGTCGATGTCGGGGCCGACCGACAGCGCCCAGTCGAGGAAGATCGACCGGCATTCGGCAAGCGTGATGCCGTCCATGCGGTAGGATTCGGCGATCAAGCCTTTGGGATCCTTGGGGTCCTGCAACGTCATGGGCCAAGCGTTAGCCGTGGTTGTGCGCCCGTGTAAAGGGTAATCTCAGGCGCCGTCGTCCAGCCAATCCTGCAGGTGGCGGTCGATGATATCGGCGGCGCGGCCGGCGGTGACGGAAATCGCTGTCACCAGGTCGGCGATGGTTGCGCTGTCACGGCCGCGCAACAGCTGTTCGCGGGCGTCCGCCCCCAGCCGCGCCGGGTCGAGGCTGGCGCCGGTCAGAAGCCGGGTCGCGGCATGCACCTGCCAGAATTCGGCCTGGGCGCGCGACAGGCGGTTGCCATCTTGTGGCGCGATCAGCCCGGCGGCCTGGCCGGCGGCGATCTGATGCGATGGTTCCTGGTCGGTCGCGCCGGCCAGCAGGCCCAGAAGCGATGCGAAAAGCTCGATATCCTGCAGATGCCCGGGGCCGGCCCGCACGTCGAGCGGCCCGGTCCGGGGCTTGGCGTCGGCCAGCCGGCGGCGCATGTCGGCGGTATCGCGGGCCCGGGCCGCCCGGTCGCCGGGCCGGGCCAGCAGATCGCGGCGGAAGGCTTCGATTTCGGCGCCAAGGCTGACATCGCCGGCAAGCGGGCGGGCCCGGGTCAGGGCCAGATGCTCCCATGTCCAGGCCTCGGTTGTCTGATAGTCGCGAAAGGCCCGCAGCGAGGTTGCGACCGGTCCCTTGCGGCCCGAGGGCCGCAGGCGCATGTCGACTTCGTACAGGCGGCCCTCGGCTGTGGGGGCCGACAGTGCCGTGACCAGTGCCTGGGTCAGCCGTGCATAGTAGACCCGCAC
>CAYYMJ010000002.1:60987-72814 GCA_964472855.1 uncultured Rhodobacterales bacterium | reverse complement strand
GATCATCAGGTCGATCAGTTGCGGGTTGGCCTGAAACAGCGAGAACAGCTGCACCCCCGCCGGCAGGCCGCGCAGGAAGCCGTCGAAATGGGTCAGCGCAGACATCGGGTCTTCTGCCTTTTCCAGCCGCGCCAGCAGCGCCGGTTTCAGCCGCTCGAAGATTGCCTGGGCGCGTTCCGAGCGCAGGGCGGCATAGCTGCGCCATCCGGCGATGATGCGTTCGCCGTCTTCGCCAAGCTTGACGGCCTTGTCGGGCGCGCTGGCGGCCGGTTTGAAGAAATCCTCGGTCAGTTCGGCAACCAGCGCGATGCGCTGTTTCAACTCGCGCCGCAGGTCGTCGGCGTCGGTGCCCATCAGGGCCGCCAGTTGTGCAAAGCCGGCATCGCTGCCCGGCAGGCTGTGGGTTTGCGCGTCGTTCAGCATTTGCAGGCGATGTTCGGTTTCGCGGTGGGCGCGGTAGGCGGCGGCCAGCGTGGTCGCGCTGTCCTGCGTGATCCAGCCGGCGGCGGCCAGACGGCCAAGCCCGGCAACGGTGCCGCGCACCCGCAGCGACAGGTCGCGCCCGCCGGCGATCAGTTGGCGGGTCTGGGTGAAAAACTCGATCTCGCGAATGCCGCCGGGGGCCAGCTTGATATTGCGGCCCTCCAGCGTCAGCGCCCCGCCCAGCCCGCGATGTTCGCGGATGCGCAGGCGCATGTCGTGGGCGTCCTGTATGGCGGCAAAGTCCAGATGCCGCCGCCAGACAAAGGGCGACAGGCGTTGCAGGAAGTCGGCGCCGCCGGCGATGTCGCAGGCCGCCGCCCGCGCCTTGATATAGGCGCCGCGTTCCCAGGTGCGGCCAACGCTTTCGTAATAGCGTTCGGCCGCCTCCATGGCCATGCAGACCGGCGTGGTCGACGGGTCGGGTCTGAGCCGCAGGTCGGTGCGAAAGACATAGCCGTCGGCATCGACGCGCGACAGGGTTGCCATGGCGCGGCGGGTGGCGCGGATGAAGGCGGTGCGCACGTCGAAATAGGCGTCGGGGTCGTGGCGGCTTTCGTCGAACAGGCAGATCAGGTCGATGTCCGAGGAATAGTTGAGCTCGGCCGCGCCCATCTTGCCCATGGCCAGCACCGTCACGCCCAGGCTGGCGGCGCTGTCATCGGGGCCGGCGCCGGGGAAACGGCCACGCCCGATCTCGGCCGCCACCGCGTCGCCCAATGCGCGGTCGACGGCCACGTCGGCCAGCCGGGTCAGGGCGCCGGTGACCGTTTCCAGCGGCCAGACGCCGCCCAGATCGGCCAGCGCCGTCAACAGGGCCATGCGCCGGCGTATCTGGCGCAGACCGGGCGCCAGCCTGTCGGGGGGCAACGCGCGCGCCGCGTCCAGCAGGGTGTCGCGGGCGCTTTCGGGCCCGGCGTCCAGCGCGGCGGGCAGCCACGCGGTCTCGGTCCGGATCAGGCCGGCCAGAAATGGGCTGGACCCGGCGGTGCCACGGATCAGGTCGGCCAGCGCGCCGCCGGCGTCGGGCAGGATGGCCAGTGCCTCGGCCCCGCGCGCGGCTTCGAATGCGTGGGGAACGCGGGTTATCCGGCCTGAAAAGCGCATGTCCGGCCAGACTGCTCGGGGCGGCCGGCAGGGTCAAGCCGGCTTGCAATTACCGGCGGCGGCGGGCCATCTTTGGGCATCGGCAAATGCAGGTTCAGATGTCAAAAAGCCTCAAACGTGTTCGGGCCGCGCTGACCTCGGCCGGCCTTGCCACCGAGATCGTCGAGCTGGGCGAGACCCGCACCGCCCAACAGGCGGCCGACGCCGCCGGATGCCATGTCGACCAGATCGCCAAGTCGGTGATCTTTCGCGGCGCAAGTTCGGACGCGGTGCTGTTGTTCCTGACCGCCGGGGGCAACCGGGTGTCACCCGAGAAGGCGGCAGCGGTCGCGGGCGAGGCGCTGGCCAAGGCCGACGCGGCCTTTATCCGCGAAAGAACCGGCTTTGCCATCGGTGGTGTATCTCCGTTCGGCCACCCCAGCCCGCCACGCGCCTTTTGCGACCCGCGCCTGACCGAATTCGCCGAAATCTGGGCCGCAGCTGGCACGCCGCGGCATATCTTTCGGCTGACACCGCGCCAGCTTTTGACGGAAACCAAGGCGCAACTTGCTGATTTCACAGAATAAACACGATAAATGTAAATTTCTTTCACATACATTCTTGAAAACGGCCCCGGCCATGCCGATCTGGGTAATGTGAACGCAATTCACATACACAGGAAACCTTGGAGACACATATGACCACCCTCGCCGACCCTATCGCGCAATCCACCCGTTCCATGGGATGGCTGGGCAAGGCCGAAGCCTGGCTTGACGATCGTGGAAAGGGCGCCTGGATCGTTTGCATGGTCCTTGGCTTCGTCTTCTTCTGGCCCATCGGGCTGGCCCTTCTCGCCTATATGATCTGGAGCAAACGCATGTTCAAAGGCCACTGCGCGAAACCGCGCCATCGCTACGCCGCCCGTTTTACCTCGACCGGGAACAGCGCTTTCGACGCCTACAAGACCGAAACGCTGCGCCGCCTGGAAGAAGAGCAGGACGCCTTCGAATCCTTCCTCAAGCGGCTGCGTGACGCCAAGGACAAGGCCGAGTTCGACCAGTTCATGGATGACCGCGCCCGCAAGTCCACCGGCCCGGCAAGCGAAGACCTCTCTGGCAATAACGGCGGCCACCAACCCGCCTGACAACGACCGGCAGGCCCCCGCATCGCGGGGGCCGCATCATTCAGGGAGCCTATAAGATGTCCATGTCCACCGCGGCCCGTGGCGCCGCGCCTTTCGCTCGCGTCAGCCGGCCGATGCCGGTCGCCGTGCAGATCCTGTCAACGCTGATCTACGGTGGCTTTGCCATCACCGCCGTCGCCCTTGCCTTTGCCAGCTTCTGGCCCGCCGGCTTTGCGCTGGCCGCACTTCTGGGCTGGCGCGGCGGATTCGTTCCGCAAAACTTCACCCAGATCGATGCCGACGAACTGGTGGAAAAACTGCGCACCCTCGGCCCCGAGGCCCAGGGCCGCAGCAGCGGCAACGCCAGTTTCGATGCCTTTCGCGCGGAAACCCTGCGCCGGCTTGAGGACGAGCAGCACAGCTTCGAAGATTTCCTGGTCCGCCTGCGCACCGCCAAGGACAAGTCCGAGTTCGACCGCTACATGGACGCGCGCGCCACGCGCGACACCTGAGCGCAAGAGGCAACAAAGACACTCCGGCCGGGCCGCGGCGCTGGCCCGGCCGCGCCCCCTTTCAAGGAGACCAACACAATGATGGCCGCCCGCCCCTATGATGGCCTGCCCGACCCGACCCGCGAATCAGCGCTTTATGCCGACATCCCCCTGAAACGGCTGATCGCCTGGGTGATTGACGGTGTCTTCGTTGCGGTCCTGATCGCGTTCATCCTGCCGTTCACGTTTTTTACCGGCCTGTTCTTCCTGCCGTTTCTGTGGCTGGTGGTCGGCTTTCTCTATCGCTGGATGACAATTTCCGGCGGGTCGGCCACATGGGGCATGCGCCTGACCGCGATCTCGCTGCGCGACCACAACGGCCAGCGTCTCGACGGCGGCACCGCGCTGTTGCACACACTGGGGTATACCGTGTCGCTGGCGGTGTTTCCGTTGCAGCTGATCTCGATCGTCCTGATGCTGGTCTCGCCGCGCCGGCAGGGCCTGACCGACCATATCCTTGGCACCGCCGCCGTGAATCGCGCCGCCGAAAGCTGAGACGTTTCGCGTCAAACTTGATTCAACTTGAAGGCGAAACACTGTATTGCAAAAGCGGGGCTTGGCGGCCCTGAAACCGGTTGCTAGGCTGGTCCGGCAACCAGACCCGAGCCGTCATGCGCCACACGCTGCCCATTGCGCCGCAATTCTATGTGACCGCCCCCCAGCCCTGCCCGTATCTGGCCGGCCGGATGGAGCGCAAGCTGTTCACGGCCCTGCACGGCGACACCGCCGAAACGCTGAATAATGCCCTGTCCGGACAGGGGTTCCGCCGCTCGCAAAACGTGCTTTACCGCCCATCCTGCGCCGAATGTTCGGCCTGCCTGTCGGCGCGCATCCGGGTCGACGATTTCCGGCCCTCGCGCACCCAGCGGCGCGTAACGCGGCGCAACGACCATATCACGCGCAGCATCCAGTCGCCCTGGGCGACCGAGGAACAGTATGACCTGTTCCGGGCCTATCTTGACGACCGTCACGCCGACGGCGGCATGGCCGACATGGACATCTTCGAATTTGCCGCCATGGTCGAGGAAACGCCGGTCGACAGCCGGGTCATCGAATACCGCGACAACAGCGACGAACTGGCCGCCGTGGCCCTGACCGACATCCTCGAAGACGGCCTGTCGATGGTTTATTCCTTCTACTGCACCCAATCGGCCAGATTGTCGCTGGGCACCCACCTGATTCTGGACCATATCGACATCGCCCGAATGCTGGACCTGCCTTATGTCTACCTGGGCTATTGGGTGCCGGGCAGCGCCAAGATGGGTTACAAGGCCAATTTCAGCGCGGTCGAAATCTACCGTGGCGGCAACTGGCAACCTATCGGCGACCCCGCCACCTATTCGGCCGAACCGCACCCGCTGTCGAATGACCCAATCGCCGAACAGGTGGCACGCATCAGTCTGCCCGACCACTGGCCGACGACGTAAGGGCGGCCAGAGGCGCCGGCCGGACCGGTTTCGGCTGCCAGCCATCCAGCAGGCATTCGGCCTCGAACCGTCGCAACGCCGGATAACAGGTGGCGCCGTCGCCGCGTGCCTTGGGCCGGTCGGGACAAAGCGCCGCAATCTCGTTGCGCTGCGCGCCGGTCAGGGCATGGGCCCCGGCCCCGGCCAGCAGCATGGTCTCGCACGCCTGCCCCTCGGCCAGCACCGTGTGATGTCCGTCCAGCAGGATGTGATAATAGGTAACGGTGGCACAGTCGTTGACGCGGCGGATATTGTGCTCGTTGCGCAGATGATCCGCTGCCACCAGCACGTTGACCGACCCGAACAGCAGCTCGGCACGGTCATCGCTCAGCTTGACGCGATGCTGCGGCGACAGGTCCAGATCGCGCCGAGGCAGCCCGCCCCCCATGGCCCCGGCCTTCAGACGCACGGGGCGCAGCTCGGGATGGGCCAGCAGTTCGGCCTGCCCCAGCCTGCGCGACCCGATCCAGCGGATGGCCCGCGACCGCCCGTCGCCGCAAGTGACCAGATCGCCGGCCTGCAACATCTCGACCGGGACCTCGCCCAGCGGTGTGCCGATCCCGGTGCCACCGGCAAAGCACATGACCTGGACCACATCGACCCCGGCGGCACCATTGGTCGATTGCGCGTCGATGGTGACGGTATGCGACAGCCCGTCGCTGCCGGTATAGACAAAGGTGTGCGCGGTTTCGCCGGGTGCAGGCGGGGTCCAGCTGTCCCAGTTGGTGAACTGGAAACTGTCGCCTGCATCCATGCTTTTGACAACAATGTCGAAATTGTCGTCAAACGCGGAAAGGTCAAAGATGAACACGTCGTCACCGCCCGGGCCGGCGCCGGGCTCGGTCGGGGTGTCCTTGCCCCAGAACGCGAACTCGACCGTCCCCGAGGTGGTGCCGCCATCGCTGACATAGACAATCTGGTTGTCGTCCTGATCGGCGGCGATGTCGTCGCCCTCGATCTGGGTTGTCCCCGTGCCCGAAAGCGAAAGAAAGATCGTTTCCTCTGCCATCAGCCCCTCCTCATGCCGCCCGTGCCGCGGCCTGGGCGCAGAACAGAACCCGCGCAACCGTCTCCAGTTCGCGCAGATCAGTCAGCGCCCGGTTTTCCAGCGCGTAGCCGTCGCAAAAGGCGGCCAGAACCGTTGTGAAACAGTCGGGCCAGCGCTGGATCAGGGCCTGCTGCGCCATCACGAAATCCCAGCCGCGCGGACGCAGGCGCGCGTCTTCGAAATCGCAGCCCCAAAAGGCGCCGTCTGGCCCCGAGATGTAATTGTGCAGCGCCGGATCCCCGCGCGAAATCGCCCGCCCGCACAAGGGTATCGCCTCAAGCCGGCCGCGCGCCGCCTCGACGACATCGCTCGACACGCCGCGGCAATTGCCCAGATAGCTGTACCAGTCGCCCGTGCCCGGCGCCTTGGGGGCCCGGGCCTCGAAAGACGCGGTCCACTTGCCCAGGGCACGCGCGAAAAACTCCGGGTTTTCCGGCTGACCGGCCGCGCCCGCCTCAAGCACCAGATAGCGCCCGGAATCGGAATAGGCCAGCAGGCGCGCCACCTGCCCCGAGCCACGGTTCCAAAGACAGACGTCACGTTCGCGGCGAAAGGCAAGGCCGGCGGCCTCGTCACGCAGATCGAACAGTTTCAGAAACCCCGTGGCCGCGCCGGCGGTCAGTCCAAAGGTCCGCGCGGTCCGGCCGGTCTTGACCGGTTCCAGCGCCAGTTGCCCCGCCCCGTCCGGCGCACCGATGGCCGTGGCAAGGCTGTCCGCCGCGGCCTGCAGCCGTGCTCTCAAGCCATTGTCCTGCCCGTCAGGTGGGCGATTGCCTCGGTCGTCCCCGGTCATCCCGTCTCCTCGCCGACCCGGCCGGAAACAATGCCCCGCCCGGCGGCCGTTAACCAGCCTGGCGCGAGAAAGTGGCCAAAGAATGGGAAACGACAGGCGAAATTGCGGGAAATTGTGCGCAAAGGCCGGTTGCCGCGGCACGCAGGCTCACTAGCATGTGACGCAGGCGCAACGCGCCTTGCATTCGGCCGGGCACAGGCGCCTGCTGGGCGCGAAACAGGCAAAGGGCCACAACCATGACAACCGAAAAGGTCACCTTCACCGGCCACCAGGGCGACAAGCTGTCGGCGCGGCTCGACATGCCCGACGGCCCGCATCTGGCAACCGCGCTCTTCGCGCATTGCTTCACATGTTCCAAGGACATCCCCGCCGCGCGCCGCGTCGCTGGCCGGCTGACGGCCATGGGCATCGCGGTGCTGCGCTTTGATTTCACCGGGCTTGGCCATTCCGAGGGCGAGTTTGCCAACACCACCTTCACCTCGAACGTGGGCGACCTTGTCGCCGCCGCCAACTATCTCGCCAGCCGCGCCATGGCCCCGGGCCTGCTGATCGGGCATTCGCTGGGCGGGGCGGCGGTGCTCAGGGCCGCGGGACAGATCGCCTCGGCCAGGGCGGTGGTCACCATCGGCGCCCCCTTCGATCCCGCTCACGTCACCCATAATTTCGGCGACGCGCTCGACCGTATCCGCCAACAGGGCCAGGCACAGGTGCAACTGGGCGGCCGGCCCTTCACCATCGGCCGCGACTTCGTCGACGATGTCACCGCCGCCCGGCTCGAGCCCGACATCGCCGGGCTTGGCCGCGCCCTTCTGGTGATGCACACCCCGCGCGACACGATCGTCGGCATCGAGAATGCCGGCCAGATCTTCACCGCCGCCAAACACCCAAAAAGCTTCGTCACCCTCGACGACGGCGACCATCTGCTGACTGACCCCGCCATCGCCGAACATGCCGCCAGCGTCATCGCCGCCTGGTCGGCGCGCTATCTCGACGTCACCACCCCGCCGCCCCCGCCCGGCGCGCCCGAAGGCGTGGTCCGCGTGGCCGAGGCCGATCCCAACGGCTTTCTCCAGGACATCACCGCCGGACCGGCCCACCACATGCTGGCCGATGAACCGCTGGCCTATGGCGGCCACAACATGGGCCCCTCGCCCTATGGTTTCCTCGCCGCCGGGCTGGGCGCCTGCACCTCGATGACCATTCGCATGTATGCCCGGCGCAAAGGCTGGCCCCTCGACCATGTTTCGGTGGATGTGACCCACGACAAGGTGCACGCCCAGGACGCCGGCGCCGCCGGTGGCGGCAAGGTCGACCAGTTCAACCGCGCCATCCGCCTTGACGGCCAACTCAGCGCCGAGCAGCGGCAAAAACTGATGGAAATCGCCGACAAGTGCCCGGTGCACAAGACACTCGAAAGCAGTGCCCACGTCACAACCCGGGCCGTCTGACACATCATCGTGGCGAAAATATCCCCGCCGGAGGCATCGCCGCCGGCAGGCGGCACAGACATCGCCCAAGCGCCGACCCACCGGGCCGGCGCTTTCCAGTTGGAAATCACCCCCCGCGGCAGACCATTGTCATTGACATTCCAGCCCACATCGCCAACCAAGGCCGCGCTTGCAAACCCCAAAGAGGCCATAGACATGACCCTTAACCAGGCGCTCTTCCCGGCGCAGTCGCTGATGACCCGCATTGCCATGGTCGTCGCCGGCTCGGCCCTGATCGCGATTGCCGCGCAAATCAGCGTGCCGATGTTCCCGGTGCCAATGACCCTGCAGACGCTCGCCATCCTGATCGTCGGGCTAAGCTTCGGCTCGCGGCTTGGGGCGCTGACGGTGCTGGCCTACCTCGCCGAAGGGGCGGCAGGCCTGCCGGTTTTCGCCAACGGCGGCAACACCGCCGCGCTGGCCGGGCCCACGGCTGGGTTCCTGGTCGGCTTTGTCGGGCTGGCCTGGCTGGCCGGTTTCGCCGTCCAGCGTGGCCTCAGCAACCTGCCGGGCATGGCGGTGGCCGGGCTTGTTGCCTCGGCGCTTCTCTATATCCCCGGCATTGCCTGGCCGATGTTGCTGGCCAGTGCCGCGGGCGTCGATGCCGGCTGGGCCGGCGGCAATGTCGCCTATTACTGGGGCGGCTTCATGGCGCCCTTCCTGATTGGCGACGCCGTCAAGGCGGTTATCGCGGCGCTGGTCGTCGCCGGCGGCTGGTCGGTTCTGAAGGCGCGCAAGGCCGGCTAGGCGCGTTTCGCGTTCAACCCGGTCCAGACGGCATCACCTGCACCGCGTTGAAATCGATGATTTCGCACTGCGTCGGGTGATCGGGGCTTGACGTGACACGCCTGCGCCCGACCCGCGCACAAGCCAGCGCGACACCTCAGGCGCCGCCCCCGGGGGCGGCGTTTCTGCCTTGGCGCAACCGGGCCAGCGCCGCGGTGCACAACCCCAGCGCCAGCCACTGACACCCCGCGCACAGCCGCACCAGATCGCCGGGCGCCACCCGCGCCGCCATCCGGTCCTGCGCCGCGCCCCAGCTCAGCCGCTGCCCCGCCGCCAGCCCCAGCGCCGCCGCGTGCCGGCGGTCCAGCGCGTCGATCTTCGCCTGCCGGTCGCACCCTGTCCCCCGCCGGTGCGGACAGGGCGCGCAGATACCGTCGGCGTCAGCGACCACCTCGATTTCGACCTGATCGCCATCCTCGCCACGCAACCGGCCATCGACAATGGCCGCCATGTTGCGCGTGAAACCATCGTCATAGCCCTTGCCGGCAAACCCCAGCGCACACAGGAAATGATGCGGCCGAAACCGCAGGCCGGACACGCTCAGCCCCGGCCCGGCGCCGACGACCGCGGCTGGCGGTATTGCGACACCATGTAATAGCTCTTGCGCGGCCCCTCGACCCGCCAGCGGCTTTGCCAGGCGCCGGGCATGTCGAAGTCATAGGCGACATTGTAGATGTCCGATCCGCAGATATGCCGGTCGCGGGCCCGGGCGCCGACGGTGATGCGGTGAAAGGGCCGGTCGTCGTCATAATGCACGTCGATGGCGGCGCCGGCGTCATACCACAGATAACTGCGCTCGAATTTCAGTTCGGCCCCCGAAGCCAGGATCAGGATGCCGGTCTCGTGAAACCGCCAGCGCCCACGCTCGGGTTTGATCTGCGTCCAGCCCAGCGCCCGCGTCTGGCTGCCGTCGGAATGCTGCACGGCACGGCGGATCATCCAGTCACCCGTCAGTTCCTTCAAAAGCTCAGATGCCCTGCCCGCCTGCGTCATGTCCGTCCCTTGTGGCGCCCCGTCCATAAGTCTAAGACCGCCACGGAAAAATCTTCAATCCCGAAAGGTCCGTCGATGATCCCGCGTTATTCTCGCCCCGAAATGGTGCAGACATGGTCGCCCGAGACCAAGTTCCGCCTCTGGTTCGAGATCGAAGCGCACGCCGGCGACGCCATGGCCGCCCAGGGCACGATCCCGGCCGCCAACGCCGCCGCCGTCTGGAAAGCCCGCGACGTTGCCTTTGACGTGGCCCGCATCGACGAGATCGAGCGCGTGACCAAACATGACGTCATCGCCTTTCTGACCCACCTGTCCGAAATCGTTGGCGCCGACAATGCCCGGTTCGTGCACCAGGGCATGACCTCTTCCGACGTTCTGGACACTACCTTCAACCTTCAACTGGTGCGCGCCACCGACATTCTGCTCGCCGATATCGACGGTCTTCTGGCAGCATTGCGCCGCCGGGCGATGGAACACAAGATGACCGTGCGCATGGGCCGCAGCCATGGCATCCATGCCGAGCCCACGACCATGGGCCTGACCTTCGCCCGCTTTCATGCCGAGATGGACCGCAACCGCAACCGCCTGCGCAAGGCGCGATACGAGGTTGCGACCGGGGCGCTGTCAGGCGCGGTCGGCACCTTTGCCAACATTGATCCCGGCGTCGAGGACTATGTCTGCGCCAAGATGGGGCTGGTGCCCGAGCCAATCTCGACCCAGGTGATCCCGCGCGACCGCCACGCGGCCTATTTTGCCACGCTGGGCGTGATTGCCAGTTCGATCGAGAATATCGCCACCGAGATCCGCCACATGCAGCGCACCGAGGTTCTGGAAGCCGAAGAGTTTTTCGCGAAGGGCCAGAAGGGCTCGTCCGCGATGCCGCACAAGCGCAACCCGGTGCTGACCGAAAACCTGACCGGGCTGGCGCGCATGGTGCGCTCGGCCGTGGTGCCGGCCCTGGAGAACGTGGCCCTGTGGCACGAACGCGACATCTCGCATTCCTCGGTCGAACGCATGATCGGGCCCGACGCGACCATCACGCTGGATTTCGCCCTGTCGCGGCTGACCGGCGTCATCGACAAGCTGCTGATCTATCCCGACAACATGCTGGCCAATCTCAACCGGCACCGGGGGCTGGTGCATTCCCAGCGGGTGCTGCTGGCGCTGACCCAGGAAGGCGTCAGCCGCGAAGATGCCTATGCCATGGTGCAGCGCAACGCCATGAAGGTGTGGGAACAAGGCGCCGATTTCATGGCCGAGCTAATGGCCGACCCCGACGTCACCGCCGCCCTGTCCGCCGCCGAGATCGAGGACAAGTTCGACCTTGGCTATCACACCAGGCATGTCGACACGATCTTCGCGCGGGTGTTCGGCGCCGACAACGGCTGACAGTCGCGGGATTATGCCTGACACCGGCGGTGCGGCCCGCTAGGCTGCCCTTGAACGAAACAAGGAGCCTGCCGATGTTGCGCCTGACCCTCGCCGCCGCCCTGATCGCGCCGACCATCGCCCTTGGCGCCGGCTCGGACAGCTCCGAACCGCCGACGCCGACCGAGACCACGGACCTGTGCCTCGAGGGGTATCTCTGGGACGAAGAACTGCAGCTTTGCGTGCTGATCACCGAGGAAATGCTTGACGACGACGCCAGTTATCGCGCGGTGCGCGAGATGGCCTATGCCGGGCGGCTTGACGATGCGCTGGCCGTGCTCGCGCGCATGGGCGAGGGCGACAGCGACCGGGTGCTGACCTATCGCGGCTTCATCGCCCGCAAACAGGGCCGCATGAGCGCGGCCATGACCTATTACAGCGCGGCCCTGCTGCAGAACCCCGACAACCTGCTGACCCGGTCCTACATGGGGCAGGGACTGGTGGTGCTGGGCGATGTCAAGGCGGCGCGCGCGCAACTGGTGCAGATCCGGGCCCGCGGCGGGGCGGGCACCTGGCCCGCGACGGCGCTGGCCGCGGCGATCGAAACCGGAGCGTCCAGCGACTATTAGGGCGGTTCGCGTCCAGC
>CAYYMJ010000002.1:58826-60887 GCA_964472855.1 uncultured Rhodobacterales bacterium | reverse complement strand
GCGTCCAGCGACTATTAGGGCGGTTCGCGTCCAGCACGGTTCACCCGACGCCGCCCGACATCATCGGCTTCGGCGCGTCCGGTGATGCCCCGCGGATCAGGTCGAACACCAAGCGGCGCGGGCCACAGCGCGGCCGCTGGGGGCCGATCTGTCTTGTGATGCCGGCGGCGGGCCCGTAAGCGGGACCGACCACAAACAAGGACGCCCATGGCCACCCCGCGATTCCGTTTCCGTGACTGGCTGACCCATGCCGCCATCCGTGCCTTTCTGGGCGCGATGCTGGCCCTGCCCTATCGCTGGCGCGTGCCGGCCATGGGCTGGATCATGTCGCGGCTGCTGGCACCGCTGCTGAAATGGGACCGGCGCATCCGCAACAACCTGCGAATGGTCTGCCCCGAGCTGCCGGCGGCCGAGGTCGACCGTCTCTGCCGCGCGGTGCCCGACAACTGGGGCCGCACGCTGATCGAGATCTTCTCGGGGCGCCAGTTCGTGGCCCGCATCAAGGACACGCCCCTGACGGGTCCGGGCGCCGACGCTTTTCGCGCCGCGCGTGCCGCCGGGCGCCCGGTGATCCTGGTGACCGGGCATTTCGGCAATTACGACGCCCCCCGCGGCGCGCTGCAGGCGGGGGGCTATCCGTTGGCCGCGCTTTACCGCGAGATGGAAATCGGCCCCTTCAACACCTGGTATGTCGAACGCATCTCGGCCATCGCCAGCCCGGTCTATCCCGCCACCCGCAAGGGGCTGGCCGATTATGTGCGCCACCTGAAGAACAAGGGCATGATCGGTATCCTCATCGATGTGCATGCCGGCAGCGGGGCGCCGCTGCAGTTTTTCGGCAAGACCGCCTATACCGCGACGTCCACGGCCGAATGGGCGGTCAAATACAACGCTGACGTCTTTCCCATCTATGGCCGGCGGCGCGACGACGGGCTGAGTTTCGATATTGTCATCGACAATCCGGTGCCCCGTGGCGACCCGGTCGCGATGACCCAGGCGCTGAACGATTCGCTGGAACGCATGGTGCGCGAGAACATGGGCCAGTGGTTCTGGATCCACCGGCGCTGGAAAGCCGGACCGCCGGCCCGCGGGGCCTGATTTTTCGACGAAAAATCGTCGGCGTGGTCACGACCGGGTCTCGCGGTCCGCCTGATCCGGCGGGCGTCGCCTGCCGCGCTGATATCCAGGATTTCAGGCCGCGTCGGCTGATCGAGCTACGCCAGACGCGTCAGTCGGCCCGCGCCGCCGCCAGGATCGGGCCATAGCCGCCTTGCTGTATGATGACGACCGCATGATCCGATTGCGGCGCGCTGACCCGCATGTCCAGCGGCGCCGATCCGTCCCAGTCGCGCAAGGTTTCCCAGCTTTCGACGACATTGACGTAACTCAACCGCTTGCCCGCGTTTTCGCCGCGCCGCACATCCACCACCTTGCGCGCGGCATACCCGACCAGTTGCACCTGAACATCGCCCGGCAGCGCGCCGTCGGCCCGGATATGCAGCCTGCCACCGCTGTGCGTCACCTCCAGCGCAAGCGCGTCGGGCATGGCGGCGTGCTTGCGCAGCAGGTCCGACACCTGCCCCGGCCGGTAACCGATCACGTGATCCTGCCCGGCCACGATCATCTGCGGGGTATAGATCATGTTCTCGCCGGCCGCGCGGGCATAGCCGCGCTGGCGCTGCGCATGGGCCGGGCTGCCGAAATCGTCGGTCCAGCCGAGGTAGTCCCAGTAATCGACATGCAGCGCCAGGGCGATCACGTCGTCGCGGGTCGCCAGTTGCTCAAGCAGCGCATCCGCCGGCGGGCATGACGAACAGCCCTGCGAGGTAAACAGCTCCAGAACGACGGGATGATCCCCGGCGAAGGCGGTCCCGGCGCTGGTTATCGCCGCAAGGCATAGTCCGGCAATCAGACGCATCAATTCCCCCTCCTCGGCGACAGTGACCTACGACACACAGGCATTGCAAGCCAATCAAGGATGCTCGACCATCCTGTGATAACTGTTCAGAGGCTCGTGTTCCGCGCAGGGTCGACTTCATTGTGCACAATGGTATACAGAGC
>CAYYMJ010000002.1:21455-58726 GCA_964472855.1 uncultured Rhodobacterales bacterium | reverse complement strand
GACATCCGCGCCTTTTCCGACTGGGCCGCCGGCGGCGGCAAGACCAACCGCGAGATTGCCTATCGCCCGGCCCGCGTGCTGATGCAGGATTTCACCGGCGTTCCGGCCGTTGTCGACCTGGCCGCCATGCGCGACGGCATCGTTGCCCTTGGCGGTGATGCGCAAAAGATCAACCCGCTGAACCCGGTCGATCTGGTCATCGACCACTCGGTGATGATCGACGAGTTTGGCAACCCCCGGGCGTTCCAGATGAACGTGGACCGGGAATACGAGCGCAATCTTGAGCGCTATACCTTTCTGAAATGGGGCCAGAAGGCGTTTGACAATTTCCGCGTGGTGCCGCCGGGCACCGGTATCTGCCATCAGGTGAACCTGGAATACCTGTCGCGGGCCGTGTGGTCGGATACCGACCAGTCCGGCGAAACCGTGGCTTATCCCGACACGCTGGTTGGCACCGACAGCCACACGACCATGGTCAACGGCGCGGCGGTTCTGGGCTGGGGTGTTGGCGGGATCGAGGCCGAGGCCGCCATGCTGGGCCAGCCGATTTCCATGCTGATCCCCGAGGTCATCGGCTTCAAGCTGACCGGCGCCATGGTCGAGGGCACCACCGCCACCGACCTGGTGCTGAAGGTCGTGCAGATGCTGCGCGAACGAGGCGTTGTCGGCAAATTCGTGGAATTCTACGGCGACGGGCTGGACAATGTGCCGCTGGCCGACCGGGCCACGATTGGCAACATGGCCCCGGAATATGGCGCCACCTGCGGCTTTTTCCCGGTCGACGGCGAAACCTTGCGCTACCTGCACACCACCGGCCGCGACGAGGACACGATCACGCTGGTCGAGGCCTATGCCAAGGCCAACGGCATGTGGCGCGGGCCGGGCTATGCGCCCATCTATACCGACACGCTGGAACTGGACATGGCCACCATCGTGCCGGCCATTTCGGGGCCCAAGCGGCCGCAGGATTATCTGGCACTGACCGAGGCCAAATCGGCCTTTACCCGCGAGATGGCCGAAACCTTCAAACGCCCGATGGGCAAGGACGTTGCCGTCGCCGGCGAAGATTATGCCATGTCTTCGGGCAAGGTGGTCATCGCCTCGATCACATCGTGCACCAACACCTCGAACCCTTACGTGCTGATCGGGGCCGGCCTGGTGGCGCGCAAGGCCCGCGAACTTGGCCTGAACCGCAAGCCCTGGGTCAAGACTTCGCTGGCGCCGGGCAGCCAGGTGGTGACCGAATATCTGGAGGCCGCCGGCCTGCAGGACGATCTGGACGCGGTGGGTTTCAACCTGGTCGGATACGGCTGCACCACCTGCATCGGCAACTCTGGCCCGTTGCAGCCCGAGATCTCGCAGGCCATCAGCGACGGCGACCTCGTGGCCACCGCCGTTCTGTCGGGCAACCGCAACTTCGAAGGCCGGATCAGCCCGGACGTGCGCGCCAACTATCTGGCCTCGCCGCCGCTGGTGGTGGTCTATGCGCTGGCCGGCACGATGGATATCGACCTGACGTCGCAACCGATCGGGCAGGACCGCGACGGCAACGATGTCTACCTCAAGGACATCTGGCCCTCGAACAGCGAAATTGCCGAGCTGGTGGACAAGACCGTCACCCGCGCCGCCTTTCAGTCGAAATATGCCGACGTCTTCAAGGGCGATGACAAATGGCGCGCGGTCGAAACCACCGAACAGCAGACCTATGACTGGCCCGCGGCCTCGACCTATGTGCAGAACCCGCCCTATTTTCAGGGCATCACCATGGACACCCGGCCGATCGAGAATATCGCCGGCGCCAAGGTGCTGGCCCTGCTGGGCGACATGGTGACCACCGACCACATCTCGCCCGCCGGGTCGTTCACCGACACCACCCCCGCCGGCCGCTATCTGACCGACCGGCAGGTGGCGCCGCGGTCCTTCAACTCTTACGGCTCGCGCCGCGGCAATCACGAGGTGATGATGCGCGGCACCTTCGCCAACATCCGCATCCGCAACGAGATGCTGGACGGGGTCGAAGGCGGCTATACCAAGGGCCCCGACGGCCAGCAGGCGGCCATATTCGATGCCGCCATGACCTATCAAGAGGCCGGCACCCCGCTGGTGATCTTCGCAGGCGGTCAGTATGGCGCCGGGTCCAGCCGCGACTGGGCCGCCAAGGGCACGGCGTTGCTGGGGGTCAAGGCGGTGATCGCCGAAAGCTTCGAGCGTATCCACCGCTCGAACCTGGTGGGCATGGGCGTGATCCCGTTCGAGTTCACCGGCGGCGACAGCCGCAAGTCGCTGGGCCTGACCGGGGACGAGACGGTGGCGATCTCGGGTCTAGAGGGCGATCTGAAACCGCAGGCGCTGGTGCCCTGCACCATCACCCGTGCCGACGGGTCGGACACGACGATCGAGCTGAAATGCCGGATCGATACCGCGGTCGAGATCGAATATATCGAAAACGGCGGCGTTCTGCACTATGTGCTGCGCAACCTGGCGCGCGCGGCGTAAGCCCGGCCACTGGAACCGACGAAAACGGGGCCTTCGGGCCCCGTTTCCCGTTTTGGGAAAGACGCCCCCCCAAAGACGGGCCGCCCCCCCTGCCCGGCCCATGACGCCGGGTCGGCGCGGAGCGAAATCGTGCCTGTAACGTCTCGCGCCCCAAGCCGCCCATGGCACGCCGGTGCCCGACGCGGTGGCGCGGCAACGGAAACGGTCAGTTTCCTCGCTTTTCGGCAAAAACATGGCATTGTCGCGGCAAATGGACCTTGGGGGGCCCGATGGATCACGATCAGCCGCGCCGCCGGCGCCTGCCGTTCACCCTGCCGCTGCTCGAAGCGGGGTTCCTGCTGTTACTGGCTTTCGTCAGCGGCATGGGCTGAGGCCGCGGCCAGCGCCGGGCGGATGGTGCTGGCCAGCGTGCGCTGGGTGATCGGCCCGGCGAACCGCAAGATGATCGTGCCCTCGCCATCCAGAACAAAGGTTTCCGGCACGCCGTAAAGGCCCCAGTCGATGGCGGTGCGCCCGCTGGGGTCGGCCGCGACGGCGACGAACGGATTTCCCAGTTCGGCCAGAAAGGCCAGCGCCTTGGCCGGGTCGTCCTTGTAGTTGATGCCATAGATCGGCACCCCTTCATCGGCCAGCAATCGCAGATTGGCATGTTCCACCCGGCAGGGTGCGCACCAACTGGCCCAGTAATTGACCAGCTTGACGCCGCCTTCCGCCAGATCGGCCCGGTCGAACGCCGGCAACGACCCAAGCGCGGTCAGGGCCACGTCCGGCGCCAGCCGCCCGGTCAGGGCCGAGGGCAAGGCATCGGGATCGTCGCGGTTCATTCCCCACAGGAAGGCGGCGGCCAGACCGGCAAATATGACCGGCGGCAGGATCAGCAGCGGCGAAATCCTAGGCATGGTCGTGCCTGTCGGCAGCGGCTTTGGCCGCGGCCTCGGCCCGGGCCAGCGCGGCACGGGTGCGCCGCGACCGCAAGCCAATGCCCAGAACCAGCACCACCAGCAAGGCCAGTGTCACGGCATAGGCCGACAGCACCTCGACCGCGTATTTGCCCAGATCGGTCATGCGCCGGCCCGGGCGCGCAAATTCAGCACATGCAGGCGGCGGGCCCTGATCTCGGTTCGGGTGCCGATCAGCACCAGCGCGATGAACAGCAGGATGAACCCGGCCATCGACAGCAGCAGCGGCTGATAAAAGACGTCGGCCACATTCTCTTCCTTGTCCAGCGACAGCGACGCGCCCTGATGCAGGCCCTGGTTCCAGAACAGCACCGCATACCGCGACAACAGCGCAAAGACCGAGCCGACAAGGCACAGCACGCTGGTCAGGTCAGCGGCAGTGTCGGGGTCTTCAATGGTGGCCCACAGCGCCACATAGCCAAGGTAGAACAGGAACAGCACCAGAAACGAGGTCAGCCGCGGATCCCAGACCCACCAGGTGCCCCACATCGGCTGGCCCCAGATCGCGCCGGTGATCAGCGCAATCAGCGTCATGGTCAGCCCCACCGGCGCCGCCGCCTTGGCGGCCAGCGCCGAGACATGGTGGCGCCGGATCAGCCAGACCAGCGAGGTGACCAGCATCATCAGCCAGGCGTTGATCGCCAGCAGCGCCGAAGGAACGTGCAGATAGATGATCTTCACGGTCGATCCCATGCGAAAATCGTCGGGCGTGAAGAAAAAGCCCCAGATCAGCCCGGCAACAATGCAGATGCCGGCAAGCGCCGACGTCACCGGCACCAGATGCCGCGTGGCCGCCATGAAACGGGTCGGATTTGCATATTCCCACAAGGACATGACCGCATTCCTATTCCGGGGGCGGCGCAGGCTCAACCCGCGCGCGCCTTGGCATCACTTTAGGTTTACCCGCAGCACGGCGGCGGCGGCAAAGGGCAGAATTGCCGCACTGCCAAGGGTGACGGCGGCCAGCAGGCTAAGCACCGACGCCACCGGTTCCGCCGCCGCGCCGCGACGCACCACCTCGGCCCCGAAGATCAGCGTTGGAATGTAAAGCGGCAGCACCAGCAGCGACAACAACAGCCCGCCCCGGCGCAGCCCCACCGTCAGCGCGCCGCCAAAGGCCCCGATCAGGCTGAGCGCCGGGGTGCCGATCATCAGCGACAGGAACAGCCAGCCAAAAGCCTGCGGCGCCAGGTTCAGCAGCACCCCCAGCAATGGCGCCGCAACCGCCAGCGGCAGGCCGGTGGTGACCCAGTGCGCCATGGCCTTGGCCGCCACCGCCCCCTCCAGCGGCAGGGGCGCCGTGGCCAGCAGTTCAAGCGAGCCGTCTTCGTGGTCCAGCGCGAAGATACGGTCAAGCGACAGCAGACAGGCCAGCAGCGCCGCCACCCACAACACCCCCGGCGCAATGTCGCGCAGCAACGCGGTGTCGCTGCCCACGCCGAACGGCACCAGCACCGCGACGATCAGGAAAAACGCCAGCGACAGGCCAAACCCGCCGCCGGCGCGGATCGCCAGGGTCAGATCGCGCAGGAAAAGGCGGCGCATCAGAAAGCCTCGCCGAAATGGGCCGGCAGCGACCGGGCGCGAAAGCGGGTGACATCCAGCGTCTCGGCGTCAAAGCCCAGATCGACATGGGTGGCCACCAGCACCGCGCCGCCGCCGCGCAGGTGCCCGCCCACGGCAGCGGCGAACCGGGCCACCGACGCGGTGTCGAGCGATACCGTCGGCTCGTCCAGCACCCACAGCGGGCGCCCGGTCACCGCCAGCCGCGCCAGCCCCAGCCGCCGCCTCTGCCCGGCCGAAAGATGCTGCGCCGCGCGGTCTTCCAGCCCGGCAAGGTCGAAATCGGCCACCGCCGCCGCGATACTGCCCTGCCCATGCAGACCGGCCCAGAAGGTCAGATTCTCGGCCACGCTCAGCACCGCCTTGACCCCGTCCAGATGCCCGGCATAGGCCAGCGTGTCTTCGTCATGCACGATCTCGCCGGCGTCGGCCGGTTGCAGACCGGCAATGGTGCGCAACAGCGTTGTCTTGCCCGACCCGTTGGGCCCGCGCAGAACCAGCGCCTGACCGGCGGCCAGCGACAGGCTCAGCCCCTCCAGCACCGGCAGCCCGCCGCGCGAACAGGTCAGGTTGCGGACGCTCAGCATTTCAGACGGGCAACAGGGCCAGGCCGACCCGCCGGCCTTCGCCCAGCAACACGTTATAGGTCCGGCAGGCGGCGGGTGTGGCCATGACCTCGGCGCCCAGCCCCGCAGCTTCGAGCGCCTGTGAAAAGGCGCGCGGCAGGGGTGCAATCTCGGACCCCGACCCCACCAGCACCAGATCGATTTCCGCCGCGGCCGCACGCAGCGCGGCAAGGTCGTCATAGCCGCCCCAGCCCGAGACACCACCGGGCAACACCACGATGGCGCCGTGATGCACCTGACCGGCGACGCGGAAGAAGCCGGGCCCATAGCCGTCGACCGGCAGGCTTCCCGAATAATTCACCTCGCTCATGCGCATGGCCGCCTCCTAACCGATGACCGGCAACCCCAGAATGGCCGACCCGCCAATCACCACATAGGCCACCGCCCGATAGACCCGGCCCCGGTCGGGGTGGAAAATAGCCGCCCCCGCCACGCTGGCCAACCCATAGGGAACCACCAGGATCAGCCCGGTCGCCAGCGCCGAGACCGACAGCAGGTCGCGCCACCAGACGATGCCCAGAAACACCAGGTCGGACATGATCAGATACAACAGAATGTTGGCGCGGATCGACGCGGCGGCGCGCGACGAGGACATATAGGCCAGAATGACCGGCGGCCCGGCCAGCCCGGCCGCCCCGCCCGTGAATCCGCCGGCGAACCCCACGGCGGCGGTGGCCACCGCCGACAGGCGCCCGCGATAGCGAAAGCCCCCCACCAACAGCGCCAGCAGCACCAGCGACAGCGCCGATACCGCCCAGCGAAAACTGTCCGGCGATATGCTGGTCAGCAGCGCCACGCCGGTCGGCACGCCGACCAGCAAACCAAGGCCCAGCAGGCGCAATTCGCGCGGGTCGGCGGCGCGAATGGCACGCCGCACCAGCGGCAGCGGGCCGACCGCGTCCATCACCAGCATGGTGGTGATCGCCTCGACCGGGCCCACGACCCGCGCCGCCACCGGAATGAACACCATCGCGGTGCCGAAACCGGTAAAGCCGCGCACCAGCCCGCCCATGGTGGCCGCCGCCACCATCATCCAGAAACCGGGGTCCGCCCAGATGTCCCCCGGCATGTGTCGCTATTTTCCGCCCGAGAACTGGTTGCCCTGGTTGGCATCGGGCTTGGACCAGTCACGCTTGACGCCGCCGATCCACAACACCACGTTCTTGGCGACATAGATCGACGAATAGGTGCCGACGATCACGCCCCAGGTAATGGCAAAGACAAACCCCCGGATCACGTCGCCGCCCAGGATCAACAGCGCCACCAGCGCGATCAGCGTGGTGACCGAGGTCATCAGCGTCCGGCTGAGGGTTTCGTTGGCCGCGATGTTCATGACCTCGATCAGCGGCCGCTGCTTGAACTTGATCAGGTTCTCGCGCAGCCGGTCGAAAATGACCACGGTATCGTTGATCGAATAGCCGATGATGGTCAGGATCGCCGCAATCGTCGCCAGGTCAAAGCGGATCTGCAACGCGGCGAAGATGCCGACGGTCAGTATGACGTCATGGGCCAGCGCCGCGATGGCCCCGACCGCAAACTGCCATTCAAACCGCAGCCAGATATAGAACATGATCGCCGCCAGCGACACCGCCACGGCGATGATCGCGGTGCGGATCAGCTCGCCCGAGACCTTGGGCCCGACCGATTCCACCGAGGTAAAGCTCAGCCCCGGATCAACGGCCTGCAACGCCGCCAGCACGTCCTGCGTGACCTGGGCCGAAACGCTCTCTTCGTTCTCCTGCGCCTGGATGCGGATCATCGCCACATGCTGGTCGGCGGCAAAGGTGGGGTCGAAGACCTCGGTAATGGTCACGTCACCCAGCCCCAGCGGCGCCATGGCATCGCGGTAGCTGCCGACGTCGACCACCTGTTCGGACTGCGTGCGAATCGTCGTGCCGCCGCGAAAGTCGATGCCGAAATTCAGCCCTACCATCAGCCACACGGCCAGCGACAACACCACCGCCACCCCCGACGCGCCCAGCGTTTCGCGCGCATACCGGAAGAAATTGAAATTGGTCTGTTCAGGAACCAGTCTCAGACGCATGTCAGACCTCGATACTCTTGGGACGGCGGCGCGAGAACCACATCACGATCAACAGCCGGGTCACGAAGATGGCCGTAAACACCGATGTCACGATGCCAAGACCAAGTGTCACGGAAAAGCCGCGCACCGGCCCCGAGCCCAGGACGAACAGGATCACCGCAATGATGAACGTGGTCAGGTTGGCGTCGATGATCGCCGACAGGGCGCGGCTATACCCCAGCTCGATCGCCCGGGCCGGGCCGCGCGCGGTGCGCAGCTCTTCCCGGATACGTTCGAATACCAGAACGTTGGCGTCCACCGCCATGCCGATGGTCAGCACGATCCCGGCAATGCCCGGCAGGGTCAGCGTCGCGCCAAGGACGCTGAGCAGCCCGAAAAGCATCGCGACGTTCAAGACGAGGGCGATGTTGGCAAAGATCCCGAACAGACCATAGCTCAGCCCCATGAACAGCAGCACGGCCACAAAGGCCACCAGGCAGGCCAGCTTGCCCGCCTCGATCGAATCGCGGCCCAGTTCGGGGCCGATGGTGCGCTCTTCCAGGAACGTCAGCTCGGCCGGCAGGGCACCGGCCCGCAGCAAGATCGCCAGCTGGGTCGATTGCTCGACCGTGAAGCTGCCGGTGATGATCCCCGAGCCCCCGCCAATATGCGCCTGAATGACCGGGGCGGAAATCACCTCGCTGTCCAGCACGATCGCAAAGGGCGAGCCGATGTTTTCGGCCGTGTAGTCGCCGAACTTGCGCCCCCCCGACGGGTTGAAGCGAAAGCTGACCGCCGGGCGGCCGTTCTGGTCAAAGGACGGCTGGGCATCGACAAGCTCTTCGCCGGTCACGACCGGCGTCCGCTCGACGACGTAATAGACATCCGGCTCGTCCAGCGACGGGAACAGAAGGTTGCCGGTGCCCGGCGCCGCGTCGGGGTTCGACCCGCGCCCCACCACCGGGTGAAAGGTCAGCTTGGCCGTCGTGCCGATGATCTGCTTCAGCTCGGCCGCCGACCCGACCCCCGGCACCTGAATCAAGATCCGGTCCGACCCCTGGCGCTGGATGGTCGGCTCGCGGGTGCCAACCTCGTCAACCCGCCGGCGGATGATCTCAAGGCTCTGGCGCACGGTGCGGTCATCGGTGGCCAGCTTTTCCGCGTCGGACAACTGCACGATCAGGTCGGCCCCGCTCGCTGTCACCTCGATGTCGGTCGACCCGACACCCGACAGCGACACGACAGGCCGCGCCAGCGCCCGCACCGCCGCCATGGCCGCGTCGATCGCTTCCGCCTTCGAAATGCGCACGATCAACTGGGTCGGGTCGCCATCCTGGCGCCGCACGGTGCCAATCGTCGCCCGCTCGGCCCGCAGCGCATCACGCACCTCGGGCCAATAGCCATCCATCCGGCTGGCATAAACATCGGCCGTCTTCACCTCGGCCAGCAGATGCGCACCGCCGCGCAGGTCAAGGCCAAGGTTGACCAGCCCTGACGGCAGCCAGTCGGGCCAGGCGTCGATGGCGCTCTGGCGCGCGGGCGTGCTGCCCGATACCTCGACCGCCTTCAGCGCATCATTATGGCCCTCGACCCGGCCGTAAAAGGCATTGGGCAGGGCATAGACCAGGCCAAGGGCCAGCACGGCCCAGATAAGCACCCGGTTCCACAGACTGATCTGAAGCATGTTGCGCCCTCAGGACGAGGCCGGTTCGGTCTTGTTCAGAACCTGGCTGATGGTCGACTGCACGACCCGCACCTTGACACCGTCGGCCAGCTCGACCTCGACCTCGCCCTCGTCCTTGACCTTGGTGACCTTGCCGATCAATCCGCCGGCGGTCACCACCTGGTCGCCGCGCCGCAGGGCATCGACCATGTTGCGATGCTCCTTGGCCTTCTTCTGCTGCGGCCGGATCAGCAGGAAATACATGATGCCGAAAATCAGGATCAGCGGAACAAAGCTTCCGAAGGCGCCTACGCCACCGGCGGTCTGCGCAAAAGCTGGAGTAACAAGCATGGATAAGCCTCTTTTTCTGGGCGCGGGACATGGCCGCATCCGTTTCGCGGCGGACCCTATATTTGCCCCCCGGCAATGGCAAGCAACCCCGGCCACCCACGGCACCTTTCCCTGCCGGAAACTGCCATCATCCTGGTAAAAATATCCCCGCCGGAGGCACCGCGCCGCCCACCGGGCGGCGCCAACCCATGCACCCAAGCCCGCACGGCATGCGTGGGCTTTCCTTTTGGCTACACACCGCGCCGACGATGGGCTAAAGCGTCGCTCGCATTATCCATGGTTCCGAGGACAAACCGATGCATGACATTCGCGCCATTCGCGAAAACCCCGACGCCTTCGAAGCCGCCATGACCCGGCGCGGACTGTCGGGTGTGTCGGGCGACATCCTCGCGCTCGACGCTGCCCGCCGCGCCGCCATCCACGCCGCCGAAACCGCGAAAGCCGAGCAGAATGCGGCCTCGAAACAGGTGGGCGCCGCCCGGGCCAGTGGCGACGAGGCCGAATTCGCGCGGCTGCGCGCGCTGGTGGCCGCCAAGAAATCCGAGATCACGGCCCAGGAAGACGCGGCCCGCGGCGAAGATGCCCGGCTGACCGCGCTGTTGCTTGGCCTGCCCAACATCATGCAAGACAGCGTGCCCGACGGCGCCGACGAGGACGACAACCGCGAACTGCACCGCTGGGGCACGCCGCCGGTGCTCGACTTTGACCCGAAAGAGCATTTCGACCTGCCGGCGGCCCGCGGGCTTGACTTTGCCACCGCCGCCAAGCTGTCGGGCAGCCGTTTCGTGGTGCTGCGGGGCGCCATGGCGCGGCTGCACCGGGGGCTGGCGCAGTTCATGCTGGACCTGCACACGACCGAACATGGCCTGACCGAAACCATCACGCCGGTGCTGGTGCGCGAAGAGGCGATGGTGGGCACCAACCAGTTGCCGAAATTCGCCGAGGACAGCTATCAGACCACCAATGGCTGGTGGCTGATCCCGACCGCGGAAGTGACGCTGACCAACAGCCTGCGCGAAGACATCATCGACGCCGCCGATCTGCCGCTGCGCATGACCGCGCATACCCAGTGCTTTCGCTCGGAAGCCGGCAGCGCCGGCAAGGACACCTCGGGGATGCTGCGCCAGCACCAGTTCGAAAAGGTCGAGATGGTGTCGATCACCCGGCCGGAGGAATCAGAGGCCGAACATGCGCGCATGTTGCGCTGCGCCGAAACCGTTCTGGAACGGCTGGGCCTTGCCTATCGCACCGTGGTGCTGTGTTCCGGCGACACCGGCTTTGGCGCCACCAAGACCTTTGACATCGAGGTCTGGCTGCCGGGGCAGCAGAAGTTTCGCGAAATCAGCTCGGTTTCCAACTGCATGGCGTTTCAGGCCCGGCGCATGAACGCGCGGTTCCGCGATGGTGGCGGCAAGCCGGAATATGTGCACACCCTGAACGGATCGGGGCTGGCGGTGGGCCGGGCGCTGATTGCGGTGCTGGAAAACGGCCAGACCGCCGATGGCGGGGTGGTTCTGCCGCAGGCGCTGGTGGTGTATCTGGGCGGGAAAAGCCGGATCACGCCCGACGGGGTGCTGGTTTGAGCCTGTTGCGCCGTCTGGCGACGCCGCGCTGGTGAGGGGGCTCTGCCCCCTCTGCGCCGCTGGCGCATTCACCCCCGAAGTATTTGCGGAACAGTGAAGCCTAGCAGCGTTTCGCCGTTCAACGCGATCCGATGGGCATTGCCTGGTGGATCGACCGAAACATTCGAACCCCGCCGCTGGGCGAAGACATTGATCGTGAATCGTTCAAATGTTTTGATAAGTTGATGCATCGTGAAAATACTGGTGGCTCGAAACGTCAGAGTCGATCCTCTGGCGCGTTGAGGTCCATGATTTCAGGCCGCGTTGGGCGATCGGGGGTTGCCGCGCGACGTTTCAGTGCATCCCGGGCGGCAGGTGGTCGCGGATCGAGCTGGTCTTGCGGCTGAGGGCGGGGTCGATTTCGCGCATTTCGCAGCTGAGCATGAAACTGCCGCTGGCCAGGGCCCGGGCGCAATGGGCGCGGGCGGCTTCGAATATGGCATCGGTGGCTGCCGACCTTGTGGCGGCGCTGCGGCCGGCGCCGATGCGGATGGTGATGTCGGCATAGGCGTGATCGGGGTTGCCGTCGGCCATCCAGACGGTGGCAGCCGGCACCGCGCGCACGCGGATGCCGGCGCGCGGGAAGATGCCGGTGGCCACCGCGGCCTCGGCCAGCGCCTGGCACAGGCTGGCCATGTCGACGCGGTCGGCGGCGTTGGGCGAGTGGTCGATGTGGATATGTGGCATGTGTCAGGCCCGCGCGTGGGTGAGCCCGGCGATCACGCCGCGCAATTCGGCCAGCCCGCGCATGCGCCCGATCAGGGGATAACCCGGGTGGGCCCCGGCGCCGGCATCGGTCAGCAGTTCGTGGCCATGGTCGGGGCGGAAGGTGATCGCGGCATCGTCGCGCCCCGCTTTGCGGCGGCGCGCCTCTTCTTGCAGCAACGCCGCGACCAGTTCGGCCATGTCGGTGTCACCGTCGAGATGCGCCGCCTCCTGGAAACTGCCGTCGGGGTCGCGGGTGACATTGCGCAGGTGGGCGAAATGGATGCGGTCGGCGAAGCGCCGGGCGATGGCGGGAACATCATTGGCCGGGTTGGCCCCAAGCGAGCCGGAGCAGAGCGTCAGGCCGTTTTCCGGCTCGGGCCGGCGCGCCATGATCCAGCCGATGTCGTCGGCGTCGGACACGATGCGCGGCAGGCCGAGAATATCCTTCGGCGGGTCGTCGGGATGAACACACAAACGCAGCCCCAGTTCGGCCGCCGTGGGCACGACCTGGTCAAGGAAACGGCCGTAGTTGGCGCGCAGGGCCGCGGCGTCGATGCCGGCATAGCCGCGCAGCGCCGCGCGCAGGGCCGGCAGGTCATAGCGGTCGTAGGCACCGGGCAGGCCCGCCATCACCGCCGCGATCAGGGCGGCGCGCTGGTCATCGGTCGCGGCGTCATGGCGCGCCCGGGCGCGGTTGAGGATGTCGGCCGTGAAGTCATCGGCGGCGCCGTCGCGGTTGAGCATGCAGACATCGAGCATGCACAGCGCGGTCTGGTCGAACCGCAGGGCCGTGCCGCCACCCGGTGCCGGCGCGGTCAGGTCGGTGCGGGTCCAGTCGATCAGCGGCATGAAATTGTAGCAGATCACGCGGATGCCTTCGGCGGCGAGATTGGCCATCGACTGTCGGTAGTTGGCGAAAAGCTGTGACAAATCACCGTCGCCGCGCTTGATTCGCTCGTGCACCGGCAGGCTTTCCACCACCGCCCAATCCATGCCCGGCCCGGCACGCGCGATCATGTCGCGCCGGGCGGCGATGGCGGTGCGGTCCCATACCTCGCCATAGGGGATGTCGTGCAGCGCGGTCACGATGGCCCGGGCGCCGGTTTGCGCCACCTGGGCCAGTGTGATCACGTCCAGCGGTCCGTACCAGCGCCAGCCTTCGCGCATGTCACCCCTCCGTTCCCGATTGCCCGCAGGGAACACCACGGCCCGGGCAAGGGCAAGTCAGCGTTTGGGCTTGTCCAGATGTTTGCGCAGGCGCGACGGGGTAGATTTCTTGCGGTCCTTGAACGGATTGTCGTCGGATTGCGAGCGCATCCACAGCCGGACCGGCGTGCCGGGCATGTCAAAGTCTTCGCGCAAGCCGTTGACAAGATAGCGGGAATAGCTGGCGGGCACCTTGTCGGGGTGCGAACACATGACCACAAAACCCGGCGGCCGGGTCTTGGCCTGGGTCATGTAGCGCATCTTGATCCGCCGCCCGCCCGGCGCCGGGGGCGGGTGAGCCTCGAGCATGCCGGTCAGCCACTGGTTCAGCTTCGCGGTGGTGACACGACGGTTCCAGATGGCGTGGGCCCGCACCACGGCCTGCCCCAGCCGGTCGAGCCCGCGGCCGGTTATGGCCGACACGGTGACCAGCGGCGCGCCGCGCAATTGCGGCAGAAGCCTTTCGAACGCCTCGCGCAGTTCGCGGATCTTGGCGTTCTTGTCGGCTTCCATGTCCCATTTGTTGACCGCAACCACGACGGCGCGGCCTTCGCGCTCGGCCAGGTCGGCGATGCGCAGGTCCTGTTGCTCGAACGGGATGGCGGCGTCGAGCAGGACGATCACGACCTCGGCGAACTTGACGGCGCGCAGACCGTCGGAGACCGAGAGTTTTTCGAGCTTTTCCTGGACTTTGGCCTTTTTCCGCATCCCCGCGGTATCGAAAAGGCGCATCTCGGCGCCTTCCCATGTCATGGGGACCGAGATGGAATCGCGGGTGATCCCGGCCTCGGGACCGGTCAGCAGACGCTCTTCGCCCAGCAGTTTGTTGATCAGCGTCGACTTGCCGGCGTTGGGGCGGCCGACGACGGCAACCTGCATCGGGCGGGTCGGCACGGCGTCATCGGGCGCGGCGTCGTCGAGGGCGGCGTCGGCGTCGATGTCGACGTCGGTTTCCGGGGCGTCCCGCAGGGCGCGCGCGTCATATTCGGCGGCCAGCGGCATCAGCTCGGCCAGTAGGTCGCCCATGCCCTCGCCATGCTCCGCCGACATGCCGATCGGCGCCCCCAGCCCCAGGGCATAGGCGTCGAGCAGACCGGGTTCGCCGGCCCGGCCCTCGGCCTTGTTGGCGACCAGGATCACCCGGGCCGCGCGCTTGCGCAGGATATCGGCGAAGATCTCGTCGGCAGGCAGGATACCGGCGCGGGCGTCGACCATGAACAGGCACAGGTCGGCCATGTCGACGGCGCGTTCGGTCAGGCGGCGCATGCGGCCCTGCAGGCTTTGGTCGGTGACCTCTTCCAGCCCGGCGGTGTCGATCACGGTAAAGCGCAAATCGCCCAGACGCGCGGCGCCTTCGCGCAGGTCGCGCGTCACGCCCGGCTGATCGTCGACCAGCGCCAGGCGCTTGCCGACAAGTCGGTTGAACAATGTCGACTTGCCCACGTTGGGGCGGCCGACGATGGCGAGGGTGAAGCTCATGTCAAAAAAGGTCCCGGCCCGGCAAGGCCCGGTCCTTACACCAGATTGCCGCCTAGCGGAAAGCCAGAAGTTGGCCCTTGGCGTTCACCAGATACATGGTGCCGCCGGCCAGCGCCGGGTTGGTGGTGGCGCCGCCGGGCAGGGCGACCTCGGACAGCAGCGCGCCATCGGTGGGGTCAAAGCTGCGCAGCAGGTCGTCATCCGACGCCACCCACAGCCGGCCACCGGCCAGAACCGGCCCGAAATGGGCGAAAATATCCTTGCGGCGGCGCACCCGGTTATCCTTGCGGAACAGTGGCAGTTCCACGGCCCAGACCCGCGTGCCGTCGGCCGCGTTCAGCCGCACAAGCTCGGCCTTGTCGGTGACCGCGAACAGCGCGCCACCCGCCACGGTCACGGCCGAGATCGCGCCGTCGGCGGCGTGCCACAACTGCTGGCCGCTGTCGGCATCCAGCGCCGCCATGCGCCCGGCGGCGCTGCCGACATAGACGCGCCCGCCGGCAACCACCGGGTCGGCGGATATGTCGTTGACCGAGGCATAGACCTGCCCGGCGCGCGTGCCCGCCACCGTCGTGGCCCAGACCCCGGCGCCCGAACTGGCCAGCAGGCCGCGCACTTCGGCGGAATTGAACGGGGCGACGACAAGCTCGCCATTGATGGCCGGGGCGGCGCCCGAGATCACGCCGGCATCGCCCGGGGTGGCATCCAGCGACCAGCGCACCCGCCCGCGGCCGGTTTCAATGGCCCATAGCCGCGCGTCATGGGTGGCCACAAACACCAGCCCGCCCGACACGGTGGGCGGGCCGCTGGGCGCGGCGTCGAAAAACTGTGTCCAGCGCACGGCGCCGGTTTCGGCGTCAAGCGCCGCCAGAAGGCCAAAGCCCGACGTGACGAAAAGCTGCCCGTCGCCATAGGCCAGACCGGCGCCCGAGGCATCGTCGCGGCCTTCGACCGACGGGGTGATATCGGTCGACCACAGCGGCGCGCCGTCCAGACCATGGGCGCTGACCAGTGCGCGGCTGTCGACCGTGAACACCCGGCTGCCGGCCACCACCGGGTCGGCGGTGATGCGGTGCTTGCGCCCGTTGCCGCGCCCGATATCGGCCTTCCACAGCAGTTGCGGCGCTGTCGAAAAGGCGCGGTGCCCGATGTCGTGGTCCGGCCCGGCGGCGCGGTGTGTCCAGTTGTCAGAGTTGGTCGGAGCAGGCAAAGCGACCGAGGCGGCGATATTGCTGGCCGCGCGCGTCGCCACCGGCTCGCCGGTATAGATGTCCAGCCGCTCGCCCGGAAGAAGCTCTTCCTTGTCGCAACCAGCCGCCATGCTAAGCGCAATCAGACTGGTCAGGATCAGCCCAAATCTCATGTCTCTGCCCCGCTCGTGACGCCGCGGTCTAGTTGCCGTCGCGCGTTCCGCCCAACGCTACAATCAACTGTGACAGGCGTCGGCGCAAGCCCTCGCTGGCTTCTCCTTCGACCAGAACCTCGCGCGCGATGGCAATCGCGGCCTCTTTGTTGCCGCTTTCGGCCTCGGCCAGCGCGGTCAGCTCTTGCGCCAGCGGCCGAAACGGGCGGCCCGCCGCGGTCAGTGGGGCCAGCATCTCGATCCGGTCGGCCGGCGGCGTGGCCCCGTTGTCGGCCAGCATCAGCTTGATCAGCGCCATGTCGCGATAAACCTCGGGGAGGCTGGTGTCGGCAGAAATCGCGGACAAGACCTCGGCACCGGCGGCATCGGTATCGGCGGCCAGCAGCCGCACGACCGCGCCGGTCGCCCCGTCGGCGTCAATCGCCAACAGCGCCGCGCGGCGCGCTTCCACGTCGTCCACCTGCAAGGCGGCGGTCATGGCATCGCCAAGCGCCTGTGCCGCGGCGCTGGCGCGGGCCTGTTGCCATTCGTTATAGGCGGCACCACCGACCAGCAGAACGATCACCACGGCGCCAATCCAGCCATAGCGGCGATAAAGGGCAAACAACCGGTCGCGCCGAACTTCTTCGGTTACTTCATCGATAAAGCCGTCAGTTTCGCTCATGGCCGTGCCCCTTGTTTCGCGCCCTCTTACCCCCTTGACGCCGCTGTTGCCAAGGGTGGCCGCCAGCTTGCAGTTGCCGGTTCGGCACAGTAATGTGGCAAATCGTGATCTGAACCGAATAGTTTAGCGCCGATACTGGCGACCACGGGCACTGACACCTACATCCCTGCGCAACGCTGATGTCGCCAAGCACCGGAATAGTTGAGAGATAACCATGCGTCTGGTTCACATTCTAACCGCGGTGCTTGTTGCTGCCGGTCTGTATTATCTGGTTTTTCAGCGCGGCGAATTGCTAAGCTTTGCCCGTGGCGGCGCCCCGATCGAAGAGGTCGCCACTGCGCCCGACGACAACGCGGCCGCGTTGGCCGACGCCGGCGTGCCGGTCGTTGCCATGCAGTCCCAGGCGCGGCGTATCGACAGCGCCGTGCTGGTCCGCGGCCGGACCGAGGCCGCGCGACAGGTCGACGTTCAGGCCGAGACCAGCGGCAAGATCGTGTCCCAGCCCCTGCGCAGCGGCGCTTTTGTCGAGGCGGGGCAGTTGTTGTGCAGCCTTGATCCCGGCACCCGCGAAGCCACCCGGAACGAGGCGCTGGCCCGTCTGGCCGAAGCCCGGTCGCGCCTGCCCGAGGCGCAGGCCCGGCTGGCCGAGGCCGAGGCCGGCCTGCCCGCCGCCCAGGCGAAGATACTGGAAGCCGGAGCGCGCATCCCCGAGGCGCAGGCCCGGCAGGCCGAGGCCCGCGCCTCGGTCACCACCGCCACCGCCCGTCTGGCCGAAGCGCGCACTGGTGTCCCCACGGCGCAGGCCCGGCTGGCCGAGGCGCTGGCCAACGTGCCCGCCGCGCAGGCCCGTCTGGGCGAGGCCGAGGCCGGGGTTCCCACCGCGCGGGCGCGGCTGGTCGAGGCTCAGGCCAGCGTGCCCACGGCGCAGGCGCGGCTGGTCGAGGCCGACGCCAACGTGCCCGCCGCCGAGGCCCGGCTGCTTGAGGCCGAGGCCAGCGTGCCCGCCGCCCGGGCGCGTCTGGAAGAGGCCCGCGCCCGCCAGCCGGAATCCGAGGCCCGCCTGACCGAGGCGCAGGCCCGGGTCGACGAGGCGCAGATCAACCTGAACGCCGCGCGCAAACTGGCCGAAGGCGGTTTTGCCGCCGATACCCGCGTTGCCGCCGCCGTCGCGGCGTGGGAATCGACCCAGGCCGGCGTGCAGTCGGCCCTGCTGCTGGTGCAGACCGCCAAATCAGGCGTCGAGAACGCCAACAGCCAGGTTCAGGGCGCCATTGCTGCGGTCGCGACCGCGCGCGGACAGGTGGAAAGCGCCCGCGCCGCCGTGCAATCGGCGCGCGGACAGGTGGAAAGCGCCCGCGCCGCCGTGCAGTCGGCGCGCGGTCAGGTCGAAGGCGCCAAGGCCGCGGTCGAAACCGCCAAAGTGGCCGTCGAAAGCGCCCGCGCCCAGGTCGAGTCGGCGCGCGGACAAGTTGAAAGCTCGGGCGCGCAGATCCAGTCGGCCATGGGCCAGGTAGAAAGCGCCAACGCGTCCGTCACGTCGTCCAACAGCCAGATCGAAAGCGCCCATGCCGGGGTGATCTCGGCCGAATCGGGGCTGGAAAGCGCCCGCGCGGTCGTCGAATCGGCCAAGTCGGGCGTCGAGGGCGCGCTGGCCGGCATCCAGTCGGCACAGGCGGCGATGGCCTCGACCGAGAAAGACATCGAGCGGCTGGACATCAGCGCCCCCTTCGCGGGCATTCTGGAAACCGACACCGCCGAACTGGGCGCGCTGCTGATGCCCGGCGGCCTGTGCGCCACCGTCATTCAGCTGGACCCGATCAAGCTGGTGGGCTTTGTCCCGGAAACCGAGGTCGCGCGCGTCTTCCCCGGGGCAACCGCCGGGGCGCGGCTGTCATCGGGGCAGGACGTGGTCGGGCAGGTTCGTTTCATCAGCCGGTCGGCCGACGAAAATACCCGCACCTTCCGGGTCGAGGTCGAGGTGGCGAACACCGATCTGTCAATCCGCGACGGCCAGACCGTTGAAATCGCCATCCAGTCCGAGGGCCGCTCGGCCCATCTGTTGCCGCAATCTGCGCTGACACTGGACAACGGCGGCAATATTGGCGTGCGGGTGGTTCAGGACGGCGCGGCCGTCTTCATGCCGGTCGCGGTTCTGCGCGACACGACCGAAGGCATCTGGGTGTCCGGTCTTGCTGACGTGGCGACGGTCATCGTTGTCGGGCAGGAATATGTTACCGACGGCGTCAAGGTCGCCGCAACGCTTCGGAGTGCGCAGGAATGACCGGAATAGTCGATTGGGCCGCGTCCCGGGCGCGGATGGTCGTAGCCTTCATCGTGCTGTCGCTGCTGGCCGGCGGGCTGGCCTATGCCTCGCTGCCGAAAGAGGGCGAGCCCGATATCGAGATCCCGGCCCTGTTCGTGTCGGTCCCCTTTCCCGGCATTTCGGCCGAAGACAGCGAAAAGCTGCTGGTCAAGCCGATGGAGACCGAGCTGTCGGACCTTGACGGCCTGAAGACGCTGAGCGGCACGGCCTCGGAAGGATATGCCGCCGTCGTGCTCGAGTTCGAGTTCGGGTGGGACAAGGGCAAGGTCATCGCCGACGTTCGCGACCGCATGAACACGGTCGAGGCCAGTTTCCCCAGCGGCGCCGACAAATACATCATCTCCGAGTTCAACTTCTCGGAATTTCCGATCATCATCGTGAACCTGTCCGGCCCGGTGCCCGAACGCACCCTGCTGCGCGTCGCCAAAAAGCTGCAGGACCGGCTGGAATCGCTGGATCCGGTGCTCGAGGCCGCGCTGACCGGTCACCGCAACGAGATGCTGGAAGTCATCATCGACCCGCTCAGGCTGGAGGCCTACAACGTCACCGCGGCCGAGCTGATCAACGTGGTGCGCAACAACAACCAGCTGATCGCCGCCGGCTCGGTCGAAACCGATCAGGGCGCGTTTTCGGTCAAGATACCGTCCAGTTTCAACGACCAGCGCGACGTTTACGAGCTGCCGGTCAAGGTCAACGGCGACCGGGTCGTCACGCTGGGCGACCTTGCCGACATCCGCCTGACCTTCGAAGACCGGACCGGCACCGCCCGTTTCAACAGCGAACAGACCGTGGCGCTGCAGGTGGTCAAGCGGCGTGGCTTCAACCTGATCGACACCGCCGCGCTGGTGAAGGCCGAGGTCGCGGCCGAACAGGCCAGCTGGCCGCCCGAACTGCAACGCGCGATCAATGTCGGCACCTCGAACGACCAGTCGCGCATCGTCGGCTCGATGGTATCCCAGCTGGAAGGGTCGGTCCTGACCGCCATCGCGCTGGTGATGATCGTGGTGCTGGCCTCGCTTGGGGTGCGTTCGGCCCTGCTGGTCGGCTTTGCCATTCCCACCAGTTTCCTTTTGTGTTTCGTGCTGCTGGGGGTGATGGGCGTGACCATCTCGAACATCGTGATGTTCGGCCTGATCCTTGCGGTGGGCATGCTGGTGGACGGGGCCATCGTGGTGGTCGAATATGCCGACCGACGCATCGACGAAGGCGCCGGCCCGATGGCCGCCTTTACCGAGGCCGCCAAGCGCATGTTCTGGCCGATCGTGTCGTCGACAGCCACGACGCTGTGCGCCTTTCTGCCCATGCTGTTCTGGCCGGGTGTGCCGGGCCAGTTCATGGGCATGCTGCCGGTCACGCTGATCTTCGTGCTGTCGGCCTCGCTGGTGGTGGCCCTGGTCTACCTGCCGGTGATGGGCGGCGTCGCGGGACGGATCAGCCGCTTGTTCGACAATGCCTCGAACGCCCTGCGGCAGATGCTGCCATGGCCGGTGCGGGCGCTGATGGTGATCCCGTCGGCCTATCTGGTGTTTCTGGGCGCGATGCAGACGCTGAACCCGGGCTACCTGTTCGGCGGCGCGGCCCCCCTTGACGGGGCGGTGGCCCTGTTGCCGGGCGCGGCCCTGTTCGTCCTGGGCTCGGCGCTGACCGGCATCACGCTGGGCGCCGCCAGATTCGAACGCCCGGCGAAGAAAGTCGCGTCTGGCCACAAGCGCACCGTTTTTGGCTGGTTCACCAAGCTGATCGCCGGCAACCCGGTCATGCCGGTCGTGACCATCGCCGCGGTCGGCTTTCTCGTGATGTCGGTGTTTACCTATTTCGGCGAACATAACCGGGGCGTCGAGTTTTTCGTGGAATCCGAGCCCGAGCAAGCCATCGTCTATGTCCGGGCCCGCGGCAATCTCAGCCTGCCGGAAAAAGACGCGCTGATGTTGCAGGCCGAGACCGTTGTCGCGGCAACGCCGGGCATCCAGACCGCCTTTTCATCCGCCGGTGCCGGTGGCCTGAACCAGAATACCGGCGGTGCCGGCGGCCCGCGCGACGCCATCGGCCAAATCCAGATCGAGCTGGTGCCCTGGGAAGACCGGCAGGCCTATGCCACCGAACACGGCTATGACATGGCGCGGCTTGACGGCGACGTGGTGCTGCAGGATCTCGAGGTGGCCCTTGCCGCCCTTCCCGGCATCCGCACCGAAATTCTGAACCTCGGCCGTGGTCCGGCCAGCGCCAAGCCGGTGCATCTGCGCCTGAAGGGCGAGAACTGGAACGATCTGCTGGCCGCCACCGCCACGGTGCGCAGCAAGTTCGAAGACAGCAGGGGCCTGCGCGACGTCGAAGACACACTGCCCCTGCCCGGCATCGACTGGCAGATCAACGTCGACGTGGAAAAGGCCGGGCGCTATGGCGCCGACGTGGCCACAGTGGGCGGCATGGTCCAGCTGGTGACCCGCGGCATCCTGCTTGACACCATGCGGGTCGACAGCTCGGACGAGGAAATCGAGATCCGGGTGCGCCTGCCCGAAAGCGACCGTGTGCTTTCAACCCTCGACAGCCTGAAACTGCGCACCGCCGACGGCCTGGTGCCCCTGTCGAATTTCATCACCCGCGAACCGGTGGCCAAACTTGCCCAGATCGACCGCGTCGACCAGAAACGCTATTTCGACATCAAGGCCGCGGTCACGCCCGACCTTACGCGCAACGACGCCGACGGCAACAAGGTGCTGATCACGCCGACCGAACGCATCGCGCAGCTGACCACCTGGCTGACCGACGAAGACCCGCTGCCCGAGGGCATCAGCTGGGAATGGACCGGCGACCAGGCTGACCAGGCCGAATCGGGCGCCTTCCTTGCCAAGGCCTTCGCCGGGGCGCTGGGGCTGATGTTCATCATCCTGCTTGCCCAGTTCAACAGCCTCTACAACGCCGTGCTGGTGCTGCTGGCGGTGATCATGTCGACCACCGGCGTGCTGATCGGCATGCTGGTGATGAACCAGCCGTTCTCGATCATCATGACCGGCACCGGCATCGTCGCGCTCGCCGGGATCGTGGTGAACAACAATATCGTGCTGATAGATACCTATCAGGAATACTCGAAATACATGCCCAAGATCGAGGCCATCGTCCGCACGACCGAGGCACGCATCCGCCCGGTCCTGCTGACCACGATCACTACCATGGCCGGCCTGACCCCGATGATGTTCGGCCTCAGCCTCGATTTCATCGGCGGCGGCTATTCCATCGACAGCCCCACGGCGCTGTGGTGGAAACAGCTGGCCACCGCGGTGGTCTTCGGGCTGGGCATCGCCACGGTGCTGACGCTGGTCTTCACACCCTCGATGCTGGCCCTGCGCGTCTGGGTGACCAGCGGCGCCTATCGCTCGCTGAAAGGCCTGCGCGCGCTCACCTCCAGCCAGACCGCGCGCGACCTGGCCCTGAACCGGTCGGCCAAACAGGTCACACAGCCCGAAATCATCTGGGACACCGACCCAGAGCCGGAAACGCCCCGCGCCGCCAGCGACCAGCCCGCCCTGCCCTCGCCTCCGCTGCGCGCGGCGGAATAAGGCGTCTCGCGTCAAACCTGGCTCACCCAACGCCGCCTGAAATCGTAGATTTTCAACGCGTTGGGTGATGTCGCCTGCACCTGGTCAGGCGCGAAAAACAGCTCGGACCGCGCGCGCAAAACCTGCGCGCGCCAGCGCCGTCGCCCCAAAATCGGACCACGGAACCCACGCGACAACAGCCGCCACCCCGCACGCGGGCCCGCGCCCCTACTCTTGTCGGAAAATATCCCCGCCGGAGGCGCCCGCACCCGCCCGGCGGTGCCCCCCATTGCCCGGCGCGTCACGCCGCCGTGCGCAAAACCGCGGGCGCGGCAGCGCGCAATTCACCGGGCGCCGGCCTCAGGCGGCCGCGTCGGCTTCCTGCGCCTGCAGCGTCCACAGCGCGTGATAACGCCCGTGGCGCGCGAGCAATTGATCGTGGGTGCCGGTCTCGACGATGGTGCCGTTTTCCAGCACCACGATCTCGTCAGCTTCGGCAATGGTCGACAACCGGTGCGCGATGGTCAGCACGGTGCGCCCTTGGCCCATGGCCTGCAATTCCTGCTGGATCAACTGCTCGGTCTCGGTGTCAAGCGCGCTGGTGGCCTCGTCCAGCAACAGGATCCGCGGGTTCTTCAGCAGCGTTCGGGCAATGCCCACCCGCTGTTTCTCGCCGCCCGACAGCTTCAGCCCGCGCTCGCCCACCGCGGTTTCATAGCCCGCCGGCAAGTCGGCAATGAAATCATGCAGCTTGGCGGCCCGCGCGGCCTCTTCGATCTCGGCAAAACTGGCCTCGGGGCGGCCATAGGCGATGTTATAGCGCAGGCTGTCGTTGAACAGTACCGTGTCCTGCGGCACCACGCCGATCTGCGCGTGCAGGCTCTCCTGGGTGATGTCGCGTATATCCTGCCCGTCGATCCGCACCGCCCCGCCCGACACGTCATAAAACCGGAACAACAGCCGCCCCACGGTCGACTTGCCCGACCCCGACGCCCCGACGATGGCCACCGTGCGCCCGGCCGGCACGCGCAGCGTCACACCCTTCAGGATCGGCCGCTCGGGCTCGTAGCCGAACACGACATCGTCCAGCTCGACCGACCCCCCCGTCACCGCCAGCGCCGGCGCGCCGGGCTTGTCCTGCACCTCGGGCGGCTGTTCCAGCAGCCCGAACATCTCGCCCATGTCCACCAGCGACTGGCGGATCTCGCGATAAACCGTGCCCAGGAAATTCAGCGGCATGGTGATCTGGATCATGTAGGCGTTGACCATCACGAAATCGCCGGTGGTCAACTGGCCGTTCGACACCCCCACAGCCGCCATCGCCATCACGATTACCAGCCCGGCCGTGATCAGAAAGGCCTGTCCGAAATTCAGCGCCGCCAGCGAATACGAAGTGCGCAGCGCCGCGGCGATATACTGGCGTATGGCGCCGTCATAGCGCTCGGCCTCGCGCGCCTCGGCGCCGAAATATTTCACGGTCTCGAAATTCAGCAGGCTGTCGATCGCCTTCTGATTGGCGTCGGTGTCCTGCTCGTTCATGATCCGGCGGATCCTGACCCGCCACTCGGTCACCCGAAAGGTGAAGAATATGTACAGCGCGATGGTGACGGCAACCACGGCCAGATACCAGACGTCGAATACCACGGCCAGCACCACGGCGATCATCAGCAGTTCCAGGATCAGCGGCCCGATCGAGAACAGCAGGAAGCGCAGCAGAAACTCGACCCCCTTCACCCCGCGCTCGATGATCCGGCTCAGCCCCCCGGTCTTGCGGGTGATGTGATAGCGCATGGACATGCGGTGAATATGCGTGAAGGTTTCCAGCGCCAGCTGCCGCAACGCCCGCTGCCCGACCGCGGCAAAGACCACGTCGCGCAACTGCTGGAACCCGGTGTTCATCAGCCGGGCAATGCCATAGGCCACCGTCAGGCCCACGGCCCCCGCCCCCAGCATCCAGGCCGGGTCGGCCGCGCCTTCGCCGGCCAGCATATCGACCGCCGCCTTGTAGAAAAACGGCGTGCCCACAGCCACCAGCTTGGCCAGAAGCAGCGCCAGCATGGCCAACACCACCCGGCGCCTTACCCAACCCACACCCTCGGGCCACAGGTAGGGAACAACCCTGCCAACAATTTTCCAGCCACTTTCACGCGGGGCCACAGGCCCGTTCGGATCATAACTCATGGATGCCCTTCGCCCCCGCCGCATTCGCTGACACATAAGGACGCTCACGCCAAAGCGCCAGCGGCCCGCCGCGATTTCACCGCCAACCCAGCGCCAAAGGACCATCGCGCGCCCCGGCCCGGGCATGGGCGCACCCGCCTGTCTTCATCGTTCCTGAAATACTTGCGCGCGCCGCAGGCGCAAAAGGGGGCCTTTCGGGCATTGCCACGCAATGCGCGAAAGGCCCCCTGCCCCGCGCGACGCCGCAGGCGGCGCAACATGCCAGCCCGTCAGGCCAACGGGATCGCGTTATCGCGCTTGCCTGACTGGTAGATCCCACTCAGCCGGTCATAGGCCGCCCGGATACGCCCGGCGCGTTCAACCAGCGCCGGATCGCCCGCCCCGGCAATCAGCCCGGCGATGTCGCGCCCGGTCCAGAACGCGTTCTCGCGCCGGTATCCACCCGGCTCCAGGCCGAACACTTCCCGCAAAATCTTCAAATCATGCGGAATCGCGAAGGCGTCGCGGCTGTCTTCGTGGCTGAAGAAATAGAAGAAATTGTCAAAGCCGGCCCAGGTGATCGCCGACAGGCACATCGTGCAGGGCTCGTGGGTCGACAAAAAGATCAGCCCGGCCGGGTCGGGCGTGTCATCAAGCTCGTGAAACCGCTTCAAGCAATGGATCTCGCCATGCCACAGCGGGTTCTCGATCTCGTTGTTGGTCTCGGCCAGCACCAGCGACAGGTCCGACTTGCGCAGGATCGCGGCGCCAAACAGCTTGTTGCCCGCCGCTACCCCGGCCCGGGTCAGGGGCAGGATGTCGTCGTCCAGCACCTCTAGCAGGCGCGCGGCCAGCGTCGCATCGTCATGGCCGCCAACACCGCTCATTGCCCCAGCCTTTCCTGCCGCGCCGCGCGCAGGCGGGCAAAATCGTCGCCGGCGTGATAGCTCGACCGCGTCAGCGGTGTCGCCGACACCGTCAGGAACCCCTTGCCCAGGGCCGCCTTTTCATAGCCCGCAAATTCGTCCGGGGTCACGAAACGGTCGACCCGGTGATGTTTGGGCGTCGGCTGCAGATACTGGCCGATGGTCAGGAAATCCACGTCCGCGGCCCGCATGTCATCCATGACCTGCATCACCGACTGGCGGTCTTCGCCCAGCCCCACCATGATGCCCGACTTGGTGAACATGCCGGGATCAAGCTCTTTCACCCGCTGCAACAGGCGCAGCGAATGAAAATAGCGCGCGCCCGGTCGCACCGACGGGTACAGCCCCGGCACGGTTTCCAGATTGTGGTTGAACACGTCCGGGCGCGCCGCCACCACGGTTTCCAGCGCCTCGGGCCCGCATTTCAGGAAATCGGGCGTCAGAATCTCGATGGTCGTGTCCGGCGCCTGCCGGCGCAGGGCGCGGATGGTCCGGGCGAAATGCTCGGCCCCGCCGTCGGCAACATCGTCGCGGTCGACCGAGGTGATGACCACATGTTTCAGCCCCAGCTTTTTCACCGCGTCGGCAACGCGCCCCGGCTCGAACGCATCCAGCGCCTTGGGCCGCCCGGTGGCGACGTTGCAGAACGTGCAGCCGCGCGTGCAGATCTCGCCCATGATCATCATGGTCGCGTGACCCTGGCTCCAGCACTCGCCGACATTGGGGCAGCCAGCCTCTTCGCAGACCGTCGACAGGTTGTGGTCGCGCATGATCCGCCTGGTCTGCGCATAGCCCTGCCCCGACGGCGCCCTGACCCGGATCCAGGCCGGCTTTTTCGGCTGGCCGTTGTCAGGCCGGTGCGCCTTTTCGGGGTGACGCTCGGACGGAATCTTCAGATCGCGCATGTCGGCTTATTTCCCTTGCTGCGACACCTTCTAAGCCTTTCCGCCCCGGTGCCAAGCCCGCGGCCGGCAATTCCGCGATGCGGCGGGCGCATGGCCGGAAATTCCCGTTGCGCCCGCACCCGGCCAAGTTAGAATGGTTCTAAACCCGTGCAGCGGGGACGGGATCGCCGGAAATCGCGTGCGCGACAGGCGGCTCGGACCAGTTCGCACGTATCGACAACGGCAACACAGGCCTCGACAGGAGCGCAGAACATGGACGGATCCGAAACGGGCGGCTGCCCGGTCATCCACACGAAACAGGGTGTAAATTCCAACCGGGACTGGTGGCCAAACCAGCTTAACCTGCGGATTTTGCACCAGAACTCGGAAAAATCCGACCCCATGGGCGCTGATTTTGACTATGCCAGCGCCTTTGCCGGGCTCGACCTTGCGGCTGTCAAGCGCGACCTCACCGCCCTGATGACCGACAGCCAGGACTGGTGGCCGGCCGACTATGGCAACTATGGCGGCCTGTTCATCCGCATGGCCTGGCACAGCGCCGGCACCTACCGCACCGCCGACGGGCGTGGCGGCGCGGGCTCGGGGTCGCAGCGGTTTGCGCCGCTCAACAGCTGGCCCGACAACGGCAACCTCGACAAGGCGCGACGCCTCTTGTGGCCGATCAAGCAGACATACGGCAACGCCATTTCCTGGGCCGACCTGCTGATCCTGGCCGGCAACGTCGCCATCGAATCGATGGGGGGGCCGGTGTTCGGCTTTGGCGGCGGGCGCGCCGATATCTGGGAGCCCGAGGAAGACATCTACTGGGGCGCCGAAGCCGAATGGCTGGCCACCAGCGACAAGCAAAACAGCCGCTATTCCGGTGATCGCGACCTGGCCAACCCGCTGGCCGCCGTGCAGATGGGCCTGATCTACGTCAACCCGCAGGGCCCCGACGGCAACCCCGACATCCTGGCCTCGGGGCGCGACGTGCGTGAAACCTTCGGGCGCATGGCCATGAACGACGAGGAAACCGTCGCACTGGTCGCCGGCGGCCACACGTTCGGCAAGGGCCATGGCGCCGGCCCCGAAGGCGACGTCGGACCCGAACCCGAGGGCGCGTCGATCGAACTGATGGGCCTTGGCTGGCAGAACGCCCACGGCACCGGCAAGGGCGACGACACCACGACCTCGGGCTTTGAAGGCGCCTGGACCGCCAACCCGACCCAATGGGACAACGGCTATTTCGACCTGTTGTTCGGCTATGAATGGGAACAGGCCGAAACCGGCACCGGCGCCATCGTCTGGCACCCCGTCGACGTGAAAGACCAGGACAAGGCGCCCCAGGCCCATGACAGCGCGAAAAAGGTCACCACGATGATGACCACCGCCGACATGGCGATGCGCCTTGACCCGATCTATGGCCCGATCTCCCGGCGTTTCCACGAAAACCCCGACCAGTTCGCCGATGCCTTTGCGCGCGCATGGTTCAAGCTGACCCACCGCGACATGGGGCCGAAGGTGCGGTATCTGGGCGCCGATGTGCCGGCCGAAGACCTGATCTGGCAAGACCCGGTGCCCGCCGGCCCTGCTCTGTCCGAGGCCGACGTCGCGGCCCTGAAACAGGCCATCGCCGACACCGGCCTTTCGGTGTCTGACCTGGTCAGCACCGCCTGGGCCTCGGCCGCGTCCTTCCGCGGCTCGGACAAGCGTGGCGGCGCCAACGGTGCGCGTGTGCGCCTGACGCCGCAAAAGGACTGGGAGGCCAACGAGCCCGCCCAACTGGCCCGCGTGCTGGCGGCGTTGCAAGGCGTGCAGGCCGGCTTTGGCAAGCCGGTGTCGCTGGCCGATATCATCGTGCTGGGCGGCTCGGTCGGGGTCGAACAGGCCGCCGCGGCCGCCGGTCACGACATCACCGTGCCCTTCGCCGCCGGCCGGGGCGACGCGACCGCCGAGCAGACCGATGGCGAAAGCTTCGCGCCACTGGAACCCGCCGCCGACGGTTTCCGCAACTATCAGCGCGCCGGCATGGCTTGTTCGCCGGAAGAGATGCTGATCGACCGGGCCCAGCTTTTGACCCTGACCGCGCCCGAGATGACCGTGCTGGTCGGCGGCTTGCGCGCCATGGGCGCCAACCACGGCGGCACGGCCCATGGCGTGCTGACCAACCGCGCCGGCCAACTGACGAACGACTTTTTCGTCAATATCCTCGACATGGGCACCGACTGGGCGCCCAAGGCCGAAGACGACGGCGTGTTCGAAGGCCGCGACCGCGCCACAGGGTCGGTCAAATGGACCGGGACCCGTGTCGACCTGGTGTTCGGCTCGAATTCGCAATTGCGGGCCATCGCCGAGGTCTACGGACAAGACGACGCGACGGGCCGCTTCGTGTCGGACTTTGTGGCTGCCTGGGTCAAGGTGATGAACGCCGACCGGTTCGATCTGGCCTGAGGAAACGGAAAGCGGCGGGCGCAGCACGCGCCCGCCGCCGGCATGCCTGACGCGGGCCACCGGGGTGCGCTGGCCGACGCCGGAAAAACTGCACCGGCGGGACCGCCTGTTTTTGCGTGACCTCGGTGCGTCCGCGCTTTACCGCCGGCTGGTGCCCGAAAACCGCCGGGGCCAGCATCCTTTCGCGTCGAAACTGTGCACCGCCTGCGGCGGATAATCTGCGGCTCTAGCCCGCAAGCAGGCCAATTATTTCGGCGCGGGCCGGCATCGACGGCGCGGTGCCAGGGCGCGTCACCGATATCGCTGCCGTTGCGGTGCCGAATCTGATGGCATCCAGCGGCACCCTGCCTTCTGCAAGGGCGGCGGCAAAACCTCCGTTGAACGCATCGCCGGCCCCGGTTGTTTCGCAAACCGGACCGCTGGTCATCGCGGGGACATGAACCGGGGTTTTGCCGTCATGATATACGCAGCCATTGTCGCCCAGCGTGATGATGGCGGCCCCACAGCCCTTTTCAAGCAAGACTTCCGCGGCGGCAATCGCGTCTTCCGGCGTGCGCACGGAAATCCCGGTGATGGCCTCTGCCTCGGTTTCATTGGGGGTCACATAGTCGCAAAGCGCGATCATCGAGGCCGGCAATTCTGCTGCTGGCGCCGGGTTCAGAATTGTGATCGCGCCGGCTGCGCTGGCGCGGGCCAGCGCGTATTCGGTGACATCCAAAGGCTGTTCCAATTGGGTCAGGAACACCTTGCAGGCCGCGATTTCGGCGGCGCAACGATCAATGTCGCGGGGCGCCAGCGTGCTGGCAATGCCGGGACAGACAATGATTGCATTGTCCCCTGTGGTGTCATCAACAAAGATATAGGCCGCGCCGGTGTAACTGTCTGCGTGTCGGGTCGCCAACGACGTGACCCCGGCAACGTCCCAGGTCGAAATCGCCATATCGGCGAATTGGTCCTGGCCCAGTTTGGTGATGATGCCAACCGGCGCCCCGGCCATGCCGGCGGCCACCGCCTGATTGGACCCTTTTCCACCCGGACCCAGGGCAAAGGTTTTGCCCAGAATGGTCTCGCCCATGCGGGGCTGGCGCGCGGCGCGGTAAGCGGTGTCGGCCACAAAGACACCCAGTATGATGACTTCCAGCGTCATTCGTCCGGCCCGACAACACCTTTGCGCAGCACGAAACATCCGTAGAATCTGCGCTCGCCGGTCTGGATGACCGCGTAAGAGTCCCTTGCCAGATCGTAAAAGGCAAATCGCTCGACGCCGGCCATCTTGCGAGGTTTGCCTTCAACAAGATCAATCTGCGCCTGCACTTCCTGTTGCACGTCAGGGATGTCGTCGGGGGCATCCACCACCTCCATCCGCATGGCGAAATCATCGACAAATGTGTCCAGCGGAAAGACCGACAGAATCGACCCGATCGCCTGGGCGCAGGTCAGGTTTTCCATGCGCAGCAATTCGCCCAGCACCGTTTGCCGTGCAACGCTGTCAGCCGGAAAATTCGTGTCACAGATTACCAGCGCATCGCCGTGACCCATTGCGCGCAGGCAGTGAAGCACATCCGCGTTCAATCGCGGATCTATACCCTTCAGCATTTCCAGGCCTCCCTATGTGTTTTCCGTGCAAACGCCTTTGGTGATTCTGGTCACTCCAGACGGTCGCCAGTATCTCCATCAAACAGGTGAGCCTGATCCAGATCGAGCCCCAGCGCCACGATATCGCCGGGAACCAGTTTGTGACGCTCGCGGAAAACAGCGGTGATTTCCTGGGCCTCGGCCTGTAATATGACATGAATTTCCGAACCTGTCGGTTCCACCACGCGCACCTTGGCCTTTATGCCGCTGTCGGCGAGTTTCAGATGCTCGGGCCGCACGCCGATCGTGATCTCTTGTCCTTTTGTCGCGCCGCCCGGCACCGGCACATCGAGCGTTGTTCCGGCAAGCGCAACCGTGGCTGTGCCCCCGTCGGCAGCCGTCACCTTGCCGTCAAGCAAGTTCATCGAAGGCGATCCGATAAAGCTGGCGACGAACTTGTTCCTGGGGTGGTCATAAAGCTCCAGCGGGCTGCCGATCTGTTCAACATTGCCGCCATTCAGAACAACGATCTTGTCGGCCATTGTCATGGCTTCGATCTGGTCGTGCGTCACGTAGACGGTTGTCGTTTGCAGCCGCTGATGCAATTCCCTGATTTCCGTGCGCATTTGAACGCGCAGCTTTGCGTCCAGGTTCGACAGCGGCTCGTCAAACAGGAAAACCTGCGGATTGCGAACAATCGCCCGCCCCATTGCAACCCGCTGGCGCTGCCCACCGGACAAGGCACGGGGATACCTCTTGAGGAAAGGGGTCAGGCCAAGAATTTCTGCCGCCTCGGCCACCTGTTTCCTGATTTCGGCCTTGTCCATTTTCCGCAGTTTCAGCGAAAAGCCCATGTTGGCTTCGACTGTCTTGTGGGGATAAAGCGCGTAGGATTGGAAAACCATCGCGATATCGCGCTCGCTTGGCGACAAGTTGTTCACCCGGCGATCTCCGATGGTGACATCGCCCGCGGTTATTTCCTCCAGGCCAGCGATCATGCGCAAAAGCGTGGATTTTCCGCAGCCTGACGGTCCGACCAGCACGACAAACTCGCCGTCTGAAACCTCGACGTCGATCCCATGAATGACGGCCGTATCACCGTATGTCTTGTACAATTTCCGGACGGATACTTCGGCCATCGCCTACCCAATGTCTGACCTTCTCTTCGGACATCGCCTAGCCCAAAGGTGCGGCGATGTCCAGACCTGACATTACTAGCATGTTAGTTCTTGACAGGCGGCTGATTGCTGGACATTGTCTATCCAGAACCCGCGTCCTGGGGCCGCGGTATCCCCGATTTGGTGTCTATCTTACGGCCTGGCGACCCGCGAAGCATACCGACACCAAGGTTCAGAAACCGCCGGGGCGAAACTAAACTGAAAGGGAGGATTCCGAATGAAAGTCGAAATTTATAACGCGATCATGCAAAAGCAAATCGGGCGGCGCAAAATGCTTCAGGGTGCTGCAAGCGTTGGCGCGCTGGCAGCCATGGGCGGCCTTGTGCCCCGACAGCTTGCCGCTGCCAGCCACTCTGGATTGCGCGCTGAAATCCTCAGAATTCCGGGTGTCGGTGCGGGCTCTCCCACCGACGCGGACTGGCAGAAAGTCGGCGAACTTACCCTTGGCCCGACCAAAGAGCGTGTCGCCCAGGGCGAATTTGAAGGTGTCGAGCTTACCTTCATGGGGCTGAACAACCAAAACCTGCACAACTTCCTGTTCCGCGGCTTCCTGAAACCCTGGGAGGCCTATACCGGCGCCAAGATCAATTGGGTCGATCTGGCGCAAGCGGATTACAACCCGCGTCTGCAGCAGGCAATCGCCACCGGCACCGTCGATTTCGACATCATCGAAATGGGCGCCCCGTTCGAGGGCGACACGGCTGGCAAGGGCCTGCTCGACGAGATGCCTGCCTGGGTTGCAGATCAGATCGAGGCCGATGACCTCGTGAGCTATTTGCAGCCGCCCGTGGGCACGTGGGACGGCAAGAAATACCGTGTCACCATCGACGGCGACTGCCATACCTTCGTCTATCGGACCGACTATTTCGGTGATGGAGCCATTGGTGGCGCGTCGGTGCCGAATACCTGGCAGGAAGTGAACGCTGTATCCAAGGCTCTGATTGGAAAAGACGATCCGCTGACGGGCCTGCCGGCACATGGCTATCTTGATCCGCTCAAGGGGTGGGGTGGCTTTGGCTTCTACTTCCTTGAAAACCGTGCAGCGGCCTATGCCAAGCACCCGAACGATCCGGCATGGCTGTTCGATCCCGACACCATGAAGCCACGCGTCAACAACCCCGCCTGGGTTCAGGCGATCCAGGATGTTCTTGATCTGATCGAGGCCGGCGCCTACCCGGCCGACCAGATCAACGCAGACCCCGGGACCACCGGTTTCCAGCAGTTCCTTGCGGGCACCGGGTCCATGTTGATGTGGTGGGGTGACATCGGGTCGAACGCAAGGACATCGGATACGTCCGTTGTTGGCGATGTCGTCGGCTTTGGCATCAACCCCGGTTCTGACCGCGTCTACAACAGCCAGACCGGCGCCTGGGAAGACACCTACAACGAAGCGCCGAACATGGCGTATCTGGGTTGGGGCGTTTATGTCACCAAGAACGTTCAGGGTGACGACAAGAAGCGCAAAGCGGCATGGAGCGCAGCAGCCCATCTGGGCGGCAAGGATATCTCGCTTTGGATGTCGGCTTATCCGTCCGGGTTCCAGCCGTACCGCAATTCGCACTTCCAGTATGACGAGTGGGAAGCTGCGGGCTATGACCGGGCGTATATCGAAGACTACCTTGGTTCGAACGCCGACAGCTACAACCACCCCAATGCCGCGATCGAACCGCGTATTCCGGGCATCTTCCAATACTATTCCGTTGCGGAAGACGAGCTGGCCAAAGGCTATGCCGGACAGTACGGCTCGGCTCAGGAAATCGGCGACGCGATCGCTGCGGCCTGGGAAAAAATCACGGACCAGATTGGCCGCGATACTCAGGTCAAGCTTTACAAGGCGTCCCTGGGGCTTTGAGAAAACACGCAGACCGCCGGCATGTCCGGCGGTCTGTCCCTGCCAGCATTTTCGATCCAGAGCCGCACCTGAATGAATTCCGAAGGCGATCTGCTGCACGTCGTGACCGCTGACGACATTTCCGCACGGCGGCGCCTGTTCGGCAGGTTTATCGTCTGGGGGTCGGTCGGTGTCCTGTTCCTGATGGCTCTCTTGCAGACCGCTGACCAGAACGGGTGGATCGCAATTGGCTTCAGGACCTGGCAGCCGACCCTGTACGCCTATATTCTTTGGGCGATCTGCCTGTGCGCCGGTCAGGTCATCGCACGCGGAGAGCATGGCAAGCGCACGCTGTTTGTCCTTCCTGCAACGCTTTTTGTCCTGTCGATGGTTGTCTTTCCGCTCTTGTTTGGGCTTGTCATTGCATTTTCCGATTGGAACCTGGCATCGCCGGACGGGCGCCAATTCAATGGCTGGGACAACATTCGCCAAATGTGGGAAGACCCGTTCTATTGGAATGCCATGCGCAACATGGTCTGGTATTCTCTGGCGATCGTCGCTGAATATGCGGTGGCATTTGGTCTGGCGCTGCTGCTGAATGCCCAGATCCGAGGGCGCAAGTTCTTTCGTGTTGCCTTTTTGCTGCCCCTGATGCTGTCGCCGGTTGCGGTATCATGGATGATCGGCAAGTCGATGCTTGAGAACCGCTTTGGCCCGATCGCGCGGTTTCTGCGTGAGATCGGGGTCGACAACCCTTCGTTCTTTTCGTCTCCCGAGATTGCCCGGCTGATGATCATGCTCATGGATGCGTGGACCTACATCCCCTTCATGATGATCATGATCCTTGCCGGGCTGCAGGCGATACCCAAGGAATTGCATGAAGCCGCCGAGGTCGACGGCGCCGGACCCTGGCGGCGATTCTGGGAGGTAACGTTCCCCCTGATGCTGCCTGTTTCGATCACTGCGATCCTGATCAGGATCATCTTCAAGCTCAAATTGGCGGATATCATCATCAATGTGACGTCAGGTGGCCCCGGCGGCGCAACCGACAGCGTGACGTCCTTCATATTCAGGGAATATCGCGACCGCTCCAACGTCGGCTACGGCACGATGCTGGCCATGTTCTATCTGGTCATCATCGTCATCGCCATGACGGTCCTGATTAAGGCTGCCGACCGCTGGATGCGGCCGAGGTACTGACATGGCAGATCAGATCTTTCACGACAGCGATTCAGACCGCACCTTTCGCGCCAAGCGCCTGACCGGGCGGGTGGCAATCTATACGGTGCTGATCCTTTGGGCGATAATCGCGCTTTTCCCGATCTACTGGACAGTCACGACCAGCTTCAAAATGGCGCCGGATGTGATGAAAGGGAATATGGTGCCATGGTGGGACTTCACCCCGAAATGGCTTGGGTGGCGCTCTCTTGGTTTGTCGCCGGACACCATTGGCAACGAAAGCACGGTGCGCGAGGAGTTCCTGAAAAGGTTCTGGAATTCTGCCCTGATCTCGGTGTCGGCCTCGGTCATCGCCGTTGGTCTGGGAAGCTGCGCCGCCTACGGCTTGTCCCGGTTCAGCTATCGCTTTGGGTTCATGCGCAACTCGGACATTTCGTTCTTCTTTCTCAGCCAGTTGATCCTGCCCCCGGTGGTCCTGGCGCTGCCTTTCCTGGTTCTGTACAAGGCGCTTGGCATGCTGGACACGCGGATCGGGTTGATATTGCTGTATGCGCTCACCGTCTTGCCGATTGTGATCTGGATCATGCGTGACCAGTTCGGGTCGATTCCGGCAGAGCTTGACGAGGCGGCTCTGGTCGATGGCCTGTCGATTTGGGGCGCGTTTCTGACCATCATCCTGCCGATTGCGGCGCCCGGTATGGTCGCGGCATTTATCCTGTCGCTTGTGCTGACGTGGAACGAATATTTCTTCGCTGCGCTTCTGACATCAAGTCATGCCAAGACGCTGCCCGTTATGGTGGCCAGCCAGACGGGCAGCCAGGGGATCAGCTGGTGGTCGATGGCGGCGCTCAGTTTCGCGGCGATCCTGCCCCTGATCATCATAGGCGTCGCGCTGGAACGTTACATAATCAAGGGAATGGCCGCGGGCGCGGTGAAGTAGGCCCCCGAACCCGCTCAGATGCCCGCAAGATGCACGTTTATCCCCAGCGCTGTCGCCAGTTCCGCGCGGCACAGGGCCGCCTCGAAAGCCGATTGCGGGCTTGTCGCGTAGGCGACGTTGACGTGATTGGCCTTGTGGCGCGCCATCATCCTGTCGCGGTCAATGCCATCCAGCTGCGCGTGCATGATCGGCCATTGCGGCGTTGTGGCATCCAGCCGCCGCTGGGTTTCTGCCGCGCTCAAAGCCAATGCGGTGCCAGTCCCGATATCCATGTGCAGCGCATCGCCCTGCACGAATATCCGTGACCAGACGATAGCGCCGGGCTTCGCAACCCCGGCCAACGTCGCGCCGCCAAGGCGGAAATACATGGGCGGCTGGCGATACCCCACCGACCCTTCATACCCTCCGACGTGATGCGCAGCCGGCGCGGCGCCGGAAATCTCGAACACCCAGACAAACCCCGCACGGCCGTCGCGATCCTCGTCACCCCAGCGCACGTCATGCAACGTCGTTTCGACAGGCAGTCCAAGGGCCTGATGCACCCGGTTGGTGAGCAAGGCATCAAGGCCAGCGCACTCATCGACTTCGTTGAAATGAATGATGGGCGCGCCCCGGCGGATTTCCGCGCCACTTTCGGTGTAAGCCGGAGGACGTTCGGAATTGTTCAACAGCCCTTCGACAAGGTCTGACGCGGGCAGAAGATCCTTGAGACCCTGCTGGTATTGGATACCGATGGCATCGCATCCAAAGCGGTCCGCAATTCGGGCGGCCGCGATATACATGCGCCCCTGCCAGACGACCTGATCGCGGGTCAACTCGGTCTCGTCGTTGCGCCCGAATTCAAAGCGCATGCCACGCGCCAGCAACCAATCAAGCACGGCCTGCCCCTCGGCTTCCGACACTTGCGTGGTTTCGTAGTACAGCGCCGATTGCGAAAGCCGTTCCTTGAACACCCCGGCAGGATGCAGCAGGTGGTCGGGAATGATGGCATTGTACATGCCCATGCATCCTTCATCGAACACACCCATGATCAGCTTGTCGCGGCGCAGCGACGTCGCGATATCCTGCGCAATCTTTCCGAGCCGTTCGGGGACATCAAAGCTGTCGCGCACATGGCGCACATCGTGAACCAGTGATCCGGTTTCAAGCCAGGTGCGAAATCCGTCGACGAAAAAGGCGTCTGTGAAATCCTCGCTCCACAGGGTCGCATAGGGCACACCGGCCTTGGTGAGCGAGCCGTTCAGGTTCAGCATGCCAACAAGACCGGGCCATTGGCCCGACCAATTTGCGACCGTCAGGATCGGGCCATTGTGGTGGCTGAGACCCGGCAGAACGTGGTGCGAATATTGCCAGGCGGCTTCGGCGACGATGATTGGCGCGTCCCACGGAAGGTCACGGAAAACATCCATTCCCTCGCGTTGAGACGCGATGAACCCGTGGCCCCGTTCCGGATCAAAGGCATGCGCGCGGCGGATTTCCGCACCTGCCTCACGCGCGGCGCGACCCAAAGCCGCTTCCATTGCGGCCTGCGCGGGCCAACATGCCTGATTTGCGCTTTCACGCAG
>CAYYMJ010000002.1:3936-21355 GCA_964472855.1 uncultured Rhodobacterales bacterium | reverse complement strand
ACCGCCGCCTCGCCGACAGCCACACGGGCAAGGAAGGCATCACCATAGCTTGCGCCAACCGTTTTTTCGCAAACGACTTGGGTGATCTGTGACGCGTCGGATGTGGCCTGCAACCAAAGCAGGTTTCTTGTTCCCCCGCCCACTGCAAGAATGCGCGCAAGATCGACGCCAATCTCGCGATAGGTCTCAACGACATGGGCGGTGCCAAAGGCGATGCCTTCTATCAGCGCACGGTACATGTGGCCGCGTTCATGTGTCAGGTTCAGCCCGAAGAAGGCCCCTTTGGCAAGCGGGTCGTGTATTGGGGTCCGCTCGCCGGAAAAATAGGGCAGGAACAGCAGACCATTCGCGCCCGGGGGCACCTCTGTGGCCTCGTCGGCCAACGCGGCGAATGCGGTTTCACCGGGCAGGTCGCGGGCAAATTGATCACGAAACCAATGGGTCAGGGTGCCGGATGTTGCCAGCCCCGCCATCGAAGCATGCTGTCCGGGAAAGAGCCAGGGCGCATACCAAAGGCGCGGATCTCGCACGCGTTCCTGCGTTACCGAGATCATGAAGATGGTCGAGCCATACATCATCATCATGTCGCCGGGTTGCCGCACCCCCACGCTGAGCGCTTCTGCCGCGGCATCGATCGTGCCCGCGGTCACCGGGGTGCCAACAGCCAGGCCGGTCGCCTCGGCCGCGTCGGTCGTCACATGCCCGGCAATGTCCGCCGACCAAAGCAGGCGCGGCAGCATTTCCGGTCCGGCGATGTCCGGTGCAAGATCAAGACACCAATCCTGGGATTGAACATCGTAGATCGGAGAGAAATTGGCAGCGGTATAGTGATCGATGACGTATTCGCCGGTCAGGCGGTACACCAGAAAGCTGGTGGACGTCAGGATTTTGGCGGTCCGCGCATAAAGCCCGGGCCGCTCTTGTTTGAGCCAAAGGATCTTTGGGCCCACCGATTGGGATGTCAGCGCATTGCCGCATCGGTCGAGAATGACATCGGCACCGATCTGTTCGGTCAGGGCATCGACCTGCGCCATGGCGCGGGTATCGACGCCATAAAGGACGCCGTTCATCAAGGGTGCGCCGTCTGCATCCACCGGCAGCATACACGGACCAATCGCGGAACAGGCGACCGCCCTGATATCTTCCGGCCGGCAACCGGATGTCGCAATCAGCTCTCTGGTGACCACGACAAAATCGCCCCACCAATCCTCTTCCGGCCGGTGTTCGGCCCAACCGGGGCGCGGCACTTTCATCTCGTGAGGATTGCGCGCCGTGGCGATAACGTTGCCGGCCGCGTCTACCAGGACCCCCTTGGTTTCAAAGGTTCCGATGTCGACGCCCAATGTGTAACTCATCACCAGCGCTCCAGCGAAAAATCGGGGCTCATGCCGTTCAATCCCGCCAACAGCAATCTGGACAGGTCTTCGAGATCGCTCAGCTGGCACACCTCCAGCGACGAATGGCTGTAGCGCATGGGAAAGCCCAGATCGATGGCGGCAACGCCCGCGCCGACATGCTGGACATAACTCAGATCCGTCAAGACCCCGACTTGCGCCGAGCGCTGCAGCCCAAGGCCTTCGTTCCGGGCAGCCGTTTCAAACAGCGACACAAGTGACGGATGCGCGAGCACGCCGTTCAGCGTTCCGCGACCGTGGAAGCTGTAAAGGCTCATGCCGGGCCCGCCGCCAAGCGCCATGTCGCCCTGATCCTCCATTTCAGGAGTGTCACAGGCCAGCATAAGATCAATTTGAATCGCAACATCGGGTTTCAGCGCCTGCGCCGCGGGCAATGCGCCGCGCAAGTTGAACTCTTCCTGCGTGGAAAACACGATGTGGACAGTCGGTCCACCCTGCCGGTCTGCCAGAGCACGCGCGACATCCAGCAGCACCGCGCAGCCGGCGCGGTCATCCACGCTGGTCCCGGCGATGCGCCCCTGGGCAAGTTCAATGATGTTCGGCGCATAGGTCACCGGGGTTCCAATGTGAATGCCAGCAGCCTCGACGGCTTTCTTGCTGCTGAAACCAGTGTCGATGAACAGATCAGCGGCAGGGAGAACCTTGTATTTCTCGTCAGGGCGGGTCGCATGATGGCTTTTGTTGGCCAGAACGCCGGGTATGTCGCGCCCGTCCGGTGTGCCAAGCACCACCGCCTGCGAGGGAAGCGCGCGTTCTGGCACGCCGCCCATCCGGTGCACCCGAACCAGGCCGTTGTCTTCGATCTTGCGCACGATGAACCCGAGCTGATCCATATGTGTGAACAGCATGACGGACGGTCCATCGCCCGGGATCGTCGCAATCAGGTTCCCCATTGTGTCGCTGGTGCAGGGCAAAGGCATCCGCGCCCGTATTTCGGCCGCCACGCGCCCCTCGTGGCCGGAAAGTCCCGGCAGCCGCATCAGGGCCCTGAGATCATCAAGGATCATCTTGCCGCACGTGCCCTGTCCATGAAATCGCGTGCGCGATCCGGATCGACAGCGTTCCATGTGTTGCCGTCAACCTTCAGCGAAGACCCTACGATACACCCGTCCGCGACCCGCATGACATGTGCGACGGTGTCATGTTTGACACCGGTATTGGCCAGGACCGGGGTGTCAGGCAGGGCTGCCTTGACGGCCTCAAGGTCGTCCATTCTGGCCGCCTCGCCGGTGATCTGCCCCGACACTAGAACCGCGTCGGGAACCGATGAAAACACGGCGGATCGCGCCCGGTCGGGCAGCGGTCTTTGGTCAAGACTGTCTGCAAATTCGGCGCTGACATTATAAAGCATCAGAAGATCGCCGCGTTCCAGACGCTTGCGATAGCGCAGCGCGCTGCCCGCATCCGGGGCCCAGTGCCCCATGTCGCTGGCGTAGGTGCCCGTAAAAATCTCGCGGCAAAATGCGGCGCCTGTTGCCGCGGCCAAAGCAACGGTGCTGCGCGGGTCCCAAAGAACATTCACCCCAAACGGGACAGTGATCCGGTCCCGAAGCCGGCCAATCACATAAGCCATTGTGGCGGTGCTCGCGGTATCGACGTCAAATTCATAGGGCCGGTCATTTTCGTTTCCGAACATGATGGCGTCGACACCTGCGGCCAGAAGCGCAGACAGGTCAGCCCCGGCTGCCGCGACCAGCCCGTCCAGGCCCTTTTGACTGTCATACAGCGGGGTTCCCGGAAGTGCCCCCAGATGCACCATCGCAATCACCGGTTTTCGCGTTCCAAAGACCGCAGGAAATCGTTGCATGCAGGGCCCTCCAATAGGCTCATTTTGCAGAATCCGGGGGGTGCAGTCCAGAAGTATTCATACTAGCATGCCAGTTAAGGAGGACTACGCATGACACTGCACGCGCACCATTGGGACCGGTTGGGCAACGGAGGTCTGTCGTTTACGAAACTCGGGTTGGGGACCGCCCCCTTGGGCAACCTGTATCGCGCCATCAGCGATGAAGACGCGCATGCGGTCATGACACGCGCCTGGGAAGCCGGTGTGAGATACTTCGACACCGCGCCGCTTTACGGGCTTGGATTATCAGAGACACGGCTGAACCGTTTTCTGCGCGGCAAGGACCGTGACAGCTATGTGTTGTCGACCAAGGTGGGACGGCTGCTCGAACCTTGTGCCCCAGAAATGCGCGACGGGCAGGACAAATGGTTCGATGTCCCTGCCCGAAACGAAGTCTACGACTATACCTACGATGGAGTAATGCGGTCCGTCGCGTTCAGTCTGGAACGGCTTGGCGTTGACAGGGTTGATATCCTGCTGGCGCATGACCTCGACTTGCCGAACCACGGTAATCAGGACGTTCTTGACGCCAAGCTCGCCGAGTTGATGAGCGGCGGCTATGACGCGCTGATGTCGTTGCGGGATCAGGGTGTCATCAAGGCCTTCGGTGCGGGTGTCAACGAATGGCAGCCGTGTCAGTGGCTGGCCGAGCGCGGCGATTTTGACGTCTTTCTGCTTGCCGGACGCTACACGTTGCTGGAACAGGGCGCCTTGAACAGCTTTCTGCCCTTGTGCCAGTCGCGCGGGATCGGTGTCGTGATTGGCGGACCGTTCAACTCGGGTATTCTGGCCACGGGCCCCAGGCCGGGTGCATTTTACAACTACGACCCCGCACCGGATGACATCGTGGCCCGCGTCGGCAGGATCGAGACGGTCTGCACCAGACACGGCGTTCGGCTGGTTGATGCCGCCTTCCAGTTCCCGCTGCGTCATCCATCTGTATTGTCGGTCATTCCCGGAGGGCAAGGGCTGGATGAAATGAACAGCAATCTCGAGGCCGAGCGCGCCGAGATCCCCGAGACGCTTTGGACCGACCTGAAGGCGGCCGGGCTCGTTCTTGGGGACGCACCATGAGCCCGAGGGTCGATTCTCATCACCATTTCTGGAACCCGGCTCGTGGCGACTATGACTGGATGCCGATGGACAACCCGACCTTGGCGCGCAGCTATGCGCCGTCGGACCTTGAACCGCATCTGATCGCGAACGGGATCGACCACACGGTGCTGGTGCAAGCGGCGGCAACGGTCGAGGAAACCGACTATTTGCTGGGCATTGCAGATGCGACACCGCGCGTGGCCGGAGTGGTCGGCTGGATCGACTTCGAAGACAGAACCCACGCCCGCCATTTGCGCAGGTTGGCCAAACACCCGAAGTTTCTGGGGGTCCGCCCGATGATTCAGGACATTCCAGACGATCACTGGATGCTGCGCGACGACGTGCAATGGGCATACGAGCTGATTGTCGATCTCGATTTGACCTTTGACGCATTGGGCTTTCCGCGCCACCTTGAAACCTTCCTGGCCCTGTCGACACGATATCCGGATATGCGATTGGTCATTGACCATTGCATGAAACCGCAGATCAGGGTGCATGGCGAAGAACGTTTCGCCCACTGGGCCGAGGGCATGACGCGGCTGGCGGAACAGACAGCGGCCCGTTGCAAATTTTCGGGGCTTGTGACGGAAGCCGACGGCTGGTCGCTTGAAAAGCTGCGGCCCTACGCGGCCCACCTGCTCAGTGCCTTCGGCCCGAACCGGCTGATGTGGGGGTCAGATTGGCCGGTCTGCCGCCTGGCGGCCAGCTATGATGACTGGTTCTCGTGCGCGCGCGCCCTGACGGCACATCTGCCCGAAAGCGCCCGCGCGCAAATCTTCGGCGGAACGGCACAGGCATTCTATCGTCTTTGACTGATATGGGCGCCGGCAGCGTCTTGGGCGGCCACAACGGCCTGTGACAGCGATGAGCCGCGCAATCGGTTGGCCGCAAACGTTCCAACAAATACATCCCCCGCGCCATGTGTCGAAATCACCTCGACCGCGTGCGCAGCAATGATTTCGCCCGGCCCTTGCGGGGCGCAGTAGGCAACGCCATCACGACCCAAGGTCAGAATGATTTCCGCATTTGGTGCCCGCTGTGCCAAGCCCTGCAAAACCGCCGCCGGATCGGGACCCATGTCGTCGCGCGCCAGAATATCCGCAGCTTCCACCGCGTTCACGATCAGGGTGTCGGCCAGATGCAGATCGCGGATTTGAATGTCTTTGGCCGGCGCCGCATTCCAGACCACCTGCGCGCCGCATTTTCGCGCCGCTGCCGCGACAGCGGGCAAAAGATCTGGTGGCATCTCGTTTTGCAAAAGTACCATTTTGCAATCCCGGGAAAATTCGAGCGCGGAAAATTCGAACTCATGGATCTCGCCCGATACGATCACCGCGCCATATTCCCCAGTTTCCGTGACAATGGCGACACTCGGGTCTGGATGGGTAAACGCGCCAAGCTTGAATCCGGGGTCGGCGTAATATCGCATGGCAACACCGTTCAGGCGCAGGCCGGCCGAGTCCAGAAATGCACTCATCTGCGGTGTAGCGTATTTGGCGAATTGATCGGGATAGTTCAGATCGGCCGCACCCTACCCGCCGACCTGGCCCGCGGCAGAAATCCAGTCACGAACATCCGATCCCGATGCGAGCTGCTTGAAGGCGTTCAGGCGAACCGCCTAGCGGGGGCGATTCGCGCGTGTCATGATTTCTGAAACAAGTCGGGATGCTCATTCTCTGCGATCTCAAGGCTTATCAACAGTTGGCGCAAATGCACCCTTGTCGCCTGTCTCGCCGCCTCCGGGTCACGCGCTTCCAGCGCGGCCGCGATCGCCCTGTGTTCCGCCAACGTGTCGGCGACGCGTTTTGGATTGGGCAGCACCAGTTGTCGCGCCCGGTTGACCTGCAACCAGCTGGTTTCAGCCATAAAGGCCAACCGGCGATAGTTGGTGAAGCCAAGGATCATATTGTGCATTTCGCGGTCAAATGCGTAAAATCCCTGAACATCCAGATCGTCAACAAGAGCCTGTTGCACGAGCAGGTTTCTTTTCAGTTGCCTGATCTGGTCATCCGTAATCGTCTCGGCAACCATCTCGACAGCCGCCAGTTCCAACGCCTCGCGAAGAAAAGCGCCTTCGCGAATTTCATCCATTGAAAAGCGGGCGACAAAAGTGCCAGCCTGTGGAACGACATCCACAAGACCTTCGGCTGCCAGGCGGGTTACTGCCTCTGAAACCGGGCTGCGAGAAATTCCCAATTGCTCGCAAATGTCTGGTTTTCGCAGAATTTGGCCGGGCTGGTATTTGAGCGTCAGAATCGCGTCCTTCAGGCAATGGTACACGCGACTCGATAGTGTGCCTTCAAATTCGGACAATGGCAGCAACTGCGCTGTGATGTCGGAATCGTCTTGTTGTCCCGACTGGCTGAATGTTAGCATGCTAGCATGTTACTCCAAATATCCAAAGAGTTCAAGGCGGGGCATCAATGATGAACAAGACATGAGATTGCAAGGCAAGTTGGCGCTTGTCACCGCAGCCGGTGCGGGCATTGGATTGGCGACGGCCTCAGCCTTTTCGGCAGCGGGCGCGCGTGTGATTGCAACCGACCTCAACCGTGAAACACTCAAGCCGTTGGCCGACATGGGATGTGCCACTCAGGCGCTTGACGTGACCGATGCGGCGGCCGTGGCAAAGTTTGCAAATGAGACCCACGCGCCAGATATCCTGTTCAATTGTGCCGGGTTCGTACATCACGGCACCATACTGGACTGCGACCCGGCGGCGTTCGACTTCAGCTTCAACCTGAATGTGCGGTCCATGTACCAGGTGACCCGCGCTTTCCTGCCAGCGATGATCGAAACGGGCGGCGGCAGCATCATCAATGTCGCCTCTGTCGCGTCATCAATCATTGCCGCGCCCGATCGCTTTGTTTACGGCGCAACCAAGGCGGCCGTTGTCGGCATGACGAAAAGCATTGCGGCCGACTTCATATCACAAGGGATAAGATGCAATTGCATCTGCCCGGGCACCGTCGAAAGCCCCAGCCTACAGGCAAGAATTCGCGCACAAGGCGATTATGAAACGGCGCGCGCGGCCTTTGTCGCGCGTCAACCCATGGGGCGGCTTGGACAGCCCGAGGAAATAGGCAGCCTCGCCGTTTATCTGGCGAGCGATGAAAGTGCTTTTGTTACCGGACAGGCGATCACAATCGATGGCGGCTGGTCGAACGTTTAAGGAGAGACAAATGAAATTGTTGCGCTTTGGCCCCCCGGGGCGGGAAAAACCGGGAATGTTGGATAAACAGGGGCATGTTCGCGACTTGTCAGGCGTGGTCGCGGACATTGCTGGCGACGTGTTGTCGCCCGAGGGCCTGTCGAATCTGGCCGCGATCGACCCGTCATCACTGCCTCGTGTCGAAGGAACACCGCGAATTGGCGCCTGCGTCGGAGCGGTGGGCAAGATGATCTGTATCGGGCTCAACTATGCCGATCATGCCGCCGAAACGGGCGTTGATGTCCCGCCCGAGCCGGTGCTTTTCTTCAAGGCGACCTCGGCGATCTGCGGGCCGAATGACGATGTTAGAATCCCACGCGGGTCAGAAAAATCAGATTGGGAGGTCGAACTTGGCGTCGTGATCGGGACCGAGGCGCGGTACGTCGACGAGGCCGACGCGATGGATCATGTCGCCGGATATTGTGTAATCAATGACCTGTCCGAGCGCGCCTTTCAGCTTGAGCGTTCCGGACAGTGGGTCAAGGGAAAGTCGGCTGACACCTTTGGGCCGACGGGGCCCTGGCTGGTGACCAGGGATGAAGTTGCAGACCCTCAAGACCTGGCGATGTGGCTCGAGGTCGATGGGCACCGCTACCAAAACGGCTCGACCCGAACCATGGTTTATGGGGTTGCTCATCTTGTCCATTATGTCAGCCAGTTCATGAGCCTTCAGCCCGGCGACATGATTTCAACCGGCACGCCTCCGGGTGTCGGGCTTGGTCAGAACCCGCCTGTCTTTCTGACCGAAGGGCAGGTCATCGAGCTTGGAATCGAGGGGCTGGGCCAACAGCGTCAACTGACAGTCGCCTGGGACGCCTGATCCAACGCCGGATTATCAGCCCGCCCATGCCTGTCCGGTCGGAAAGGTGTGGGCGGCAATGCTCTGGCCCTTCATCTCGACCGAAAAACCCGGCTTTTGCGGGGGAATATAGCGACCGCTTTTCGTGCGTACCGGGTCGACGAAATGCTCATGCAAATGGTCGACATATTCAAGCATGCGGTTTTCAAGCCGACCCGAGACTGCGATGTAGTCAACAAAACTCATATGCTGGATCAACTCGCATAATCCGACCCCACCGGCATGGGGGCACACGGGGATGTCGAATTTATCGGCCATCAACATTACCGCCAAAATCTCGTTTGGACCAGCGAGGCGGCAACTGTCCACCTGACAAATGTCGATGGCATTGGCTTGCATCAATTGCTTGAACATCACGGCGTTATGGCAATGTTCGCCAGTAGCAACCTTGATCGGCGCCACGGAACGCGCGATGCGCGCATGGCCCAAAATGTCGTCAGGACTGGTAGGTTCTTCGATCCACCAAGGATTGAATTCTGCCAGACGTTCCATGTTTTCAATCGCTTCGTCGACGCCCCAGACCTGGTTGGCATCCATCATCAGATATCGACCATCTCCGATTTCGCCACGAATGATCCCCGCGCGCCTGCAATCGTCTTCAATATTCGCGCCGACCTTCATTTTGAAATGCGTCCACCCGTCAGCCAGGGCGGTCTGCATCAACGACTTGATCTTGGCGTCCGAGTATCCAAGCCACCCGGCCGACGTCGTATAGGCAGGATAGCCGAGGCTTTCCATTTCGGATGACCGTGCACCGCGCGTTGCCGCGCGCTCTTGAAGGCGTTCAATGGCCTCTGACGGGGACAGCGCGTCCGAGAGATAACGCCAGTCAATTAGCGACACCATGTCCTCAGGGGACATTTCGGAAATCAGGCGCCAAACCGGCATGCGCCGATGTTTCCCAAACATATCCCAGACCGCGTTGAGCACGGCAGCCGCCGCGAGATGAATGACGCCCTTTTCCGGGCCAGTCCATCGCAACTGACTGTCTCCGGTCACGATTTTCCAGGTGGCCCCCATATCGGCAAAAAGACCGTCGACTTCGCGTCCCACCAGCAGGTCCGCGACGGCCCGAATGGCCGCGCAGCAGATTTCATTGCCTCGCCCGATGGTGAACGTCATCCCGTGGCCGTCAGGTCCATCGCTGACATGAAGCACAACATAGGCGGCCGAATAATCTGGCGCGAGGTTCATCGCATCCGAACCATCAAGTGAACGGCTGGTCGGAAAGCGGATGTCATAGAGTGAATAATGGGTAATTCGTGCCGTCATCTTGTTTTCACGCCAGGGTGGTCATTCACTGCTAACCATACTAGCATGTTACCTCGGTGACACAAGGGACCAAATGGCGGTATTTTCCACTGGGCAGGTATCGGCGCCGGTGGATCCAATGTCGGTTGAGCGGACAATGCGGGCGTTGGATGAAGGACCGTTGCGGATATCGCCACGGCTGAAGGCGCCGCCCGCCGGCAGATTCAGGAACTCAGGACCCTGGCGATGCGCTTGCGGTGCGATCCCGGCGCCAGTGCCGGCGGCAAGCATCCCGATGGCATGACAGACAAATATCTGATTGGAAAAGATACCCCCGCACCCTGGGCGGATCAGACTGCCTGGTTCGCCAGCCACTGAGGCGTCATGCGCCTGCCGTTCCGCGTCTCGCGTCACCCGAAGCGCCATGACGCCCGCGCCTGTACTTGACCAGCGTCGAGCCCTTCTTGCGGGATCGCATGGACCACCGCGATGACATCGTCCCCGAACCGCGGCACAACAGTCCCGCAAGCCCGTGTCCGCCCTCGAAAAGGTGCCAAATGGTCTGGCAAAGGCGGTTCGGGCAACCGGCACAGGCGCGACGCCTCAGGTCGACCGGGCGCCTTTCGTGACCGGCGGAACCACAATGTCATTGGTTTCACCGCCATACAGATAGTCGCGGTATTTCAGGACCGGGCGCACCGGGTGTCGCGCATCGCCAATCGCCTGAACGGTTGCGGGCGCGTCGTTCTGCCGCGCACCGATGTCAAACCCGTTGTCGCCGCCGCCATAAAGATAGTCGCGATAGCTCAGCAACGGCCGCGCCGCGCCGGCAACGTTGCCAGCCGCACCAATCTTGTTTCGCGCATCAGTCGCCACGGGCCGCCTCCTGCATCGCTGCCTCGGACACAGTATCATAACTGGCGATCTTTGCATCAACCGCCTGAAAGAATTCGACCAGCGGTTCCAGCCCGGGCAGTTCACCCGCCCAGCGCCCGGCCCGCGCCGTCATCACCCGCGTGTTGGCCGGGTTCACGCCGATGCGGTCAAATTTCAGCGCCACCGCCTGTTCGGCCCAGCCCTTCTTGCGATAACGACCCATGATCAGGCGCAGGCGCATGATGCTGTGGGCCACGCCAAAGGCCAGAAACGCCTGCCGGGCCGGGCCGCCGGGCGCCACCACGGGCATATAGGCCAGAACCGACGCCTCTGCGTCCCCAAGGTCGGGCGACCATTCGTCGCCCAGCAACCAGGCCGCATCGTCGATGGACCGCCGTCGCCCGGCATGCTCCCAGTCGAACCAGCAGATCTGCCCGTCGTCGCGCACCATGGCGTTGGCCGGGCGCGCGTCCCACTTGGTAAAGGTCGGCCCGCCGTTGGGATCGGCCTCGAGCCCGTCGCCAAAGTCATAGTCCGGGCAGGCGATCTCCAACTCGTCGGCCAGCGCATGCGGCGCATTCTTCAGCGCCCCTATCCATTCCGGATCGGCCCCCAGCAGCGGCACAACGCCGGTCAGACCGGTGCGGTCTGCCGCTCGGTGGATGGCCGCAAGCGACGCCAGCGCCGTCTGCATCAGCCGGGCGACCACGTCGTCGCGGCTTTCGTTCAGGCGCACCGTCAGGCGCGTGCCCGGAACGAACTCCTGCACGATCACTTCGTCCAGATGATGAATAAGCTTCGGCACCAGGCCGCTGTCACCCAACCGGCGCAACACCTCGGCCTCCAGCGCCGCGCGCCCACGCGACTTGCGCCGCGATGCCACCACCTTCAGGTCGCCGAAATGATAGATATGGCTCTTGCGCGAGCGGCCGCCGGGAAACTCGGCATCGTCCGGCGCGCGGCCATAAAGGTCTTTCAGCGTCGCTTCGATTTCCGCCATGTCGCCCGTCTGCCCGTTTCAGCGTGTTCGCGGCCCGCCGCGACCGCAGTTTGATCACATTTTCCGACTGTTTCTATCAGCTACCCTTGCATGCAGCAACAATTCCTGTATCCGACTGTTTTAGTCTCCTACCCACCAGCGGAGCCATGATGCGCCTGAACCCTCGCCTGATCGCCCTCGCCCTGGCCGCCATTGCGCTGACCGCCCCGGCCATGGCCGAGACCACGCTGAACCTCTATTCCTCGCGCCATTACGACACCGACGAACGCCTCTACAGCGATTTCGAGGATCAGACCGGCATCCACATCAACCGGATCGAAGGCAATGCCGACGAACTGATCGCCCGCATGGCGGCCGAGGGCCGAAACTCGCCGGCGGATGTCCTGCTGACAGTCGACACCTCGCGGCTGGCACGCGCCAAGGCGGCGGGGCTGCTGTCGCCGGTCGACAGCACACGGCTCGAAGCGCGCATCCCCGCCTTCCTGCAGGATGCCGACAACCAATGGTTCGGCTTCTCGCAACGGGCGCGGATCATATTCTACGACAAGACCGACGTGGCGAACCCGCCCCGCACCTATGCCGATCTGGCCGATCCCCGGTTCGCGGGCCAGGTCTGCATCCGCTCGGGCACCAATGCCTACATGCAAACCCTGATGGCGGCGATCGTGACCCACGAAGGCGCAAGCGCCGCCCAGGACTGGGCCGCCGGCGTGGTCGCCAATTTCGCCCGCACGCCGCAAGGCGGCGATACCGACCAGCTGCGCGGCATCGTGTCGGGCGAATGCGAAATCGCCCTGTCCAACAGCTACTATTTCTCGCGCGCCCTGCGCCGCGATGTGCGCGGCCTCAGCGACCAGATCGACATGATCGGCTGGGTCTTCCCCGACCAGAACGGCAACGGCGCCCACATGAACCTTTCCGGCGCCGGCATCGCCCGCCACGCACCGCACCGCGACAATGCCGTCACCTTCCTCGAATATCTCGCCAGCGACAGCGCCCAGCAGTATTTCTCGGCCAGCAACGACGAATACCCAGCCGTCAGCGGCGTGGCGCTGGCGCCTTCTGTCGCCGCACTCGGCACCTTTGCCGCCGACCAGATCAACCTGTCCGACGTGGCCGAAAACATTCCCGCCGCCCAGCGCATCTTCAACACGGTCGGCTGGCGTTAAGCCCGGCACCGTTCCATCAGCTTGGCCCAAATATCCCGGGGGGAGGCGGTCTTTGCCCGGCAAAGTCCGCCGGGGGCAGCGCCCCCGGACCCGGCCGCCATAGTCACGCCCGGCGCAAACTTACGCCCAGCGCGGCCCGCAACAGCAGCAGGCTCTGGCGCGCCGCGCCCGGCTCCAGCCGGCCCCCAGTCGCCGCCGCCGGGTCGGCCTGCGCCCGGACCAGCACCGCCCGCGCCTTCCAGGCCGCCAGCCCGGCAATCCGGCCCGGGCGCGACTGCCGGCCAATGCCGGCCAGGTGCGCACGCCCCCGGGCCGCCAGCGCGGCCAGGTCGTCGGGCCGGTCATGGCAAAAGGCCGGCTTGCCGGCCCGGGCAAGGTCGGGCAGCGCCAGCAGCCAGTTGGCCGCCGCCAGCCCCCGGCCCAGACGCTCCAGCGCCGCGCTCTCGTCGGTCGGCGCGCCCAGCACCTGCCCGGCCACCGCCATCAGCCGCCCGCCCGTGTCGCGCAGGTAGTCGTCCAGTTGGTCCATGTCCGCCGGGCCCCCGTCAACATCGCAGCGCCGCGCCGCCACCAGCGCGTCAAGCTGCCGCGCCGCCCCGGGGTCCAGCACTGCACCCAGTGGCGTGGCCACCTCGTGGCGCCGCACCGGCTGGCCGGCCGCGATCTCGTCCAGCGCATCGCGCCACCATTGCAGGCGCATCTCGGCGATCAGCGGCTCGCCCGTGACCCATGGCGCCCGCGCCACCTCGACATTGAAGGCATAAAGCGGCAGCAGCCGCGCGCGCGCCGGGACCGGTGCGGCCATCACCGCGCGAAAGCGGTCGGGGTCGCCGCGACGGACGATCTCGGCGCAGGCGTCAAGGCTCATGCGCGCACGTCAGGCAACCGGCGCGCGGTCGCGGATCAGCTTCCAGGTGATCGCGTCCAGCAGCGCCTCGAACGAGGCATCGACGATGTTGGGCGACACCCCCACGGTCGACCAGCGGTGGCCCTGGCTGTCCTCGCTGTCGATGACCACGCGGGTCACGGCCTCGGTCCCGCCTTGGGTGATGCGCACTTTGAAATCCACCAGATGCATGTCGTCGATATAGCTCTGATAGGGCCCAAGATCCTTGGCCAGCGCCCGCGACAGGGCGTTGACCGGGCCACGGTCGCCGCCGGTGTCGTCCATGCTCTCGCTGACCGACAGCTTCTTCTTGTCGCCGATCTTGACGACGACCACCGCCTCGGACAGCGACACCATGCGATCATACTTGTTCTTGCGCCGCTCGATGGTCACGCGATAGCGCTTGACCTCGAAAAACCGCGGGCACAAGCCCAGCCCCTGGCGCGCCAACAGCTCGAACGAGGCCTGCGCGGTGTCATAGGAATATCCCTGCGCCTCGCGCGACTTGACGTCTTCAAGGATCTGGCCAAGGCGCGGGTCGCCCTTTTCGACGGCAATCCCCATGCCTTCCAGCCGCATGCGCAGGTTCGACTGCCCGGCCTGGTTCGACATGGGCACGATGCGCGCGTTGCCCACACGTTCGGGCGCGACATGTTCATAGGTCGCCGGGTTCTTCAGAATGGCGCTGGCATGCAGGCCCGCCTTGTGCGTGAAGGCCGACGCTCCGACATACGGCGCGCTGCGCAGGGGCACACGGTTGAGAATATCGTCCAGCATGCGGCTGGTGCGGGTCATCCCGGCAAGGGCCGCCTCGGTGATCCCGGTTTCAAAGCGCGCGGCCCAGGGCTCCTTCATCAGCAGCGACGGGATCAGTGTGACGAGGTTGGCGTTGCCGCAGCGTTCGCCCAGCCCGTTCAGGGTGCCCTGTATCTGGCGCACCCCGGCATCGACGGCGGCCAGCGCCCCCGCCACGGCGGTGCCGGTGTCGTCATGGGTGTGGATGCCCAGCCGGTGGCCGGGAATGCCGGCGGCGATCACCTTGTCGACCACCTCGGCAATGCGGCCCGGCAGGGTGCCGCCATTGGTGTCGCACAGCACAACCCAGCGCGCCCCGGCCGCGTGCGCGGCCAGCACGCATTCCAGCGCATAGCCCGGGTCCGACGCGTAGCCGTCAAAGAAATGTTCGGCGTCGAACAGCGGTTCGCGGCCCAGCGCGGCCAGATGACTGATCGAGCCCGCGATATTGTCGACATTCTCGGCGTTCGAGATGCCCAGCGCCTGCGCCACGTGAAAGTCGTGGGTCTTGCCCACAAGGCAGACGGCTGGCGTGCCGGCGTTGATGACCTCGGCCAGCACCGGGTCGTTGGCGGCCGACTGGCCGGCGCGCTTGGTCATGCCAAAGGCGGTAAAGGTCGCGCGGGTCTTGGGCGCGTTGGCGAAAAAGCCGCTGTCGGTGGGGTTGGCGCCGGGCCAGCCGCCCTCGATATAATCGACACCCAGGCCATCGAGCGCGGCGGCGATGCGATGTTTTTCCGCGACCGAAAACTGCACGCCATGGGTCTGCTGCCCGTCGCGCAGGGTGGTGTCGAACAGATAGAGGCGCTCTTTCATCGACCGCCCTCGGTCAGGGGCCACGATTTTTCGACGAAAAATCGGGCGGTTGGCAGGTCAGGGCCGTTCATTTCAGCGCCTCCAGTCTGGCCGCGTCGAAATCCGGGGTCAGCTCCCATGTCGCGCCATCGGCGGTGTCCTTGACGACAACCCCGGCCGCGGCAAATCCGTCGCGCAGAATGTCGGCGCGGGCGAAATCCTTGTTCTTGCGGGCCTCTGCCCGTTCGAACAGAAGCGCCTTGATCAAATCTGACGCGGCATCGTCGGAAACGATCGCTTCCCACCCGCCAAGATCATCGGAGAGAATCCCCAGCAGCGCCCCCGCTGCCTTCAGACCGGCGGCATCGCCATTCGCGGCGAGCGCGTGCATCGCGCTCAGCGCTCCGGCGGTGTTGAGATCGTCCGACAGCGCCGCAGCCACGGGTTCGGGAACCGCGCTTGCCGCGACGCCGCCAACCATCGCCCGCCACTTGCGCAGCGTCGCCTCGGCCTCGGCCCGCTTCTTCTCGGTCCAGTCCATGGGCTTGCGGTAATGCGTGCCGAGGAAAACGAAGCGGATCACCTCGCCCGGCACCCCTTGGTCCAGCAGGTCGCGGACGGTGAAGAAATTGCCGAGGCTTTTCGACATCTTCCTGCCCTCGACCTGCAACATCTCGTTATGCAGCCAGTAGCGGGCAAAGCCGTGGCCCGAGCATTTCGACTGCGCGACCTCATTCTCGTGATGGGGAAACATCAGGTCGTTGCCGCCGCCGTGAATGTCGAATTCCTGGCCCAGCAGCGCGTTGCTCATGGCCGAGCATTCGATGTGCCACCCCGGGCGTCCCCGCCCCCACGGGCTGGGCCAGCCGGGCAGGTCACCGTCGGACGGCTTCCACAGGACAAAGTCCATGGGGTCTTCCTTGTAGGGCGCAACCTCGACCCGCGCACCAGCGATCATGTCATCGACCGAGCGGCCCGACAGACGGCCGTAGTCATCGTATTTGCGCACACGAAACAGGACATGGCCGTCGTTGGCATAGGCAAAGCCATCGGCGATCAGGCCAGCGATCATGGCCACCATCTGATCGATGTATTCGGTTGCGCGCGGTGCTTCGTCGGGGCGCAGGGCCCCCAGCGCATCCATATCGGCGTGATACCAGGCAATGGTCTCGTCCGAGCGGGCGCGCACCAGCTCTTCTAGGCTGCCCTTTGCGCCGGCTTTCTGGCGGGCCAGCGCGGTGGCGTTTATCTTGTCGTCGACATCGGTGAAGTTGCGCACATAGGTGACGTGATCGGCGCCCCAGACATGGCGCAACAGCCGGTAAAGCGTGTCGAACACCACCACCGGGCGCGCGTTGCCCAGATGCGCCCGGTCATAGACCGTGGGTCCGCAGACATACATGCGCACATTGCCGGGATCGATCGGGGCAAAGGCCTGTTTCCTGCGTGTCGCCGTGTTTGTCAGACGTATGGTCGTCATGCCTTTTCCCCTCGCGCCCCGGCGGCGGGTTTGGCAACTTCACATGTCCATGTAAACAAAGAAGACCGGCCCGCCGATGCCTGTCAGCGGATAATGCAGCGGTTGATGCCGGTCGCATTGGTCATGGCCCCGGCATAGTCGCATGGGCCGGGCTTGCCAAGCCCCCCGCACAGCAGGCAGGCTGGCGCGATGAACAGCGATGACCTGAATGCCATATGCGCGGCCATGCCCGGCGCCGAACTGACCCACCCCTGGGGGGATGGCCACAACGCCTGGAAAGTCGGCGGCAAGATGTTCGCCAGCATGGGCTCGGCCACGCCGGGCATCGCCGTCAAGACCGGCGGGATCGAGACCGCCGAAATGCTGATCGCGGCCGGGGTCGGCACCCGCGCCAGGTATTTCCACCGCTCGTGGATCCTGCTGCCCTTTGGCGCCGGCCGCGACGAGGCGCGGCACCGGATCGAAACCTCGTACCGGTTGATCCGTGACAAGCTGCCCAAGCAGGTGCAGGCGGCGCTGGGATGAGGCAGGCGGGATCGGCCTGACGTCAACGACAAGGCCGCAGTGAATGCGGGGGACAAGGGGCGCCATGGACCTGGCACGACGACATCTGGGGATACTGGGGGGCGGCTCGGACGGGTGGGACCTGTTCAACCGCGCCCGCGCGATGGCCCGGTCGGGCGAGCCGGTGGTCGAACTGACCATCGGCGAACATGACATCCGCACCGATCCGGCGATCCT
>CAYYMJ010000002.1:0-3836 GCA_964472855.1 uncultured Rhodobacterales bacterium | reverse complement strand
GCCGCCATCGCGGCCGACCTGTGGGTGATCTCGGACGAGGTCTATGACACCCAGGTCTGGGCCGGCGCCCATGTCAGCATGCGCGCCCTGCCCGGCATGGCCGAGCGCACGCTTGTCATCGGCTCGATGTCGAAAAGCCACGCCATGACCGGCAGCCGCGTTGGCTGGGTCGTGGGCCCCGAGACGGCAATTGCCCGCATGGCCGACCTGTCGACCGTGACCAACTATGGCGTCGCCGGCTTTGTCCAGCACGCGGCGCTGCACGCCCTGTCGCTGGGCCGCGACCTTGAAACCCGCGTCGCCGCGCCTTTCCGGCGCCGCCGCGACATCGCCACCCGGCTTTTGGCGGGGCAAAATACCGTGCGCCTGACACCGGCCGGCGGCGCGATGTATCTGATGCTGGACATCCGCGCCACCGGCCTGTCGGGCGAGGCGTTTGGCACCGCGCTGCTTGACCGGCATCGCATCGCGGTGATGCCCGGCGAAAGCTTTGGCCGCGAGGCGGCGGGCCATATCCGCGTGGCCATGACGGTCGATGACGACCGCTTTGCCGGCGCCATGACCACAATGCTGGATTTCGCCGGCCAACTGGCGGCCCGCGACCGGGCAAGAAAGGAAACCACATGAACCATGACGATCTGCTGATCTGGTCCAAGCGCGCCGCCGAGTGGAGCCACGACTATCACACCAACCTGCGCGACCGGCCGGTGCGGTCGCAGGTGGCCCCCGGCGAGATAAAGGCGCAGCTTCCCACCGCTCCGCCCGAGGCGCCCGAGCCCATGGCGCGTATCTTCGCCGATTTCGAACAGATCGTGCCCGACGGCATGACCCATTGGCAGCACCCGCGCTTTTTTGCCTATTTCGTGTCCAACGCCGCCCCGGCCTCGATGCTGGCCGAACAGCTGGTCAACGCGATGTCGCCCATGTGCATGCTGTGGCAAACCTCGCCCGCGGCGGCGGAATTCGAAGAGGTGATGGTGCAATGGCTGCGTCAGGCGCTGGGTCTGGCCGATCATTTCACCGGCACCATCCACGATTCGGCCACCACGGCCACCTTTTCGGCCATCCTGACCATGCGCGAAATCGCGTTGGACTGGGCCGGCAACGACGACGGGCTTTGCGGTGGGCCGCGGCTGCGGGTCTATGCGTCCGCGCAGGTGCATTCGTCGATCGACAAGGGCATCCGCATGGCCGGCATCGGCCAGAAAAACCTTGTGCGGGTGGCCACCGACAGCGGGTTCGCCATGGACCCGGCGGCGCTGGACGCGGCGATCCGGGCCGACATTGCCGCCGGGCACAAGCCCGCCGGCGTGATCCTGTGCACGGGCGGCACCTCGGTCGGGGCCTGCGACCCCATCGGGGCCTGTATCACTGTCGCCAAGGCGCACGGGCTGTATGTGCATGTTGATGCCGCCTGGGCCGGCAACGCGATGATCTGCCCCGAATTCCGGCATCTGTGGGCCGGCGTCGACGGCGCCGACAGCGTGATCTTCAACCCCTACAAATGGCTGGGCGCCCAGTTTGACGGCGCCATCCAGTTTGTGCGCGATCCGGGCCCGCAGCTGCGCACCCTGACCATCAAGCCCGACTATCTGAAGACGGCGGGCAGCGTGCCGGTCAACGACTATAACGACTGGACCGCGCCTCTGGGCCGGCGGTTCCGGGCGCTGAAGCTGTGGTTCCTGCTGCGCGCCTACGGGCTGGAGGGCCTGCGCGAACGGGTGCGCAACCATGTGAGCTGGGCGCAAGAGCTGGGCGCGCGCATCGCGGCGCTGGACGGCTTTGAAATCGTGACCGGGCCCGTGCTGTCGCTGCTGACCTTCGCGTTGCGCGACGATGCGGCGACCGAGGCACTGCTGCAGCGGATCAACGACGATGGCCGCGTCTACCTGACCCAGACACGGCACCAGGGGCGTTTTGTCATCCGGGTCGTGGTCGGCACCTTCGACTGCACCCGCGATGACGTGCTGGCCGTGGCGCAGGTGCTGGCCGAGTTGACCGGCCCCGAAAGCCCAAAAGCGACATCCTGACGCGAACGGAACAGACCGGGGGCCCGCCTGTGCGCTGTCTTGGCGGTCATGACAGGCAAGGACTCTGACTGGCTGATCGCCCTAGTGGTGCGCACCATCGGTGCCGAGCGCGGCCGTGCGCCGCGCGGCCGGCCCTGAGGCGCGCCCCGCCTTTCGCCATCTGACCCGTTCCCAATCCGGACCCTGACATGACCCAGACCCGCTCTCGCCGATCAGGAGGCCGCGCCGCGCGCCGTGCCGAGCGCGCCGCGCCGCTTGACCCTGCCATCCGCCCCGTGCGCCCCGGCATGCCCGGCGGCATCTTCAAACCGCTGTCCGAGGCCGAGGTCGGCCGCATCCACCGGGCCGCCCTGCAGGCGCTGGAAGAGATCGGCATCAGCGAGGCGCCGGCATCGGGCGTCGAGATTCTGACCAAGGCCGGGGCGATACCGGGCGACGACGGGCGCATCCGCTTTCCGCGTGCGCTGGTCGAGGACATGCTGGCCATCGCCGCCCGCGACATGACCCTGTGCGGCCGCGACCCGGCCAATGACCTTGTGCTGTCGGGAACCAACGTGCATTTCGGCACCGCCGGCGCGGCGGTGCATATCGTCGAGATGTCCGACGGCAGCTATCGCGATTCGACGCTGGCCGACCTGCACGAGGCGGCGCGGCTGGCCGACCGGCTGGACAATATCCACTTTCTCCAGCGTCCCATGGTGGCGCGGGATGTCCTCGACAACCACGAGATGGACCTGAACACCATCTACGCCTGCTGTTCGGGCACGCTGAAGCACATCGGCACATCGTTTACCGAGCCGGGCTTTGTGCCCGACGCCATCGAGTTGCTGCACATGATCGCCGGGGGCGAGGCCGCGTGGCGGGCCCGGCCCTTCGTGTCGAACTCGAACTGCTTCGTGGTGCCGCCGATGAAATTCGCCACCGAAAGCTGTCAGGTGATGGAGGCCTGCATTCGCGGCGGTCTGCCGGTGCTGCTGCTGTCGGCCGGGCAGGCCGGGGCCACGGCGCCGGCCCCGATTGCCGGGGCCATCGTTCAGGCGGTGGCCGAATGCCTGGCCGGGGTGGTCTATGTCAACGCGCTGTCGCCCGGGCATCCGGCCATCTTCGGCACCTGGCCCTTTGTCAGCGATCTGCGCACCGGCGCCATGTCGGGCGGGTCGGGCGAACAGGCGCTGCTGACGGCCGGTTGCGCGCAGATGCACGCCTTTTACGGCCTGCCGGGCGGGGCGGCGGCCGGCATCGCCGATGCCAAGCTGCCCAACATGCAGGCAGGCTGGGAGCAGATGTGTTCGAACCTGCTGGCCGGGCTTTCGGGGCTGAACATGGTTTACGAATCGGCGGGCATGCATGCCTCGTTGCTGGGGTTCTGCCCGGAAAGCCTGGTTCTTGGCGATGACATCATCGGGCAGGCCCTGCGCTGTGTGAAGGGGATCGAGGTCAGCGACGACACGCTGTCGGTCGAGGTCATGCGCGCCACCTGTCTGGGCGGGCCGGGGCATTATCTGGGCAGCGACCAGACCCTGCAGCGGATGCAGACCGATTACCTTTACCCCGAGCTTGGGGACCGGACCAGCCCCAAGGAATGGGAAGAGATCGGCCGCCCCGACCTGCTGAAAAACGCCACTGCGCGGCGGCGGGCCCTGATGGCCAAGGGTTCGCGCGCGGCGCTGCCGCCCGAGGCTGACGCGGCCATCCGGCGGCGGTTCAACATCCATCTGCCCGAGGTGGCGCGCGGCGACTGAGGCGTGTCGCGTTTCGCAAGGTTCAAAGTGTTTCAAGACACGGGTTCGAGCGTCGGCGAGAGGC
>CAYYMJ010000001.1:132297-153041 GCA_964472855.1 uncultured Rhodobacterales bacterium | reverse complement strand
CACCACGACCGGGCACTGGCCCTTGCGAAGCCGACGACCCCGGTTGAGCGCCGGGCTTGGCGCGGTGGGTGGCTTGATCCACTCGGCCCGGGCAATGGACGAGGTGGTGACCCCCGCGGCCGGGCAATGGCCCCGCATGAGGCCGACGACGGTTGAGGGTGGGCGGCAGGTGGCTTGACCCATCCTGCCCTGACCACGGGCATGGCGGTGATCACCTCGAACCCGCGACGGCTGCCGATGGGGCGGGCGTTTCCGGATCACCTCGACCGGGCCGAGCGCTGGTCTCTTGCGAAGCCGACGGCGCCGCTTGAGGGCCGGGCTTGGCATGGCGGAGCGTGGCCGGGCATGGCGGAGGCTGTCGGTTCACCCCATCCAGCGCAGCACCGGGGCGGCGGCCTGTTCCAGCGGTTGCACCACCACGTCGATCAGGCTGGGCCCGTCATGGGCGAAGGCGCGGGCGATGGCGCTGTCCAGATCGGCCGGATCCTCGACCCGCCACGCCCGCAGGCCAAAGGCCGACGCCACCCTGGCCTGATCGGTGCGGTTGAAGTCGACGTTGTAGTATCGCGCGCCCTTGTCGGCCATCTGGCTGGCCTTGATCCAGCCAAAGCTGGCGTTCGAGAACACGATGAAGGTGATGGGCGCGCCGGCGCGCACGACGGTTTCCAGCTCGCCACAGGTGAAGGCGAACGAGCCGTCGCCCATCAGCGCCACCACCTTGCTTTCCGGCCGGCCGAACCACGCCCCCAGCGACGCGCCCAGCGCGTAACCCAGCGCCCCGTGCGCGCGGTTGGTGATATAGTGGCGCCCCGGCCGGGCCTGCTGGCCATAGGCGTTCCAATAGGGGCAACTGGTGCCCGGGTCGCTGACCACGGTGGCGTCGGCTGGCAGATGCCGGTTCAGCGCCGCGATCACCGCTTCGGGGCGGATCGGGGTGTCGCGCGACGCAGCCAGCGCGTTGAACCTGGCCATCTTGCGGGCGCGGATATCGGCCACCGACGCGGCGCCGCCAAAGCCCGAGACTGGCGCGCGCCCGTCCAGCACGGCGTTCATGTCGGCCAGCGTCAGCCCGAGATCGGCGACCACGCCGACTTCGGTCGGGTAATTGGCGCCAATCACCATGGGGTCGCTGTCGAGATGCACGACACGCGCGCCGGGTCGCGGTGCCGACCAGCGCGAGGTGGTGGTTGACCCGGCCCGACAGCCCATGAACACCACCAGATCGGCCGCCTCCATCATTTCCCAGGTCTCGTCGGTGCCGCCGTTCGACCCGACCACGCCCAGACATTGCGGATGGGTATCGGCCAGCGCGCCCTGGCCGGAAATTGACGTGGCGACGGCGATGTCCAGCCGCGACGCCAGTTGCGCCAGCCCGGCCATGGCGCCGGCGATGACCACGCCGCCACCGCAGACGATCAGCGGGCGGCTGGCCGACAGGATCGCGTCAACCGCCGCTTGGGCCGCGCCGGGTGCCGGGGCGGCGGGATAGGCTGGAAAGGTTGCGTGGGCCGGGTCGGCCCAGATGTCTTGGGCCGGAACCGGATCATACTGGATGTCATAAGGCAGCCCCAGATGCGCCGCCCCCGGCCGCCCGGTGGTCATGGCGCGAAAGGCGCCGCGCACCATGCGCGGGATGTGATCGGCGCGTTTGATCACCGTGTTGAACTTGGTCAGCGGGCGCATCAGCGCCTCTTGGTCAACCTCGGTCAGCGGGTATTTTCCATATGATCCCACCGAGATGTCGGTGGTGATGGCCAGCAGGCTGTACGAGCTTTCGTTGGCCTCGATCAGACCCGGCAGAATATAGGTGGCGCCGCCGCCCGAGGGGCCTTCGCAAACCCCCACCCGCCCGGTCACCCGCGCATAGCCATCGGCCATATAGGCCGCGCAGCGTTCGTCGCGGGTCAGCACATGGGTGATGTCGTGATCCAGCAGGTGCATCGCGTCGTAAAAGGGCAGCGTGGTGTCGCCGCACAGGCCGAAAATGTGGCTGACGCCATGCGCTTGCAGCATCCGCACCATCGCCTCGGCGCCGTTCATCTGGGTGTTGCTGTCGGTCATGGGGCCCTCGCGAGTCGATTGTATGCTGACCTGTATACAGGCTTGCATATTGATTTCAACGCCCGCCCGTGCCATTGAAAACGAAGGGGCTTTCCGCAGGGGCGACATGGCAGAAGCGCGGGTCGAGGATATTTACGGCGAAATCAAGCGCATGGCGGTCGGGTTTCGCCTGCGTCCCGGCGACCGGCTGAACGAAGGCGCGCTGGCGCGGTCGCTTGGGGTCAGCCGCACGCCGCTGCGCGAGGCGCTGAACCGGCTGGTGGCCGAACGCATGGTCGAATTTCGCCCCGGCAGCGGTTTCTTTTGCCGCACGCTGGAACCGCAGGCAATTTTCGACCTTTACGAATTGCGCGGCGTGGTCGAGGCCGCAACCGTCCGGCTGGCCTGTCAGCGCGCGCCCGACGCCGCGCTTGGGGCGCTGAAGGCGCGGCTCTACGAAAGCGGGCTTGTGGTGGCCGGGCTGACCATCGCCGAGGCCACCGCCCGCGACGAGGCCTTTCACAACGGCATCGCACAGGCGGCCGGCAACGCCGAGATGGCGGCCCAGCTGGAACGGATCAACGAACGCATCCGCTATATCCGCTGGGTTTCGATGTCGATGGGCACCATGCGCAATTCCAAGGCCGAACATATCGCGATCATGGCGGCCCTGCTTGACCGCGACAGCGCGCAGGCGGTCGCGGTTGTCACGGGCCATATCGCCCGGCGTCTGGACCAGATCACAGCGGCGGTGCGCGAAGGCATCACCAATATCTACATGGATCAGGCCGGCGCGCTGGCCGAGCAGGTGCTGGAGGAAGACGCATGATCGCCACCGGGGGCAAGAGCGTCTATGGCGCCGCTGTGGGCATCCTGATGCTCGAAGCCCGGTTCCCGCGCATTCCCGGCGACATGGGCAACGCGCTGACCTGGGATTTTCCGGTGCTTTACCGCGTGGTGCGCGATGCCTCGCCTGACCGGGTGGTGCGGCAGGGGGGCGACGGTCTGCTGGGCGCGTTCATCGACGCCGCCCGCGACCTGGTGGCCGATGGCGCCGACGGGATCACCACCAACTGCGGGTTCCTGTCGCTGTTTCAGGACGAACTGGCGGCGGCCGTGCCGGTGCCGGTGGTCAGCTCGTCCCTGATGCAGGTCGACATGGTCAACCGGGCGCTGCCGGCGGGAAAACGGGCCGGGATCCTGACCATCTCGGGCTCGACCCTGACGCAGGCGCATCTGGACGCGGCGCGGGTGCCGGCGGGCACGCCCATAGGCAGCACCGAAGGCGGCCGGGCGTTCACCCGCGCCATCCTTGACAACGAACCCACGCTGGATGTCGAGGCGGCGCGGCGCGACAATGTCGACGCCGCCGTCGCCTTGCGCGACGCCCACCCCGACCTGGGCGGCATCGTGCTGGAATGCACCAACATGTGCCCCTATGCCGCCGATATCGCCGCCGCCACCGGCCTGCCGGTGTGGTCGGTCGTGTCGCTGGTCACATGGTTCCAGTCAGCCCTGGTGCCGCGCCGCTGGGCCTGAGAGGCCCGGGCGCGGGTGGCGCCAGCCGGACAAGGGTGGTGGCAAACCCACCCAGTCCGAAACCGCCGTCAGCTTCCCAGAACCTTTGCGAACGCGGATGAGAGCTTGTCGACAAGCTCGCCCACCTGATCGTCGGTAATGATGAACGGTGGCGCCAGCAGCACATGGTCGCCGTTCTTGCCGTCGATGGTGCCGCCCATGGGATAGCAGACAAGGCCGGCCTCGAACGCGGCCGACTTGATTGACGCGGCCACCTTGCGCGCGGCCGCGAAGGGGGCCTTGGTTTCGCGGTCGGCAACGATCTCGATCCCGCGGAACAGGCCGCGCCCGCGGATGTCGCCCACATGCGGGTGCTGGCCGAACGCCTGGCGCAGCGCCGTGTCGAGAACCGCGCCCATGGCCGCCGACCGGGCAACCAAGCCGCCATCGGACAGCTTGTTCAGCACCGCCAGCGCCGTCGCTGCCGCGATGGGGTGGCCCATATAGGTATGGCCGTGCTGGAAAAACCCCGATCCGGCCTCGACCGCGCCATAGATCGCGCCCGAGCACAGCATGGCGCCGATCGGCTGATAACCACCGCCCAGCCCCTTGGCGATGGCCACGATATCGGGGGCGATGCCGTCCTGTTCGCAGGCAAACAGCGTGCCGGTGCGCCCCATGCCGCACATCACCTCGTCGAGGATCAGCAGGATGCCGTGGCGGTCGCAGACCTCGCGCACCGCCTTGAAATAGCCCGCCACCGGCGGCAGCGCGCCGGCGGTCGCCCCGACCACCGGTTCGGCCACGAAGGCAATCACGCTGTCGGGGCCCAGCCGCTGAAGCTCGGACTCAAGCTCGTCGGCAAGGCGCAGGCCATAGGCCTCGGCTGTCTCGTCGTCACGCCGGTCGCGGTATTCATAGCAGGGCGACACATGGGCGACGTCGATCAGCATCGGCGCGAACTGGGCCCGGCGCCAGGCATTGCCGCCCGTGGCCAGCGCGCCCAACGTGTTGCCGTGATAGCTTTGCCGCCGCGCGACAAAGCGCGTGCGCTGGGGCTGACCGATCTCGACAAAATACTGCCGCGCCAGTTTCAGCGCCGCTTCCATGGCCTCGGACCCGCCCGACACCAGATAGACCCGCTCCAGTTCGCCGGGGGCATGCGCGATCAGCTTGTCGGCCAGCGCCTCGGCCGGGTCCGACGTGAAGAACCCGGTATGGGCAAAGGCCAGCCTGTCGGCCTGATCCTTCAGCGCCGCGATCACGTCGGGATCGCCGTGGCCCAGACAGGACACCGCCGCGCCGCCCGATCCGTCGAGGTATCGCCGCCCGTCGGCGTCGATCAGGTAGCAGCCTTCGCCGCCGGCTGCACGCGGCGGCAGGGCCTTGGTGTGGCGGGGGAAAATCCGGCTCATGCAGAGACCTTTGCTGGCAGCGCGCGGGCCGACCCACGCACCATGTTGACGATGCGGGCAACATTTTCGGCATTGTCGCGCGCGAGTGTGCCGTCGGGGCGGCAGACGTTGTTTTCAAATCCGACCCGCAGATGTCCGCCCATCGCGGCGGCCCGAATCAGGCAGGCATGCTCGGACCGGCCAAAGGCACAGGCCGACCAGCCGGCCGCGCCGGGTTGCAGCGCGGCCAGCAGGGGGGCAAGGTCGCCGGCTTGGGCATCGCGGGGCGGCTGATAGCGGCCCAGCACCAGCAGAAAACCACCCGAGGTGTCGGGCACGATGCCGGCGGCCTGCGCCCGGCGCAGAAGGGCGATGTCCTGCAGGTCGTAAAGGATGTGCTGCACGTTTGTGCCGGCCTCGGCCGCCGCGGCATAAAGCCGTGCGGCAAGCGCCCTGTCGCGCATGGTTTCGCGGATGGACACGCTGGCTTCGCCCGGTCGCAGCCCTTCGATCACGGCCAGTTGCGCGGCAACGCCGAAACGGCCGGCGGCCTCGGTGGTAAGCTGGATCGCCATGCCCGGTGCGGCGGCGCGAACGGCGGCGGTTGCCTCGCGGTAGCGCCCGCAATCCAGCGAATGTGCGCCGGTGTCGTCGCGCACGTGCAGGTGAATGCGCTGCGCCCCGGCGGCCTGACAAAGCCGCGCGCAAACGGCGATTTCGTCGATCGTGATCGGCAGTTGCGGGTGGTCGGCGCTGGTGCGCCGGGCACCTGTCGGCGCGACGGTCACTTCGGGTCGCCGCGCGCCCGTGGTCTGGCCGCCACGCGGCCCCGCGCGCGGCGCAACCGCCGCCCCCGTGGTGTTGATTACCTGTCTTATGGTCCCGTTCGGCACAGTCCGCCTCCGCCCCCGTCCCGAGGCCGCCCGGCCATGGGCGCTTTGGCTGAATTGAAACATACGTTTCCAGTATTGACAAGATACGAAACAAATGGAACATTCCCGCCAGCCGGTAAATGGGGGGGACGAGTTGCCTGCTGTCACGATCGAGGACAGGATCGCCGAACGTTACCCCGACCTCAGCGCCCGGTTGCGCGATGCGGCGGACTTTCTGGCGGACAATCAGGTAGAGGTGGCCACGCGGTCGCTGCGATCGGTCTCGGCCTCGAGCAGCCTGTCGCCGGCCACGTTTTCGCGTCTGGCCCGGGCGCTTGGCTTTGACAACTACGAACAGCTTCGCGAACAGACGCGCGGCGCCGTCGGGCGCCAGGTCATGTCGTTTTCGGAAAAGGCAGGGCGGCTGCAGGCCGACGAAGACGGCAAGGTGTCGATCTTCGAACGCCAGGCGCGCGCCTGTGCCGCCAACATCATGAGCATGGTCGACAACACCGAAACCGCGCGGATCGATATGGCGGTCGAGGTTCTGCGCGGTGCGCAAAATGTCGTCATGGTGGGGGCTTTCGGGTCCACGGGCCTTGTCGAATACATGGCCTATCTGGCCAACTATTTCTCGGACAACTGGACGCTTGCCGGCCGGATGGGGGCATCGCTGGGTTCGGTTCTGGCGCCCATGGGCCCCACCGACGCGATGCTGATCGTCACCAAGACGCCCTATGCGCGCCGGGCCATTCTGGCATCGGAAATCGCCAACCGGCAGGGCGCGCAGGTTGTTCTGCTGACCGACAGCCACGCCTGCCCGGCCATCCCTTTTGCCACGGTCAGTTTCATCGTCCCCTCGGACAGCCCGCAGTTCTTCAGTTCCTATGCGGCGACGCTTGTCCTGATGGAGGGGATCATCGCAATGCTCGTGTCGCGCTCGAAAGGCGGCACCGGCGAACGGATCAGAGACGTCGAGACGCGCAACAAGGCGCTTGGCGAATTCTGGTCAGATTGACGAAAGACCAACGACATCAACAACAGGAGATCCAGATGTTTGCAAAACTGAAACTCGGCGGCGCCGTTCTTGCCGCGTCGATGGTTGCGGCCCCAATGGCCATGGCCGACGAATTCGTCACCATCGGCACCGGCGGTGTGACGGGCGTTTATTATCCCACGGGCGGCGCGATCTGCCGGCTGGTCAACAAGAACCGCAAAGAGCATGGCGTGCGCTGCTCGGTCGAATCCACCGGCGGCTCGGTCTACAACATCAACACCATTCGCGAGGGCGAATTGCAGTTCGGCGTTGCGCAGTCGGACTGGCAGTATCACGCCTACCACGGCACCTCGAAATTCGCTGACGCGGGCCCGTTCGAAGATCTGCGCGCCGTGTTCTCGGTTCACCCCGAGCCCTTTACCGTGGTGGCCCGCGCCGACAGCGGCATCACCAGCTTTGACGACCTCAAGGGCAAGCGCGTGAATGTCGGCAACCCCGGTTCGGGCCAGCGTGGCACGATGGAGGTTCTGATGGACGCGATGGGCTGGTCGATGTCCGACTTCGCGCTCGCGACCGAGCTGAAGGCCGCCGAACAGTCCGCGGCGCTGTGCGACAACCAGATCGACGCCATGGTCTATACCGTCGGCCACCCGTCGGGCTCGATTCAAGAGGCGACAACGTCCTGCGATTCGGTTCTTGTCAACGTGACCGGCGCTGCCGTCGACCAACTGGTTGCCGACAATGACTTTTACCGCACCGCGACCATCCCGGGCGGCATGTATCGCGGCAGCGACAGCGACGTGCAGACGTTCGGCGTGGGCGCGACCGTCGTGACCTCGGCCGCCGTGTCGGACGAAGCCGTCTATACGCTGGTCAAGGCAGTGTTCGAAAACTTCGACGACTTCAAGAAGCTGCACCCGGCCTTCGCCAACCTCAAGGAAAGCGAAATGATCCAGGACGGCCTGTCGGCACCGCTGCACCCGGGCGCCGTGAAATACTATAAAGAGCGCGGCTGGATGTAATCCGCCTCGGAACGTCAAACATGCGCGCGGGCCGGCGACGGCCCGCGCGCCCCCCAGAAAAACAAGATCAAGACACAGGCATGCGGAGGACAGGATGGCCAGCGAGAACGCCAACAGGCAGGGGCTGAGCGAGGCCGAGCTACAGGAACTGGTCGCGGCAAGCGATGCCGGCGGACGCAACCCAACGGGTCACGTCGCCACGTTTCTGGCCATTGTCGCCTTTGTCTGGTCGGTTTTTCAGGTGCTGCTGGCTTCGCCGCTGTCCACTGTCATCCTGCCCGGCGACGTGATCAACAACGCGCGCCAGATTCATCTGGCCTTCGCGATCTTCCTTGCCTTTCTGGCCTATCCGGCGCTGTCCCGCAGCCCGCGGCACTATATCCCGGTTCAGGACTGGATGATGGCCGCGCTTGGCGCCTTCATCGCGCTTTACGGTTATTTCATCTATGACAAGCTGGTGAATTCCGGCGGACTGGCCGACGACACCGACAAGTGGGTGGCCCTGATCGGCATGATTCTGCTGTTCGAGGCCGCGCGCCGCGCGCTGGGCCCGGCCATGGCGATCATCGCCACGATATTCCTGCTTTACGTGTTCTTCGGATCGTCCGAGATCGTGCCCGACGTCATTCGCTGGAAGGGCGCGTCGCTGAAAAAGGCGATGAGCCACATGTGGACCACGTCCGAAGGGGTGTTCGGCATTGCGTTGGGGGTGTCGACCAAGTTCGTGTTCCTGTTCGTGCTGTTCGGGGCGCTTCTCGAAAAGGCCGGCGCGGGCAACTATTTCATCAAGATGGCATTCGGCGCGCTTGGCGCCCTGCGCGGCGGCCCGGCCAAGGCCGCCGTCGTCGGGTCGGCCGCAACCGGCCTGATCTCGGGCTCGTCCATCGCCAATGTGGTGACCACGGGCACCTTCACGATCCCGCTGATGAAGCGGGTGGGGTTCACCTCGGAAAAGGCCGGCGCGGTCGAGGTCGCGTCATCGGTCAACGGCCAGATCATGCCGCCGGTGATGGGCGCGGCCGCGTTTCTGATGGTCGAATATGTGGGCATATCCTATGTCGAGGTGATCAAGCACGCCTTCCTGCCGGCCGTGATCTCGTACATCGCGCTGGTGTATATCGTTCACCTTGAAGCGGTGAAGAACAACATGCCGACCATCGGCGACAAGGTGGTCAACATCGGCCGCACCGTGGCCGGCATGGCCGCCTTTTTCGCCGGCTTCGCGGCGCTTTGCTATGGCGTGCAATACCCGGTGGGCTGGGTGGTGGCGCTGGTTCCCGACGGAGCCGGCTGGGCGTTGGCGCTGCTGACCTTCCTGGCCTATGGCGCCCTGTTGTATTTCGCCGCGCACGAGCCCGATCTTGCGCCTGACGATCCCAATGCCGAAACGATCGAGCTGCCGGACGTGTCGCGTATCTGGAAAACCGGCCTGTATTATCTGCTGCCGATCATCGTGCTGGTCTACTTCCTGATGATCGAGCGCAAATCCCCGGGCCTGTCGGCCTTCTGGGCCACGTTCCTGCTGTTTGGCATCCTGCTGACCCAGAAACCGCTGAAGGCGATGTTCCGGGGCGAGAATGCCGCCGCCAGCGCCTTTCGGGCCGGGGTGGGCGACCTCTTTCAGGGCATGATCGACGGGGCGCGCAACATGATCGGGATCGGGCTGGCCACGGCAACGGCCGGGGTCATTGTCGGCACGGTGACGCTGACCGGGGTGGGCCAGGTCATGGCCAACCTGGTCGAGTTTCTGTCGGGCGGCAACCTGATCCTGATGCTGCTGTTCGTGGCGCTGCTGTCGCTGGTGCTGGGCATGGGTCTGCCGACGACGGCCAATTATATCGTGGTTTCGTCGCTGATGGCCGGTGTGGTGGTCGAGCTTGGGGCCAACTCGGGGCTGATCGTGCCGCTGATCGCGGTGCATCTGTTCGTCTTCTATTTCGGGATCATGGCCGACGTCACGCCACCGGTCGGGCTGGCGTCATTCGCCGCCGCGGCGGTGTCGGGCGGCGACGCGATGCGGACCGGGTTCATTGCGTTCTTCTACTCGCTGCGCACGGTGGCGCTGCCGTTCGTGTTCATCTTCAACACCGATCTGTTGCTGATCGATGTCGGCTGGACACAGGGCATCATCGTGTTCGTGGTGTCGACGGTCGGGATCCTGGTGTTCACCGCCGGAACGATGGGCTGGTTCCTGACCCGGTCGCGCATCTGGGAAAGCGTGGCGCTGTGCCTGATCGCCTTTGCCCTGTTCCGGCCCGGGTTCTTCATGGAGATGGTGCAGGATTCCTGGGTCGAGATCGCGCCGTCCCAACTGGTTGAAGAGGTCGGCGCGACTGCGCCGGGCAGCCAGATGCGGCTGGTGATCGCGGGGCCCGACTTTGACACCGGCAAGATGCGCGAGACCCATTTCACGCTGGAGGTTGCCGAGGGCGCGACCGGGCAGGACCGGCTGGGTGCGCGTGGCCTGACCACCATCGCCGAGGCGGGCGGGCTGAGCCTTGAAGAACCGTTTCCCGGCACGTCGTTCTTCGAACGCTTGCAGGACTATGATTTCTACGGAGACGAGCCGGTCAGGATCGTCTCGGCGCTCAAGGAAGTTGGCGGCTTGCCCAAGGAACTGATCTTCATTCCGGCGCTGCTGCTTCTGGGCGGCATCGCCGCGCTTCAGCGGCGCCGCGCCGGCCCGCAGCCCGCCAACAAGGGAGCCGCCGCATGACCCGCTCGGTGCTTTGCGCGCTTGACGTCAACCAGTCGACCCCGCACGAACAGCCGCTTGCCGTGGCCGCCGATATTGCGGCCCGGGACGGCGCGACGCTTGATGTGGTCGCGGTGGTGCCCGACCTTGGCTATGGGCAGGTGGCCAGTTTCCTGCCCGCCGACTTTGCCGACAAGGCGCGGACGGATACGCGCGCGCGCCTTGACGACCTTGTCGACCGGGTGGTTGGCGACAAGGTCGCGAAGGTTCGCCGCCAGGTCGTCGTGGGCCCGGTATCGTCAGAGGTTCTGCGCGTCGCCGCCATCGCCGGCAGCGACCTGATCGTGGTGGGCAGCCATGAACCGACCGTGTCCGACCGTCTGCTGGGCAGCAACGCCGCGCAGATCGTCATGCACGCGAAGGTGTCGGTCTACGTGGTGCGCTAGGCTCGCGCGCCAGACCTGTATCACCCGGCGCTGCCTGAAATCGCGGATTTCAGCCCGTCAGCCGAGGCCTGCCATAGCTGGTTGACCGCGACAGGCCACAGGCCGGCGCGGGCGTCGGCCGGGCAGGTGCGCGCGCGTGCGATCCTTGTCTCTGGCGGCGCGGGGTGCCAGTCTGGCCCGGTCCGCGCCCAGCACAAGGCATGACGATTTTGGCCGACCGACCCGACGCGCAGTTTCTCAGGCCCGCCGACTGGACCTTTCCTGTCCCCATTGCCTATGGGCCCGGGCGTCTGGCCGACATTGCCGGCGTCTGCGCGCGGCTGTCCATTGCCCGCCCGCTGATCGTGACCGACAGCGGCAGCCGGGCCTTGCCCTTTGTCGCCCGTCTGGGCGACCTGCTGGCCGCCGGCGCCATCCCGTCGGCGGTTTTTGCCGGCATCTCGCCCAACCCCCGCGACGACCAGATCGCAGCCGGCTGCGACGCCTATCGCGACGGCGGCCATGACGGCATCATCGCCATCGGCGGCGGCAGTGCCATGGACGGGGCCAAGGCCATCGGCATGACCGTGAACAGCGCGGTCCCGTTGTGGGATTTCGAATACGGCAAACCCACCCCCGACATTGCGCCCGACCGCCGGTTTCCGCCGCTTGTCACCATACCCACTACCGCCGGCACCGGGGCCGAGACCGAAAGCACCGCCATGGTCACCGACGTGGCGCAGGCGATGAAATTCTGCATCGCCCATCCCGGCATGCGCCCATCGCTGGCGCTGCTCGACCCGGAACTGACGCTTGGTCTGCCCGCCAGCCTGACCGCCTGGACCGGCATCGACGCGCTGACCCACGCGGTCGAGGCCTTTACCGTTCCGGGCCTTGACCCGCTGTGCGATGGCGCCGCGCTTGAGGGGCTGGCGCTGGTGGCGCGCTGGCTGCCGGTGGCGCTGGCCGAGCCCGGCAATGTCGCGGCGCGGGGCGGAATGCTGGTGGGGTCGTGTCTGGCGGGAGTGTCGTTTCTCAAGGGGCTGGGGTTGGTGCACGCGATCTCGCACATGGTGGGGGCGGAATACGACACCCAGCACGGCCTGACCAACGCGATCATCCTGCCGGTCGTGATGCGCTTTAACCTGCCGGGACTGGACGACAAGGCGCGGCGGATGGCGCAGGCGATGGGGCTGGCGCAGACCTCGCCCGAGGCGCTGATCGCCGGGATCGGGCGGCTATTGGATCAGGCCGCCATTCCCCGGTCGCTGGCCGAGATCGGGGTGCCGCTGGATTGTGCCGGGCGCATCGCCGAAAAGGCCATTCAGGACAGCGCCGCCGCCACCAATCCGCGCGCCGCGACGGTGGCCCAGATCCGGGCGCTGACCGAACAGGCGATTGTCAGGGCGCGATAGATCGCATTGCGTCGAACCGGACCCGCCTGACGCCGCCTGAAATCGTGGATTTCAACGGGCGTCGGGTGATGTATTCCGGATCAGGTCGGACGCGAAGCGCTGCACCGGGACATCCGCGCCCAAGTGCGCGCAGGCCCATTTTGCGCTTGGGCCGGCGGCCCTGTCCGTGATTATCCTGTGCACGACATCGGATTCGGGCGCAACCCAGGGCATGACCCCGGCGCCCGCACCGGCGCCGGGGTGCACTGCCCCTTGCCAGGCGCCTTGCCGCGAAACAGACCGAAGGGCCACAGCCATGAAACCCATCGAAACCGGGCAGCGCCGGGTTGCCAATATCTTCGACGAAAGCGCCTATACCGCCTATCCCGACGATTTCGGCGACGAAAAGGGCAACAGCTATATCAAGCTCAACCCCGGCTCGGCGCGCGATATCGGCTTTTACATCTACCGCATGGGGCCGGGGACACGCTCGACCGCGCACCAGCATGGCGGGGCCGAGGAATTCGTGGTGATCGAAGGGGCGCTGACCGACAATGACGGCACGGTCTATCGCGCCGGCGATGTGGTCTGGCTGGCCCCGGGAACCGAACATAGCTCGGACAGCGAAACCGGCTGCATCGTCGCGGTGTTTTCCGAGGCGCGCGAACTGCCGCCGGGCAGTTAGAGGCCGGCGCGGGCGGTGCGGCCTCGGCCCGGCGCCACGACCTGCCGCGCGGCCGCACGACCGCTGAGATAGGCGCCATGCACCGTGGCGTAGGCATCCGGGATCGTCGCCTCACCGGCGAAAAACAGCCGCCCCTGCACCGGCCGGGCCAGCGTGGCCCGCGCGTCGGCGCCGCCGGGCAGGGCATGGCTGTAGGACCCGCGCGCCAGCGGATTGCCGCGCCAGGCGGTTTCATGGGTTCGCGCGATATGGCGGGTGACGTCGCTGCCAAAGATCGCCCGCAGCGCTTCGCGGCAGAAATCGGTCGCCGCGCCGGGGCCTTCCGCCTCGATCCGGTCGGCAAAGCGCCCGGCCAGAAAGCCCATGGCCAGACCGGTGCCGCACATGCCGAACTGGATGGTGCAGAACGCATCGTCGCTGGCGCGATAGTCGGCGATCTGGCCGCTGTGGGCCTGTTGCCAGCCGGGGGCGAACGCCAGCCCGATCTTGTTCAGCAGTCCCATCGGCAGTTGCTCCAGCGCCGCCTGATGCGTGGCGGGCAGGGCCGGGGTAAAGTGGATGCCGCCGCCGCGCAGCACCCCGGTCGAGACCGTCACCACCAGATGGGGCGCCTCGGCCGTGCCGTGTGGCGTGACCGCGCGCACCCGGTCGCCGGCAATCTCGATCGCCGTCACCGGGCAGTCGCAGCGCACCGGAACATCGGCAAACAGGCGCGCGACCAGCGCACCCAGACCGCCATGCACCAGCCAGTCGCCGCCGACCTCGGCATAGCGCACCACGTCCTGAACCGACACGACATCGGCGTCACCGCCGTGCATCTGCGCCACCCAGTGCCGGGTCATGGCGATATGAGGCTGGTCGGGCAGCAGCGACGCGACCGCCACGTCGCCGGCGCCGGCGCCCGCGCTGTTCAGATGGTCCCACATCTGTTGGTGCGCGCGGGAATAGCCGTGCAGCTCGCCCGCACGCAGCCGCCGCCCGCGATCGACGACAAAGGCCCAGTCGGCCGGGGTCTTGTCCAGCGCGATGCCCACCTTCGCGGCCAGTGGCACCAGCGGGTTGATCGCCGCCGCGTGCAGCCACGACCCGCCGATGTCAAAAGGCATGCCCAGCGCCGCGGTGTCGGTATGACAGCGCCCGCCGGGATGCGCCGCCGCCTCTAGCACCAGCACCGATTTGCCCGCGTCGATCAGGGCCTGCGCGCAGGCGCGCCCGGCAGTGCCCGCACCCACGACGATGACGTCGGGGTTGGCGGGAAAACCGGCGATGGTCATCGCCCGGTCACGGGTGGCGGGGCAAGCCCCTCGAACCGGGCCAGATCGACCGGGTCTTCACGGTCGTCGCGATAGCAGCGGCGGTAGATTTCCAGCATCTGCGGCGGCATCAGGCCCCGCGCGTGGAAATACATCGCGGCCGCATAGCGCCGCGCGCCAGACCCCGGCTGCCCGGCCGGCAACTGCAACTGGGCGCGCTGCCAGTTGTCTTCGCCCGCCGCCTGCGTCACGCGCCGCGATCTTGGGCCAGCGCGTGGTTGACGGTGCGCACCTCGGCCTCGGGCGGCCGGCTTTCGCGGTTATAGATCGGCAGCAGCGCGCGCAGGTGGTCGTGGTGGCTGCGCACGCCATATTCCAGATCGGACAGGTAGAAGCCTTCGAAACTGTCGGTGGCCATGGAATCGTTCGACCAGATGGTCAGCTGGATATCCTCGGCCACGGTCTCGCGGTCGATGCGGCTGGCCAGATAGCGTGCCAGCCGTTGCTGCCGGGTCTCGACCGGGTTGCGGTAGGTCGCCGAGCGCACGACCGACTTGTTGGTGGCGATCGGAAGCTCTTGGTAAAACAGCGAGGTTTCGGGCGTGATGGCGATGACCGTGTTGGGGAAGATCCCGTAGTAAAGCCAGCTTTTGTGCAGATGGTCGGGCAGAAATGGCTGAGGGTCTGACAGCGCCTTGTAGTTGCGCACCGCCCAGCGGCGCCCCTTGGACGGCGTGTAATGCCCCACCGAGCGGCTGACGCCGTCGACAAAGGGCTCGTCAACGTAAGAGGCGCCATAGAGATCCTGCAGCCCCGGGTGGGCAATGGTGACGTGATAGCCTTCGTTGTCGACGTCGCGCACCGATTTCCAGTTCACCGGCGAGGTTTCGGTCCAGAAGCCATCGGTCGGCAGGTGGTCCTGCATGCGGTAGGCCGCGGCCTCGTCCGCGACGGGGCGCATAAGCTCGGCCACCGCCGGTTGGGGGCCGGGGCGAAAGCGGACAAAGACATAGCCCTGCCACAGCTCCATCTCCAGCGACTTCAGGGCAAAGACATGCTTGTCCATCGGCGGAAAGCTTTCGGGGCGCGCCGCGCCGCGCAGCGTGCCGTCAAGATTGTAGACCCAGCCGTGAAACGGGCAGATCAGCGCGCCGGGGCAGTTGCCGCTGTCGGCCGCCACCAGCCGCGAGCCCCGATGCCGGCAGGTGTTGTGATAGGCCTGCACCGCGCCGTCGCGGTCGCGCAGGATGATGGCGCGTTCGCCGCACAAATCGAAGGTCTGGAAGTCGCCGATGCCGGGAATATCCGACACATGGCAGGCGATTTGCCAGTGGGTGCGAAATATCTGCTCTTTCTCCAGCTCCAGCATCGCGGGGCTGTGATAGGTCCAGCCGGGCAGGCCGCGGCGGTCCCAGTCGTTGGGGATCCGGGTGTCTCTCACGTGTCCGCTCCTTTTTTTTGCGTTCGCCGTCACGGTCAGGGCCGCAGGGCATCCATGGCGCGTTTCCAGGTCAGGGCCACGGCCAGCCCCTGACCGCGAAAGCGGCTGAAGGGGATCTTCGGCATCGGCGTGACCGGCAGAAAGTCGGCGTCATCCGCCCGCCCGGCCACATGCCCTGCCAGAACCTTGCCGAACATCGACGCCATCGCAACCCCGCGCCCGTTAAAGCCCATGCCGGCGTAAAGCCCGTCGGCAAGCTTGTGAATGTGGGGAACGTGGTCAAGGGTCAGGGCCACGCGCCCGGTCCACATATGGGCGATGCGGTCGGCGCCGACTTCGGGGAAGATCTCGGACAGCCGGCTCAGCCCGAAGCCAAAGTTGCTGCGGTCGATCAGTTCTTGCTGCGAATTGATGCGGCTGCCGAACAGCAGGCGGTTGGCGGCGTCGATGCCGAACCACGACAGCAGCCGCCGCGTGTCGGCCGCGCCCTGCCGTCCGGGCAGGATGCGGCGGGCCAGATTGTCGCCCAGCGGCTCGGTCGCCAGAACCCCGGTCAGCACCGGCACGATCGTTTCCGAAAGCCCCGGCAGCATGGCGCCGGTATAGCCGTTGGTCGCCACCACGACCGTGCCGGCGCGCGCGCGGCCATGTTCTGTGGTCACGGTCCAGCCGCCGCCGTCGTGCGCCACCGACAGCGCCGGTGTGTCGGCGTGGATCGTCACCCCCAGCGACAGGCAGGCCCGGGCCAGCCCGCGCGCGTATTTCAGCGGGTGCAACTGGCCGCCGCGCGGGTCGTAAAGGCCGGCGATATAGGCATTGGTGCCCACGCGGGCCACGATGTCGTCCCGGCTGAGCGCCGCGACGCCGACGCCCCTGTGCTGCCACTGGGCGATATGGGCGTCGGTGGTGGCGCGCCCCGCCGGGCCCTTGGCCAGCTGGATCCACCCGGTCTGGCGCAGATCGGCGTCAATGCCGTATTTCCCGATCAGCCCGTAAACCACGCCCGGCGCCGCGGCCGCGGTTTGCGCAATGCGCTCGCCCGTCTCGCGGCCATAGCGGGCCACCAGATCGTCAGGTTGCAGTTTCAGCCCCGGAATCACCTGACCGCCGTTGCGCCCCGAGGCGCCCCATCCGGGTTCGTGCGCCTCCAGCAGCGTGACCCCGATGCCCTGTTCGGCCAGATGCAGCGCCGTCGACAAGCCGCAAAACCCGCCGCCGATCACCACCACGTCGCTGCCCGCGTCGCCGCGCAGCGGGGGCAGGTCGGGCAGCACCGGCGCGGTCTTGCCCCACAGCGACGTGCGCACATCGCACGACGAGCGATACCACGCCGCCGCTGCCTCGCGCCCGGTCACGACGCGAATCCGGGCCAGACCCGAGCGGTGTCAAAGTCGTTCTCGCGCCGGAAGGGCATGTCGCGGTCGACCGGCATGTCAAGGTTGCGCGCATATTCGTGGCCGGCGTGCACGGCCATGGCGATGGTGCCGGGGGCCAGCGCGTCGCCCACCAGCGTCACGGATTTCACCCCGTGGGCGGCCCACTCGGCCTTGCGCGCCATCAGATCGCGGTAAAGCGCGTCGTCGCTGGTCCGCGATGTCACCGGCACCACGGACTTGACCGCGCGTTGGTGGGTCTGGCCGGTGAACACGCATTCCAGCGTCACCGTGCCGGCGCCCACCGAGGCCACGCCGTGATTGCACACGATCTCGACCCCCAGTTCGCGCAGGCGGGTCTGGATGTGGCCGTGTTCCAGCGTGAAATGGGTCCAGCCCGACGGCTCGGCCGCAGGCGTGACAAGGATCACCGCGCACCCGGCGGCGGCCAGTTGCTCGGCCAGCGCGCCGCCCATGTAATAGTGATCGTCGTCGAAGATCATCACCGGGCCATCGGGGACGCGGCCGGCCATGATCTGTTCGGGGGCCACCATCATCGCGGCGTCGATGGGCGGGGCAAAGCGGTGGTGAATGCCCACAAGGTCGGTGCGCCAGTCGGCGCCGGTGGCAACCGCCACATGGGTTTGACCCAGTTCCAGCACCGCCTCGGCGTCCATCCGGCTTTGGCGGAACAGTTGCACGTTGGCCCGTGTTGCCAGCTGGCCGACGCGATAATCGGCCACCCGGCGCCATTGGCGCAGCGGCGCCAGCGCGGTTTCGGCCAGCACCCGGCCGCCCGGCTGGTCGCCGGCATCGGCCAGCGTCACGCCATAGCCGCGGTTCGACAGGGCCAGCGCGGCTTCAAGCCCCGTCGGCCCGCCGCCCACCACCAGAACCGAGGCATCGGATGCCGCCGCCGCAATACGCTCGGGGTGCCAGCCGCGGCGCCATTCCTCGCCCATGGTCGGGTTCTGGGTGCAGCGCATCGGGTAGGCGACATAGTCGCCGGTGGTGCACATGTTGCAGCCGATGCATTCGCGGATGTCTTCGCTGCGGCCGTCCCGGATCTTGTTGGGCAGGAACGGATCGGCGATCGACGGGCGCGCGGCGCCGATCAGGTCCAGCACGCCGCGGCGGATTTGCGACACCATGGTATCGGGCGAGGTAAAGCGCCCCACGCCGACAACCGGCTTGGTGGTCAGCGCCTTGACAAAGCCCACATGGCTTTCCTGCGCGCCCTCGGTCCCAAAGCGCGACGGCAGGCTGTCGTTGCCCCAGTCGGCGACATTCACGTCCCACAGGTCGGGCAGTTCGGCCAGCGTGCCGACGATATCTTCGGCTTCGGCCCGGTGCATGCCGTCTTCGCCCAGCAACTCGTCGACCGCAAAGCGAAAGCCGACCGCGCAGTCGCCGCCCACCGCGTCGTGGGTATCAAGCAGCACTTCGCGCACCAGCCGGCAGCGGTTTTCAAGGCTGCCACCGTATTCGTCGCTGCGGTGATTGAAGCGCCTGAGCAGGAATTGATACAAAAGCGTCATGATCCCGTGGGCCGCATAGACATAGACGATGTCATACCCGGCCCGGCGCGACCTGAGCGCCGCCTCGCGGAACCAGCGGCGCAATTCGCGGATGTCGTCCTTGTCCATGGCCCGGGCCTGGGTCATGTTGCCGGTCTCGTTGGGGGCCGCCGACGGCGCGATCGACGGCATGCGGGTCAGATAATTGCTGACCGACTGGCCATTGTGCACCAGCTGGATGCCGGCCAGCGCGCCATGCTCCTTGACCTTGCCGACCATCAGTTCATGCACCGGCAGGTCGCTGTCGTCCCACAGCCGCATCAGCGTGGCCGGGGTCAGGTCGCTGGTGGGGTGGACCGAGCATTCCTCGGTGCAGACGACGCCCCAGCCGCCCTCGGCCTTGACGCCGCGCATCTCGGCCATCGTGCGCGGCCAGCGGTGGCCCATGCCGTTGCAGTGGGGCACCTGGTAAAAGCGGTTCTTCGCCGTCTTGGGGCCGATCCGGACCGGCTGGAACAGAATGCGGTGGTTGGGGTCCATGGTCATGCCTTGCTGCCTTCAGTCCGGATCCTGCCAGCAGGTGAACAGCTGGTCGCGGGTGGAATTGCGGATAAAGTCATGCGCCGCCGCCAGCGCCGGGCCGGGGCGGTCGCCCAGCAATTGCGCGTATGACCGGTCCAGTTGCGCCCGGTCGCGGAAGGACATGACCGTGAAATAGCGGCGGTTGTCGCCGGCGTCGGTGTCCATCGGCGTATCGTCAAGCCGCTGGCCCATGCGGCTGGTCGCGGCCACAAGGTCATGCTGGCGCAGCAGCGTGACCAGCCGGACATAGCCGCGCGCGACCTGCTCGGCGCTGGCCCCGTCTGCAAGGTTGAAGCGGCTGAGCATGTGGATCATGGCGCGGCAACCCGGCAGAACAGCAGGCTGATCGGGTCGCGCGCCTTCAGGTCACAGCGGGTTCCGGCCGGCACAAAGAACACGTCGCCGGGCCCGAAGCTTTGCGCGCGCCCGTCGGCCGCGGTGGCCTGCAGCGTGCCGGCGGTCAGGCAGATCAGCTCGTGCGCGCTGGCCGAGAATTCACGGGCGCTGAAACCCGGCCCCTGCCGCAGCCCCGCCGTCATCGCGCCGGTGTCGCTGGCAAAGGCCACGGTCTGGCGCTGCCCCGGCCAGTGACAGCCCGTGCCATGCCGGGCCAGATGCCCCGCCAATGCCATGGGGTCGAGAATGCCGATGCCCGCGCCCGGCGCCGCGGCGTGTCCGGGCGGGTCGTGGATAACAAAGAACTTGCGGCAGGGGCCAACCTGTTTCCAACTGGTCGGTGTGGCGTTGGCAACGGTAAAGGCCTGCCCTGCCTGCACCAGCGTTTCACCGCCCGCCTCATCCAGCAGCGCCACGCGCCCGTCCAGCAGCAGCATGAATTCGTCGCCGGGATAGGGCCCAAACACCTCGTGCATGTCGGTCGTGGTCCAGACGCCCACGATCAGGCCGCTGGCAGGGTCGTTGAAATAGACATGCCAGTGCTGTTCCGGCAGCGGCGACTGAAAGTCGGCCGCGTCCAGCGCCAGCGGTGTCAGGCCCTGCCCGGCAGGGCCCTCGGCCTGAAGGCGGATGATCGACGTCGCTTCCACAATTGACCCCTCTCCAAAGGTCGCGCAACCGCATGATTTTACGGCGAAATCCTTTCGGACAGCACTGCGCGAAACAGCCGGTTTGACCCAACGGATCCCGCGGCGGTTCAGCTTGACTCTCAACTTTCAGCGTGCCTACGATTTTTGCGAACGTCCAGCCGGTCTTTTCTGTGTCGCGGGGGCCCGCGCGCGTGACCGGACACGCGATCATGCGGGGGACGTCATGCACGGGAGGGAATGTTCATGAAAAAGACGACACGAGTTGCCGGCCTTGTCGGCGCCGTCGCGGTCGGCGCGATGCTGGCCGGTGCCGGCTGGGCGCAGGATCGGGTGCTGAAGGTCACCAACTGGGCCGAGTATATCGCCGAGGACACCATCGCCAATTTCGAGGCCGAATACGGCATCAAGGTGATCTATGACACCTATGACAGCGCTGAATCGATCGATGCCAAGCTGCTGGCCGGCAGCAGCGGCTATGACGTGGTCAGCC
>CAYYMJ010000001.1:118165-132197 GCA_964472855.1 uncultured Rhodobacterales bacterium | reverse complement strand
GAATCGATCGATGCCAAGCTGCTGGCCGGCAGCAGCGGCTATGACGTGGTCAGCCACGCGTCGTCGGACGTTGCCCGCCTGATCAAGGCCGGGATCATCGCCGAACTGGACAAGTCGAAGCTGGACAATTTCAAGCATATCGACCCGGCGATCCTGGCGCAGCTTGCGGCCGACTGGGACCCCGGCAACAACCATATTGTGCCCTTCATGTGGGGCACCCACGGCGTGACCTACAACCGCGACCTGGTGCTTGAAACCAATCCCGACGCGCCGATCGGCTCGATGGACCTGATCTTCGATCCCGAACAGCTGAGCAAGGTGGCGTCGTGCGGCGTGTCCTTCCTGGACAGCCCGGGCGACATCATTCCGATGGCGCTGGCCTATATCGGCGCCGATCCGAATTCGACCAACCCCGACGATTATACCGCCGTGGGTGAAATGCTGGCCAAGATCCGGCCCTATATCAAGACCTTCGACAACTATGCCTACCAGCGCATGCCGCAAAAGGAATTCTGCATCTCGACCACCTGGGGCCCGGATGGCCTGCTGGCGATGTCGGGCGCTGCCGAAGCCGACACCGGCGTGGTTCTGGACTTTTACCTGCCCGCGGGTCAGGGCGCCGCGCAGTTGTGGATCGACGGCTGGGTGATCCCGGCGGATGCCGAGAACAAGGACGATGCGCATCTGTTCCTGAACTACATGATGCGTCCCGAAGTGGCCGCGGCGGATTCCAATTATACCTGGTATGCCACCGCCAACATGGACGCCAAACCGATGATCGACGAAGAGGTCACATCGTCGCCGGCCGCCTTCCCGACGTCGGATCAGGTGTCGCTGATGTATACCACGGCCGTGCTTCCGCCGCGGGTCGAGCGTCTGCAAACCCGGACCTGGACCAACTTCAAGGCGGGCAACTGACCGCCTGAGCCATTCAGGGGCGGCGCCACACGGCGCCGCCCTTTCTTTCTGGCGTTTCCTTAAAATCCGGGGGCCGATTTGCCTGTTGAAAGCCTGACCGCCGCGCCCTGGCTCGACCCGGCGAACAACAAGCCGCTGGTCGAAATTCGCGGCGTGACCAAGAAATTCGGCGAGGTTGCCGCCGTCGACAATGTCGATCTGACCATCTACCAGGGCGAACTGTTCTGCCTGTTGGGGGGGTCGGGCTGCGGCAAGACCACGCTTTTGCGCATGCTGGCGGGGTTCGAGTTTCCCAATGCCGGGTCGGTCTTTATCGACGGCGCCGACATGTCCGACGTGCCGGCCTATGAACGGCCCACCAACATGATGTTCCAAAGCTATGCGCTGTTTCCGCACATGAGCGTGGAACGCAACATCGCCTTTGGCCTGCAGCAGGACCGCATGGCCAAATCCGAAATCGCCGACCGGGTGCAGGACATTTTGAAGCTGGTCGAGCTGGAGGGCTTCAACAAGCGCAAGCCGAACCAGTTGTCGGGCGGGCAGCGCCAGCGCGTGGCCCTGGCCCGGGCGCTGGTCAAGCAGCCCAAGCTGCTGCTGCTGGACGAACCGCTGGCGGCGCTGGACAAGAAGCTGCGCAAGCAGACCCAGTTCGAGCTGGCCAACATCCAGGAAGAGGTGGGCGTGACCTTCATCGTGGTCACCCATGACCAGGAAGAGGCGATGTCGCTGTCCACCCGTATCGCGGTGATGGACAACGGCCGTTTTGTCCAGGTCGGAACCCCGACCGAGATTTACGAGTTCCCCGAGACCCGTTTCGTCGCCGATTTCATCGGCTCGGCCAACATCATCGAGGCCCGCGTCAGCGAAGGTGGCACCGATCACGCCAACCTGACCTCGGATCTGGGCGATATCCATATCGACCAGGGCCAGTCGCTGGCCGTCGGCGCCCAGGTTCATGTCGGGCTGCGCCCGGAAAAGATCAATCTGTCCAAGACCGCGCCGGCCGAAGCCGGCCCCAACCAGGTTGCCGGCAAGATCGACGACATCGGCTATCTGGGCGAATATTCGATCTACAAGGTGCGGCTGGACAGTGGCCGCATCGTGGAGGTGACCGCCCAGAACGTGGTGCGGCCCCGCAACCGCACCCATGCCATCACCTGGGAAGACGATGTCTGGCTTAGCTGGGATGCCGCCAACGTCATGGTTTTGCAGGCATGAGCGGCGCCACCGACACCGGGCTTGGCAGCCGCCTGAGCCGCCGCATCCAGGCCCAGTGGCGCACCGTGATCGTTGTCATGCCCTTTGTCTGGCTGCTGCTGTTCTTCCTTGCGCCGTTTTTCATCGTCGCCAAGATCAGCCTGGCCGAACTGGTCATCGCCAGCCCGCCCTTTACCAGCATGATCGAATGGACCAGCAGCGGCGTGCTGACCATCCGGCTGGTGTTCGACAATTTTCTCTACATCTTCTCGGACGGGCTTTACGCCAATACCTATGTCAATTCGCTGAAGATATCGGTGGTCTCGACCTTTCTTTGCCTGTTGCTGGGGTATCCCATCGCCTATGGGATCGTGCGGTCGGGTCCGGTGGCCAAGCCGTTGCTGTTGTTCCTGATCATCCTGCCGTTCTGGACGTCCTTCCTGCTTCGGGTCTATGCGTGGATGGGTCTGCTGGCCGACCAGGGGACGATCAACAACATCCTGATCTCGCTGGGGCTGATCGAAACGCCGATCCGCATGCTTTATACCGAATTCGCGGTCTATGTCGGCATCGTCTATACCTACATGCCGTTCATGATCTTGCCGCTTTATGCCAACATGGAGCGGCTGGACGGATCGCTGACCGAGGCCGCGGCCGACCTTGGCTCGCGCCCGACCAACACCTTCTTTCGGGTCACGCTGCCGCTGACGGTGCCGGGCATCATTGCCGGCGCGCTGCTGGTCTTCATCCCGGCGACCGGGGAATATGTGATCCCCGACCTTCTGGGCGGCGGCAACGTGCAGATGATCGGCCGTATCCTTTACAACGAGTTTTCGCGCAATATCGACTGGCCGGTGGCGGCGTCGGTCGCGATCATCCTGCTGTTCCTGCTTGTCGTGCCCATCCTGATTTTCCAGTATTATCAGGGCAAGGCATCAGAGGGGTCCTGACATGCAGGCTCGGTCACGCTTTCTGACGGTGATGCTGGTGCTGGGGATGGCCTTCATCTACATCCCCATGATCCTGCTGGTGGTCTATTCCTTCAACTATTCCAAGCTCGTGCCGGTGTGGGGCGGCTGGTCTGTCCGCTGGTATGTCGAGCTGTTCCATTCCGAAGAGGTCTGGTCCGCCGTCCGGCTGAGCCTGTCCATCGCCGTCGTCAACGCCACCTTCGCCACCATCCTTGGCACCATGGCCGCCATCGCCATGGTCCGGTTCGGGCGGTTCCGGGGCCGCACGCTGTTTGGCGGCATGCTGGTGGCGCCGCTGGTGATGCCCGAGGTCATCACCGGCCTGTCGCTGCTGGTCCTGTTCATCACCCTCAAACAGCTGATCGGCTGGCCCGCCCAGCGCGGCTTTGCCACCATCACCATCGCCCATATCACCTTTTCGCTGGCCTATGTCGCGGTGACGGTGCAGGCGCGTCTGACCGGCATGGGCCAGGACCTGGAAGATGCGGCCTCGGACCTTGGCGCCAAGCCCTTCAAGGTGCTGACCGCGATCACCATTCCGCGGCTGACGCCGGCGCTGGTGGCGGGTTTCCTGCTGGCCTTCACCCTGTCGCTTGACGATCTGGTCATCGCCAGCTTCGTCACCGGGCCCGGGGCCAACACCCTGCCGATCCTGATCTTTTCACGCATTCGTCTGGGGCTGCGGCCCGACATCAATGCGCTGGCGACGATCATCATCCTCACGGTGGCGGTGGCGGTGGCGGTGGCGGCGCTGATCATGTTCCGCCAGCACAAGCGTGACCTGCTGGACCAGCAACTGGCCGAGCGCGGCGCAGGCTGATGGCGGCGTCCGCGCCCTATGACATCCTGTTCCAGCCGGTCAGGATTGGCCCGGTCACGGCGCCGAACCGGTTTTACCAGGTGCCCCACTGCACCGGGTCGGGGGCGCTGCGGCCGCGCATTCTGGCCGGCTTGCGCGAGGTGAAGGCCGAAGGCGGCTGGGGTGTCGTCAACACCGAATACACCAGCGTGCACCCCTCGTCCGACGATCTGCCCTATGTCGCGGCCTCGCTGTGGGACGCGCGCGACATCCGCGCCCACGCCCTGATGACCGAAAAGGTGCACGCGCATGGGGCGCTGGCCGGGGTCGAGCTGTGCCTGGGCGGGGCGCGCATGGCCAATCTGGAAACGCGGGTGGTGCCAATGTCGGTGGGCAGCCTGCCCAACCTGGCCGGCAACCCGCTGCAATGCCGGGCCATGGACAAGGGCGATATTGCCGACGTGCGCCGCTGGCACCGGCAGGCGGCGCTGCGGGCGCGCGAGGCCGGCTTTGACATCGTCTATGTCTATGCGACCCACGGCTATCTGCTGTCGCAGTTCCTGTCACCGGTCACCAACCGGCGCGACGACGAATACGGCGGACGGCTGGAAAACCGCGTGCGGCTGTTGCGCGAGGTTATCGAGGATACGCGCGAAGCGGTCGGCGACACGACGGCCGTCGCCGTGCGGTTTTCGGCCGAGACCGGCGGCGGCGGTGGCCCCGACGGCACGCCGGTGCCGGGCGAGACCGAGGACATATTCGGCCTGATCGGCGAGTTGCCCGACCTGTGGGACATCAACGTCGCCGACTATTCGCTGGAAATGGGCCTGTCGCGTTTCGTGCCCGAGGCGGCGCTTGCGCCCTATGTCCGCGGCATCAAGGCGATGACCAGCAAGCCGGTGGTGTCGGTGGGCCGGTTCACCTCGCCCGACACCATGGTGGCGCAGGTCAAATCCGGCCTGCTTGACCTGATCGGCGCCGCCCGCCCGTCGATCGCCGACCCGTTCCTGCCCGCCAAGATCCGCGAGGGCCGGCTTGACGATATCCGCGAATGTATCGGCTGCAACATCTGCTACACCGGCGACGGCAAGGGCGTGCCGATCCGCTGCACCCAGAACCCGACCATGTCGGAAGAGTGGCGCCGCGGCTGGCACCCCGAACGCATTGCGCCGCGCCGGTCGCCGGCCTCGGTGCTGGTGGTCGGGGCCGGACCCGCGGGGCTGGAGGCCGCGCACCAGCTGGGCAAGCGCGGCTACAAGGTGATGCTGGCCGAGGCCACGCGCGCGCTGGGCGGGCGCGTCACCCGCGAGGCGGCGCTGCCGGGGCTGGGCCAGTGGGCCCGCGTGCGCGACTATCGCCTGTCGCAGATCGCCAAGCTGGACAACGTCGAGATCTACCGTGAAAGCCGCCTGAGTGCCGGCGATATTGTCGAGCTTGGGGCCGATCACGTGGCCATCGCCACCGGCGCCACCTGGCGGCGCGACGGCTTTGGCGCCGCCGCGCTGGGCGGCATCGCCGGGCTGGACCCGGCCGCGCCGATCTTTACGCCCGACGACATCATGGACGGCAAACTGCCGACGGGCCGGGTGCTGATCTATGACGACGATCACTATTACATGGGCACGGTGCTGGCCGAACGCCTGCAGGCCGCCGGCTGCCGTGTGACGCTGGCGACCCCGGCCGACATGATCTCGGAATGGGGTGGCTATACCTATGACCGCTGGCGCGCGCAGGCGCGGCTGATGACGCTGGGCGTCGGGCTGTGCACGGGCCACAGCCTTGCCGGTTTCGACGGCGCCGAGGCCAGCCTTGCCTGCGCTTATACCGGGCAAAGCCTGGCGATGGCCGCCGATGCCCTGGTGCTGGTGACGGCGCGCGCGCCTGACGATGCGCTTTTCCACCAGTTGCAGGACATGGGGTTGCCCGGCAACGTCCTGTCACGAATCGGCGATTGCGAGGCCCCGGGTATCATCGCCGCCGCGGTGTTCGCCGGTCACCGCTATGCCCGCGAACTCGAAGACCCCGCCGACCCTGACCAGCCGCTGAAACACGACCGGGTGTTTTCGTGACCGGCCGGTGCCGGGCGGCGAAAATGTCGCGATGACACCGGTCCGGTCCTGCGGTTTGATCCCGGAACAGGACGCGGCCCGAAACGGCGATCGATCTGTTCCCGGCGGCGGTGTTCCGGTTGAACATGGAAGGGGCCCGGCCCATGCCCACCCAACTGCAAAGCGGGATATCCGTTTCCCCGCCGGCAAGCGCCGACATCGATTTCGACGCAGTCGCCGGTATCGTCAACGCGGCTGTCGATGAACAGGTCACGGCCGACAACGCCCGCTTTGAAGAGCGCGCGCAAATGGAAGAGGCGCTTTGGCGGCCGCGTTATGAAAACGCGCTGGCGGCCGGGCTGATCCCCGAGCCGGACGAGATGCAGGTGCTGACCGACCTCGACCAGGCCGACACCGCCGAGCGGCGCCAGACTGCCGATGATTTGGGCGACGGGCTCGGCGTGTTGCGCCAGCCGCTGCCGGTGACGCCGCATCTTCCCAACCTCAACCAGTGGGCCAGCCCGCCTTATCATTCCGGCCATGGCGAGGGCACGCAGGGGCCGGTCATTCACGCGCGCGCGTTCAGCAACAATGGCTGGGTCGAGATGTGGCCGCAATCGAGCCTGGGCACCAACTGGGCCTGGGGGCGTTGCAGCCTGACGCAGCTGATCGTCAAGAAATCCAGCCGCATCAACCTTGACCCAGTCTATCTGTTCCATCCTCGTGGCCACGAGGTTTCCGGCTGGTCCTTCTTTTCCCCGGCCCGGTTTCAGGCCGATGCCTATCTGACGGTGGTGAACGCCAAGACCGGCGATCGCTGGGCCGACAAGACCCGGATACTGGATGCCACGCGCGGCATGCTGGGCAGTTTCCGCGAACGACTGCCGGTGGCCGGGCCGGTCTATGTTCTGGGTCAGGGCACCGCAGCGCCGGGTGACTATGTCGTGCTGACCGCCACCATCGTGGCGCGCGTTCTGGCGCCGATCGGTCATGCCAGTTTCCTGTTCAGCGGCATCGTGAACCCGTTTGCGATTGCCTGACCGCCTTGCCGGGCCCGGGGGCAGGGCATGGGCGTGACCCGGCCCGGCGACCCATCGGCCACGGCCGGCATTGTGGGCGCCATCGCCTGCACGACGATCTATGCCCTGACCATCGGGCTGACCTTTCCGCTGCTGTCCTTCGTGCTGGACGCGGCCGGGCATTCCGAAACCGCGATTGGCATCAATGCCGCGATGACGCCGGTCGGCGTGCTGGTCGCGTCGCCATTCTATCCCCGCGTCATCCGGCGTTTCGGCGCCTGGCGGGTGGCGGTGGGCTGCCTTGCGGGGTCGGGGCTGTTGCTGTTGCTGATGGGGCTGGCGCCGGTCTATGGCGCGCTGCTGCTGTTGCGGCTGGCCCTGGGGGTGGTCGATGTCGGCATCTTCATCGTCTCGGAGACATGGATCAACCAGTTGGCCCGCCCGGCGACCCGGGGCCGGGTGATTGGCCTTTACGCCACCGCGCTGTCGGCCGGTTTCGCTGCCGGGCCGCTGATCCTGTCGGTGACCGGCATTGACGGGCTGACCCCGTTTGCGGTTGGGGCGCTGGGCTGTGCCGCCGCCATCCCCATCGTGCTGGCGATCCGCCACACCGCGCCGGGCCAGTCGTCGGAGAAAGCGGTGTCAAGCTGGCGCTTTCTCAGGCTGGCGCCAACCCTTCTGGTGGCGATTGCCGCCTATGCCTTCTGGGAATCGGCCCTGCTGGCGCTGTTTCCCGTCTACGGGCTGGCGATGGGGATGGAGGCGCGCTTTGTCACGCTGGCAATCGCGGTCTGCATTCTTGGCAACACGGTTCTGCAGGTGCCGCTGGGCTGGGCCTCGGATCGGACATCGCGGCGCGCGACCATGATCGCCTGCGCCCTTGTCGGCCTGCTGGGCGCCGCGGTGCTGCCGTCGCTGCCCGGCGCGCGGCCGGCGTTGCTGGCGGTGCTGTTTGTCTGGGGGGCGGTGGCGGGCGGCCTTTACACCATGGCCATGGCCGAGCTGGGCGACCGCTTTGACGGGGCCGAACTGGTGGCCGGCAACGCGGCTTTCGCGCTGGCCTTCGGGGTCGGCGGCGTGATCGGTGGCCCGGCGACCGGGCTGGTCATGGACATCGCCAGCGCGCCGGGCTTTTACCACGCGCTGGGCGTCGTCTTCCTGTTGACCGCCGGCATTTCCGGCTGGCGCTGGTGGCAGGCGCGGGGCTGAGCCTGCCGGGCAGGCACCGGCGTGCCAGGCCCCCATTGCGCACCCATGCACCGACCGGGAGGCGGCGATGGAACGGCCCGGGCCTTGGCGATGATCGCTTGCGCTAGCGCGGCCAGCGGCACCGGCGGCGCCGGCAGGTGGTGAACGCGGCTGCGGGCCAGCCTTACCGGCGCCGCGTTTGGCATCCACCAGACCGGCCACGCGGACCCGCCGATGCGGCCCTGCGCTGGTGGTTGATCGGCCGCCGCGGCGGGTTTGGCGGCGTTGGCGCCGGGACCGCTGGCGAGGTGGATGTCATGGGCATTTCATCTGCCGAATCCGGCGGTTTCGGCGGTTTCGCCGCGCGTCCGCGATTGCGCCGGTAAGGGTCGCTGTTGGGTGAGGCCGCGCTGTGGCAGCAAAACCAGAAGCAGAGCGGTTGAGACACCGCCGGGACACGCGCGGCGGCGCGCGGCGGCGGGGGCAGCGCCATGGATATTTCCGGACAGAAGTAGGGGCGGGCCGGTCTTTACAGCCCCAGCGCGTGGCGCTGTTTGTCGGCAAAGCCCTGCACCAGGCGGTCGGCCACCAGCGCAAGGATCGCCATGGCCGCTCCGGCGGCGATGCCGAGGCCGACGTCGGCGCGGCCAAGTGCCAGAAAGATCGACTGGCCCAGGCCGGTGGTGCCGATCAGCGCCGCGATCACCAGCATCGCGAAGGCGTAGAGGATGGTCTGGTTCAGGCCCAGCAGGATGGTGGGCATGGCGTAGGGCGCGCGCACCTCGACCAGCGTCTGCCAGGCGGTGGCGCCCGAAGTGGTGGCGGCTTCAACCAGTTCCGGCGGGGTGTTGGTCAGGCCGTGTTGCGTGTAGCGGATCATCGGCACAATGGCATAGGCGCAGATGGCCAGGAAGGCCGAGAATTCGCCGATCTGGAAGAACATCAGCACCGGGATCAGGAAGACGAACAGCGGGATCGTTTGCAGCATGTCGCAGGCCGGGCGCACCATCTTCCAGCTGGTCGGGCTGACCGCGCTGAGCAGCCCGATGGCGCCGCCGACCAGCGCGCAGGCCAGCACCGAGACCCCGGACAGGTAGAGCGACAGAAGCGCCCGGTCCCACAGACCCGACAGCAGGATCAGAGACAGAAGCGCGACCGCCAGGATGGCCAGGCCGCGCCCGCGCGACATCCAGCCCAGCGCTGCCACGGTGGCCAGCACGAAGGGCCAGGGCAGCTCGGCGATGCCGGTTTCGACCAGAAGCGCGACCATCAACAGCACCGCCGCCCCGCCGATCCGGTTGCGCCAGACCAGCAGCAGTGCGCCGAGGGCGGCGGCAACATAAAGCGCCGCGCTCATCCCCGTGGTCCAGCCAAAGCCCCAGGTAAACACCAGCACCGCGTCGTCCAGGCCGATGCGCAGGGGCAAGAGCAGGTAGAAGACGATGCTGTTCTTGATCGCGTCCAGCGCCGCGCCATTGGCGGCCGTGAAGGCCCCGAGCCCGGCGTCGACCCAGGCGGCGGCGGGGTCGAACAGCGCCAGGTCGGACGGGGCGGGCAGGCGGGCCCAGGCGATCACCGCCACGACCACCGCCACCGCCATGATCACCGCCACGCCCCGCAGGCTGTGGCGGTCGCGCCGCTGGGTAAAGGTGGCGCTGATCCGGTCGATGACGATGGCAAACGCCACGATCACCAGCCCGGCCAGAAAGCTCTGGCCGAACTGGGCCTTGCGCATGGTCAGAAGAACCTCCCAGCCGATGTCGTTGAAGCCGCCGATCACGGCGGCGATGATGACCATCGACAGCGCCGCCATCAGGCACTGGTTCACGCCCACCATGATCTGGGTCATGGCCGACGGAAGCTCGACCAGGAACAGCTGTTGCACCCGGGTTCCGCCGCTCATCACCGCGGCCTCCTTGATGTCGGGCTCGACCCGTTCCAGCCCCAGCAGCACGTTGCGGGCCATAGGTGGCGCGGCATAGATGGCCGAAGCGATCAGGCCAACCGTGGGCCCGAAGCCGAACAGCACCAGCAGCGGCGTCAGATAGGCGAATGTCGGCACGGTCTGCATCACGTCCAGCACCGCCTGCACCGCGCCCCGCGCCGGTGGATATTCGTTGCCAAGGATGCCGATGGCCAACCCGGCCGCCAGCGCCATGGGCACCGACACCGCGACCAGCGCCAGCGTGTTCATGCCCTCGATCCAGTAGCCCGAGGCCAGCACGAACCCCAACCCGACCAGCGCCAGCGCGCCCAGCCGCCAGCCACCCACATACCAGCCAAGCGCCGTCACCAGGCCGATGGTCACCGGCCATGGCGTGGCGGCGAACAGCAGGTTGGCCCCGGCCATGCCAAAGCCCAGCAGATGCGAAAAGCCCCGGGCGGCCGGCTTTACTGCTTCGAGGACCCAGGTGACGCCGGTGTCGATCCAGTCGGTCATGGGCAACTGCCACGCGGCCGGCCAGTCGAACAGCCAGGGCGCCGCCGGCTCGAACAGCAGGCACAGATATCCGGCGATGACCGCCCCGAACAGGGCCAGGTTGCGGTTCTGCAGCGGCAGCACCGCCCCCAGCCGCGCCGCCAGCGCCGCCATCAGCCCGCGTCCGTCCTGAGCGAGGCGCGCGCCAGATCGTCGGGATAGACGGCGCCGACAACCTTGCCTTCGGGGTCGCGCACCGGCACCGCCTGGTAAAGCGACATGCACGAGGCCAGCGCCGCCTCGAGCGTCATGCTGGTGCGCAGGCCGGGATCGTCGGGCATGTCGCCCGGCATGTCGGCCCCGGTTTTCATGACCGAATCCACCGTCGCATGGCGCCCGGTGGCAACGTCGCGGGAAAACTCGGCCACATAGCCGTCGACCGGGGCCAGCACGATCTCGGCCGGCGTGCCGATCTGCACGATGGCCCCGTCGCGCATGATGGCGATGCGGTCGGCCAGCTTCAGCGCCTCGGTTATGTCGTGGGTGATGAAGACGATGGTGGTATTCAACCGCTGGCGGATCTGCAGGAATTCGTCCTGCAACTGGCGCCGGATCAGCGGGTCGAGGGCCGAGAAGGGCTCGTCCAGGAACCAGACCGAGCAGTCGCCGGCCAGCGACCGGGCAATGCCCACGCGCTGGCGCTGACCGCCGCTCAGTTCGCGCGGGAAGGCGTCTTCGCGCCCCGCAAGGCCGACCATGTCGATGATCGGGCGCACCTTGTCATGGCGTTGCCGGCGCCCCATGCCGCCAACCTTCAGCGGAAAGGCGACATTGTCGATCACGGTCATATGCGGGAACAGGCCGAAATGCTGGAACACCATGCCCAGCTTGTTGCGGCGCAGCGCGATCATCCGCTTCTTGCTGGCCGACAGGATGTCTTCGCCCTCGATCAGCACCTCGCCGGCGGTGCCTTCCAGCAGGCGCGACAAACAGCGCACCAGCGTGGACTTGCCAGAGCCGGACAGGCCCATGATCACGAAAAGCTCGCCCTCGCGGACGCTGAAACTGGCATCCTGAACCGCCGGGATCAGCCCGGCCTGCCGCAGGATGTCGGCGGCGCCATCCGGGGCGCCGCCGCTTTGGTCAAGGGCCTGGGCCAGTTTCCCGCGCGCGTCGGGTCCGAAGACCTGCCAGACGCCGTTGCAGGAAATGGCCGGTCCGCCGTTGGGCATGTCCGACATATCGGCAGACCGCCCGTCGCTTACTGGGTCGCCGCGTCGACGACCGGCTTCCAGGTGGCCTCGTTCGCGGCCATCCAGGCTGCGACCACCTCTTCCACCGAACCGCCGTCGACGTCGATCGCCCCCATCATCGGCTGCTGGTCGCCAACCGACAGGGCATAATTCGACAGGATCTCGTAAGCGGCCGGCCAGGTGTCGGCCATGCCGGACCAGCCGGCCTTGAAGATGCGCGACGGTGCAAAGTCACAGTCGTTGACGGCGTTGGGGTTCGGGCCCCACGCCGGATCGTTGAAGCAATCCGCGTTGCCGACCGGCAGGTCGACGAACTGCACGTCATAGGCCGACATGGCCCAATGCGGCTGCCAGAAGGTGATGAGCAGGGGCGACCCCTTCTCGGTGGCGGCGCGCAACTCGGTGATCAGCGCCCCTTCCGACCCGGCAGGCACGGCCTTGAACGGCAGGTCCAGCCCGGTCATGCGGTCGGCGCCGGGTGTGCCCCAGTCAGCCGGATAGTCGACCAGCCGCCCCTGGGGGATGGTTTCGGCGGTGGCAAAGACCTGCGCGCATTCCTGCAACGCCTCCCAGGCCGGCAGCCCGGGGCACAACTCGGCCACATGGGCCGGGTAGGCGATGCCTTCCTTGGCGTCGAGCCCAAGGTCACCCAGCTCGACAACCCCGCCACCGGCCACCTTCTTGGCATAATCCTCGGACACGTTGGACGACCAGATCTCCAGCGCGGCATGCAATTCGCCGTCGGCCATGGCCTGATACATGTTCATGTAACCGGCGGTGACATATTCCACCTGATATCCCGCGGCCTCCAGCATGCTACCGGCGATGTGCGTGGTCACATGCTGGCCGGTCCATTCATTGATGGCCAGCTTGATCGGCTGGTCGACGGCGCCAAGCTCGGCCGCGTGGACCGATCCCGCCAGCGCGGTCAGCGCAATCGCTGTGGTCAGCTTCTTCATGTTGAGACTCCCTGATTTCTTGTTGGAATTCTTTCCGGACATTACAGCAAGCTTGTCCGAACCCCAGCGCAAAATTTAATCGCGATGGTCGTGCCTTTGCGATAATTGGCCAGCATGGACACATTTCCCGCGAATTCGCTGCGCATCGGAATGGCTCTGGTGCCCGACTTCAACGTGATGGCGACCATGGGCTTCATCGATCCGCTGCGCGCCGCCAACTATCTCGACGGCCGCAACCGGTTTCGCTGGCGGTTCCTGTCCGACGGCGGCGGCCCCTGCCGGGCCAGCAACGGGGCCGAGATCGTGACCGAGCCGTTGTCCGGCGCCTCGGGCCGCGATTTCGACATCCTGCTGGTGTCGGCGTCATGGGCCCCCGAACGCCACGCGACGATCCGCCTGCAGCGGCTCTTGCGCGACGCGGCCCGGCAGGGTGCCATGATCGCCGCCCTGGACACCGGCGCCTTCATCCTGGCCCGCTGCGGGCTGCTGCAAGACTGCCGGGCGTCGGTGCATTACCAGCATATCGATGCGTTTCAAGAGCTGTTCCCCGATGTCGAGGTCGGCGAAAACCTGTTCGAAATCGGCCGCAACCGCATGACCTGCTGCGGCGGCTCGGCGGCGGTCGAGCTTGGGCTGCACCTTGTGCACAGCCTGCATGGCCGCGCGCTGGCCAATGCCGCCGCGCGCTATATCTTCCACCCCACCTTGCGCGAGCCGGGCACACGCCAGCAGCCCGAACGCCGCGAACCCCTGGGCAGCCTCGTGCCGGCCCGGGTCAAGGCCGCCATCCAGCTGATGGAAGACAATCTCGAAGAACCGCTGCCAATCCCCGCGCTGTGCCAGCGTGTCGGTATCTCGCACCGCCAACTCGACCGGCTGTTCGCGACCCACATCCGCAAGACGCCCACGCTCTATTACCGCGACATTCGCCTCGACCGGGCACGCGGCCTGGTGACCCAGACCGAAATGTCGATGTCCGAAATCGCCGTCGCCTCGGGCTTCACCGGCCAGGTGCATTTCAGCCGCGCCTACAGCGACCGCTTCGGCCTGCCACCCATCCGCGACCGTGTCGAAGGCCGGGTTCCGTTTGAATTCCGGGCGTGGCCGACACCCTGACGCAATCGCCACCTGCCCTTCATCGTTCGAGAAATACTTCGGGGGTGCGGGGGCAGCGCCCCCGCCCGCGTCGCCGGGCGCGCCGCGCCGCGATACCCGCGCCGCCTCGCAGCGCATGGCGCTTCAGCACAAAATACTGGCCACC
>CAYYMJ010000001.1:115673-118065 GCA_964472855.1 uncultured Rhodobacterales bacterium | reverse complement strand
GCGCGAGCGCCCAATCTAACACCAGGCGTCGCGCCCGCGCGCGCCCCAGAACGGCCGGAGGCTTCGATGACCGCATTTCCGACACGGGCCCAGTTCGACGCCATCGGCGCCGGCTACAGCCCCAACCCGCTGAACACCCAGTCGCTGCGCGCCCAGGCCTATGTCGACCCGGCATGGTTCAGCGTCGATGTCGACGCGATCCTTGCCAGAACCTGGCAATGGGTCTGCCATGCAGAGAAGGTCCGCGCGCCGGGGGCCTTTACCACGGCCGAGGTCGCGGGCCGGCCCATCGCCGTGGTGCGCGGCCGCGACGGGGTTCTGCGCGCCTTCTACAATGTCTGCAAGCACCGGGCGCATCACCTTCTCACCGGCGACGGTCAGGCCGCGCGCATCATGTGCCCCTATCACGCCTGGGTCTACCGTCTGGACGGCCAGCTTGTGCGGGCGCCGCAGTCCGAAAACCTCGAAGGCTTCGATGCCGGCGCGATCTGCCTGTCCGCGGTCCGGGTGGAGGAATTCTGCGGCTTCGTCTACGTCAACCTCGACCCCGACGCCCCGCCGCTCAGCACCCAGACCGGCACCCTGGAAACCGAGATTCGCCACTGGGCGCCCGATGTCGAGCACCTGACCTTCGGCCACCGCCTGACCTATGACATCCGGTCGAACTGGAAGAATGTCGTCGACAATTTCCTTGAATGCTACCACTGCCCGACCGCTCACAAGGATTTCTGCACCCTGATCGAGATGGACACCTACAAGGTGACCACGCATGGCATCTGGTCCAGCCACATGGCCGAGGCCGGGAACAACCCAAGCTCGGCCTATGACGTCTCGAACGCGACCGTCAAGACGCACGCCGTTTGGTGGCTGTGGCCCAACACCTGCCTGATGCGCTATCCCGGCCGGTCGTCGATGATCGTGCTCAACATCATCCCGGCCGGGCCCGACAGGACGCTGGAAACCTATGACTTCTTCCTCGAAACCCCCGAGCCCGACGCGATCGAGCGTGAAGCGATCCGGTATCTCGACGAAGTGCTTCAGCGCGAGGATATCGACATCGTCGAAAGCGTGCAGAAGGGCATGGCGACCCCGGCCTTCGACCAGGGGCGCATCGTCAGCGATCCGCAGGGTTCGGGGCTGAGCGAACATGCGGTGCACCATTTCCACGGGCTGGTGCTGGGGGCCTATGCCCGGGCCGGCGCGGCGGCATGAGCGCCAGCCTCTCCGGCAAGACCGCGCTGGTCACCGGCGGCCGGGGCGGCATCGGGCGGGCCATCGTGGCGCGGTTCCTGCGCCAAGGCGCCCGGGTCTATGCCGCCGACCTGACGGCGCAGGGTTCGCTTGCGGCCCACAAAGATGACGGCAGCCTTTTCGTCAGGCTCGACGTCACCCGCGAAGAACACGCCATCGCGGCAATGGCGCGTGTGGCCGACGAGGCGGGCAAGCTGGACATCCTTGTCAATGCCGCCGGGATCGAGATCGAGAAAACCATTGAAGACACCAGCCTGGCGGAATGGAACCGATCGTTCGCTGTCAACGTCACCGGCACTTTCCTGACCTCGAAATACGCCCTGCCGCTGATGCGCAGGGCCAGCGGCGCCGGGCAAACCGCGTCGATCATCAATTTCGGGTCCTACGACGGTTTCATCGCCGACCCGGGGCTGGCGGCCTATTGCGCCACCAAGGGCGCGGTGCACGCCCTGACCCGCGCCATGGCCTGCGATCACGGCCCCGAGGGCATCCGGGTGAACGCCGTCTGCCCGGGCTATATCGACACGCCGATGCTGCAGAGCTTTTTCACCGGCGACGGATCGGGCGGCGACGGCAAGACCATCGACCAGTTGCAGCAGGCGGTGCGCGACGTGCACCCGATGCGCAACTATGGCACGCCGGACGATATCGCCAACCTCGTCAACTGGCTGGCCTCGGACGAGGCGCGCTATGCCAGCGGGCAACTCTGGGTGCTGGACGGCGGCCTGTCGGCGCAGGTCCAGCAGATGCGGCTTTAGCGGGCGGGGCCAAGGCATGCGCGACCCGGTCATCATGACCTGCGCCCCCACGGGCGGCATTCACGCGCCGTGTCGGACCATCTGCCCATCACGCAAACCGAGATTACCGAAGCCAGCATCGGCGCCGCCGGGGCAGGCGCGTCGATCATCCATCTACGCGCCCGCGACGCCGCCAACGAGTGGCCCGACCCGGCCCCGGCCCTTTTCGGGCTGCTCCTGCCGCGCAACAAGCCGGCCCATGCCCCGGAGGTGGGCGGCTCGACCCGGGGCGGCCCGGGCATGACGCGCAATGAGCGTCGGCGCGCCGCCCTGCGGACCAGCCCGGAAATGGCCGCGATGAACATGGGTCGATGAATTTCGCCGTCCTTGCGATGCTGCAGAAA
>CAYYMJ010000001.1:111455-115573 GCA_964472855.1 uncultured Rhodobacterales bacterium | reverse complement strand
ACCACGACTGGCCGGCGCTGGCGGCGGGGCCGAGCCGGATCAGCCTGACCGCGCCAGCCACGGCGCCGGGCGGCAATGTCCGGGTCGCGCAGGCCGACAGCCGCAAAATCGGTCGGGGGAAAAGGGCGAAGTTGCACGCGCACCGGGCGCGCAATTACCGCGACATCATCGAAAACCTCGGCCGACCCGTCGCGGCGCCCGACCCGGCGCAGGCCCGCCTTGGGGCTGACGGGCAGGCACGGGGCCGCCCTTGACCGCGCGTCGCCGTCGACTCGATACAACAGGCGTTGCGTGACGACATTCAGGATTTCAGGCAGTGTCGGGCGATCGAAGTGCAACGCGAGACGCTTTTGGGGGAACGGCCATGACCGACGCGAACCACACGGGCCAACTGGCCGGCAAGCGCGCCTTTGTCACCGGCGGGCGTCAGGGCATCGGGCGCGGCATCGTCGCGGCCTTCATGGCCGCCGGCGCCCGGGTCGCGACCTGCGGGCGCGGCGACCGGCCCCCGGCGCTGGACCCCGCTGTCGGCTGGCAGATGCTCGACGTGGCCGACCCCGACGCCGTGGCCGCCTGCGCCACCGCGCTGGGCCCGGTCGACATTCTGGTCAACAACGCCGGCGTGCAGGTTGAGCGGACGGTCACCGACAGCAGCGACGCCGACTGGGAGGCGGTGGTCGGCGTCAATTGCCGCGGTGTCTTCAACTGCTGCCGCGCCTTCATTCCGGCCATGCCGGCCGGCGGCGCGATCATCAACATCGGCTCGATCTCGGGGCAGGCCGCCGACCCGGCCATGGCGCTTTACAACGCCTCGAAGGCGTTCGTGCACGGGCTGACCCGGTCGATTGCCGTCGATCACGGGCCGCATATCCGCTGCAACGCGATCTGCCCGGGCTGGATCGAAACCGGCATGCTCGAGGCCGGGTTCGCCCTGGCCGCCGACCCGGCCGCGGCCCGGCAGGACGCGCTGGCCCGCCACCCCGTGCGGCGGTTCGGCCAGCCCGGCGACATCGCCGCCATGGCGGTGTGGCTGGCCTCGGACGCCGCCGGCTTTGCTACCGGCCAGCTTTTCACCATCGACGGCGGGCTGACCGCGGCCTCGCCGCTGAACCCCGGACTGTCATGATCGACACCCAACATACCGCCTGCATTGGCGGCGGCACCGTCGGTGCCAGCTGGGCGGCGCTGTTTCTGGCCGCCGGGCGCAGCGTCGCCATTCATGACCCGGCGCCCGACGTGGAAAAGCGGGTGCGCGGCTATGTCGAAAGCGCCTGGCCCACGATGACCGCGCTGGGGCTGACCGACCGTGGGAGCCCCGATGGGCTGCGCTTTCACGCCGACATCGCCGGCGCGGTGGACGGTGCCGGTTTCGTGCAGGAAAGCGTGCCCGAGCGGCTGGCGCTGAAACATGCAACCTTCGCCGGGATCGAGGCCGCGCTGGCCCCCGGCGCGGTGGTGTCGACGTCGGCCTCGGGCCTGACGCTCAGCCAGATGCAGCCGGGCTGGCGCGACCCGGCGCCGCTGGTGCTGGGCCATCCGTTCAACCCGCCGCACCTGATCCCGCTGGTCGAGGTGATGGGCAACGACCGCACCGGCCCCGGCATCGTCGCTGCCGCCGAACGCTTTTATGCCGACGTGGGCAAGACAACCATTCGGGTGAAGAAAGAGGTGCCCGGCCATGTCGCCAACCGGCTGCAGGCGGCGCTGTGGCGCGAGGCCATCAGCCTGGTGGTGTCGGGCGTCGCGTCGGTCGAAGATGTCGACAGGGCGGTGACGGCCGGGCCCGGGCTGCGCTGGGCGGCGATGGGGCCGAACATGCTGTTCAACCTTGGCGCCGGTCCCGGGGGGCTGGGCGCCTATATCGACCATTTCACCGACACCTATAACGGCTGGTGGGCCGACATGGGCCAGGTTTTCATGGGCCCCGAGGTTGCCGAAAAACTGATCGCTGGGGTTGCCGACGAGGCCAGAGACCGGTCGCTCGAGATGCTGGCGTCCGAGCGCGACGCCATGATCGTCGCCATGCAGCAGGCGCTGCGCAAGCTTGCCCGGGGCTGAGCCCCGGGGTGCGCGCAAGACCGGTGTGACGGCGAAGGCGCCCGCGCCCCACCGGCAACCGCGCCGGGCCGCGACGCGAGGGTTCAGCCGCCCGCCAGACCCTGTTCGCGCACCGCGTCCAGCGACAGGGTCGGGGTCAGCGCCTGCGGGTCGACCCGAAGCTCGATCAGATAGCCCGCGTCCGATCCTCGCGCGCGCTGCAAGGCGTCGGGGAACTGGCTGTCATCGGTCACCACTTCGCCGGGGATACCAAAGGCGGCGGCATAGGCGGTGAAATCGGGGTTGGTCAGGCCCGTGGCAGTGACCCGGCCGGGGTAGGTGCGTTCCTGATGCATGCGGATCGTGCCAAACATGGCGTTGTTGACCACGAGACAGATGATCGCCAGCCCGTGATGCCGCGCCGTCGCCAGCTCTTGCGCCGTCATCAGGAAACAGCCGTCGCCGGCCATGCACACCACCGTGCGGTCGCGATGTTCCAGCTTCGCCGCCACCGCCGCCGGCACCGCATAGCCCATCGAACCGCTGGTCGGCGCCAGTTGGGTGCGAAACCGCCGGTGGGCGTGAAAGCGGTGCAGCCACACCGTGTAGTTGCCGGCGCCGTTGGTGAAGATGGTGTCGTCGGGCAGGGTGCGCGACATATGCTGCACCACCCGCCCCATGTTAACCGGGCCCGGCACATCGGTGGGCCGGCGATAGGCCTGCAGTGCCGGGTGAAAGCTGCCGGTCCAGTCGCGCCGGTTCTTCGGCGGCGGCGCGATCCCCTGCATCGCGGCCAGAAAGGCCCCGGGCGCCGACGGAACCGACAGCGTCGGGGCATAGACATGGCCCAGTTCGTCCGCGCCGGGATGCACATGCACGAACGGCATCTGCGGCACCGGCAGGTCGATCAGGCCATAGCCCTGGGTGGTCATCTCGCCCAGCCGGCTGCCCAGATTGATCAGCAGGTCAACCTGGTTCCGGATGCGGTCCACTAGGCTGGGCAGGGACGCGATCCCCACCGCGCCGGCGTAATTGGGGTGGTCGTTGTCAAAATAGTCCTGACAGCGGAACGAGGTGGCGACAGGCAGGTCGAACCGCGCGGCCACGGCTTCGGCCTGCCGGGCGACATCGGCGCTCCACCCCGGGCCGCCGACCAGCATCATCGGCCGTTCGGACGCCGCCAGCATGGCACCCAGCCGGTCCATGGCCGCCGGAGCCGGGGCGGGCTGGGCGGCGTCGACCGGGGCGGCATCGGGCACCGAGGCATGACCCGACAGCACATCCTCGGGCAGGGCCAGCACCACCGGACCGGGCCGCCCCGACTGCGCCAGCGCCCATGCGCGCGAGATGTATTCGGGGATACGCTCGACCCGGTCGATCTGGGCCACCCATTTGGCCATCTGCCCGAACATGCGGCGGTAATCGATCTCTTGAAACGCCTCGCGGTCGGTCATGGTGGTCGCCACCTGCCCGATCAGCAGGATCATCGGCGTGCTGTCCTGAAAGGCGGTATGCACCCCGTTCGAGGCATTGGTCGCCCCGGGTCCGCGTGTCACCGCGACGATGCCGGGCTGTCCGGTCAGCTTGCCATGGGCGTCAGCCATGTTCGCGGCGCCGGATTCGTGGCGGCAGGTGACCAGCTCGATCCGGTCGCGGTGGTCGTGCAGCCCGTCCAGCAGCGCCAGAAAGCTTTCGCCCGGCACACAGAATACCCGGGTTGCCCCCAGAATGGCCAACTGGTCGGCCAGAATGCGTCCGCCATGGCGCAGGTCCGGCGCCTGCCCTTGCTGTTGACCCTGACGCGGCATGGCATGCCTCCCTTGCTCCGGCCCCGCCAACTGACCGCCGATCCGCGCGACCGGCAGTCGGGTCGCGGCCGCGCGACGCAGGGAACCCGGCGATCAGCGCGGAAATCGGCCGGTTCGTCAAGCAACAGGGGGCGCAAATCGTTCGTTGCGAAGCCGGGCCAGCCGCTCGGGACATCGGGCGCAAGCCGGCGATGCACCGGCGCGGGCGAAACGCCGATGGGTCTTTGGCGGTCAGGTGGCCTCGCGTCCGGCTTGCCTTGCGCCGCGGCTGGA
>CAYYMJ010000001.1:94263-111355 GCA_964472855.1 uncultured Rhodobacterales bacterium | reverse complement strand
GGCCGAAGGGACGGCGGGCGTCGGCGGAAGGAGCGGTGGGCGTCGGCCGGAGGGACGGCGGGTTCGCTCGTCAGGTCGGTGGTGGCCCGGCCGGCGGGCTGGTTGTTGGTCCGGGCCAACGGTGCGCCCGCGAGCAGCCACGGCCAGACGGCCCTGACGCGCGCCCTGTCAGGCCACGGCGCCGCCTCGTGCGCGGCGTGTGTGCAGAAACACCAGCGCCAGCGCCACGACGATGGCCGGCCCGAACAGCGTCGGGGCCTTGGCCAGCACCAGCGCCGCCAGCGCCAGCCGTGCCGCGACCTCCCACAGCGGCAGCGCCGCCCGGTCAAAGCGCGCCAGGGCCGAGCTGAGCAGGTAGAACGCCAGCACCATCCGCACCAGCAGGGCCACCAGCGCGGCCAGATGCACCGTGCCGTCATAGCCGGCCAGAAAGCTGCCCCCGTTGCCGCGCGGGTCAAGCACCGCGTCGGGTATCAGCAGAATCTCGGGATACATCGCGAAGATGAACGGCACGACGAACATGACGATGCCCGACCGCACCGCCGAAATGCCGGTCGCCATGGGCTCGGCCTTGGTGATGGTGGCGGCGGCGAAAGCGGCCAGCGCAACCGGCGGCGTGATGGCGCTGGCGACGGCGAAATAGAAGATGAACATATGTGCCGTGAACAGCGACAGGCCCAGCCCCGCCAGCACCGGCCCCATCAGCAGCGCCGCGTTGATATAGGCCGGCACCGCCGGCATTCCCATGCCCAGCACCACCGCCAGCCCCATGGTCAGCAAAAGCGCGACGAACTGGAACAGGGTCGAGCCGCTGGCCCCCAGATCGAGACCGTTCAGCCAGGCCAGCACGTCGAGCGAGATGAAGATAGGCAGACCGGTGAAGGTCAGGCAGAAATCGATGATCGAAACCGCCAGGAACATCAGGTAGAGGGTCGAGATCAGGACACCGGCGTTGGACAGGGCGTCGATGACCTTGCGCGGCCGGGCCCGAACCTCGGGGTCGACGAACAACAGCCCCATCAGCAGCATCGCCGCCCACCAGCCCGCCGACCCGGCGGACCCGGCGGAATTCTGGATCGCCCGCTGCAGCCAGCTGAGATGATGCACGACGCAGCCGGCATCGGTGATGGTGCGCTCGGCCCCCAGAAGGCCGCCCAACAGCCCGCAACCCACCGCGTCCTTGGGCGTCAGCAGCAGCGTCAGGATCACCAGTATTGGCCCGAAGATCATGCCCAGGTTCAGCAGGTCCTGCCGCTCCAGCCGCATGTCGTCGGTCAGCTCGCCGATGGCCTGAATATTCTGTTTGCGCGACTGGAACACCGCCGACAGGAACAGGCAGAAGAAATAGGCGACGGCCGGGATGATGGCGGCAACGATCACGCTGGAATAGGGCACCGCCGTCAGCGAGGCCAGAACGAAGGCCGCCACGCCCATGACCGGCGGCATGATCGACCCGCCCGACGACGCCGCGGCCTCGACCCCGCCGGCGAAGACCTTGGAAAAGCCGCGCTTCAGCATCATGGGAATGGTCAGAACGCCGGTCGACAACACGTTGACGATCGGCCCGCCCGAGATGGTTCCGAACATGGCCGACGACACGATTGCCGCATGAGCCGGGCCGCCGCGCAGGTGACGGGTCCAGCGAAAGGCCAGCTTGATCAGCGACCGTCCCCCCGCCGAACTGCCAAACAGGGATCCCAGCACCAGATACGGGAAGATGGTGTTCAGGATGATGTCCATGAACCGGCCCAGAAGGCCGGACGAGTTGTTGACCAGAATGTCGTGCACCCGCGGCCGGCCGTCGATCAGCATGCGCGGCTCGCCCGCCAGCTTGGTCACGAAATACTTGTTGATGTCGTCGGGGCCCCACACATACCAGACCAGCACCGTGATGATCGTGTAGCCAGCCATCACGATGGCCACCAGAACCAGCGGCAGCCCCCAGACCTTGACGTTGTAGGACAGGAAAACCACCACCGCGAGGCCGATGATCGCCACCAGCCACACGCCGGTGGTGTTGACGCATTGCGGGTCCTCGACCGTTTTCGGCGCATCCAGCCCCAGCATTTCGGCAAATTCCTTGGCCGAGGCCAGACTTTCGGCGATCAGCCGGGCGCGGTCGCCGGTGAACTGGTCGATCAGGCAGATCGATTCGATCTCGATCAGGTAGGTCAGGGCGATGGTCAGCGCCATCACGACCAGCACCACGTCAAGAAACAGGCCAAGGCCGCGCATCGCCGCCGGCCGCCCCTGCCAGCTGCGCCAGATCGAATGTTTCAGCGCCACGATCAGCATCATCAGCGCAAAGAAGAAGGGATAGAACCATTCGAAGGGAAACTTGCGGAACAGCGCCCCGTCCACGCCCAGCACCCGGCTGGCGAAGGCGTCATAGCCGGGCAGCCCCGGCGTCGAATTCAAAAGCCCGATCACCACCATGGCGACGGTCAGGCCGTAGACGATCCTTGCCCCGGCATCGCGTGCCGCCGGTTCCGTCGAATGGGTCACGTCAGCCATGTTTCGGCGTCCCGGGAATGAGTGGCGGGCAGAACACCGTCTGCCCGCCCTGGTCGTGGCTTACTTCGCGCAATCCGGGATTGTGTAACCGGCCTCTTCCCACGCGGCGACGGCACCGGGATGGTATTTGATCGGGTTCGGGCCGCACATGTCGGTGAACGCGACGGCCGTTTCCCCGTGCCACGCGTTGGGCATGAACGGGGCCTTGGCGCGGTAGATGCTGTCGAGATTGTCGATGAAGGCCGCGGTCAGCCCCTTGGCAAGGTCGAAGTCCATGCTGACGTTGACGATATCGCCGCCCACGGTGCCCGGCCCGCGGAACATGTCGTCTTCCGAGACAACGGTAACGCCGTCGCCATAGCCCATGTCGGCAATCGGCAGCTCGACCGGGATGGTGCCCGGCAGCCCGCCGAGATTGGCGAAGGCTTCGCTGTCATAGACCTCTTTGGATATCGACCAAAGGGTCATGTTGCCCGAGGCCAGCGCCGCCATGATGCGCGCATCCGGGAAGGACTGGGGCAGCACGAAAGCATCGGCCGAGCCGTCCTGGATGGTCTTGACCGCCTGTCCCCAGTTGACCTGGATGCCGGAATAGCCGTCGCCCTCTTCCAGCCCGGTGTTGATCTTGGTCAGCAGGCGCGCGTTGGTCAGCGCCGCGCCGCGCGGCGGGCCGTTGAAGATGGTGCGCCCTTCCAGATTGTCCCAGCCCGTCACGCCCGAGCTGTCATAGGCGTAAAGCCCCTGAACCGAGATGCGGTAGGTATAAAGAACCGCCAGATTCTTGACCAGTTCGGCGCCGGCGTCCTTGCCCAGCGACGCATAGGGGCCAACCCCGCGCGACAGAAGGAAGGGCAGGATGAAGGGCGCGGCGGCGATGTCGGATTTGCCTTCCGCGACATTCTGGACCGAGTTGGTAAGGGTCTGGCCTGCCGACACCTGAATATCGGCCACCCCTTCCTTGGCCGCGGCCTCGCTGAGCGCGATGATCGAGATGCCCGGCGCCGAGCTGGGCGACGCGGTCTCGGCGGTCAACAGTGTCTGGGCCTGAGCCGTCGCCGCCACGGAAATGGCGGCAATGACGCCCGCTAGAAGTTTCTTGGACATGGTTTCCTCCCAGTTTGCTTATGTCTTCGGTTTCACGTGGCCAGGCATGGTCAGACCATCCTCGACCAGTTCCTTTTCGTCCCTGTACGCGATCAGTATACCCGGAGGTTCGCGAACGTCGGCCATTTTCTCGATATTTTCCGGCGAGCGTGTGATCCGGCTGTGATGGCGGCGCGCCCAGGCGAAATGCAGCGCCCCCAGCCGCGCGATCTGGTCGGCGAAATCGGGGTCGCCGCCAAGGTCGTTCAGCTCGTCCGGATCGGCCTGAAGATCGAACAACATCGGGCGGAATGTCTCGGCATGGATGTATTTCCAGCGCCCGTCGAAAACCATGGTCAGCCGCGCGTCGGCCTGATCGACCCCGGCGGCGCGCCGCGCGTCGCGGGTGGCATAGTCGTATTCCGATATGACATGATCGCGCCATTCAACCGCCGTGCCGTGCAGCAGCGGCGTCAGCGACCGGCCTTCAAGGATATGCGGCTTGGGTGCGACCCCGGCAAAATCCAGCATGGTGGGCGCGATGTCGATGGCCTCGACCAGCGCCACCGACGCCGTGCCGCGCGTCGCGTCGGCCTCGGGGCGCGGGTCACAGACGATCAGCGGCACGCGCGCCGCGCAGTCGTAGAACAGGTCCTTTTCGCCCAGCCAGTGGTCGCCCAGATTGTCGCCGTGATCCGAGCAGAACACGATCATCGTGTCCTCCATCCGTCCGGCCGCGCGCAGATAGGCGAACAGCCGCCCCAGCTGGTCGTCAAGCTCCTTGACCAGCCCGGCATAGGCGCACACGACCTTGTCGCGCAGCGGGTCGCGGGCAAAGCTTTGGCAGATGCGCGTGCCCGTCCAGGCCTGCATCAGCGGGTGATCTGACTGTTTCTCGCGCGCATGGCGCACCGGGCGCGGCAGGTCTTGGGCGCGGAACATCGCGTGATAGGGCGCAGGCGCCATGTAGGGCCAGTGCGGCTTGATATAGCTCAGGTGGCACATCCACGGCGCGTCGCCCTGCGCTTTCAGGAATTCGATGCCCTGCGTGGTCAGCCACGCGGTCTCAGAATGCTCCTTGGGCACCCGCGCCGCCAGGTCGGCATTGTCCAGCAGCCAGCCCGAATGCAGTTTGCCATCCGCGCCGATGCCCGAGTTGGCCCATTCCTCCCACAGGTTGTCGCCCGTGAACCCCTGCTGGCGCAGATAGGCGTCATAGGCCGTGGACCGGTTCGGATAGTCGCTGTGGTTGGTGCCGTCGTCGCGGATATGTTCGACAAAGCCGCCCGCCGCGATCCGCCGCCCCGCCGCGCTGGCCGGGTCGATCCCCAGGCGCGCCATGCCATCGCGGTCGGGGACAACATGCGACTTGCCGACCAGCGTCGCGGTCATGCCGGCCTCGGCCAGGTGTTCGCCCAGCGTCGGTTCGCCTACCCGCAGCGGAAAGCCGTTCCAGTTCGACCCGTGGCTGCGCATGTAGCGGCCGGTATACATGCTCATCCGGCTGGGGCCGCACACCGGCGACTGCACATAGGCCCGGTCGAACCGCACGCCCCGGCTGGCCAGCCAGTCGAGGTTGGGCGTGTCGATATGGGTGGCGCCGTAACAGGACAGATAGTCCCAGCGAAGCTGGTCCGACATGATCCACAGAATGTTACGCGGGGCGGTCATGTCGCCGCGCGCAGGCAGGGCAGGGCGGATATGTCGGTGCCGGCGGCGCGCCTTTCGGCGGTATAGGCCGCGAATTTGCCGGGCACGCCGTCAGGCTCCCAGTCGACAAGGCCGGTGCGGTAGCTGGGGCGTTGGCGCACCCGGGCGAACCAGTCCTGCAAATGCGGCGTGCGCGCGAACGGCCAGCCCATCAGGTCAAAGCGGTGCACGTTGGGCATCCAGGCCACATCGGCGATGGTAAAGCCGTCGCCGGCCAGAAAGGCGCGCCCGTCGGCCAGCCGGTTGTCGAGCGTGCGAAAGCCCGCGTCGATGCGCGCGGCGGCGGCGTTCAGCCGGTCCGGGTCGAACCCGGCGGCGAAATCGCGGCGAAACGCCTTCAGCCAGTCGTTGCGATGCGCGGCCTGAAAGGCCCCGGCCTGCTGGCTGGTCGGGGCGGGGCGCGAACGGAACAGGTATTCAAAGCTCAGCAGCTTCAGGTCCTTCTGCGCGGCATCGGCCAGGTCCAGCAGGTCGGGCGCGGCGCTGGCGCCAAGATTGCCCGCGTCCCCGGCGATCCGGCGGATGATGTCGATGCTTTCGATGAACAGGCGCCCGTCGTCGACAAAGGCCGGGACCAGGCCATCGGGATGAATGGCCTGATATTCCGGGCTGGCGTGATCGTCCTGTTCCAGACGGACCAGGTGGCTTTCATAGTCGCGCCCGGTTTCGGCCAGCACGATGCGCACGCGCTGCGAGCAGCTTGACATCGGTGCGTGCCACAGGTGCAGCCCGGCGAGGGCTTTCAGCGACTGGTCCTTGGGTTCGATCTGCGGCATCTCAGAAGTTGACCCTGTCGGCCCCCTTGAGGTCAAGGATCTCGCGCGCCTCGTCGGGCGAGGCGACCTCGCACCCGAGGTCTTCGATCAGGCGGCGGATCTTGCGCACCTGCTGCGCGTTCGATTCCGCCAGTTCCCCGCGCGATATGAACAGGCTGTCTTCCAGCCCGACGCGCACGTTGCCGCCCATCTGGCTGGCGGTGGTGGCCATGGGCATCTGGGCCGCGCCAGCCGCCAGCACCGACCAGCGAAAACTGTCGCCGAACAGCTTGTCGGCGGTTTTCTTCAGGAACACCAGATTGTCGATGTCCGACCCGATGCCACCAAGGATGCCCATCACGAACTGGATGAAGATCGGTGCCTTGAACAGCCCGATGTCCATGCAGAATTTCAGGTTATACAGATGCCCGACGTCGTAACATTCGTGCTCGAACTTGATGTTGTGCGGGGCCAGCGTTTCGGCGGCCTCGCGGATGTCGGTAAAGGTGTTGCGGAAGATGTTGGATTCCGAGCCGCGGATATACGCCTCTTCCCAGTCGTATTTGTAGCTGTCATAGCGCGCGGCCAGCGGGTGAAAGGCGAAATTCAGCGACCCCATGTTGAGCGAGCACATCTCGGGGCTGAACCGCGCCGCCGCCTGAAGGCGTTCCTTGATCAGCATGGTCGGGGCGCCGCCGGTGGTCAGGTTCACCACCGCCCCGGTCGACTGTTTGACCCGGCCCAGGATTGATGCGTAATGGTCAGGCTCGACGCTGGGCCGCCCGTCATCGGGGTCGCGGGTGTGCAGATGCAGGATCGAGGCGCCGGCCTCGGCCGCGTCGATGGCCTGCCGCGCGATGTCGTCATGGGTCACGGGCAGATACCGCGACATGGTGGGGGTGTGAATGGCGCCGGTGACGGCGCAGGTGATGATGGTTTTTTGCCGGGCCATGCTCAGCCTCCGTTGTCGGTTGGGTCGGTCCGCACGCGATAGCTCAGCGGAAAAAGCTCAAGATCAAAACGTTCGCGGACCAGGCCCCAGACACCCTTGGGCGCCTTCAGCATGACCACGATGGCCACCAGCCCCAGCACCATCAGATAGACGGTCCCGAAATCGGCCAGCGTTTCGCGCAACAGGAAGAACACCAGCGTGCCGATGATCGGGCCTTCCAGTGTGCCGATGCCGCCGATGACCACAATGAAGATCACAAAGGCGGTCCAGTCGTTGACCGAAAACGCCGCGTCGGGCGAGATGCGCAGCTTTTGCAGAAAGATCAGCCCGCCGATGATGGCCGTGAAGGCCGAGGTCACGACATAGACCTCAAGCTTGGTGCGCCAGATGTCGATGCCCAGCCCCTCGGCCGCGACCTCGCTGTCGCGGATGGCGGTCAACGCAAGGCCCCGGCGCGAGCGCAGGAACAGATAGACCGCCAGGATCACCGACACCGCCGCGCCAAGGGCCAGCCAATAGGCCAGCGCCTCGCGCCCCGACCGCGACGCGGCCAGCGAGCGCACGATGCCCACCGGCAACGACGAGCCCGAGCCGCCGCCAAGCGACTGGACCTGCGCAAAGGTCAGGCGGAACACCTCGGCGATCACCCAGGTGCCGATGGCGAAATAGGCGCCCTTCAGCCGGAAGATCAGCGTCGCAACCGGGATCGACAGCAGCGCCGCCAGCACGCCCGAGGCCAGGATCGCGGCGATCGGAGGCAAGCCGCCGAAAATGGTCAGCGCGAACAGCATGTAGCCGCCAAAGCCCAGATAGGCCTGCTGCCCCACCGACACCAGCCCGGCGTAGCCTGCCATCAGGTTCCACAGGCTGGCCAGCGACAAATAAAGGAAGATTTCGCCCATCAGCCGCAGATCGGCGCGGCCCGCCCACCAGGGCGCGGCGGCCAGCACCAGCAACGCCAGCGCCGCGATGACCATGGCCACGCGCGAGGCGCGGGTGGCGCGGGTGACTGTCGGCACGCTCAATGCGCGACCCTCGGGAACAGGCCGTTGGGCCGCACGGCCAGCACCAGCAGAAAGGCCACATGCCCGGCCAGCTGTTGCCAGCCCGGATCGATCTTGGCGCCCAGCGTCTGCGCCACGCCCAGAATGACGCCGCCGGCCAGCGTGCCCCACAGGTTGCCCAGCCCGCCGATGATCACCGCCTCGAACCCGAAAATCAGCCGCCCGCCGCCGATGGCGGGGTCAAAGCTGGTGCGCATCCCCAGAAGGATGCCGGCGATCGCCACCACCGCCATGGCCAGCGCCATGGCCAGCCCGAATACATGCGCCTTGTTCAGCCCCATAAGCTGGGCAATGTCCTGGTTGTCGGACACCGCGCGAAACCCGCGCCCCAGCCCGGTGTGGTAGAACATGTACTGCAGCCCGGCGATCACGGCCACCGCAACGCCAAAGGTCAGGACCGGCAGCACCCCCAACGCCAGCCCGCCCACCGCGAAGCTGGCCGTTTCGATGGCGCCGCCGGCCAGTTTCTGCGGATCGGCGGTATAGACCTCTAACAGCACATTCTGGATGATCACCGACAGACCGAAGGTCACCAGCAGCGGCGGCAGGATGTCGGGCCCCAGTGTCAGGTTCAGAACCCCGCGCTGCAGCGCATAGCCCAGACCCGCCATCACCGGCATCACGATCAGCAGCGCCAGGAACGGGTGGATGCCCAGCGTCACGGATGTGCTGAGCCCAAGGTAGGCGGCCAGCACGATCAGGTCGCCATGGGCGATGTTGACCAGCCGCATCACCCCGAAGATCAGCGACAGCCCGGCAGCGAACAGGGCATAAAGGCCACCCAGCAGGATGCCCTGCACCAGCGCGTTGACCCATTCGATCATGCGTCGACCCCGAAATAGGCGGCGGTGATCTCGTCGCGGGTGACGTCGTCGGTGGCGCGTTCCAGCGACACGCGGCCCTCTTGCAGGCAATAGACGCGCGAGGATACCGCCAGCGCCTTGGAAATGTCCTGCTCGACGATGATCGCCGTCATGCCGTGGCCCAGCATGCCCGGCAGGGCGTCGTAGATCGACTTGATGATCACCGGCGCCAGCCCAAGGCTGATTTCATCGAACAGAATCAGTTCGGGGTTCGACATCAGGGCCCGGCCAATGGCGGCCATCTGCTGCTGGCCGCCCGACAGCGCGGTCGACGGCAGATGCCGCCGCTGCTTCAGGACCGGGAACATCTGGTAGACCGCCGCCAGCGACCATGGGCCGGGGCGGCCAACCTTGCCGCCAAGGCGCAGGTTTTCCTCGACCGACAGCGACGGGAACAACTGCCGCCCCTCGGGCACCAGCGCGATGCCGAGACAGGCCACCTGGTCGGCGCGCAGCCGCCCGATCGGCCGGCCCTTGAACCGCGCCTGTTCGGCCGCGTTTGGCAACAGCCCCGAGATTGACCGCATCAGCGTGGTCTTGCCCGCGCCATTGGCGCCGATGATGGCGATCACCTCGCCCGGCGCGACGTGCAGGTCGATGCCATACAGCGCCTGAAAGTCGCCATAGTGGGCGTCCAGCGCGCTGAGGCTCAGAATCGGCTCAGGCATCGGGATCGACCCCAAGGTAGATTTCCTTGACCTCGGCACTGTCCATGATGGTCCTGGGCGCGCCTTCGGCGATCTTCTTGCCGAAATCGATCACGATCAGGCGCTCGACAACCGCCAGCAGGGCGTGCACCACATGCTCGATCCAGACAATGGTGGTTCCGCTGCCATGCACCCGCCTGATCGTTTCGATCAGGGCGCCGCATTCGCTTTCGGTCAGGCCGCCGGCGATCTCGTCCAGCAGCAGCAGTTTCGGGCGCGCCGCCAGTGCCCGCGCCATTTCCAGCCGCTTGCGTTCCAGCAGCGTCAGCGTGGCGGCGCGCACGTTGGCCTTGTGCATCAGGCCGGTGTCATCCAGCACGGCCAGCACATGCGCCTGGGCGTCGTGCCCGCGCAGCCCCGCACCCTGGGTGGCGCCAACCAGCGCGTTTTCGAATACCGTCATGCCGCCAAAGGGTTGCGGCACCTGGAATGACCGGGCGATCCCGGCCTTGCACCGGGCCGCCGCCGAAGCGGCGGTGATGTCGTGGCCCGCAAACGCGATCCGGCCCGCGTCGGGCTTCAGCGCGCCGGTGATAAGGTTGAACAGCGAGGTCTTGCCGGCCCCGTTCGGCCCGAGGATGCCGACGGCGGCACCCTCGTCGATGTCAAAGCTGGTGTCGTCGGCCACCACGACGGCGCCGAAAGACTTGGCAAGACCCGAGACCGAAAGCAGGGCCGGCAACCTGTCGCTCCTAACCCAGCAGGAAGGCTTCGCCGCCCGTCGGGATGTCTGGCGCCGCCTTGTTGTTGACGATCACCAGTTCCAGCCCGTTGCCGTTGTCCTGCCACTGGCCGCCGACCAGCGGGGTCTTGGACACGTTGGGCACCGGCCCGGTGGACCAGTCGACGCCACCGACGATGGTGGCCATCCGGGTCGCCTTGATCGCGGCCGCGTTGGCCGCGACATCGTCAAGGTCGTCCGAGCGTTCGACCACGTTTGCGACCACCTCGAACAGCGCGTGGCGGAAGCCGATGGGCTGGGTCCACGGCCGGCCGGTCGCGGCGGTATAGCCGTTGGCCAGTTCGCCCGCGCTCTGCCCGGTCAGCGACGACGCGAACGGGTGACTTGCGGTCCACCAGACCTCGGTCGTCAGGCCAAGGCCGCGCTGGCCCAGCGATTGCACGACCGACGGAAACAGCAGCGCCTTGCCGACGGTGGCAATTTTCGGCTGAAAGCCCTGCTGCGCCGCCTGTGCCCAGAAGGTCCCGAAATCGGGCGGGATCATCACGCCGGTCACGATCTCGCATCCGGCCTGCTTGAAGGCAGCGATATAGTTCGAGAAATCGTCGTTCAGCGGCTGATAGCGGCCGGGGTCGGTCAACTCAAAGCCCTGCGCCGCCAGCGGTGTCGGCAGGCCAAGCTCGGGGTGGCCCCATGCGTTGCCGTCGGCGTCGTTGGGGAACAGGCCGCCGACCTTTTTGGCAACACCGGCGTCGTTCCAGATGTTGGTGAAATTCTCGATGACGTCCTCGAGGCCCCAGAAGAAGTGATAGGTATACTGGAACCCCTCGGCCGGGTTGCCGCCGCGCCCGAAGAAATAGGGCTGCCACGGGCAATCCGAGGTGACACAGGGCACCTCGTTGATCTCGGCCTGATCGGCGACCGGGTTGGTGGTGTCCGGCGTGCCGGCGGCGGTGACGAAATCGACCTCGTCATCCAGGATAAGCTGCGCGGCCACCTCTGCCGCCCGGTTGGGGTTGGACTGGCTGTCCTTCTTGATGATCTCGACCGTATAGGATTTGCCGTTGTTGCCGACTGCCGCCAGCGCATCCTGAACGCCGGCGATGACAAAGTCGTCGGCCTCGGCAAAGCCGGCCAGCGGGCCGGTTGTCGGGGTCACATAGCCCACCTTGATGGTCGGGTTCGCGGCATAGGCGCGGGTGGATGTCAGGATCGCGGGGGCCGCGACGCTGGCCGCAAGGCCGCCAAGGACCTGCCGTCTTGTCGAGTTGGTTTTCATGCTTTCCTCCCTGGTGATTCAATCTGGCAAGATTTGTTCGAGCCGCGTCAAATGCCGTGCGACCCGCGCCTTGGTGCGGGCCAGATCTTGCGGTGCCCATTCCCGGAAACCGGCGCCGGCCGCCATGCCGCCGCGCCCGTCGTCCAGCAGGGTCTGCAACAGCGGCGAGGGTTCGGTCGACCGGTCAAGATCAAACAGAACCTGCCGGTGAATGTCCTGCGTCAGCGCGATCCCCACCAGATCGGCGTTTTCCAGCGGGCCCAGCACCGCCAGCCGGCGCCCAAAGCTCGCCTTGACCACGTCATCCACCGCCCTTGCGGTGCAGATGCCGTTTTCAACCAGCGACACCGCCTCGCGCCACAGGGCGTGCTGCAGACGGTTGCCGATAAAGCCGGGCACGTCCTTTTCCACCAGAACCGGGGTCTTTCCGGCACCGGCCAGCAGGGCAACCATGGCGTCGGCCAGGGCCGGGTCGGTCCACGCGGTCTTGACCACCTCGACCAGCGGAATCATGTGCGGCGGGTTCCACCAGTGGGTGCCAAGGGCGCGGTGGCGCGTGGCCAGCCCGGCCATGATCTTCGAGATGCGGATGACCGACGTGTTTGAGGCCAGCATTGCATCAGCCGGCGCGTGGGCCTCAATCTCGGCAAAGATCGCCTGTTTCAGCGCCAGCTTTTCCGGCGCGGCCTCGAAAACCGCGCCGGCATCCGACACCGCCTGCGCCAGGGTCGGCGCCAGGCTGACCCGGTCCAGCGCGGCGGCAACCTCGGCCGCGTCCGCACCCAGCAGGGCCAGGCTTTCGCCGATCCGCGCCGGGGCGCTGGCCAGCATGTCGGCCGCCGGATCATGCAGCGCCACCGCGTGCCCGGCGCGTGCAAAGGTCAGCGCGATGCCATGCCCCATCAGCCCGGCACCGATCACCGCGATATTTGCGCGCCCTGCCACCCGTCAGCCCGCGGTATAGCCGCCGTCGGCATAAAGAATATGCCCGGTGTAGAAATCCGACGCCCGCGAGGCCAGGAACAACAGCGGCCCGGCAAGGTCTTCGGGTTCACCCAGCCGCCCCTTGGGCACGCGGGCCAGAAACCCGTTGCGAAACCCTGCGGCCTTGTCGTCGTCTTCGAACATCCACGCGGTCAGGGGCGATCTGAAGACCGTCGGCGCGATCGCATTCACGGTGATGCCGGTGTCCCCCAGCTCGCACCCCAGCGCCCTGGTGATGCCGTCGACGGCCGCCTTGGACGCGCAATAGGCGGTATAGCCCGCCGGGTGGCCCAAAAGCCCACGCGCCGAAGACATCAATACGATCTTGCCGCCATCCCCTTGCGCCTTCATCGCCTTGGTCGCGGCCCGGGCCATCAGCCAGCTTTGGGTGACGTTGGCATCCATGATGCCCGCGAAGGTCGCGGGTTCCATCTGGTCGATCTTGGCGACCTTGTTCATGCCGCTGGCCACAACGAGGATATCGAGCCGCCCGAAGGTGGCGACGGCCTCGGATACCATGGCCTCGCAGGCGTCTTCGCTGTCGGGCCGGGCAACGATCTGGTGCGTCTCTCCCTTGCAGGAGGACGCTGTGGCGGCCATCGCGTCGGCGTTGCCCGCGGCCAGCACCACCTTGCAGCCGGCGCCCGACAGGCTGCGCGCGGCCACGGCGCCAAAGGCGCCGGACGCACCGGTGATCAGGGCCACCTTGCCAGTTACGTCGAACAGCGAAAGCGGGTTGTCCAGCGCGCTCATCCGGGGCGGCCTCCGTCGGGATAGGGAATGACGACCAGCATCTTGCAGACATGGTTCGACTTGTTCTCGATCCGGCGCACCTGCCCGGGCGGGATGGTGCAGCTGTCCATGGCGCACAGCACCTCGGTGTGGCCGTCCCATTCGATGGTCATTTCGCCGCTCAGCACCACATAGACCTTTTCGAACGGCGTGCTGTCCGGCCCCGCGCCGCCGCCGGGCAGAAACTGCGAAAAGCCGATCCACTGGTTTTCCGGGCCGCCGTCTTCGAACCCCTGCAGGCGCAGACCCGTGACGCCCCAGTGGTTGGGGGCGTCATAGGATTCGGCCACCTCGAAGCGCTTGATCAGCATCAGAACGTCTCGCCGGCTTCGATGCGATAGTTCTGGCCGGGGTCCATCATGGCGACAAGGCGGATGATGCAGCCGTCGCCGCGGTCCCAGTTCCACGGGAAGAAGGCGAAGGTGCAGCGTTTGCCGGTCACGCGGTCAAGGTCGCCGCCGACGTTCTCGATGCCGAGGATGCCGTTCGAGAACAGCTTGTTGTGCACCGGTTCCCATTCGGGGAAGGCGTCTTTCCAGTCCACGCCGCCGGACCATTCGAGGTATTCGGCCTCGAGATGCGGCAGGATCGGGCCGTTGCGCTGCGGGCCGATGGCGGTGGCCAGCGGATGGTCGTTGGCCTGAGTGTCATGGCCCACCACCTTGATGCCCTTGTCCACCATCCAGTCGGCGGCCGATGGCACGAGGCCCGGGCAATAGGCGAAATAGTCGCCGTCTTCGTAGACCTTGTGCCAGCCGGTGTTGATGATCAGCACGTCATTGGGCCGGATCGCGTGGCCGCAGGCCTGTTCCAGATCGTCGGCGGTGATCTGCTCCCACTTCTTCTTGGGGATGCTGACCACCAGCCCCGAGCCGAAGAAATGCGGCAGCGGCACCTCGTCGATGAAGGGGGTGCCCTGAACCACATGCGCCGGCGCGTCGATATGGGTGGTGACATGCATTGTCGTGGTGATGGTCTGGCTCAGCACCCCCGACTTGGCCATGTAGTGCTTGCGCTCGATGGCGACGTCTTTGAAGTAGGGCCAGTTCGGGCATTGAAAGCCAAAGCGGTGGCTGAGGTTGACGAACTCGAGCCCCATGTCGTTGTCGTGGTTTTCCTGAAACTCAATCCCGCGGATGGTGGCGGTCATCTTGTCCTCCCATGACAGTCGCGCGTTGTTTCGTATTATGGTGTGGGTTGTATCGCATGTCGGTCAATCATTGATTTGAGCGACGTTGGCGCCTAGGCTTTGACGCAGAAATGCTTGCGAAACGCCGGGGCTGGCTGACATGTCCGACACCAAGGAAATTAAGAAAAATCAAGGCATTCAAGTCATTTCGCGTGCTGCGGGTATTCTGCGGCTGCTGGCGCGCGAATCTGGCGGTTTGAGCCTTGGCCAGATCGCCGTTCAGGTGGAGTTGCCCCGCTCTACGGTACAGCGGATCGTGTCGGCGCTGGCCGACGAGGGGCTGATCGCGACGGAAAGGGGACATGGGGGAATCAGGCTGGGGCCCGAGATCCAAAGCCTTGCCGCCGCCGCCCGGCCCGATATGCGCACCCGCATGCGCCCGGTGATGCGCGCCATATCGGAAGAAACCGGCGAGACGGTGGACCTGGCCATCCTTGACGGCGGGCGGATGCTGTTCATCGACCAGGTGGTCGGCGGGCACCGGCTGCGCACCGTGTCCAGTATCGGCGAGGCCTTTCCCCTGACCAGCACCGCCAACGGCAAGGCAGCGCTGGCCTGTCTCGACCATGGGCTGGCCGCGCAACTGGCGGTGCGGGAATTCGAGGCCCAGGGCCGCCCCGGCGCACCGGTGGCCGGGCTATTGGAGGAAATCGCCGCCATCCGGGCCGGGGCGCTGGCGCGCGACGAGAATGAACATACCGAGGGCATCTGCGCCATCGGCTTTGCCCTGATCGAGCCCGGCGGCGACGTGTTCGCCCTGTCGGTGCCAGTGCCGTCGAGCCGCTATGCGCGCGTGCGCCCGGGGCTGGAGGCGTCGCTGCTGCGACACCGCGCCGGCCTGAGCGTCTAGGCTATATGGGCCATCCGCGACAGGGGCGCTGCCCCTCTGCGCGCGGGCGCGCGCATTCACCCCGGGATATTTTTGCCAAGATGATGGGCCGGGCAGCAAAGATTGCGCCAGCGCTGGCGATTGGCTAGATCGGGCCACAGATGAAGGGGGGCCGGCGGGTGCAGGCGGTCATATTCATACCGGCGCGTTTTGCGTCCAGCCGCTTTCCCGGCAAGCCCCTGGCCGCGATCCGTGGGGCAACCGGGCAGGCGCGCAGCCTGATCCGGCGCAGCTGGGACGCGGCCTGCGCCGCCTTGCCGCCGGCGCAGGTGTTTGTTCTGACCGACAGTGCCGAGATTGCCGAACCGGCCCGGGGGTTTGGCGCGCAGGTTCTGATGACGCCCGCGGGGTGCCGCAATGGCTCGGAACGCTGCGCGGCGGCGCTGGAGCAGCTTGAGACGCGCCCCGACGTGGTGATCAACCTGCAGGGCGATGCGTTGCTGACGCCGCCCGATTTCGTGGCGGCCTTGATGCGGGAAATGCGCGACGCACCGGCGGTTTCGGTGGCGACGCCGGTGCTGAAGACGTCGCCCGAGCAGTTGGCGAACCTTCTGGCCGACCGGCGGGCCGGCCGCGCCGGGGCGACGACCGCGGTGTTCGATGCCCGGCGCGACGCGCTGTATTTCTCGAAGGAGATCCTGCCGCATTATGACGATGCGCCCGCCGACGCGGTCGCGGTCTATCACCATGTCGGCTGTTATGCCTATCGGCCCGGCGCGCTGGAAGCATATCTCGATCTGCCCGAGGGTCCGCTGGAGCGGCGCGAGGGTCTGGAACAGTTGCGGTTTCTCGAAAACGGCCTGCCGGTGCGTTGTGTTCCGGTGTCGCCGCCGGCCCACGAGTTCTGGGAGCTGAACAACCCCTCGGACATTCCTATCATCGAGGCGATCCTTGCCCGGGGGGGGCTGGTGTGACGCGTGTCGTTGCGGGCCCGGTCACGTTCGGCAACGACCGGCCCCTGACGCTGATCGCCGGGCCCTGCCAGTTGGAGACGGCCGATCACGCGCTGATGCTGGCCGGCAGGCTGGCCGAGATTTGCGCGACCCAGGGGGTTGGCTTCGTGTTCAAGGCCAGCTTTGACAAGGCCAACCGTTCGGGCATCGCCGGCGCCCGCGGTCCGGGGATCGGGCCGGGGCTGGCCATGCTGGGGCGCGTGCGCGAGAGGGTGGGTTGCCCGACCCTGACCGATGTGCATGACCCGGCCCAGTGCGCGGCGGCGGCCGAGGTTGCCGACGTCCTGCAAATTCCGGCGTTGCTGTCGCGCCAGACCGATCTGCTGTTGGCGGCTGGGCGGACGGGGGCGGCGATCAACGTCAAGAAGGGCCAGTTCATGGCCCCCGCCGACATGGGCAATGTGATCGGCAAGATCGAAAGCACGGGCAACCGCCGGATCCTGCTGACCGAGCGCGGAACCAGCTTTGGATACAACATGCTGGTCAACGACATGCGCGGCCTGACGATCATGGCGCGGACCGGGTATCCGGTGGTGTTTGACGCCAGCCATTCGGTGCAGTTGCCCGCGGCGCTGGGCGCCGCCTCGGGCGGGCAGGCAGAGTTTATCGCGCCGCTTGCGCGGGCCGCCGTGGCGGTTGGGGTCGCGGCTGTTTTCATCGAAACGCACGAGGCGCC
>CAYYMJ010000001.1:73057-94163 GCA_964472855.1 uncultured Rhodobacterales bacterium | reverse complement strand
CGTGACCGAGGCCGAATGATCCAAGCCTGTGAAAACCGATTGAAAGGCCGGCGGCAATGTCCAACCCCTTCACCGACCCGGCGGCCAAACAGAAGGACACCGAGGGCGCGTATACCGAGTTCGAGCGGGCGCTGGCCAACCGCAATCATGGCGGTTTGCTGGAGATGCTGGCGCAGGATGTCACGCCCACCGGCGCCCACTATCTGCTGACGCATTTCGACGTGCCCATGCTTGACCCCGCCGCCCATGTCCTGCGGCTGCACGACGGTTTTGACCGGCCGGTCAGCCTGACGATGGCCGACATTCGTGCAATGCCGCAGGTCAGCATGCCGGTCACTCTGGAATGCGGCGGCAACGGCCGCGCCAAGATGCGTGACCGCAACCGCTCGATGCCGTGGCTGCACGAGGCCTTCGGAACGTCGGTCTGGACCGGCACGCCGCTGGCCGACGTGATCGCCCGGGCCAGGCCGCGGGCCGGTGTGGAGGATTTGGTCTTTACCGGTGCCGATTTCGGATTTGACGACGGGCACCCGCATTATTTTGCCCGCAGCCTGACCCCGGATCAGCTGGCCGGGCTCGATGCGCTGCTGGTCCATGAAATGAACGGCCAGCCGCTGCTGCCCCAGCATGGCGCGCCGCTGCGCATTGTTGTGCCGGGCTGGTTCGGCATGGCGTCGGTCAAGTGGCTGACGGATGTGCGGGCCATCCCGCACCGGTTTGGCGGCCACCAGCAGGTTCAAAGCTATATGCTGCGCCAGCACGCGGATGACCCGGGCGTGCCGTTGACCGAACTGGCGGTCAAGTCGCTGATGGTGCCGCCCGGGGTGCCCGACTGGCTGAGCCGGGCGCGGCTGGTGCGTCCGGGCAGGGTGCGGATCGTCGGCCGTGCATGGTCGGGCGGCGGGCGGCGCATCCGGCGTGTCGACTTTGCCGCCGGCGACGACTGGCAACAGGCAACGCTGCACGGGCGCGCCGGCGACTATGCCTGGACCGGGTGGTCGGTCGACTGGCAGGCCAGCCCCGGTGACCATGTCCTGCGCTGCCGGGCCACCGACGCCGACGGCAACGTGCAGCCGCCAAAGGCACCGTGGAACCTGTCGGGCTTTGCCATCAACAGCTGTCACGAGGTCGCGGTGACCGTGTCTGACAGCTTTCCGGCCCTGCCCGACTGATCCACGCGCCATGGTGCCAATTTTTCGGCGAAAAATCTCGCCTTACGGCGGGTGGCGGCCTGACCCGCCGGGCGTCAGCCGGTGCGCACTGTGCCGTCGGCGATCCAGCCGTCGAGAACGCTCAGCACGGCGTCGGCAAACGCCTGGTCGTTGATATGGGCGTCGACCTCGGTCACCGGGACGGTGGCGGCGTGGCGCACCTCGTCGACCATCTCGGCCAGCGCCGCCGGGTCATGGGCCGGCTCGCCCGGCTTGTCCCAGGCTTCGACCCCGGCGGTCGGCATGACGAACCGCGCGGGTCCGTCGGCACCGGCCAGCCGGGCAAAGATGTCGCGGATCAGCGCGCGACGCTCGGCGCCCGACAGGCCCGACGATTTGATCAGCCGGTTATGGGCGTGAAATGGCCGGTCGGCATAGGCCGGCGGAATGTCCTGCCAGCCGGCAAAGTCGATCAGGTCGGCACAGCCCGGTGACACGATCTGCGGCACGCCCGCCGCCCCGGCGCCGGTCAGCCTGTCGGGCCCGGCGTTGATGACCGATCCCACCATCAGGTTGCCAAGCTCTGGCAGCGCCAGGTCCAGCACAACGCTGAAACGGCCCTGACGGGCCAGGGCCTCGAACGCCATGCCGCCCATGCCGGTGGCATGGAATACCGCCACCTCGAATCCCCGCGCCTCGAGCGGGCGCTTCAGAAGCTTCATGTAGCTCAGGCATGAACTGCCAAGGCTGGTCATGCCGACCACCGGCCGGTCGCCGGTTGGCGGCTCGACCGCCCGCGCCGCCCCCAGCACCGCGCCGGCCGCCTGCGACAGCGACGATTTGCAGACCGAATTCAACCCATATAGCCCGCCGGCCCACAGGATCATCTGGATATCGGGTGACAGGCGGTCGGGGGGGATGATCGGTGAAAAGCTGACGGTCGACACCACGTATTTCGGCACGCCCATCGGCAGCGCCTGACAGCAGTCAAGCACCAGGTCGGTTCCCATGGTGCCGCCCAGCCCCACCACGCCGTCGATGCGCCCCTCGGCGTGCAGACGCGCGGTCAGCGCCGCGGCACCCGCCGCCATGATCTGCATGGCCCGGTTCTCGTCACCGGTATCGATGGCATCGGCGATGGTCTTGCCGGCGGCGGCGGCCACCGCGTGCTTGGAAATATCGGCTGGCTGTGACGGGTCGCCCAGCACGCTGACATCCATGCTCAGGCTGTTCCCGCCCAGGGCCGCGATGCGGTCGCATATGTATCCAAGCTCGTCGTCCTTGGTGTCATAGGTGCCGATGACAAGGATGGTCTTGGTCATGGTTGGTCCTTCGCAGACAGGTTCGGGTGGCCGTTCCGCGTCAGTTGGATCACAAAGCGCCGCCAATTGCACGGCAGCGGCGGCGCCCCCCAACCCCGCCGTCCGGGCGCGCCGGGCGCGGCTTGGGTTCACGGGGTGACAGGGCTACTCTTGTCGTGAAATATCCCGGGGGAGTTCGCGGGCGCGCAGCGTCGGCGGACGGGGGCAGCGCCCCCGGTCAACAGCGATACCAGGGCAAGGCAGGCGGATATGGGGCGCATGGTCGACGGAAAATGGCTGACGGATGCCGAGGCAAGCGCCGTCGCCGCCGATGGCAGCTGGCAGCGCAGCCCGTCGCTTCTGCGCCGGCAGATCGGTCACGACCCGGATTTGCCGGCCACACCGGGGCGCTATCACCTGTATGCCGCGTGGAACTGTCCCTGGGCGCACCGGGTTCTGCTTGCCCGGGCGATCCTTGGGCTGGAGGCGGCGCTGCCGGTGTCGTTCGTCGCACCGCGCCGGTCGGCCGAGGGCTGGGTCTTCGACGCGGCCGCCGGTTACCGCGACGATCTGTTCGGGCTTGGCGCCCTGCATGCGGTCTACGCCCGGGGCATGCCGGACTATTCCGGACGCGTGACCGTGCCATTGATCGTCGACCGGGACAGCGGCGACCTGATCGCCAACGAATCCGCCGACATCCTGCGCAGCCTGCCGGTGGCCTTTGCCGCCGCCGCGCGCCACCCCCGCGATCTTTATCCCCGTGACCTGAGGCCCGAGATCGATGCCTGGAACGAGCGGATCTACCCGGCCCTGAACAACGGGGTCTACCGGGCCGGCTTTGCCGAGACGCAAAGCGCCTACGAGACCGCTGCCGAAGGCGTGTTCGACATGCTCGACGCCATCGAGACGCGGCTCGCGGACGCGCCGTGGCTGGCCGGTGACCGGATGACCGAGGCCGACATCCGGCTTTTCCCGACGCTGGCACGTTTTGACGTGGCCTATTTCACCGCCTTCAAGCTGGGTCGCCGACGGATCTGCGACTATCCGGCCATCTGGCGCTATGCCCGGCGGTTCCATGCCCTGCCGGGTGTGGCCGAAACGGTCAGGTTCGACATATACCGCCGCGGATATCATTCACGCTCGGACAAGCGGAACCCTTTGGGGATCGTCCCGATCGCGCCCGATATCGACTGGTCGCTGTCCGCCCCCGGCTGACGGGCGTTTGTGGGCCTTGCGGGCGCAAGGCCCCGGGGCAGGGGGGCGCTGCCCCCCTCTGCGCGTTGCCCGCGCATTCACCCCCCGGGATGTATCTGGACAGAAGTAGAGTTCGGCTCCCGGCCCAGCAGTTCGGCGTTGCCGCCGGTCGCGGTCGTGTCGACGCAGACATGGCGTTCGTGCAGGACATGGGCCCGGTCGGGCATGCCTGTGATCAGCGGCAGGATCGGGCCATGGCGGCTGGCCAGCGCCGCGCCATATCTGCGGGCCGCGTCATTGTCGCCCCACCAGATAATGGCTGAAAAATCCGTCAGTTCAGGCAGTTGCGCGGCATCGATTGCGCCACCGGCCTGCACCGCCCGTCCCCCAAGTGCTGTGACCGCCGCCACCTGTGCGGCTGCCGTTTCCGCCCCGGGTCCGAGGCAGAGCAGCGGTGGACGCGGCAGGCGCGTCAGGCGGTTCGATTCGCCGGTGGGCCCGGGCAGGGCCTGGCCGGTGTCCCGGGTCGGTTGCGCCGCCGCGGTTCGCAGGCGTTCTGCAAGTGCGGTCAAGTCGGCGGCGGCCGGCCATCGGCCCGGGTGCGGACCCGTGTCGGGCGCCGGGTGGCGGGAAAGCCGCACCAGGTAGTCGGGCCCGCCGGCCTTTGGGCCGGTGCCGGACAGACCCTCGCCCCCGAAGGGCTGGCTGCCGACGATGGCGCCGATCTGGTTGCGGTTGACATAGATATTGCCGGCATGGACCCGGTCGCAGACATGCTGCACCCGGTCGTCGATGCGGGTTTGCAGCCCGAAGGTCAGCCCGAAGCCGGTGTCGTTGACGGCGTCGATCACCCGGTCGAGCGCCGGGCCCGCGAAGGTTGCGACATGCAGGACCGGGCCGAATACCTCGCGCGTCAGGTCGCCGATGCCGTCGATGCGGATCAGGGTCGGTGGCAGGAAATGCCCGCCGGACGGGGCGCCGGTCTGGTGCAGCACCCGGCCCTCGCGCCGGGCCTGTTCCACATGCTGGGCGATGGCTGTGTGGGCGGCGGCGTCGATCAGCGGGCCGCAATCGGTGGACAGGGGCCATGGCGTGCCAACGCTCAATTCGTTCATGGCGCCTTTCAGCATTGCGATCAGTGCGTCGGCAATGTCGTCCTGCACGTAAAGGCAGCGCAGGGCCGAACAACGCTGGCCCGCCGACTGGAAGGCGCTTTCGACGATGGCGGTGACCGCCTGCTCGTGCAGGGCGGTGCTGTCGACGATCATCGCGTTCAGCCCGCCGGTTTCGGCGATCAGCGGCGCACCCGGCGCGAGGTTTCGGGCCATGGCGCTGCGAATATTCCGGGCCGTGTCGGTGCCGCCAGTAAAGGTCACGCCGTCGATGCGCGGGTCCGCGGTCAGCGCGGCGCCGACGCGGGTGCCGGCGCCGGGGAGCAGTTGCAGCGCGGTTTGCGGCACACCGGCGGCATGCATCAGCGACACGGCCAGATGCGCGATCAGCGGTGTCTGTTCGGCCGGCTTGGCCAGCACCGCGTTGCCGGCGGCCAGCGCGGCGGCGATCTGGCCGGTGAAGATGGCCAGCGGAAAATTCCACGGGCTGATGCAGGCGATCCGCCCCACGCCGGGCGCGTCGGGGGCGTTGGCGGCATAGTAGCGCAGGAAATCGACCGCTTCGCGCAGTTCCGACACCGCGTCGGGCAGGGTCTTGCCGGCCTCGCGGGCCAGGACCGCGAAGATTTCACCGAAATGCGCCTCGTAGGCGTCGGCGGCCCGGTTCAGGGCGGCGGCGCGGTCGCCGGGTGTCGCGTTCCAGACCCGCGCCCCGGCAAGGGCGCGGTCGATGTCGGCGGCGCTGGCTGGGGCCACGGTGCCGGGGCTGTCGGCGGTGTCGGCGGGGTTGGCGAGATCGCGCGCCGGCTCTGGCGTGGCCGGCCCGGCCAGCAGCGGCGCCGCGTGCCAGCTTTGGTGGCGAAAGGGGTCGCGGGCCGCGGCGATGCGGTCGAGCGTGGGGGCGTCGGCCAGATCGAAGCCGGCCGAGTTGGTCCGTTCGGGTCGGAACAGATCGCGGCCCGTGGCGATGGTGTCGCTGCGGGCCGGAGCGGCAAAGGGGTCGGCGGCCACCGTCTCGGGCGGGATATCGTCATCGACGATCTGGTTGACGAAAGAGCTGTTGGCGCCGTTTTCCAGCAGCCGGCGCACCAGATAGGCCAGCAGGTCGCGATGCGCCCCCACCGGCGCATAGATGCGGCAGCGCCCGCCCTGTTGCCGGCGAAGGATGTCATGCAGCGCCTCGCCCATGCCGTGCAGGCGCTGAAACTCAAAGCATTGCCCTTCCTGGGCCATTTCAAGCACCGCGGCGGCGGTATGGGCATTGTGGGTGGCGAATTGCGGGAAGATGCGGTCGGTCATCGCCAGCAGCTTGCGCGCGTTGGCGACATAACTGATGTCGGTCGCGGCCTTGCTGGTGAAGACGGGAAAGCCGCCCAGCCCTTCCACCTGCGCGCGCTTGATCTCGGTGTCCCAGTAGGCGCCCTTGACCAGCCGCACCATGATGCGCCGGTCCAGCCCGCTGGCCAGCGCGTGCAGATAGTCCAGCGCCGCGCCGGCGCGTTTTCCATAGGCCTGCACCACCACGCCGAAACCGTCCCAGCCGGCCAGCGACGGTTCCGACAGCACGGCCTGGATCACATCCATCGACAGCGACAGGCGGTCGGCCTCTTCGGCATCGATGGTCAGGCCCATGTTGGCCGAGCGCGCCAGCAGGGCGAGCGAGCGCAGGCGCGGCACAAGCTCGGCCATCACGCGGGCCTTCTGGGCCGGTTCATAGCGTGGATGCAGCGCCGACAGCTTGACCGAGATGCCGGGATTGTCGCGCACGTCGTCATGGGTGCAGGCGCTGGCAATGGCCGAGATGGCGCGCGAATAGGCAAGGTGATAGCGGCGGGCGTCGGCGTCGGTCATCGCGGCCTCGCCCAGCATGTCATAGGAATAGCTGAAGCCGCCGGATTCCAGTTTGGCCGCGCGCTGCATCGCCGCTTCGATGGTCTCGCCCAGCACGAACTGGCGCCCAAGTTCTTTCATCGCCTGCGCCACCGCGACCCGGATCACCGGTTCGCCCAGCCGCCGCACCGCACCCCGCAGGGTGCCGACGATGCCGCCCGTGCCGGCGTCGAGCACCCGGCCGGTCAGCAGCAGCGCCCATGTCGAGGCGTTGACCAGCGGCGAGCTGGAGCGGCCCAGGTGGCGGCTCCAGTCCGAGGGCGCGATCTTGTCCTCGATCAGGGCGTCGATGGTGTCTTCGTCGGGCACCCGCAGCAGGGCCTCGGCCAGACACATCAGCGCGACGCCTTCGTCGGTGGACAGGCCGTATTCGGCCAGAAACACCTCCATCAGGCCGGGGTCAGACCGGCGGCGGATGGCCCGGACCAGATCGGCCGCCCGGGTGACGGTGCGGTCGCGGTCGGCGGCGGTCAGGCCAGCCTCGCGGCGCAGGCGGTCCAGCGTTTCGGCCTCGTCGGCATAGGTTTCGTCGTCGATACGTCGGCGAAGGTCTTGCATGGCGCACCTCGTGTCATTTTGCCTATCATAGCACTGACAAGTCGGGCCATGGGCCTGAAATCGGGACAGGGACAGGCACAATGGCTAAAAATACCGCGAACGACACGCCAATCGACCTTGACGTCATCGACAGGCGGCTTCTGGCGGCGCTGGCCGGCGATGGCCGCATGGCTGTCACCGATCTGGCCCGCCACATCGGGCTGTCGAAAACCCCGACGCAGGCGCGGTTGCGCCGGCTCGAAGGCGCGGGCGTCATTACCGGCTATCGCGCGTTGCTTGACCCGATCAAGCTGGGGCTCGACCATGTCGCCTTTGTCGAGGTCAAGCTGTCGGACACCCGCGAACGGTCGCTCGCCGCTTTCAACGATGCGGTGCGGCGCCTGCCCGAGATTGAAGAGGCGCATATGATCGCCGGGCATTTCGACTATCTGCTGAAGGTGCGCACCGCCGACATGGCCGCCTATCGCGCCGTGCTGGGCGAACGGATCTCGGCGCTGCCCAACGTGGAAAGCACGTCGACATTCGTGGCCATGCAGGCGGTCAAGGAAACCACCTTGGGCGGGTTGCCGGGCGTGGGCTGACGGCGGGCACGCGCCCGGGCCTATCGCGGCGCCGGGTGCAGGCGGGCCACCGCGATGCCGCGTTCGCCGGCGACAGAGTAGTAAAGCCACAGCGCGCCGGCGTCGGCCAGAATGCACGGGTCGCGCAACTGGTTGACCGGCGTGTCGGCTGGCCCCATGCGCGACGGCACCAGCGGGGCGTGCGCGCCCTCCCACGCGGTTTCGGGGCCAAGCAGCACCTGCGGCGGTGTCAGCCGCCAGTCGCGCCAGTTGCCGCCGGTGACAATGCGCGCGATCAGCAGGCGCTCTGGGCAGTCGCCGATCCGGCTGAACACCAGATATAGCCGCCCGTCATGGCGCAAAACCGCAACGTGCCGCGTGCGGCGTTCGCCAAAGGCGGCGCCTTCGGGGAAGGTCATGCCACCGTCGGGCGAGGCGCCGAGATAGCCGGCGAAAGTGGCGGCAAACATCCCGCCGTCATGGTCGAAGACCCGCACATAGGGAATGGCGCATACCGGGGTCGAGGCCCCAAAGCTCAGCCCGTCGCCCGAGGTTGCGCGCCGCGTCGTCTGGCGGCAATCGGCTTCGAGCCCGTGGAAATACATCACGATTTCACGCCGGGCGGCGTCGACATGCACGTCGGGCGAGGCAATATGCGGGCGCAAATCGCCGCTGGCGACAGCGTCACGGTCAGCCTCGGGCGGGTCCAGCAGGCGCGCGTCGGCGGGAAAGCCCGATGCCGAAACATGCAACACGCCGGGGGCATGCAGCGTCCACGGTCCGGCGGGGTGATCGGCAAAGGCCAGCTTGATGTGGTCGCCCCGGTGATCGGCGAAATACATGTAGAACCGGCCCAGCCGGTGCGTCACCCAGTCGGGCACCGCGATGACCGATGGCCCGTTGATGTTGGTGCCCGGCGACGGCGTCATCCCCGGGTGGATGACCGGGTTTTCCGGCAGGCGCTCGACCGTGAACGGCGCGGTGTCGTTGTTGTCGCTGTTGGCCATGCAACCCTCTGACGTGATGCCGGGGCAGCAAAGCCTGTTCCGCCGTCGTTGAAAAGGCCGGATGGTGCGGCGCGCGCCCTCTGGCTGAGGCGGGGGAGGGGACCGGTCCGGGCAGGCGGCGTGCCGTGTCGGGCCTGCGTTCAGACAGCCCTCGGACCTTCGAGTTCGCGGTTGGCACGGACCACAGGGCGGCTATAGTCGGGCCGATCCCACCCGCCGCCGCCGCGCGAGGCCCCATGCAGTTGCCCAATGACATCGACCAGACGGTTGCCCTGCTGGGCGGGCAGAATTACCTGTGCGGGCGCGAGCTTGGCACCGTTGCCTTTCTGGCGCTGAAGCTGGGCAAGCCGTTGTTTCTGGAGGGCGAGGCCGGCGTCGGCAAGACCGAGATCGCCAAGGCGCTGGCCGCCGCGCTGGGCCGGCGGCTGATCCGGCTGCAATGCTACGAGGGGCTGGACGCGGCCTCGGCCATCTACGAATGGAATTTCGCGGCCCAGATGGTGGCCATCCGCACCGCCGAGGCTGCCGGTGGCGCCGACCGGGGCGAATTGACGTCCGAGCTGTTTTCGAACGAGTTTCTCATCCGCCGCCCGTTGCTGGAAGCGATGGAACCGCAGCCCGGCGGCCCCCCGGTGCTGCTGATCGACGAGGTCGACCGCACCGACGAACCGTTCGAGGCCTTCCTGCTTGAGGCGCTGTCCGAGTTTCAGGTGACCATTCCCGAACTGGGCACCTTCCGCGCCGATGCGCCGCCGATCGTCATTCTGACGTCGAACCGCACGCGCGAGGTGCATGATGCGCTGAAGCGGCGCTGCCTGTATCACTGGGTCGATTTCCCGTCGGTCGAGCGCGAGGCGGCGATCCTGCGGGCGCGCGCGCCCGAGGCCACCGAAACCCTGTCGGCCGAGGTCGTGGCCTTCGTGCAGCGGCTGCGCGAGGAAGATCTGTTCAAGACGCCGGGCATCGCCGAAACCATCGACTGGGCCCGCTGTCTGGTGGCGCTGGACACGTTTTCGCTGACGCCCGAGGTGGTTAGCGACACGCTGGGTGCCCTGCTGAAATATCAAGACGATATCGCCCGTGTGGCCGGGTCCGAGGCGGCGCGCATACTCGACACCGCCCGCGCCCGGGTGGCGCTGGCGTCGTGACGCCGGCGGTCGCGACCGACGGGCGGCTGGCCGACAACATCCTGCATTTTTCCCGCGCGCTGCGGCGGGCCGGGCTGCCCACGGGAACCGGCCAGGTTCTGACCGCCATCGACGCGGTTGCGGCGGCGGGCTTTACCCGGCGCGAGGATTTTCACCAGACGCTGCGTGCCACGCTGGTCACCCGGCCGGAGCATCTGGAGCCCTTCGATCAGGTGTTCGCACTGTTCTGGCGCGACCCGGAGCTGCTGGAAAAGCTGATCCGGGCCATGTTGCCGCTGCTGCAAGCGACCGAGACGGTCGAGCGCCCGGCCGAAGCGGCCGAGCGCCGGGCCCGCGAGGCCATGGACGACGGCGCGCCGCCCGCCACCGAGCCGCAGGCCAGGGACACGGTCGAGATCGATGCGCGGATGAGCTTTTCCGCCGGGGAAACCCTGCGCGCGATGGATTTCGAACAGATGAGCAGCGCCGAACTGGCCGCCGCCACCCGGGCGGTGCGGGACCTGACCCTGCCGGTGCAGCCTCTGGCGACCCGGCGCCACGCCCCGGCCGCCCACGGGCGCCTTCCCGACGCAAGGGCGCTGATGCGCCAGTCCCTGCGGCGGGGCGGCGAGATTGGCCGCATGACCTGGCGCGCCCCGCGCCAGCGCCCGCCCGACCTGGTGGTGCTGTGCGATATCTCGGGGTCGATGTCGGTTTATGCCCGGGTGATGATGCATTTCCTGCATGCGCTGAACTGGTCGGCGAACACCGGCTGGGGGCGGGTGCACGCCTTTACCTTCGGCACGCGGCTGACGAATGTCACCCGCGCGCTGGCCCGGCGCGATATCGACGACGCACTGGCGGCGCTGGGCCGCGACGTTCCCGACTGGCAGGGCGGCACCCGCATCGGCGCCGCGCTGGCGCGGTTCAACCGCGACTGGTCGCGCCGGGTGCTGGGGCGCGGCGCGGTGGTGCTGTTGATCTCGGACGGGCTGGAGACCGGTGACGCGGCGACACTGGCGTCCGAGGCCGCCCGCCTGGCCCGGTCGTGCCGCCGGCTGATCTGGCTGAACCCGCTGTTGCGCTGGGACGAATTCGCGCCCCGGGCCATGGGCGTGCGCACTCTGCTGCCGCTGGTCGACAGCTTTCATGCCTGCCATTCGGTCGACGCGCTGGCCGATCTGGCGGGGGCGCTGTCGGGGCCGGGCGAAAAGGCGCGGCTGGCGGCCATGCTGTGATTGCGCAGCGCGAATGCCTGTTGCCTTGAGGCGACGGCCCGGTCTTAAATGCGCTGGAACGTGATGCGCGGAGCGCGCGCCGGGATGGCCGGCAGCGGTGGAATTGGGCGGGCCTGCCAGCCCGCCGGGCCTGATGTGGCGCCGCCCGGGGGCGGCGCGATGCCTCCGGCGGGGATATTTGCGCCAAGATGATTGCGCGGAAGCACTTTGGCCGAGAGGCCATACGGGATCGAAAAGGGAGGAACATATGACCAGTGTAACCATGACGGTGAACGGCAAGTCCGTCAGCGGCGATGTGCCGGACGAGACGCTGTTGTCGGAGTTTCTGCGCGAGACCCTGCGCCTGACCGGCACGCATATCGGGTGTGACACGTCGCAATGCGGGGCCTGTGTGGTGCATGTGGACGGCAAGGCGGTGAAAAGCTGCACCGCGCTGGCGGTGTCGCTGGACGGCGCGGCGGTGACGACCATCGAAGGCGTGGCCAATGGCGACCTGCATCCGATGCAGGCGGCGTTCAACGAACATCACGGGTTGCAGTGCGGTTTCTGCACGCCGGGCATGATCATGACCAGCATCGACATGGTCAATCGCTACCGCGCCGCCGGCAAGAGCCTGGACGAGGCCGCGATCCGGCACGAGCTGGAAGGCAACATCTGCCGGTGCACCGGCTATCACAACATCGTCCGCGCCGTCGAAGCCGGCGCGTCGAAGATGGCAGGGGGATAACAGGATGAAAGACGGAATTGGCGCCCGCGCCACCCGCAAGGAAGACAAGCGGCTGCTGACCGGCAAGGGCCGGTATACCGACGATATCCGCCGCGAGAATCAGGCCTATGCCGGCTTTGTGCGCAGCCCGCATGCCCACGCCCGGGTGCGCGGTATCGATGCTGCCGACGCGATGGGCATGGACGGGGTGATCGCGGTGCTGAACGGTCAGGAACTGACCGGCGACGGCATTGGCAACATCATCTGCGGCTGGGCCATAACCTCGAAAGACGGCAGCCCCATGAACATGGGCGCCTGGTCGGCGCTGGCCACCGAGAAGGTGCGCTATGTCGGCGACGCGGTGGCGGTTGTGATCGCCGAGAGCCAGGCCCAGGCGCGGCGCGCCGCCGAGGCGGTGTCGGTGGATTACGAGGTGCTGGACGCGGTGGTTGCCGGGCCCGACGCGCTGGCGCCCGGGGCGCCGGAAATTCATGACAATGCCCCCGGCAACCTGATCTATGACTGGGAGATCGGCGATGGTGCCGCGACCGATGCCGCGCTGGCCGGTGCCGCCCATGTCACGGAAATGGCCATCACCAACAACCGCCTGTCGCCCAACGCGATGGAGCCACGCTCGGCCGTGGCCACCTTTGACGCGGCCGAGGATCACTATACGCTTTATACCACCAGCCAGAACCCGCATGTGGCGCGGCTGGTTCTGTCAGCCTTTTACCAGGTGGCGCCGGAGAACAAGCTGCGGGTGATCGCGCCGGATGTGGGCGGTGGCTTTGGCTCGAAGATTTACGTCTATCCTGAAGAAATCGTCTGCCTCTGGGCGTCGATGAAGACCGGGCGTTCGGTCAAGTGGACGTCGGACCGCTCGGAAGCCTTCATGACGGACGCCCATGGTCGCGACCATGTGTCGACCGCCAGGATGGGCTTTGACGCCAACAACCGCATCGTCGGATTCAAGGTGGACACGATCGCCAACCTTGGCGCCTACATGTCGCTGTTTTCCAGCGCTGTGCCGACATATCTTTATGCGACGCTGTTGTCGGGCCAGTATGACATTGCCAATGTCCACTGCAACGTCCGGACGGTTTATACCAACACGGTGCCGGTGGACGCCTATCGCGGGGCCGGGCGCCCCGAGGCCTGTTACCTGATCGAGCGGATGATGGAGACGGCGGCGCGCGAGTTGGGTGTCGACCCGGCCGCGCTGCGCCGGACCAATTTCGTGCGCGAATTCCCGCATCAGACGCCAGTGATCATGGCCTATGATGCCGGCGACTTCGACGCCAACCTTGACCAGGCCATGGCGGCTGCTGACGTGGCGGGCTTTGCCGCCCGCAAGGCGGACGCGGCGGCGCGGGGCAAGCTGCGCGGACTGGGCTATTCCAGCTATATCGAGGCTTGTGGCATCGCGCCGTCGGCGGCGGTGGGCTCGCTGGGGGCCGGGGTCGGCCTTTGGGAAAGCGCCGAGGTGCGGGTGAACCCGGTGGGCACCATCGAGGTTCTGACCGGCAGCCACAGCCACGGGCAGGGGCACGAGACCACTTTTGCGCAGGTGGTGGCCGACCGGTTCGATCTGCCGCTGGAGAATATCTCGATCGTGCATGGCGACACCGACAAGGTGCAGTTCGGCATGGGCACCTATGGGTCACGCTCGGGCGCGGTGGGCATTTCGGCCATCGTCAAGGCGCTCGACAAGGTCGAGGCCAAGGTCAGGAAGATCGCGGCCCATGCGCTGGAGGCGTCCGAGGATGACATCGTCATCGAGGGCGGCGAGGTGAAGGTGGCCGGGACCGACAAGGCAATGGGCTGGCACGAGGTCGGGCTGGCGGCCTATACGGCGCATAATCTGCCGCCCGACATGGAGCCGGGGCTGAAGGAGGGGGCGTTTTACGACCCCGCCAATTTCACCTTCCCGGCCGGGACCTATATTGCCGAGGTCGAGGTCGATCCCGAGACCGGGGTGACCGACATCGTGCGCTTTACCGCGTCCGACGATTTCGGGACAATCATCAACCCGATGATCGTGGAAGGGCAGGTGCATGGCGGTGTCGCGCAAGGCATCGGTCAGGCCATGCTGGAGCAGGTGGTCTACAGCGACGACGGCCAGCTTCTGACCGGGTCCTACATGGACTATACCATGCCGCGGGCCGCGGATTTGCCCAGTTTCAGCGTGCACCATGCGTCGACCCTGTGCCCCAACAATCCGCTGGGGATCAAGGGGTGCGGCGAGGCCGGGGCCATCGGGTCGCCGCCGGCGGTGATCAACGCGATCACCGATGCCATCGGCAACAACAACCTGGCCATGCCGGCGACCCCGGCTGCGGTCTGGAAAGCCATTCAGGCCAACGGGTAGGGGAGAGACCCATGTATTCGGTAAAATATCAGAAAGCCGACAGCGTGAACGCGGCCGTGGCGGCCCTTGACGCGCAAAGCGAGGCCCGGGTTCTGGCCGGCGGGCAAACCTTGCTGCCGACCATGAAGCAGCATCTGGCCGCGCCGGCCCTGCTGGTCGACATCCGGGGCATTCCCGGGCTGACCGGGGTGCGGGTCGCGGGCGACATGCTGGAGATCGGCGCCGCAACCACCCATGCCGAGGTGGCGGGCAGTGCCGACGTGGCGCGCCATTGCCCGGCGCTGGCGGCGCTGGCCGGCGGGATCGGTGACCCGGCGGTGCGTCATGCCGGCACCATCGGCGGGTCGCTGGCCAACAACGACCCGGCGGCGGATTATCCGGCGGCGGCGCTGGCGCTGGGGGCGACGATCGTTACGTCCAAGCGGCAGATCGCGGCCGACGACTTTTTCGCGGGCATGTTCGCGACCGCACTGGAAGAGGATGAGATCATCACCTCGGTGCGCGTGCCGGCGGTGGCGCGGTCGGGTTATGCCAAGTTCGCGCAGCCGGCGTCTCGTTTTGCCATGGTGGGCGTGTTCGTGGCCCAAGGCGCGCAAGGCGTGCGCGTGGCGGTGACCGGGGCCGGCGACGATGGCGTGTACCGCCACGCCGGGCTTGAGGCGGCGCTGACGGGTGACTGGTCGGCAGCGGCGGCGGCGGGGGCCGACAACGATTCCCGCGGGCTGCTGAGCGACATTCACGGCGACGCGGAATATCGGGCCAATCTGGTGCTGGTCATGGCCAAGCGGGCCGTCGCGGCCAGCTGACGCGCGGTTGCGCCCTGTGCCAGGGCGCGGCAGGGAGGGGGGCGCTGCCCCCCTCGGCGCGGTGTCCGCGCCTTCACCCCCCGAGGTATTTGACCAGCCAAAGAAGACCGGGACTGATTGTTCTGCGATCTGTGGCGTTGTGCGTTTGATGTGACCGGGGGCGCATCATGTGGCGGGTTGCATGAATTCAGGCGGCGTCGGGTGGTTCGGGGGTGACGCGAAACGCCTTTGGCGGCGGTGGCGGCCTGCCCGATGGGGGGGGTGCTTCGGAGATCGTTGAACGTTTTCGGGACCTGTTTTCTGGCGGGAGCGATGCGGTCGCGCAGGGCGGTATCGGGCGCGACGGGGTCGCGGGCCGGGATGGCGTTGAAAATGGGCTGGTGGCGGTCGGGGTTGGTGGCATTGCGTTCGGGCGATCTGCCCGTGTTCACCCGGGGTTGCGACAGCCATTGACCGGCAAGACGGCGCTGGTGACTGGCTGCGAGCGCGGTATCTGACGCGCCATTGTCGAGGTATCGGCCGGGGCCGGCGCCGAGTTTGTCTGGGTGTCGGCCACGGTCGAAGCATCGGACAGCGCCGACGCGCAGGCGGTTACCGCCTTGGGGCGCCGCTTTCGCACCTGTCGGGGTGACTTTTGCGACCGCGCGAGCGGGTCGCTGAGGGCCTTTGTCACGCGACTGGCGGCCGGCGGGGTGGCCGCCGACATCGTTGTCAGCAACGCTGGCTCGTTTCGGCGGACCGCGGCGGCAGAACATCCGACGAGATTTGGGACATGGTGATCGCGGTCGACCTGTCGGGCCGGTTGATCCTGAGCCGCGAGATTGGCCGGGGCATGGTGGCGCGCGGGTCGGGCAGGGTCATTTTCACGGCCTCTCGGCTGAGGTTCCGGGCGGCACCCGCGCGCCCGGCTATTGGGCGTCGAATAGCGGGTGCGGGCAGCTGAACCGGGCGCCGGCCAGTGAATGGGCAAGCCAGGGAGTGAACGGGAGTGGCAGTGCTGCGGGCCATGTCGCCACCGAAGATACCGAGGTTGTGCGCAACGATGCCGACCGCAGCGTGGCCAATCCGGACCGTATCTCCGAGGGCGCCGGGGGATTATGCCGGGCTGGCCGTGTTCCTGGCTTTGGCGCCGTCGAAGCAGTTGACCGGAGAGACCCAGACCGTCGGTGGCGGTTGGATGGGGCGCCGATGCACCACGCGGCGCCGGGGAGGGGCTGGCCGCGCCTTTTCGCCATTTCCAGACCCGTCCTGCCTGCCGGTCAGGCTGGTGGCAGCAGGTGGCGGCTTTCGGCAATTGGGGTCAGCAGGGGTTGGCCGGTCAGGTGGTGGATCAGGTTGTCACATGTCAGTTTGCCCATCGCGGCCCGGGTTTCGACCGTTGCACTGCCGACATGTGGCGCGAGGATGGTTCTGGGATGGTCGCGCAGGCCGGCGGGAATTTGCGGCTCGTCGTCGTACACGTCCAGCCCGGCCCAGCCCAGCCGGTTTTCGTTAAGCGCCGCGATCAGGGCGGTTTCGTCCACGCTGCTGCCGCGACCGACGTTGACCAGCACGCCCTCGGGACCAAGCGCGTCCAGCACCGCCGCGTCGATGATGTGCCGGGTTGCCGCGCCGCCGGGCACGATCGAGATCAGTGCGTCGACATCGCCGGCCATGGTGCGCAGGTCGTCGCAATAGCGGTAGGGCACGTCGCGGGGGGTGCGCGTGTGATAGCTGATCTCGGCCCCGAAGGCCTGCAGCCGCCGGGCCGTCTGCATGCCGATGCGCCCCAGCCCCAGAATGCCGACGTGGCGATTGTCGGCGCTGCGCGACAGGGGCAGGTTGCCCCGGGTTGCCCAGATGCCCCGGCGTGCATGGCGCAGCTCGGCCTCCCAGTTGCGATAGCACGACAGGAACAGCAGCATGGCGGTGGTGGCGACCTCGTCGTTCAGCACGTCCGGTGTATGGGTGACGATCACGCCGCGGGCGGTCACGGCGCTGGTGTCGATGCCGTCATAGCCGACGCCGAAGCTGCTGATCAGTTCGAGGTCTGGCAGCCGGTCGAGAAACTCGGGCCGCAGCCCGAGATGTCCGTCGGTCAGCGCGTGGCGGATGCCGGTGCCGTTGGTGTCGAGCCAGGCGACCGGGTCGTGCATGTCGGCGATATGGCAGACGGTGAAATGTGGCGCCAGCGCGTCGCGCATGGCCTGGCTCAGCGGGGAGATGGCGAAGAGATCGGGCATCGAGTGTAACCTTTACGGGTGGCAGGCACGAATGGGCCGCAACAGCGGCAGCGGTGCGCAGGGGCGCGGCCGCCCGGGCCCGGCGGCGTCTGGTCGGACCAAGGGCCCAAGCTTCCTGGCTGGCGCGGAAAACCCCTGTGCATTTGCAGCATGGGCCGCAAGAGCGGGCGCGGTGCGCACGCGGCGGGAGATCGCGGGTCGCCGTGGGGCATCAATCTGGGCCGTCGGCCGAGAAATTTCGCGCAAGATGTGCATGAGGGCCGGCGCGCCGGTGCTGTTGGGAGGCACATTGACCGATGTGCCGTGCAGACCGGGGCGATCGACAATGGCCCGGATCATGCGGTGCTTGCCAAGCGCGTCAAACAGACGGTCCTGAACGGCGGTATCCGCGCGGCGGCGTATCCCGATGCAAACGGCGTGCCAGGTGCCCCGGCCGGTTGGCAAAGCGCGCCACTTGCGGCCGTCATTCGCGACATACCGGACCGCATTGAAAACCGTCAGGTACGAAATCCGCGCATTTCCGCCGCTCAACCTTCTGGACGGGCAGAACGGGCGCGAATTGTTCTTTTGTTAGCTGTTTCATAACAGATACTTAACATTAATCGGCGTAATGAAACAGAGTTAACAGGCCCTGATGTTCAGGATCGGGTGAAGACAGGCGGCGGGCGGTTTTCCGTTGCTGGCGGCGCCGGGGCCGGGCGTTGCCCGGTCCGGGATTTCATCCGCCACGATTGCGTTGCGTGATTGAAGGGGAGGGCACACGTTGCGACAGGAAACCGGTGGCATCCGGGAGTGGTTTTTTCCGTCCGGCTTCGTTGTGTCGGCGGGCTTTGCGATCTGGCACATGCCGGCCTACATGCTGACGCTGGCGCCGCATTCGGACCCATCGAGACAGGCGCAGGTTCTGGCCCAGTCCGATTCCGCGGACCTCACGCCAAACCCGCCGGGACTGTTCGGCGGCGCTGCCGATATTCTCGACTGGGCGGCGCTGGTCCTGATTGTCCTGTTCGCGGTGCTTGGCGTGCGCGGGGTCAAGGCGACGCGCATGGAATTTCAGGCGTGGCGGGCCATCGATCGTTTCGCGATCTTCGTGGGCCGGGTCGCCATGGTGCTGATCATCGCGATGACCGGCGTCATGCTGTTCGGGGTTTTCCGGCGCTTCGCATTCGAGGCGCCGACGCTTTGGGCGAACCCGTTGGCCTTGTGGATCGGCGGCTTCGTGTTCCTGTGCTCGGGCCTTTACGCCATGCAGCAACGCGGTCACACCCGCATCTTCATACTGCACGACCTGGCGCCGCGCTGGTTGCAGCGGATTTTTGACACCATCTGGACAGCGATCTTCGTCATCTTTGCCATCGGCATGATGCTTGGCAGCTACAAGCAGGTGTTTGTCACCGGAGTCCACAATTGGGAGATGTTCGGCACCGCCTTCGACGCGCGGATCCTCGCCACGGTTCAGCCGGCGATTCTGATTGTCGTCTGCCTGGTCGCGCTTCAGTCGGTTCTGAACCTGATCAACGACTGGAACCTTGAGCCGGTGTTGCATTCGGCCGCCGACGATTTCGGCGACGACGAACTGGAGGCCATCAAGCGCGCTGTCGGCGGCAGCGGTGTCGCAGATACCGATGTCACGCGCGCCAGGATCCACGGCGCGTGGGCAAGGGAGCAATAGGGATGGACGTCGGAACAATCTCGATCGTCCTGGTCCTGGGTCTGATCGTTCTGCTGGCCATCGGCATGCCGCTGGGCCTGGCGTCGGCTTCGCTGGCGCTTGTGGTGCTGGTGATGAGGTTCGAGCCTGCGTTGCTGACCGATCCCTGGTGCCATGTCCGGAATTTCGCCGCCTGCGAAGCCGAACGGATACCCGGAATGCTGACATCGCGGCCGGGGACAGAAGCATTTCATTCCCTGACCCAGAACATTTTCGATCTGATGACCGAACATGTGCTGCTGTCGGTGCCGCTGTTCATCTTCATGGCCGCGCTGCTTGAACGCACGGGCATTGTCAGGGCGACGTATGACGCGCTGGGCTTCTGGCTCAGCGGTCTGCGCGGCGGCATCGCTGTGGCCACCTTGCTGATGGCCGTGATCATGGCCGCCATGTCGGGCATCATCGGCGGCACGGTCGTGCTGTTGGGCCTGATCGCCCTGCCGCAGATGTTGCGGCTGGGCTATGACCGGAAACTTGCCGTCGGCACCGTCTGTGCCAGCGGCAGCCTTGGCACCATGATCCCGCCGTCGATCGTGCTGATCATGTATGGGCTGATCACGCAAACCCCGGTCAGGACCCTGTTCACCGGGGCGGTCGTCCCGGGGTTGATGCTTGCGTCCTTCATCATCGCCTACATCGTGCTGCGGGTGAACCTGAACCCGTCGTTGGCGCCATTGCCCGAGCCCGGGGAAGGCGCCGCGCGTGGCCAGCAAAAGGCCGGCCTGTTCGGGGCCTTTCTGGCGCTGCTGCTGGGCGGCGTTTCGGCCCTGTTGCTCTTGCGGGCAGTCCTTCTCACGATCGCCGGCCGGAACGTGCCGGGCAAAGGCGAAACGGCGACTACCTGGGGCATGCCGGGCGATATTCCCTATATCCTCGGGGTCTTGGCAATCTGTGTGCTGCTGGCCCTTTTCGTCTTTGGGCGCCACCGCTGCCGCGAGGGATGGAAACACGGCAAGGGCCTTGTGCCGCCCTTCGCGGTCATCGGCGTCGTGCTGGGCTCGATCTATGGCGGCGTCACCGGCATTGCCGAGGCGGCGGGCATGGGCGCGCTGGCGGTGTTGGTGATCGCCGTGGCCCGGGGCGAAGCGTCGGTCGCGCTGATCTGGGACGCGCTGATACGCACCCTGCGTTCGACCGGCGCCATCGTCTGGGTGACGATAGGCGCGGCGGCCCTGGCGGGGGCTTACACGCTGGCCGGCGGCCCGGTGTTCGTTGCCAACATGATCGTGGGCTGGGGCATGCCGACGATGCTGGTGCTGCCGACCATGATGCTGGTCCTGCTGATCATCGGGGCCTTCATGGACTGGGTGGGGATCGTCCTTTTGATCGTCCCGGTATTCCTGGTCGTCGTCAAGCGGCTGCCGATCGACGAAATCGGCTTGATCGGCCAGCTTGACGCGAAACATGTCGCGGTCTGGTTCGGGGTGCTGTTCTGCATGAACATGCAGGTCAGCCTGCTGTCGCCGCCCTTCGGGCCTGCCGCGTTTCACCTGAAATCGGTGGCCCCGCCGTATGTTTCGCTGACCGACATCTTTCGGGGGGTCCTGCCCTTCATCTGCATTCAGCTTCTGGCGCTGTCGGTCATGCTGGTCTGGCCCGGCATCGTCACGATCCTGCTGTAAGCGACCCGCGCAAACCCGCAGGGTGCCTGGCGGGGCATCGCCGCCCGGCGCTATCAAGGACCGGCTGCGGCAACCTGAAATAAACGGCAATGATGACCGGGGGCGGCCGCGTCGCCGATAACGTGGCGGGCTGGCGGGCTGGCGGGCTGGTGGATTGGCGGGCTGGTGAATTGGCGGGCTGGCGGGTTTGCGCGTTGGCGGCGGCGCCGGACACCGAACCGGCCAGCCGGTGCCCCCGACGTGGCATGTGGAAAGACACCCGCCGGCGGCCGGCGACGACGCCCCGCATCGGCCAGCACCGCCTGCCCTGCCGACCCGCCCTGCCGACCCGCCCTATTGTGCCCAAGGCCCAACCCGTATCCATTGCAAGAACCGGCAACATGCGGGCCCGGAAAAGGAGAGCGGTATGTCTGAACCCGAAATCGGCTTTGTCGCCATGGGCCCGATAGGCGGTGCCATGGTCGGGCGTCTGCCGGAAAGAGCCCTTGCGCTGAATGTGGTCGCCGACCGGTCGCGCGCCGATGTCGACGCCG
>CAYYMJ010000001.1:55745-72957 GCA_964472855.1 uncultured Rhodobacterales bacterium | reverse complement strand
GCCGCCGTCGCGACGGCCCGCGAGGCTGCCGCGGCCAGCGACATCGTCGCGCAGCGCGCGGACCCCTCGGCCGATGTCGAGGCGCCGATGCGCGGGTCTGACGGTGTGATGGCCGGCCTGCGTCGCGCCGCGGCGGTGATCGGCTTCGCCACCACGTTGCCCGGCAGAACCCGGGCGCTGGGGGCCGAGGTTGCCTCTGCCACAGGCACCATGGTCGCCGCATTGCCGCGCCGCACGCCCAGCCATGCCCGGCAGCAACGTTTGAACATCATGACCTCGGGCATTCGCGACGCCGCCGCCCGGGTTCGGCCGGCGCCGCGGATTCCGGGCGAGAATGTGGTTCACCTCGGCGCGCCGGGCGCGGGGCACACGGACGCGATCTCGAACGATTTCCTGTCCATGGCGCACGCCGACGCCGGCACCTTTGCCACGGCCGATGTCGCCGGGACCAGGCGGCGGCAGGCTGGCGACGACATGGCGGGCTTGCCGCTGCATGTCGCCATGACGGATTTCTCGCGCGCCGGCGCGGTTGACGGCAATCCGATGCCACTGGCCGTTGCCACCGGGAACGGCGCCGGGGATACCGCCAATTACCAGCAGGTGGCGCGTGATAGCGGCGTCGTAACGCGGTTGGCGTGGGCGCCGCCTGGGTCGCTGAAGGCGGGCATCGCCGAAGGGCGCGCCGACGCGACGATCGCGCAGATGCCGATTCTCTCCCTGTCCCACCACCAACCGGGCTGAGCGGCCATGCCAGATCTTTCCACAGCCCCGTTTCACCTGACCCCGGCCCAGACCGGCTGGGTCGAAGACAGCCTTGCCGCGCTGACCCCCGACCAGCGGCTGGCGCAGTTGTTCAACCTGAACTGCGACCCGGCCGATGCCGACCAATGCGCCGCCATCGCCCGCTTTGGCCCCGGCGGGATCACCTTGCGCCCCTCGGCCGACAGCGCCGCCAGCCGCGCCGCCATCGCGGCGATGAACGACGCCGCGCCGCTGCCCCTGTTGGTGGCCGCCGATATCGAGGGCGGGCTGATGTCGATCCGGGGCGGCACCGAGTTTCCCAACCCGCTGGCTCTGGCCGCCGTCGATGACCCCGACCTGACCGCCGCCGTCGCCGCCGAAATGGCGGCCGAGGCCCGGGCCCACGGCGTCAACTGGGCCTTCTCGCCGGTCGTCGACATCAACGCCGCCTTTCGCAGCCCCATCGTCGCCACCCGCAGCTTTGGTGCCGACCCCGACCGCATCGCCCGCCACGCGCTGGCCCAGGCCACGGCCTTTCAGGCGGCCGGCATCGCCGCGACGGTCAAACACTGGCCGGGCGAGGGCTATGACGACCGCGACCAGCACCTCGTCACGACACAGGTGCCCCTGTCGCTGGACGACTGGCGCGCCAGCTTCGGGCGGCTTTACGGCGATGCCATCGCCGCCGGGGTGCTGTCGGTCATGGCCGGGCATATCGGCTTTGCCGCCGGCGCCGGCACGGTCGGGGTCGAGGCCTATCGCCCCGCGTCGGTTTCGTCGCCGCTGTTGCAGGGGCTTTTGCGCGGCGAGCTTGGCTTCAACGGCGTGATCGTGTCCGATGCCACGCCCATGGCCGGGCTGGGGGCGTGGGCGCCGCGCCAGACCTGCCTGCCCGAGATCATCCAGAATGGCTGTGACGTGATCCTGTTCGCCACCGATCTTGGCGCCGACATGCACATTCTGCAGGCGGCTCTGGCCGACGGGCGGCTGACGGACGCGCGGGTTGACGCCGCCTTGCGCCGCCTCCTCGCGCTCAAGGCGCGTCTGGGGCTGGCCAGCGCGGGCGCAGCCGCGGCCACCAGCGCGCGCACGCGCGATGCCACCCCGGCGCCCGCCGTCGCAGCCGCCCCGTATGCGGCCCTCGCCGCCGCCCCGGCCGCCGCGCGCGCCATCGCCCGCGCCCCGACGCTGGTGAAGGATACCAAGGGCCTGTTGCCCCTGTCGCCCGATCGCCACCGCCGCATCCTCGTGATGTCCAGCGGCATCGTGCTGCCCTTCCTGCCCCAGCCCATGCCCTTTGCCCTGCCGGCGATGCTGGCCAAGGCCGGTTTCGAGGTGACCGACCATCAGCCCGGGCAGGGCCAGAGCCCGGATGACTTCGACCTTGTGCTGATCCTGTCGGGCGACGAAAGCCTGCTGACCCGTGGGCGGATATTCTTTGACTGGCTGGGGCTGACCGGCAATTTCATCGCCGCCATGCAGCGCGACTGGCACACGACACCGCACCTGATGATCTCGTTCGGGCACCCGTATCATCTGTATGACGCGCCGCGCGTGCCGGCCTATGTCAATGCCTACACCGCCACACCGGCCATGCAGGCGGCGGTGCTGGACTGCCTGCTTGGCCGCCAGCCCTGGAACCGGCAAAACCCGGTCGATCCCTTTTGCGGACAAGGCGACGCCGTGTATTGACCGGCGAATGTCGCGAATGGACCATACTGGCCTGTTTGCGACATTAGGCTTGGCAAGGGGGGGAGACGGTCGCAAACAGACTGAAACGGCCGCGGATCGCCCGTGCCGGCCCGATAACGGACACTGGTCAGCGGCGGCCCGCGCCCTAAGTCATCGGGCGGCAACCCCGCCGGCCGCCTGGCCGCCGGGTGCCGGAACGGGTGACCAGGAAAACCCGGACGCCGGCCGGGCAAAGCAGAGACCACGCCGGTCAAATCTCGGAAATTCCGCAGATTCTTCTGGGAATCAGCGTCGCCACCGGTCCACAGTTGGACCATAACCGCGGCACCAAGCCGTACAAGCTGCCACTTCAAAGCGCGGCGCACGACTTCGACACGGAGGTTTTAGTCGAATCATGAAGAGAAATGATCCCAAATTCGGACAGCTGGGTTACAGCGACAGCGAAATTCTGACCCACATGGTCAAGCGCGGCGCCTCGCGGCGTCAGGTGATGGGCTGGATGATGGCGGCCGGGGCCACCGCGACTGCGGCGGGCACGGTGTTCGGCACCGCCAGCGAAGCCTGGGCCAATACGCCCAAGCGCGGCGGCAAGCTGATCTTTGCCGGCGACCAGCACGGCCCCAACGACACGCTCGATCCGGCGCTGTTCACCTCGGCCGTCGACTATTTCCGCGGCCGCATGTTCTATGGCTCGCTGACCCGCCTGACAGACTCGCTGGGCTACGAGCCCGAACTGGCCGAAGAGGTTCTGTCCAACGACAACGCCACCGTCTGGACCTTCAAGCTGCGCAAAGGCGTGGAATGGCATGACGGCAAGTCCTTCACCGCCGACGATGTCATCTACTCGATGAACCGCCACATGGGCGCGGATTCGGTGTCGAACGCGTCGTCGCTGGTGTCGATGATCGACGCCTGGGAAAAGGTCAACGATCACGAGGTTCGCGCGGTGCTGTCTTCGCCGAACGCCGACCTTCCGATCGCGCTGGGCACCTTCCACTTCAAGATTCTGCAAGACGGCACCACCGACTTTTCGACCGCCGTCGGCACCGGTCCCTACCGCGTCAAGGAATTCAAGCCCGGCGTGCGTGCCGTTGGCGTGCCGTTTGAAAACTACTGGGGCGAAGGCGGCTATCTGGACGAGCTGGAGCATTACGGCATCGGCGACTCGGTCAGCCGGCTCAACGCCTTCCTTGCCGGCGATGTCGACGCCATGGCCAACCTGCCGCCGAAAGCCATCGATCAGGTGACTGGCACCGCGGGCCGCGATGTCTGGTCGCTGAAGGCAGGTGCCTATATCAACATCGCGCCGCGCCTGGACATGGGGGGCAACAATTCGTCCAACGCCCATGTCTGGAAGGCGATGCAGCTGCTGCAAGACCGCGAACGCCTGGTCAGGGGCGTGTTGAAGGGGCAGGGTTCGCTGGGGAACGACCAGCCGATCAACGCGGCCTATTTCGACTATTGCGCTGACCTTCCCCAGCGCGAACTGGACCCGGAAAAGGCCAAATGGCACTGGGATCAGACCGACATCGGTTCGACCGCCGTTCCGGTTGTCGCGGCCGAGGTGGCGCCGGGCGCGGTGGAACAGTGTCTGTTCATGCAGCGCGAGGCCCAGAAGGTCGGCATCAACTTCGATGTCAAGAAGGTCACGACCGACGGCTACTGGGGCGCGGTCTGGCTGGTCGAGCCCATCGCCGTGGCATCGTGGAACATGCGTCCCACCGCCAACATCATGATGACGCTGGCCTTCGCGCCGTCGGCCGCCTGGAACGAGACCCGCTGGGAGAACCAACAGTTCGAGCAGCTTCTGGTCGAGGTTCGCGGCGTCACCGACCCCGACCAGCGCCGTCAGATGTACTGCGACCTGCAGACCATGATCCACGAAGAAAACGGCCAGGCCCTGCCTGCGCACCGCAACTACGTGGACGCGGTTGCCGACCATGTGGGCGGCCTGACCCACGTGCCGCTGAACAACTTCGGCGGTGCCGAGGCTCCGGTCAGCATCTATCGCAAAGACGCCTGATGCGTTGAAAATCCCAGCCCCGCGCCGCACCCGGCGCGGGGCTTTTTCGACAACGATAATCAATAATAATCCGAGGGGGGTGTGGGGATGTGGTCCCTGATCCTGAAACGTATCGGCATTGGTCTGATCACGGTTGTCGCCGTGTCGCTGATCATCTTCATCGGCACCAAGATCCTGCCGGGCGACGCGGCCCAGATACGCCTGGGCCAGAACGCGACACCTGAAAATGTCGCCGCGTTCCGCGAACGGCTTGGGCTGGATCAGCCGCTTTATATTCAATATCTCAGCTGGCTTTGGGATTTCGTGCGCGGCGACCTTGGCCATTCGCTGGCTTCGGACGTGCCGATCACCAACCTGATCGCCGACCGGTATCTGAACACCGTTTACGTCAGTGTCCTGACCGCCGCCATCGGCGTGCCGGTGTCGCTGGCGCTGGGCATCATGGCGGCGATGTTCCCGGGCTCGTTATACGACCGGGTTCTGACATTCGTGTCGGTGTCGCTGGTCGCGGCGCCCGAATTCTTTACCGCCACGCTGCTGGTGCTGATCTTTGTCTTTTCGCTGGGCATCGGCAACGCGGTTGTTGTTGGCAGTGCCGAGGGCAAGGGCCTGTTCCAGTTGATCGCCCATTTCGCCCTGCCCATTGCCACGCTAAGCTTTGTCATCGCGTCCCAGCTGATCCGGATGAGCCGGGCGGCGGTGCTGAACGTGATGAGTTCGCCCTATATCGAGATGGCCATTCTCAAGGGCGTGCCGCGCCGGCGCATCATCCTGCGCCATGCGCTTTTGAACGCCATCGGCCCCATCGTGAACGTGGTGGCGCTGAACCTGGCCTATCTGGTGACCGGCGTCATCGTGGTCGAGGTCTATTTCGGCTATCCCGGTCTTGCCACGCTGATCGTTCAGGGCGTGCAGACCCGTGACTTTATCCTGATCCAGGGGCTGGGCATGATCTTTTGCCTGACATACGTGATCCTGATGCTGATCGCGGATATCGCCGCCTTTGCTTCCAACCCACGCCTGAGGCACCCGAAATGAGCAGCACCCCCGCAGCCCAAGACCATTTCGTCGCGCCGTTTTCAGCCGATGTCAGCTTTGACGAACTGCCCGACGCACCGCCGACCCAGCGCTATCGCCCGACAATCGTCGGCTGGATCGGCATCACCATCACCGCCTTCTGGGTCATCGTCGCGGTCTTTGGCCCATGGCTGGCGCCCTATGCCGAAAACGACCTGCCGTTCCCCGACGCTTACGAGGAATTCCAGGTGCCGCAGGCCGGTGCATGGCTGGGCACCGACGTGGAAGACCGCGACGTGCTGTCGCGCATCATGTTCGGCGCCGGGCGCACGCTGGGCATTTCCTTTACCGCCACGCTGCTGGCCTATTTCACCGGTGTGGTGCTGGGCATCGGCGCGGCGATTTCGGGACCCAAGGTTGACATGACGCTAAGCCGGGTCAACGACGCCTTCCTCAGCCTGCCAACCATCATGCTGGGTCTGGTCGTGGTGGCGGCCGTTGGATCGTCGATCCCGGTGCTGATCCTGACGGCGGGGCTGATCTATGCCACGGTGGTGTTCCGGCTGGCCCGGGCGATCGGCATGGAGATCATGGTGTCTGACTTTGTCGAGGCGGCCAAGGTGCGGGGCGAGGGGCGCTGGTGGATCATCACCCGCGAAATCTGGCCCAATGCGCGCATGCCCCTGATTACCGATTTCGGGCTGCGCCTGATCTACGTGATCCTGTTCATCTCGTCGTTGTCCTTCCTTGGGCTTGGCGTGCAGCCGCCACAGGCGGACTGGGGCTCGATGGTGCGGGAAAACCTTGGGGCGCTGCAATATGGCGACTCGATCTTTGCCATCGTGGCGCCGGCCCTGGCCATCGCGACCCTGACCGTTTCGATCAACCTGATCGTCGATGACGTGTCCGCCCATGGCGGCGGCAAGCTTGCCAAGAGGATGTGACCATGGCGAAGGACACGCAAACCGACGACGTCGTCTTCGAGGCCCGAGACCTGCGCATCAGCGCCGTCCGCGAGGACGGGGCCGATCTGCATATCGTCAAGGGCGTCAGCTTCAAGGTGCGGCGCGGCGAAGTGGTGGCGCTGATCGGTGAATCCGGCTCGGGCAAGACCACGATCTCGCTCAGCGCGCTGGGCTATTGCAAGCCGGGGCTGGAATTTACCGGCGGGCAGGCGCTGTTGCTGGGCGAGGACGTGTCAAAGAAGACCACGGACGAACTGCGCCCGGCACGCGGCGAAAACGTCGCCTATCTGGCCCAAAGCGCCGCCGCCACCTTCAACCCGTCGATCCGCATCAACGAACAGGTGACCGAGGCGCCGGTCCTGCACGGCACCAAGACCCAGGCCGAGGCCAACACCAAGGCGCTGTCGCTGTATCATGCGCTGGAACTGCCGAACCCCGAAACGATCGGCAGCCGCTATCCGCACCAGGTGTCTGGCGGTCAGCTTCAGCGGCTGATGGCCGCCATGGCGCTGTGCGGCGATCCCGACCTGCTGGTGCTGGACGAACCGACCACGGCGCTGGATGTGACCACGCAGATCGAAGTGCTGAAAGCCTTCAAGCAGGTGATCCGCGAAGAGGGCGCGGCAGCCGTCTACGTGACCCACGACCTGGCCGTCGTGGCCCAGATCGCCGACCATGTGGTGGTGCTGTATAACGGCGAGGTGAAGGAAGCCGGCCCGACCGACCTGATCATCAACAATCCGCAGCATCCCTATACCAAGCGCCTGATGGCGGCGATCCGACCGCTGCCCGAACCGGGCCAGGGCGAGGCATCGTCTGACGAGCATTTGCGCGACGATCCGGCGCTGGAAGTGCGCGACGTCGATGCCGGCTATGGCCGCGGGGCCGGCGGCAAGCCGGCGGTGATGGTGCTGCGCGATATCAATGTCGCCATCGAGCGTGGCAAGACCGTGGGGGTCATCGGCGAATCCGGCTGCGGCAAGTCCACGCTGGCCCGGGTGATGGCAGGTCTGTTGCCGGCCAGCGCCGGTGCCGTCATGCTGGACGGCGACCAACTGGCCCCGGCGCTGGAACAGCGGTCGCGGGACCAGTTGCGCAAGGTGCAGTTCGTCTATCAGATGGCCGACACCGCGCTGAACCCGCGCCAGCGCATCCGCGACATCCTTGGCCGTCCGTCCGAGTTTTACCACGGGCTGAAAGGCAGAAAGCAGCGCGAGCGCGTCGAAGAACTGCTGTCGATGGTCGAGCTTCCGACCCAATTCGCCGACCGCTATCCCGGCGAATTGTCGGGCGGCCAGAAGCAGCGGGTCAATCTGGCCCGTGCCCTTGCCGCCAACCCCGAAGTGGTGCTGTGCGACGAGGTGACCTCGGCACTGGACACCATCGTCGGCGCCAACGTGATCGACCTGCTGACCCGGCTGCAGAAAGAGACCGGGGTCTCGTTTGTCTTCATCAGCCACGATCTGTCGACGGTGGCCAGTTTCGCCGATGAAATCGTGGTGCTTTATGCCGGTCGCGTGGCCGAGCAGGGCGAAACCGACAAGGTGCTGTCACCGCCCTACCACCCCTATACCCGGCTGCTGATATCCTCGGTCCCCGAACCGCGCGTGGGTTGGCTGGAAGAAGCGACCGCGACCCGCGAGGCCAGAAGCGGCATCGCCGGAGGCGTGTCGCTGACCGAGGTCGGTTGCCCGTTTTACCAGCGCTGCCCGCTGGCCATCCCCGGCACCTGCAACACGGTCGACCCGCCCCGGCAAGACGACGGCACCGGGCACAGCATCGAATGCCACCGCGAGATCGGCGAATTGCGCTAGGGGTTGGCGTCCGCGCCCTTTGGGAATGCGGGACGCGAACAGCGCCGCCGCACGCCCAGGGGGAATGCAGGCACCACTGCCGCCATAATGCGCGCCAACCCGGACGCCGCCTTGCCGCAGCGCGCGCCGGGGCGCGGTGCGGTTTGCTCCGTCTTGCCTGGGGAAAACTGCGCCTGGATGGCCTCGACCGCCTCAGGATCCCCGTGGCCAGCAGCGTCGGGCCGGACGTCGCGTCGGGCCTCTCAAACTTCAGCCGCCCCCAGACGGCCAGCAGGGATGCTCCAGCACAAGGACGCACCGATGGACCGTGATCTTGCGGATTTTCATACGATGGCCTCCGGTTTTCGCCGCGCGTTCCGCGCACCGACCCAAGCGGGGGCGCCGCCCCCGCACCCCCGAAGTATTTTGCGAACAATGAAATTAATGCTTCCTTTACCGCGATCGGCAAACCTCGGTGTCACGGTACAGGCGGAAGCGCCGATGACCGTGAACGGTGAAGTCGCCCCGGGATGGGAAACCACCCCGGGGCGCACGGCTTCATTGTTCCAGAAATACTTTGGGGGGTGCGGGGGGCAAAGCCACCCGCGTTGGGCGATGCCGGCAGGCGGCGCAATAATTGTGCACTCGGTCGCTGGCCGGTCAGTCCTGCCTGGCGTCTCGGTAATGGCGCTGTCTGCCCACCGGGCTATGGGTGCCGCCGGCATGGGCGCCCCGGTCTGACAGGCCGTGATCCGCGTGGTTGTCATTCTTCTTCCAGCACCGATTTGGCCTTGATCCCGGTTCCGCGCCGGAAGGCCGCGGCCAGCGGCGGCGCGGCGGGAAAGGTGGCGCCGTGGGGTTGGAATAACGGCGGATCGTGGTGCCGGGCCCGCCCCAAACCATGGCGCGCCCGTCCGCGGCCTGGTTGGCTGATCCGGTCAGGGTCAGGTAGTTCTCAACGCGCCTGTGCCGGTGCCGGGGATAGCGCAGCCCGTGTTCCCGGTAGCCGATGGCCAGCCGGACACTGTTGCCCGGCAAGGGCCCCGACGGGGCGACGAGGGTGCACCAAGCATGGTTGGCGATGCGGTCGGCGTCGATGCCGGGGTCGGCGACGGCGGTATAGCTTTGGGCCCTGTGCGGCAGCGGGGCCGCCGCCACCAGCGCCGCGACCACCGGCAGCAGGGGGGCGGCAATCTGATGTTGCAACGCCGCCGACCGGCCCGCCGCCGGCGGGTGCCGATGCGGCAGCGGACGCCGGGCGTGCTCTGCGTCCAGACCGGGGCCGCGAAAGGCTGCAATGTCGGGCGCAAAATTGCCGACATGGCCCCGCAAGCCCGCGTGCAGGGCCCAAACGCTCGGGCGGCAGCGCCGGGCTCATATATCTCCGTTCCGGGTCAGCACGGGTTTGATGCCGAATTCGTTGCGCCACAGCACATAGGCCAGCAGCGGTGCGTCCAGCGTGCGAGTGGCGTGGGGCTGGCTGCTGGCGTGAAACGCGGTTTCGCCGGCCGAAAGGAAACGGGTCTTGTCGCCGGACTTCAGGAATTCGGCCCCGCCAGCCAGCACAAGGTAAAGCTCTTCCGCCGGATGATGGTGAAACGGATACCACATGCCCGGCGGCATATAGACGAAATAGGCCGCCATCTTGTTGCTGGCCCAAGCGCCGCCGCTGCCGATCAGGCAGTAACAGCCGAACCGGTCGTGGAAATCCTGCCCGATGTCGGTGCCCTTGTAGGTTTCGCGCCACATCGCCAGCGGCGCCGCGTCGACAAAGGCGCGGGCCAGCGGGTCGTCGCAGGCGGCGATGGTGGTGTCGGCCGCGACCGCCGCCGCGGGTGGCGTGGAAAACGGGGTGACGGTTTGCGGCGCCAGGTCGTCGGGGAAGGGGCAGAACCGGGCCAGCGCCGCGCGGTCCCCATGCGCCACGCGCGCGCTGTCCAGAAGCCTGTCGAACGCGGTGCGGGTCATGGCAAGACCACGATATTGCCGGTGTGGCGTTTGTCGACAAAGGCGGTCTGGGCCGCCGGCAGGTCGCGCAGCGGATAGACCGCCGCCAGCATCGGCTGCAACTGCCCGGCCTCGATATAGCGCGCCACGTCGGGTAACACATGGGCCGCGGTCACGGTCGAGCCGGTGAAGGTCAGATCGCGCAGATAAAAGGTGCGCAGGTCGAAATTCACCATCGGCCCGGCGATGGCGCCCGAACAGGTATAGCGCCCGCCGCGTTCGAGGATGTCGATCAGGTTGGGCCAATAGTTGCCGCCGACCACGTCGGCCACCACGGTGATCTTTTCGTCGCCCAGCGCCGCGCGCAGGTCGGCGGGGCCGCGCGGCAGGATACGGTCGGGTGACAGGGCCGCCAGCGCGTCGTGCTTGGCCTCGCTGGCCAGCGCGATCACCCGGGCCCCGCGCAACCGGGCAAGCTGCACCAGCGCGCTGCCCACACCACCGCTGGCGCCGGGCACCAGCACGGTATCGCCGGCGTCGACCCGGGCGCGCGACAGCATGCCCTCGGCCGTGGTGGACGAACATTGAAAGGTTGCCAGTTCCGCATCGCTCAGGTCGCTGTCGACCGGGATCACCCCGCGATGGTCGGCCACCGTATATTCGGCATAGCCGCCGTCGCATTCGCTGCCGAAATAGCCCCTGACCGCGAACCGGCGGTCCTGGTCGTGATAACGCAGCCAGCCGTCGACCAGCACGCGGCAGCCCATCAGCGCGGGGTCGGCGCCGGCGCCAAGGCCCACGACTTTGCCCACCGGGTCGGCGCCCTGGATGCGGGGAAAGACCAGCGGCGCGCCGCCCCATGTCGGGTCGGCCGTGTCCACCTGGTCATAGGCGTCGCCGGTCGTGGCCGCGCTCACCGTTTTCGAATACCAGCCCGACCGGGTGTTGACGTCGGTGTTGTTCAGCCCGCAGGCACCAACCTTGATCAGCACCTCGCCCGGCCCGGGTTCGGGGCGCGGCCAGTCCGCGTGCCATTCATAGCGGTCCAGCCCGCCATGTCCGGTCAGGACCATCGCCTTCATCGTCGTGCTCATTGCGCGGCAACCTCGCTGGCATCGGTGCGTGGCAGCAGGTTAGCCGGGTCACGGGCCGGTTCGGCTAGCACATTCGCGGCGCGGTTTTCGTCCATAACGACCACGGCCAGCGCGGTGCCGGGCGCGGCGAGCGCCGGTTCGACGTCAGGCCAATGCCAGCAGTTTGGCCGCCGACGAGCCGCAGGCGGTCGCGCTGACGCGGCCGACCTGGCGGCCGTTGCTCAGCACCGCCTCGCCGCCGTTGCCGTCTGACCGGCCGTCGGCCGCGACCTCGAGACAGACACAGCGCCAGCGCGGGCCGCCGCGCTCCAGCGCCGCGCGGGTCGCCGTCTTGCCGGTGAAACCCCTGTCGAACTTGACCAGGTGCATGACGCCGGCCTCGGGCAGGATCACCGCATTGGTCAACTCGCCCACCGCCTTGAAGCCCTTGTCCATGCACATGACGTTCATCGCGAAGGGCCCGTAGTTGAAGCTGCCATGGGCCCGGCCGGTGGCGCGGATCGCGCGACAGGCGGTGTGATCGCCCGGCTGGTCGCCGTGGCACTCCCACCCAAGCGCGCCCGCACAGGACCTGCAGAGCGCCCGCAGGCGGTGGCCGGCAATGTCGATGGCCTGCGCCGCAAGCCAGCGGAACCCGGCGTTCGACAGATCGGCCGGCGTGCAGGCGCCAAGGATGTCGCGGGCCCGCGGTCCGTTCAGCGACAGCGCGCGCCAATCGGCTGAGCGGTTGAGGATCTCGACCTCGGCTCCGACCCTGGCCCCAACCCCAACCCCGGCCGCAAACCCAACCCCGGCACAGGCGCGGGCGAAGGCAAGGATGTCCTTTCGTCGTGCCCTCGGACACGCGGGAATTCTCGATCTCGACCGTCGCCGTGACCGCTTTTGTCGAGGCGCTTGTCGCCTTCGTGATTGCGGCGGCCGGCGAGAATGGGTCTCATCCGTCGAAGGCTATCACGCCCGACGCCCGGCGCCGGGCATCTGTGTCGCCGAGGGTGAGGGCTGACGATGACGGTTCAGGGCAGGCAAATGCCGGCAAGGTCGCTTGAGGCGCGCTATTACACCGACGCCGCGTTCTTGGCGCGGGCAAGCGCCGGGCTCTTGTCGCGCGGCTGGCAATATGGCGGCCGCGTCAGCCAGCTGGCCGGGACGGGCAGCTATTTCAGCTTCGGGATAGCCGGCAAAAGCCCGTTCTGCATCCGCGGCCGCGACGGCGAGATTCGGACCCTTTACAACGTCAGCCAGCACCGGGCCCACCAGCTGGTGCAGAACAGCGGCAAGGCCCGCGTTGTCGTCGGCCCCCACCCCGCGGGGACCTGCCAACCCGACGGCCGTTTTCGCGCCGAACCCAACACCAGATCGACGCCGCGCTTTGACGGCAACGACATCTGCCTCACCCCGGTGCGGACCGAACTGCTGCGCGGCTTCATCTTCGTCAATCTCGACGCCGCCGCCGCCGGGCCCGTGGACACCTGGTTTGCCGGCATGCGCGCCGACCCGGCCGAATACAGCCCGATGATCGACAGCCTTGCGCCGATCGAATGGGTCGAGGGGCCGGAAAACTGCAACTGCAAGGCGTCGGTCGAAAGTTACTCGGAATGCTGCCACTGCGCGCTGAACCACGCCACCTTCGCCACAGGAACGGCCCGCGCCCTTCATGGGCCCACCGTTGCCGGACGATGTCGAACGCGGGCAAGGGCTCGGCCGGATGCCGGCGATCACCATGTATCCGGGCCGCCGCTTCGGCCTGTCGCGCGACCCGGGTCCCGAGCGTCGGCTTGTGTGCGCCGCCGCCGACGTCGCGCTGGAAATCCCCCGCCCCCGCGGCGAACAGATGCGCAACCGCCCCGCCGCGAACAGCTTGGTGACCGAACAACTGCCGTGCCGGATGCAGACGCACGAACGCCGCCTCGCCGACAACGCGGTGGCCATCGGCGGCCAGCCTCCGACCCTGGCCGCCCTCGTCGTCACCGCGCTCTGGCACCGGCAAACCGACAAGCTGCGCCGCTTGCGCCCTTGATGGCCGCCAACGCCACCGTGCGCCCCCGGCAGGTCGGCCGCGTCGCCGCCACACCCCCAACCGCCCACGCAACCGGCGCCCGGCCTGTTGCGCCGGCCGGATCGAGGCGTCGATCCAGAACATGCTGAGCAAAGGAAACTTGAGATGAGCACATTCGACGAAGACCTGTTCCTGAAAGGGCTGGAACAGCGCAAGGCCACGCTGGGCGCGGACTATGTTGAAAAAAACCTGGCCGCCGCCGACGATTTTACCCGCCCCTTCCAAGAGGCGATGACCGCCTGGTGCTGGGGCTTCGGCTGGGGCGACGACGTCATCGACGCGCGAACCCGGTCAATGATGAACCTGTCGATGATCGGCGCGCTGGGCAAGATGCACGAATGGGAAATCCACTGCCGCGGTGCCCTGACCAACGGCGTCACGCCCGAAGAAATTCGCGCCATCATCCACGTGATCGGCATCTATTGCGGCGTGCCCCAGGCCCTCGAATGCTTCCGCGTCGCCCGCAAGGTGCTCGACGGCCAAAGCGTTTCGCGCCAAGCCTGACCCACCCGACGCCGCCTGCATCAGGTCAAACGCCAAACGCCGCGGGCTTCATCGTTCTGCAAATACTTCGGGGGGTGCGGGGGGCAGCGCCCCCCGCCCTTGCGCGTCGCGCGCCCGCGCGGCGCAACCGGTCAGGGACACGCCCCAAGGTCGGTGCCCAGGCGCGCGAACCACGCGACATAGCCGCCGGGCGCGATCTCGGCGCCCAGAATGTCGACGGCCACCAGCGTCAGGCCGAGGTCGGCGGCGAACTGCCGCGCGGCGGGCCCGGGTCGCGCCCGCTCGTGCACCAGACAGCCGGCGCCCGTGTCGCCGGCCCGTTCCACCAACTCCGCCAGATGCGCCGCGCCGGGCGCCTGCCCGTCTGCGTCGCTCAGGGCGCCGGCAAATGTCATCCCCAGCGCGGCTTCTGCGTAAGCCAGACTGTCATGTTCGGCCAGATAGACGGTGCCGGCCGCGACCGAAGGCCCGGCAATCGCCTGCAACTCTCGCGCCGCGGCCCGCGCACGGGCGCGATAGTGCGCGGCCCCGTCGGGGTCGGCGTCGGCCAGCGCCTCGGCCACCAGCGGCAGCCAGCCCGCCGCATTGTCCGGGTCGAGCCACGCGTGCGGGTCGAAACCGCGCCCGTCCTCGCGCCCGTCCTCGTGGCCATGCCCCTCGTCGGCGCGCGCCTGCCGCTGGGTGACCGCCAGATCCAGCAGGCCAAGCCGCGGCGCCCCCGGGGCCAGACGGTCCAGCGCCGTGGCCATCCACGGGGTCAGTTCGGGCCCGATCCATACGATCAGGCCGGCCGATTGCAGGGCCCGCGCCTCGGATGGGCGCAGCGTCACGTTGTGGGGGTCGGCATCGCTGCCCAGCAGGGCAGCGACAGTGCCGCGCCCGGCCTGCACCTCGGCCACCAGCGCCGCGACCGGGGCAATATCGGTCACAACCGCGACCGGCTCGGCCTGCAGGGGTGTGGCCAGCAGCGACAGGCCGGCGATCAGATGGCGCATGGCAAGACTCGCGCTGGACATGGGGTCAATCGAATGCAACATTATAACATTGCATGCAACAGCGGATCCGCCCCATGGCCAGCGCGGCTGAAACATTCCGGGACCATGACCATGGCCACTGCGTCGCCGCCGCCCTTGCCGCGGCCGAAGCCGCCTGTGCCGGGCGTGGACTGCAACTGACCCGGGCGCGCAAGCGTGTGCTTGAAATCCTGCTTGAATCGCACCGGGCCATCGGCGCCTATGACCTTCTGGAACGCCTGGTGGCCGAGGGCCGCAGCGCCCAGCCACCAACCGTCTATCGGGCGCTGGCCTTTCTGACCGATCAGGGCTTTGCCCACCGGATCGAGCGGCTGAACGCCTATATCGCCTGCGCGCGCCCCGGCTGCGCCCATGACCCCGCCTTCCTGATCTGTCGCGGCTGCGGCATGGTCGCGGAAAGCGATGCGCGCCAGCTTGCGCCCGCGGCGGGCGGCTTTCGTATCGACAGCACCGTTGTCGAGGCGCAGGGCCTGTGCCCCGCCTGCCAGGCAACCTGACCCCATGGCGCTGATTTCAGCCGAAAACATCACCGTGCGCCAGGCCGGGTTGCCGGTGCTGAACGGGGTAAGCCTGTCGATCGACCCGGGCGAAGTGGTCACCGTCGTCGGGCCCAACGGGTCCGGCAAGACCACGCTGATGAAGGCGCTGCTGGGGGCCGTTCGCCCGTCGGCCGGGCGGGTCGTGCGGCCGGCCGGGCTGCGCATCGGCTATGTGCCGCAGCGGCTGGCGGTGGACAGCAGCCTGCCCCTGACCGCGGCGCGGTTCCTTGGCCTGCCGCGCCGGGTGACGGCGGACGAGGCGCGCGCGGCGCTGGATCTGGTCGGCGCCGGCGATCTTGGCGACCGCCAGCTTGCCGACCTGTCGGGCGGTCAGTTCCAGCGCGTGCTGCTGGCGCGGGCGATCCTGCCGCGCCCGCCGCTGCTGATCCTTGACGAGGCGACCCAGGGCCTCGACCCGCCCGGTGCCGCCGCCTTCTATCACCTGATCGAACGGTTGCGCGACGATACCGGCTGCGCGGTTCTGATGGTCAGCCACGAATTGCATGTGGTGATGCGCGCCTCGGACCGGGTGATCTGCCTCAACGGCCATATCTGTTGCGAGGGCGCCCCCGAGGCGGTGCTGAATGCCCGCGAATACCGCGAACTGTTCGGCGCCGATCTTGACGGCACGCTGGCCATCTACCGCCACCACCATGACCACAGCCACGACCATGCCGACCGGCACGATCACGGCCAGCATCGGCCCCTGCCATGACCGTATTCGACGATTTCCTTGTGCGCGCCGTGCTGGCCAGCATCGGCGTTGCCGTCGCGGGCGGGCTGCTGGGCCCGTTCCTGCTGTGGCGGCGCATGGCCTTTTTCGGCGACGCTACGGCGCATGCGGCGCTGTTGGGCGTGGCCCTTGGGGTGGCGCTGCAGTTGCCGGTGATGCTGGCGGTGCTGGTGGTGGCCATGGGCATGGCGCTGGCCGTGGCGGGGTTGCGCGGGCGCACGCAAGGCACCGACACCATGCTGGCGGTGTCGGCCCACGGGGCGCTGGGGGTCGGGCTGCTGGCGCTGGCGGCGCTGCCCGGGCGCGCCATCCGCCCCGAGGCGTGGCTGTTCGGAGACATCCTGGCGGTCGGCAAGACCGATCTGGCCGTCATCTGGGGCGGAGCGATATTGCTGGGCGGCCTGATGCTGTGGCGCTGGCAGCGGCTGCTGACCGCAACACTGAACCCCGACCTTGCCAGCGCCGACGGGATCGACGCGCGGCGCGAGGGTCGCGTCTTCACGCTGGCGCTGGCCGTGGCGGTTGCCATCGCCATTCAGGTGGTTGGCGCGCTGCTGATCACGGCGCTTCTGATCCTGCCGGCGGCGGCGGCGCGCCCGCTGGCGCGCACGCCCGAAGCCATGGCCGTGCTGGCCGTTGTCATCGGCATCGCCGCCGCGCTGGGCGGGCTGTCGGTGTCCTGGCAGTTCGACACGCCGGCGGGCCCGGCCATCGTTTCGACGGCGCTGGGGCTTTTCATCGTCACGACGCTTTGGCGGCGGCTGGCGGGCTGAGTTCCGCCTCGGCCCGGTGCTGGCTTGGCCAGACCGCCCCGCCGGCCGGCGCAGGAATTTCCGGCGCGGCAGCCCGACCATGACCGGCCTCTCGACCCGGGTCAGGTGAAAGCTGGTCGCGCGTTCACACCGGCGCACGCCAGTCGCCCCCAGCGCCCCAGCGCCCCCCAAGCGCCGACAGGTCGATCTCGTGGACGGGTGCGCACATCGCAATGACGTGGCGCAAGCCGGGCCGGTGGGCGGCCAACGCGTCGATCTGCCCCTCAAGATAGTCGGCGTTGGCGAAATACCGGCTCTGGCC
>CAYYMJ010000001.1:53007-55645 GCA_964472855.1 uncultured Rhodobacterales bacterium | reverse complement strand
GCTGGCCCCGCCCGCACCGTGATCTTACCAGCCGCCGTCGCTGCGCGGGTAGCGCACGAAGGCAAAGGCGCGGCTGTCGGGCGCCCAGCAGGGCACGTTGATGCTGCCTTGTCCGCCGAATATCCCGACGAGGTCCCGCGCCGGGCCGCCGCCGGCGGGCATCAGGCGCAAGGTCACTTCCTTGCCGAAGGGGTGTCCTTGGGTTCGTGGGGGGAAGGCGAGGTAGAGCAGGTGTTTTCCATCGGGCGAGGGGTGCGGGAACCAGTTGACTGTGGCGTCGTCAGTCATTTGCGACAGCCCGCTGCCGTCGGGGTGCATGCGCCACAGGTCCACGCGGCCACCGCGCTCGGCGTTGAACCAGATCCACTGGCCGTCGGGGGTATAGTCGGGGCCGTCGCAGTGGTCGAAGCCGCTGGTCAGCCGGGTTTCGCGCCCCCCCGCGACAGGGCAGGTGCAGATGTCAAAGCAACCGTCGCGGCGCCCCACATAGGCCAGCGTCGCCCCGTCCGGCGACCAGCCGTGCCAATAGCTGGGCCGCGCCGGCGTGACAGGCCGGGGCGTTCCGCCCGCGGCCGGCAGGACATAGACCGCGCTTTGCCCGTGTTCGGTCTTGTCGCTGATGGCCAACATCCGCCCGTCCGGCGACAGGCCATGATCGTTGTTCAGTTGGGTCAGCGCGCCGGTGTCGACGGGCTCCAGCCGCGGCCGGTCAAGCGGCAGGCGAAACAGCCGCCCGCCTCCGTTGACCAGCAGGTGCGCGCCGTCGCGCGACCAGTTCGGCGCCTCGTAAATCTCTGCGCAGCCAAGCACCGTCGTGACCTTGCCCGAGCCCAGCGCGTATGTGCAGATCTGGCACCTCACGCGCCGTCGTCCGGGACATAGGCAAAGCGGGTGAAGCGGGCCTCTTTCGCCATGCCGGACGTGTCGAAGGCAACCATGCCCACGAAGGCGCCGGTAAAGCTGGCGTGTTCGCCGCGCCCGCCCTCGTCCGAGATGACACTGGCGTCAAGCTTGGGGCCGATGGCCCGCCAGTCGCCGCGCTGGCGCCAGAAGAATTGCTGCCGCGCCCCGTCGACCCTGACCCGCAGGTGCACCGGGCCGTCTGCCAGCGCCACCGGCCGGTCCAGCGGGTGGGTCAGGGCGCCGTCGGGCCAGTCGCCGGGGCACGAACTGATTTCAAGGATGCGCCCGCCGGCCCCGTCGTCGCTGACCAGCAGGGCGTGAAACTTGTGGCGGTTGTAATAGGTCGTCAGCCCCGCGGCCTGCTGGTAATTGTCGGGCAGGAAATCCAGCGTCGTCTCGGCGACATAGGCGTGATGTTCCTGCCGCCGGGCCACCAACGCCTGCTCGAAATGACTGCCGATGCTTTCGCGGCCGATCAGCGTCAGCGCGCCGGGGTCCAGCCGCCAGATGCGCCCGCTGTCGGGGGTGCGCAGCCACTGGAACGACGGCGGCAGGGCCGGGTCGGCAAAGGCGGTATGCTCGGCATGGGGTTCCGCGGGGCGCGCTGTTGCCACCGGCGACGGCACCGCGACGCGCGGGGCCGGGCCGGCCTCGGCATATAGCCAGCCGTCTTTCCAGGTGACCCGCTCGATCCCGGTTTCGCGGCCAAGGGGGCAGAAACGCCCGCTGCCGTCGGGTCCGGCAATGGGCCGGCCCATCAGGAAGGTGTGGTAACAGTCGCCCCAGTGGGTTTCGACATATTGCCCATGGCCCACCCGCTGGATGGGGTGGGCGGGGTCAGACACGGTCAGCACGTGGGCGTCGGGGTGCAACTGGTAGGGGCCGGTGATGCTGGCCGACCGCGCCAGCGTGACCGCATGGGCGTATCCGGTGCCGCCCTCGGCCGTTGTCAGGTAGTACATGCCATCGTGGCGAAACAGATGCGGCGCCTCGGTCAGGCCGCGGGGCGAGCCGTCGAAGATGTTGGTGACCGGGCCGGTCAGCCCGGTATCGGGCGACCATTCCTGCAACACGATGCCGTCGAAACTGGCGTGGGCCGGATTGCCGCCGGTGCCCGGGCCGCGATGGTTCCAGCGCATGTTGACGAACCACTTGCGCCCGTCGTCGTCGTGGAACAGCGACGGGTCAAAGCCCGAACTGTTCACATACCACGGGTCGCACCAGTCGCCGTCGATACGGTCGCAGGCGGTGATGTAATTGGGCGAATCCTTGAAGGCGCCGTCCAGCCGCTTCATGTCGGTATAGACCAGCCAGAACCGTTCCCCGTCGTGGCTGAGGCAGGGTGCCCAGACGCCGCCCGAATCCGGATTGCCGCGCATGTCGAGCAGCGCCGCCCGGTTCAGCGGCCGCGCCACAAGCCGCCAGGTCACCAGATCGCGCGAATGGTGGATCTGCACGCCCGGATACCATTCGAAGGTTGACGTGGCGATGTAGTAGTCCTTGCCCACGCGGCAAAAGGACGGGTCGGGGTTGAACCCCGGCAGGATCGGGTTGCGAATGGTCATCTGGCGGTCTCCTCGCGGCCATTGTGACCGCTAAAGCGCCTCGCGTCAGACCTGATTCACCCATTGCTGCCGGAAATCATCAATTTCAACGCGTCAGGCGGCGCCTGCCGGGATCGGGCCAAACCCGAAACGCTGAAACAACGCCCGCGCAATGCCGGTGTGGCGTCAAG
>CAYYMJ010000001.1:0-52907 GCA_964472855.1 uncultured Rhodobacterales bacterium | reverse complement strand
GGGCCAAACCCGAAACGCTGAAACAACGCCCGCGCAATGCCGGTGTGGCGTCAAGACGCGGTTGGCGCCCTACGCCTCCAGATCGCGCCGGCCCACGGCGGTGTAACCCGTGAACCCCGCCTGTTTTGCGTCTTTCAGCGAATAGATGTTGCGCAGGTCGGCCATGCGCGGGGTGGCCATGCGCCGGGCAAGCCGCTTGAGGTCGAGGGCGCGAAACTCGTTCCACTCGGTCAGGATCACCAGCGCGTCGGCGTTCTGCGCCGCCTTGTAGGGGTCATCGACCCAGGCAACGCCGGGCAACAGGGCCTCGCCCTCGGGCCGGCCCTGCGGGTCGACGACCCGCACCCGCGCCCCGGCCCCCAGAAGCGCCGGAACGATGGTCAGCGCCGGCGCCTCGCGCATGTCGTCGGTGTTGGGCTTGAAGGTCACGCCCAGCACGGCCAGCGTCTTGCCGTTGACGTTACCGCCGCACAGGCTGGTGATCTTGTCGACCATGCGCCGCTTGGTCTCGTCGTTGACCTTGATGACCGTCTCGGTGATCTGCATCGGCACGGCGGCATCCTGCCCCATCCGCGCCAGCGCCTGCGTGTCCTTGGGAAAGCACGACCCGCCATAGCCGGGCCCGGCATGCAGGAACTTGTTGCCGATGCGTCCGTCCAGCCCCATGCCCTTTGACACCTGCTTCACATCGGCGCCGACCCTTTCGCACAGGCGGGCGATTTCGTTGATGAAGGTGATCTTGGTCGCAAGAAAGGCGTTGGCGGCGTATTTGATCATCTCGGCGGATTCGAGGTCGGTGGTGACGATGGGAAAGTCGCGCAGGAAAAGCGGGCGGTAGACCTCGGCCATGACCTCGGCCGCGCGGTCGTTCTGCACCCCCACGATCACCCGGTCGGGGCGCATGAAATCTTCGATCGCCGCCCCCTCGCGCAGAAATTCCGGGTTCGAGGCGACGTCGAAGTCGGCGGCCGGGTTGGTCTTGCGGATGGTCTGGCGCACCTCGCGGTTGGTGCCCACCGGCACGGTCGATTTGGTCACCACGACCGTATAGCCCGCCAGCGCCCGCGCGATGTCTTCGGCCGCCGCCATCACATAGCTCAGGTCGGCATGGCCGTCGCCGCGCCGTGTCGGCGTGCCCACGGCAATGAAGACCGCGTCGGCCCCGGCCACCGCGCCGGGCAGGTCGGTGGAAAAGGTCAGCCGCCCGGCGGCCACATTGCGCGCCATGACGGTGCCGAGCCCGGGCTCGTAAATCGGCACCTCGCCCCGCGCCAGCATGGCAATCTTGCCGGGGTCAAGATCGACACAGACCACGTCATGTCCGAAATCGGAAAAGCAGACGCCAGACACCAGCCCCACGTAACCGGTTCCAATCATTGCGATTCGCATGTTTGCCTGCCCTGACGCCTGGAATGCTGTGCACCGCAGTGCGTGCGTCGTCACGTCGCTGTCAAGCCCGGCATCCGGCGAATTCAGGCCGATTTTGCGGGAAACCTTTGCCTAAACATGCGGAAAACCGCGTATTCGGCGCAAATTGCGGACCATTGTTGCGGCCGGGAGAGAATTTTGCCTTGTTGTGGTCTTGATTGTTGCCGGTAAGGTGCCGGTGCCTGCTGCTGCCAAGTTTTTCGTTAATGGGTCTGTGTCGCGGGTGCGGGCCGGCTGTTCGCCGGATACCGGTGCTGGGTATTTGTTTGGACGTTTCTAAGGCCGGTTGATGATTGCGAGACTTAGACATTCGCTCCTGTCGATGAGCCGCCCGCGCAAACGCGCGATCCTGCTCGCGGTCGACTTGACACTGGTCCCCGTGGCCTATGTCTTCACGCTGGCCGTTCAGTTGCCGACCGGAGACATACCCGGCGCCCTGGCCAGCGCGGCGCTGCAGTTGCCATTGTTGTTGGTGCTGACGGCAGCCATTTCCACGGTTCTGGGCGTTCCGAACATCCGGCTCAACGCCTATGACGTGCCCGGCCTGGCGCGTATCGGGCTGCTGGCGCTGCTGGTTTCGGTCAGCAATGCCATCCTGCATATGGCCAGCAGCGCCGAGCTGTCCACCGGCGGCTTTGTGGTGTTCTTCATCGTCTATTTCCTGTTTTCCGCCACCAGCCGGGTGGTGATGCTGGAACTGCTGCTGGCGCTGTATCGCCGCCATAACCCCCGCCGCCGCGTGCTGATCTACGGGGCCGGAACGACGGGAATGCAGCTGGCACGCGCGCTCACGACCCACGATTCGATCGAGGCGGTGGCCTTTGTCGATGACAACCCCGCGCTGTTGGGGGTGTCGGTGTCCGGTCTACCGGTGTTGCGGCCGGTCGACATTGTCCGGATCGTGGAAGAGCGTCATGTCGACCGGGTTCTTCTGGCCATGCCGTCCCTGTCGCCGCCCAAGCTGACACAAATCGCCCGCAGGCTGGAAAAGGCCGGGCTGGAAGTTCAGGCGCTGCCGTCCTTTGCGCAACTGATCGGCGAAGAAGAACTGATAGACAAGATGGTTCCGATCCCGCCCGCGCGCCTTTTGGGCCGGGCATCGCACAGCGGCTCGATGCAGTCGGGATGTTCCAACGTCAGCGGGCGCAGCGTTCTGGTCAGCGGTGGCGGCGGCTCGATCGGGCTGGAACTGTGCCGCCAGATCCTGACGTGCAAGCCGTCGCGGCTGGTGATCCTCGATATCAGCGAACTGGCGCTGTATGAGGCCGAGAAAGCGCTTTTGCCGCTGGCCGAGGAATCCGGCGCCAGCGTTGTGCCGGTTCTGGGATCGGCCGGCGACCGGCGGCTTGCGACCCGGCTGATCGAGGATAACGACGTTCGCGTGGTCTTTCATGCGGCCGCCTACAAACATGTGCCCATGGTCGAACAGAACCCGCTGGTCGGCATGGCCAACAACGTTCTGGGAACCTGGACACTGGCGCGGGCCGCGCGCGATGCCGGTGTCGAACGCTTTATCCTGATATCGTCAGACAAGGCGGTGCGGCCGACCAACATCATGGGCGCCAGCAAGCGGCTGGCCGAGATCGTGGTGCAGGACCTGGCGCGGGTTTCGAACAACACGATTTTCGCGATGGTCCGCTTTGGCAACGTTCTGGGGTCGTCGGGCTCGGTGGTGCCGCTGTTTCAGGAACAGATCGCGCGCGGCGGGCCGGTGACGCTGACCCATCCCGATGTCACCCGCTATTTCATGACGCCGGAAGAGGCGGTCAGCCTGGTGCTGGTGGCGGGATCTTTCGCCACCGGCGGCGAGGTCTTTGTTCTGGACATGGGCAAGCCCAAGCGAATTGCCGACCTTGCGCGGCAGGTCATCCACGGTGCCGGCTATACCGTGCGCGGCGACGACAACCCCGACGGCGACATCGAAATCAAGATCGTGGGCCTGCGCGACGGGGAAAAGCTGCACGAGGAACTGCTGATCGGCGAAGGTCACCTCACCACGGCCCATGAAAAGATTTTCGCCGCCCGCGACGACAGCCCGTCCGAGATCGAGGTGGCGCAGGCGATTCGCTCGCTTCGCGAGGCGGTGACAAGTGGCGACGACAGCTCGGCGCGTGATCTGGCGGTGCGGTTTGTCGACGGCTATGCGCCCGCCGATGCCGGAAATATCGCCGTCGACGCGGGCTGAGCGAACCGTCCTTCCCACATATGGTCTATTTTGGCCCTGACATGTCCAAATGTGACCCGGCACACGTTGATAATTCGCGAGGGCCGTGTAGGTTCGCGGAAACTGGCAAGGTCCCGACAAGGGGCGGAGGCGAAGCGATGCGGTCAAGGTTGGGCAGGTCCGGCGCGGCAGGCGTTGCCGTCTGTCTGGGCGTGGCCGCCGGAACGGCGCAGGCCTTTGATTTCAGCGACCGGCCGCATCTGAGCTTTTACGGAACGCCTGGCCATATCGACATGCCCATGGCGACAAGCATGCCCGACGGGCAGCTTTCGCTGACGGTGTCGAGCTTTGGCGGATCGACGCGCGGAACCCTCAGTTTCCAGTTGTCGCCAAGGATCGAGGGCAGCTTTCGCTATGCGGGACTGATGGACGTCAACGTCGGCAGCTTTATCGACTATTACGACCGCAGCTTTGATGTCAGCCTGCGCATTCTCGACGAGGGGCGGTACTGGCCGGCGCTGAAGGTGGGTCTTCAGGATTTCGCGGGCACCGGGCTTTATTCCTCGGAATATCTGGTGGCCACCAAGACGCTGGGCGACAATCTGCGGGTCTCGGCCGGGCTGGGCTGGGGCCGGATGGGCAGTTATGGCGCGATCGGCGAACCCTTTGGCCCGCGAACCAGCGGTGCGGTGGGGCGCGGCGGCGCGCCGAACTGGGACCAGTGGTTCCGGGGGCCGATGGCGCCGTTTGCCGGCATTGAATGGCAGGCGTCCGAGCGGTTGAAACTGGTCGCGGAATATTCCTCGGACGCCTATGCCGCCGAAACCGGCGGCGGGCTGAACCGCAATTCCACCACCGCGATCATCACCCGGCGGTCGCCCCTGAATTTCGGGCTGAGCTATCGTGTTGGCCGGCGCGGTTCGGTCGGCGCCTATTACAATTATGGCTCGGAAATCGGGATCAAGTTCGCCCTGTCCTTCAACCCCGCCGACCCGCCGGCGCCGGCCTTTCACGAGGCGGCACCAGCGGCGATCTTCCCGCGCCCGGACCGGCAGACATCGCCGGAATACTGGTCGAGCGCCTGGGTCGATGTGCCCAACGCCGAAAACAAGTTCATCGGCGATCTCAAGGTGCGGCTTGAACCTGCCGGCCTGATCGTCGAAAGCCTGGCGGTCACGGAAACGACGGCGGAATTGCGGGTCAGGAACACACGGTATTCCTTTGGCGCGCAGGCCATCGGCCGGGCGGCAAGGGCGATGACCTGGACCCTGCCGGCCACCATCGAGACCTTTCGCATCGTGCCGGTTACCGAGGTCGGCCTGCCCGCTGCTGCCGTGGTCCTAAGCCGCAGCGACATCGAGCGGTTCGAGACGGCGCCCGACGGCGCGGCCCTGCTGCGCGCCGCGGCGGTGCTGGAAGACGCGGGTCCCGAACCGGACGGCGCGGTCCGCAACGCGGCGCTGTTCCCGCGCTTTCGCTGGGGCATCGGCCCCTATTCGCGCGCCAGCTATTTCGACCCGGAGGTGCCGGTGCGGGCCGATGTCGGCCTGCGGGCCACGGCCGAGTTCGAACCGACTCCGGGCCTGGTGTTTTCGGGGGTCGTCAGCAAGCGCGCGTTCGGCAACCTGTCCGACACCACGCGCTTTGGCAGTTCGGCCCTGCCGAACGTGCGCACCTTTGCCGCGCTTTACGACAAGCAGGGCGACCCGGCCATCGAAAGGCTGACGGCGAACTATTTCTTCAGCCCGGGGCATAACCTATATGGCCGGCTGTCGGGCGGCTATCTCGAACGCATGTTCGGCGGGGTGCAGGCCGAGCTTTTGTGGAAGCCGGTGGAAAGCCGCTTCGCGCTGGGGGCCGATCTGGCCTATGTGGCCCAGCGTGACTTTGACATGCTGTTCGACTTTCAAAGCTATCAGGTCGCCACCGGCCATGTGTCGGCCTATTACGATCTTGGGGCGGGCTATACCGGTCAGGTCGATGTCGGCCGCTATCTGGCCGGCGATGTCGGGGCGACCTTCACGCTGGCCCGCGAGTTTGCCAACGGCTGGAAGGTAGGGGCCTTCGCGACCTTCACCGATGTCAGCGCCGCGCAGTTCGGAGAAGGGGCCTTCGACAAGGGGATCGTGCTGGAGATCCCGGTGTCCTGGTTCTCGGGGGCGCCGACGCGCCGCAAGTTTGAAACCGTCCTCCGCCCGATCCAACGCGACGGCGGCGCGCGGCTGGAAAGCGAATACCGCCTGTTCGAGACGGTCGAGGACTATCACGGCGAGGGATTGGACGACAGTTGGGGGCGGGTGTGGCGATGATGGTTTCTGCCCGGCACGGACTGGCGCTGCTGATGCTGCTTTCGGCCTGTGCGTCCGACCAGGACCCGGTGCTGAAGCAACTGCCGAGCGCGCTGAAAGAGGTCGTCGCGAAGACCCGGGCCGAGCGTGCAGCCGAGCTTGAGGCGCGCACCGCCGAGCTTTTGGCCACCGCCGACAGCCTGCGAAATTTCGAGGCGCCAATTCTTCTGGTGACGATGGTCGACGCCGGGGTCGTGGGGGTGATCGGGCCGTCGGTGACCAACGGGACCGACACGACCTGGTTCAGCGGCGATGGCGTGTCGCTGACCTTTCGCCATGACGGCATGGTGGCGGCTACTCGCGGGATGCAGCAGGATCTGGAATCGGCGCTGGTCCCCGATGCGCGCAGCGTGCGCGGCAGTTTCACGCGCACACATTTCTATCGGCTGGGTGACGAAAGCATGGTCCGCGAGGATTATGACTGCGCCATGGTCGACAGCGGGCCCGAGACGATCGAGATACTCGGGATGTCCTATGGCGTTCGCGCTGTTACCGAATCATGCCAGGGCGCGGGCCGGTCCTTTACCAACACATACTGGTTGGGGCCTGACGACACGTTCCGCCAAAGCCGGCAGTGGATGGGCCCGATAGTTGGTGCAATCGTGGTACAGAAAGTGCAACAATGACCCGGCTGGTCTTGCGGGGATGCTGGCCTTTGTTATAGTTGACGCAAATTCTGGATCTGGAGAGTTTCCCATGAAGAAAATGACAGGCGTCGTTCTCGCCGCTGGACTGGCCCTTGGTGTTGCGACATCTGCGTCGGCGCAAGGCATCGAAGGCACCATTCTGACCGGTGTTGGCGGCGGAGCCGGAACCGTGGTTTTGCCCGGCGTCCTTGGTGGGATCACGGTGGGTGCGACGGCGATCACGCTGACCGCGCTGATCACCCTCACGATCGTCATCCAGCAGATCTCGAACACGACGACCACGACGACCACCTGATATCATCAGGGTGGTGTGGGGTTAAACGGGGGGCGCTGTTCAGCGCCCCTTTCGTCGTGCCACAAGACCGGCCAGCATCTGACCGGCGGTTTGCGCCAGCAGATATACGTCAAGGCACAGGCTGCGGTTAGCCTGATAGATCAGGTCCAGCCGGGCCTTGCGCGGCACGCAACGCCGCCGATACACGCGGTCGGTTTCCGCGGGCGTAGCGCACCTGCGCAACAGTTGTTCTTCCCGACCATGAAAGCGAAGTGTTGCCAGGCCGGTAATGCCGGGCCGCGATTTCAGCACCTCGCCATAAAGTTCCGGAAAGCTTTCGACATATTGGCGTAATGGCGGGCGCGGGCCGACAAAGCTGATGTCGCCCGCAAAGACATTCCACAGCTGCGGGATCTCGTCCATGCGCGTGCGTCTGAGGAACCGGCCGGCACGGGTCACCCGGGCGTTCTTGTCGCCGCCGGACACGCCATGGTCATTCGGGTCGGGGCGCATGGTGCGAAATTTCCACAGGCGAAAGGCGCGGCCGGGGCTGCGCATGCGCTCGGCCCCATACAGCAGCGGCCGGCCCGAGCTGACCAGCAGAACCGGGACCAGAAGCATGCAGACCGGCACCAGCACCAGCGCGATGACCGCCGCCACCGCCAGATCAAAGAGCCGTTTGGACCAGGTCATGCGCGCGCACCCATGACATCGGCAACCAGCGCGCCGGCGTCGCCGTCGCCCATGCAGCCGGGCGCCAGCGCCTCAAGCCGCGTGGTGTCGAGCACCGCGCAGGCCACGGCCTCGGCCGGCGCCGCGGTCCAGTCTACCGGTTTGCCAAGGTGCGCAAGAATGTCGGCCATTGCCGTCGGTCTCTGCCCGGCCACGTTCAACAACCGGGGCAGGGGCTGGCCGGCCCGCACCCGCTCGGTCAGCGTCACGACGAGCTTCGCCAGCCCGGCCGGCCCGGCATAGCTGCGCACGGGGCCCTGACCGTTGGCGAACCTGTCCAGCCTGACCGGCCCGGGCGCCGCCGCGCTGTCGAACGGGGCGCCGGCGCCAGCGACATTGCCCAGCCGCAGCACGGTCACCGGCACGGCGTGCACCGCCTCGTCCGCCCAGCGTTCAACCGCCGCCATGGCCCGGCCATAGGCGCCAAGCGGCGCGTGGGCCCGCGCCTCGTCTACCCCGCCGGGCCCGGTGGCGCCGACCACCGACGACGACGACGTCAGGAACAGATGTGCAGCCCCCCAACGCCTTGCCGCCACCGCCGCCTGCCGGGCCAGCAACAGGTTGCGACCCGGATCCCCCCCCGACCGCGGCGTCACGCCTGAGAAATCGAACAGGGCACGGCCCGCGGCCTGTGGCAGGTCGGGCGGCGGCTGGTCCATATCCCAGCAAATACCGTCTGCGCCCGGATCACGCGCCACCAGAATGGGGCGCAGCCGCAGCCGTGCCAGAACCAGCCGCGACACCCGGCCCGAGGCCCCCAGCCAGACTGGTGCATTCATGCCAAAACCCGTCCGAAAATTTGTCAAGCGGTTGCAACCATTTGCCTCTTGTCTCCCGAACTGTATCGTGGCCGCAACATGAAAGCGAAGCCAGGAATTGGCCGAGAGGGCAGAATGAAGCATCAGATAGCCGCGCCGCTGGCGCTTGCGGCGGCGCTGGCCGTGTCAGGCTGTGATCAGTTGCCCCGAGGGGCGGCGATCCGGGCCGACATTCAGCGCGAAGTGGCCCAGTCTGAATCGGGCATCGCGTTTTATCCCGTTACCCGCGCCATGGTGCCGGCCATTGCAACCTGGCCCGCGGTCAACAGCGAACCGCAGCTGCGCTGGTTGCCGCACGGCCACGGCACGTCCGGGCAAGCCATCGCCGCCGGCGACGTCGTCAATGTCACGATCTGGGACAGCAGCGACAACTCTCTGCTGATGAGCCCCGGCCAGCGCACAACGACATTGGGCGACCTTCTGGTCAGTCCGCGTGGCGAACTGTTCCTGCCCTACGTCGGCAACGTCGCCGTGTCGGGCAATTCGCCCCAGCATGCCCGGATCATCGTTCAGGACGCCATTTCAACGATCGCGCCGACAGCGCAGGTGGTTCTGACGGTGAACGAGGGCCGCCAGAACGCGGTCGATCTGGTGGATGGGGTCAGCTCGCCGGGAACCTATTCACTGCCCAACCGCAATTTCTCGGTCCTTGCCCTGATCGCCGAAGCCGGCGGCATTTCCAACGGAACCCGCAACCCCCGGATCAAGCTGCAGCGCGGGCATAACGTCTATGGCATCCAGGCCCAGCGTCTTTTCGACGATCCCTCGCTCGACGCGACGCTGGTCCCCGGCGATACCGTGATCGTGGAAGAGGACACGCGCTTTTTCCTGTCGCTGGGTGCGGCGGGCAAGGAAGACGTCTTCTATTTCGAGACCGAGGATCTGACGGCCCTGAGGGCCATTGCCCAGATCGGCGGCGTCGCCGATTCATCCGCCGATGCGGGCGGCATCCTTGTCTTGCGCGAATACCCCACTGGCGCCGTTGCCGACAGTGTGGCCGGCCCGGGCGAGGACAAGGTAGTGTTTTCGATCGACCTGACCTCGGCCGATGGCCTGTTCGCGGCCAAGAATTTGCAGATCATGCCCGGCGACGTGGTGATGAGCACCGAAAGCCCGGTGAACTCGCTGCAAAAGGCGCTGTCAATCGTTGGCTCGGCCTTCGGACTGGCCAAGACGGTTCAGAATTTCTGACCGGCCCGCCACCGGCGCTTTGCGTTCAGCCGGATCCAATGTGCATCGCCGGACGCGCCGAAATCCATGATTTCAGGCCGCGTCAGGCGTCTCGTCGTCAGCGCGCACCGCTTCACAGCAGCGTCCGCTCTACGACCCACCACGCCCCGACCGCCGAAATGGCGACCGACGCCGGCGTCGACACCAGCCGCCGGTACCAGCGCCGGCCACCGAACGGCAGAGCCACCAGCACGAAGGCGGCGGCAATCACACTTAGCTGCCCGAACTCGACCCCAAGGTTGAAGCCCACCAGGCCAATCACGAACTGGCCCGAGTTCAGGCCGATGTCGCCCAGGACCGAGGCAAAGCCAAGCCCGTGCAACAGCCCGAACATGAACACCACCGCCGGCCGCCACGGCGACAGCCCCCGGGTCAGCACATTCTCGACCCCGACATAGACGATCGAGGCCGCGATCAGCGGTTCGACCACCGCGGCCGGGATCGTGACGATGCCAAGGATGCCCAGCGCCAGCGTGATCGTGTGCGCCACCGTAAAGGCCGACACCTGCAGCAACAGCGGCCGCATCTTCAGCGACAGGAAAAACAGCCCCAGAACGAACAGGATGTGATCCAGCCCCTTGGGTACGATATGCGCGAAGCCAATGGTGACATAATTGGCAAAAACGCTCAGCCCGGTCTGGGTTCCGGCGCTGGCGCGCGGGATGGGGTCGCTCAGGCTGCCGCCGGTCAGGTACCCGGTGTAACCGTCGCCACCCACACCCATCTGGCGCACGACCAGCGCGCCATAGTCGGCCGGCCAACCAACGACCAGCGGCGCGCCCCCCGCCGGCAATGCCGCGGTCAGGCGCAACTGTGACACCCGCGCCAGTGCCGGGTCGCCCACCGCTCCAATGGTGACCTCGGCCAGGTCCGGCACGATATCGCGCCCGCCCGATCGCAGAACCAGCCGCCCCTGCATCTCAGGCCAGAAGGCGCGAAAGCCAGCCTCCAGATCGCCGGGCTCAAGATGCCGCAACCGGTCATTTTCCGACGCCTTGGCCGAGGCGTTGGTGTCCAGCAGGCCGTCAAGATCGATCCCGGCCATCACCGGTTCCAGCGGCATCTCGATGGTCACCGAAAGGACGTCGCCGTCGATCAGCACATCGGCAATGGCCGGCTGCACCTCGTGCGCCTGTGCCGCGCAGGCCAGAAAAAACCACAGGCCAAGACTTGACAGCATGGCCGCCGGGCGCACCCTGTCTATCACCCACCCAAAGGAATGCCTGACCATGCGGATACCCTGCCTGATTGCCCTTGCCATCGCGGCCGGCTTTAGCACAACCGCCGCAACAGGCCACGAGTTTTGGATCGACCCGCACGAGTTTCAGATCGCCCCGGGCGAAAATATCGTCGCCGATCTGCGGGTCGGTCAGGGCTTCACAGGCGTCGCCTTCAGCTATCTCCCGCCCAAGTTCCGCCTGTTCGACATCGTCCGCGGCGACCAGCGCGAAGCGGTCTCCATGCGCATGGGCGACCGCCCGGCCATGGATGTGCCGGCACTGGGCAACGGGCTGAACGTGGTGCTGCATGTCACCACCGACCAGCGCATCACCTGGTCCGACCCCGAGAAATTCCGCAGCTTCGTGCGCCACAAGGGCGCGGCCTGGGTGCTCGACGAACATGCCCGCCGCGGCCTGCCCGACAGCGGGTTCAGCGAGTTTTATTCGCGCTACGCCAAAAGCCTGATCGCGGTCGGCGACGGCGCCGGCGAAGATGCCCGCTTTGGCCTGCTGACCGAGATCGTGCTGCTCGAAAACCCCTATACCGACAACATGTCCGACGGCATCGACCTGCAGGTCTTCTACGACGGCGCGCCGCGCCGCGATGCCCAGATCGAGGTTTTTGCCCGCTCCGGCGAAACGGTCGAAAAGACCACGGTTCCCGCAGACGGCAACGGCCGCGCGACGGTCCCGGTCCGGCCCGGGGTGGTCTATCTTCTCGATGCCGTGGTCCTGCGTGCCATCGAACCGGCATTCGAAACCGGCCCGGTCTGGGAAAGTCTCTGGGCCAGCACGACCTTCCGCGTTCCCGCTAACTGACCCGCGCGCGCGCACCCTGCCTGCTACTTCTGCCCGGAAATATCCCGGGGGGGATGCGCGCCAGCGCATGGGGGGCAGGGCCCCCCGGCCTGCGCGCCGCTGTAGGCGGCGCAAACCGCGCGCGCCCCTCAGCTGCGGTCCCTGGTCATCCGGTCGGCCTTCTTGCGCACCAGAACGCTGCGCAGATCGTGCATCGCCAGCAGCAGATCGTCGGTGATTGTCGCCAGCATCTCGTCGGTGGCCCGTGACTGGGCCCAGTGGGCGGTCAGGTTCAGGTGGTCGATGGTGCGGCGGATATCGTCGATGTCGCGCCGGGCCAGCGTTGCACGCCGCGTCGCCATCCAGTCGGTAATCGCCGCCTCGTCGGCCGGGCCCAGCCGCCGGTCGCCATGCGCCTTGACCTCGCCATTGCGGATATTGACCGTGGCGATCTGGTCCATCTCGATCCGGCGCTGGCGGTTCTCGACATCGATGCGATAGACGAAGGCGCCGTTTTCACGCACGCGAAAATAATAGTCCGGCAAGTCTGCGGCCATGTCGGCGATCCTCAGGTCAATGCGCTGCAAAAATCGGCGATGCGGGCACAGGCTTCGGCCAGCACCGCGTCAGAGGTGGCATAGCTGACGCGGAAATTCGGCGACAGGCCAAAGGCGGCGCCAAACACGATGGCGACGCCGGTCTCTTCCAACAGCGCGGCGCTGAAATCCGCGTCATCGTCGATCCGCTGCCCGCCACGGCTGGTCTTGCCGATACAGGCCGCGATCGAGGGATATACGTAAAAGGCCCCGTCCGGCGTGGGGCAGGTGATGCCGGGGGCGGCATTCAGGGCGTCGACGACAAGGTCGCGCCGGCGCTGAAACACTTGCCGGTTGCCGGCCAGAAAATCTTGCGGGCCGTTCAGGGCCGCCAGCGCCGCGTGCTGGCTGATCGAACAGGGGTTCGACGTCGACTGCGACTGGATCTTGCGCATGCCCCCGATCAGCTCGGCCGGCCCGCCTGCGTAACCGATGCGCCAGCCGGTCATGGCATAGGCCTTCGACACCCCGTTCACCGTCAGCGTGCGGTCGTAAAGCCCGGGCTCGACCTCGGCCGGCGTGGTGAAGCGGAAATCGCCGAACACCAGATGTTCGTACATGTCGTCGCTCATCACCCACACATGCGGGTGGCGCATCAGCACATCGGTCAGCGCCTTCAGTTCGTCGCGGGAATAGGCGGCGCCGGTGGGGTTGGACGGAGAGTTGAAAATCAGCCACCGCGTGCGCGGGGTTATCGCCGCCTCCAGCTGTTCGGGGCGCATCTTGAACCCGGCCTCGGTGCCGCAGACCACCGGCACCGGCGTGGCGCCAGCCATGCGCACCATGTCGGGATAGCTGACCCAATAGGGCGCCGGCACGATGACCTCGTCGCCGGGGTTCAGCGTCGCCATCAGCGCGTTATAGAGTATCTGCTTGCCGCCGGTGGCCACCGAGATCTGGCTGGTCTCATAGGCCAGCCCGTTTTCGCGGGAAAACTTGGCGGCCACCGCCTGCTTCAGTTCGGCGATCCCGTCGACGGCGGTGTATTTCGTGTGGCCAGCGTCGATCGCGGCCTTGGCGGCGGCCTTGATATGGTCGGGCGTGTCAAAGTCCGGCTCGCCCGCGCCCAGCCCGATCACGTCCTTGCCCGCCGCCTTCAATTCGGCAACCCGGCCGGTCAGGGCCACCGTGGGCGAAGGTTTGACGCGGTTCAATGTCGCTGAAAGCAGGGTCACGGTCGTCTCCGCATGGCAAGTGGTGGCTCTGTGTCTTAGGATTGACAGGCACCCCGATCAAGAGAAAGCCGAACCCAAGCCATGACCGACAACGCCATAGCCGACACCAGCAACTGGTATTCCGAAGACGCCGCAACATTCGGAGACCGGCTGGCCGGCGCCCGTCAGGTGGCCGGCCTTGACCAGGCGGGGCTGGCCCGGCGGCTGGGGGTCAAGCTGAAGACGCTGCAAAAGTGGGAAAACGATCTGGCCGAGCCGCGCGCCAACCGGCTGAGCATGATGTCCGGCCTGCTGAATGTGTCGCTGCGCTGGCTCTTGACCGGCGAGGGCGACGGCCTGTCCGGCCCGCCCGACCCCGAGGGGCGGTCGGCCAACCTGCCCGAGATCATGACCGAGATCAGGATGATCCGCAGCGAGATGGTGCGCAGCGCCGAGCGGCTGGGGCGGCTGGAAAAACGCCTGCGGGCCAGCCAGCCGGGCGACGTGTGACCATGGTTGATCCCGACCGGCGCAAACGCCTGAAGATCAGGGCCTGGCGCCGGGGCACCAAAGAGATGGATTTCATCCTTGGCAGCTATGTCGATGCCGGGCTCGCGCGGTTTTCCGATGCCGAGACCACCGAGCTCGAGACCCTGATGGAAGAGAACGACCAGGAAATTTATGCCTGGATCAGCGGCCACGCCACGGCGCCGGCCAGATTTGCCAACCTGATCGGCCGACTAAAGGCGGTCGGGTTGGCCAGTCAGGGTTGACGCTTTCTTAGGGACAACGGGTGCAGACTGTCCGTCATGGCAACTGGGCGGAGCAGGCGATGACGTTGTTGGAACGGATTGACCCGGCGTTGAACCGGGCATTCCAGAGCGAGTATGTCGAGGCATTGTCACTGATCGAGCGGCTGCACCGGCTGCTTCTGGATGTGCTGAAAGACGAATTCGAGCGGCTGGGCATGCTGGAAATCAACCCGGTGCAGGCGCTGTTGATGTTCAATATCGGCGAAAACGAGGTGACGGCCGGCGAATTGCGCAGCCGCGGTTATTATCAGGGCTCGAACGTCAGCTATAACCTCAAACGCCTGGTCGAGATGGGCTATATGCACCACCAGCGCTGCGAGGTTGACCGCCGCGCGGTGCGGGTCAAGCTGACGCCGCGCGGGCGGGAAATCAGCGACATGGTCGGGCAACTGTTCGCCCGGCATGCCGAGGGCCTGCTGAGCCGCGGGGTGCTGGACCCGGACATCATCGAACAGATCAACCGGGCACTCAAACGCACCGAACGGTTCTGGACCGACCAGATACGCTATATCTACTGACTGTCGCCGCCGGCGAAATTCTACTGACCGTCGCCGCCGGCGTAAATCTACTGACTGTCGCCGCCGGCGTAAATCTACTGACTGTCGCCGCCGGCGACGGCAAGGACCTGCAACTCGCGCACCAGCTTGCGGCGCATGGCTTCCTGGTAGTTGTCGAATCCGCTGGCCACCTCGACAAAGGCGTCAGGCCCGCGGATGACATAGGCAATGTAATAGCCCTGCAGGTTGGCGGCGGAACCCGCCTGGTCAGCGCTGGCCTCGCCGATGACAAGCCCGTTGATGGTAATTCCGGCCAGCGCACCGGCATCGGGCAGGCTCTGGGGCCGGGGCCCCATGTTCGATTCGCCGTCGCCGGAAATGTCGATCGCCCGCCGCCAGCAGGCGGCCCGCGACTGCAGTTGCCCGGCCCCACGCAGCATGGCCGACCCGATGGCCGTGGCGGGCTCCATCTCTTGCCGCGGGGTGCCGCGCAGCTGGTCGATGGCCGTGGCCAGCGTCGCCGGGCTGTCGATGGTCGTCCAGTCCAGAACCACGCGCGCGCTGTTGGGCCCGGACCATTCGAACACCGTCAGGTCGACATTGGCCCCGGGCATCGCAAACAGCGCCGCACCGACGCTGGGATCGGCCAGCGCACCGGCCAGCCCGTCGATCTGCAAACGGTATTCGCCGGCATCGACCGACCCCGACACATCCAGCGCCAGCACCAGCCCCAGGCGGCAGCTTGCCGCGGCCGCGCCGGCCAGCCCCACGGCGACCGGCAGCGCAAAGGCCAGCGCGCGCAGGCCGGTTCGGGCAGGCGCCATCATCACCAGTGGCCGCTGTTGTCCATCGACATCCAGGGTTCGGCCGGCGCCTTGGCGTCGCCCGCCTGCAAAAGCTCGATCGACACATTGTCGGGCGACCGCACAAAGGCCATGTACCCGTCGCGCGGGGGGCGGTTGATGGTCACGCCATTGTCGGCCAGCCGCTGGCACATGGCATAGATATCCTCGACCTCGTAGGCGAGATGCCCGAAATGCCGGCTGTCCGACGGCAACCCGTCGTCGCCATCCCAGTTGTAGGTCAGTTCGACCGGGCATTCCGGCTGGCCCGGCGGCGCCATGAAGACAAGGGTAAAGCGCCCGCCCTCGCTGTCGGAACGCCGTGTCTCTTCCAGCCCGAGCAGCCGGTAGAAGGCGATTGAGTCTTCAAGGTTTTTCACGCGCACCATGGTGTGCAGATAGCGAATGTTCATGGTCGTTGGTTCCTTTCGATGACGCGGGGTCCGGGCGCCAGTTTCCATGGTGCGCGGGCGATGTTCAATGCCGGAGACACCAGCATGAAGCTGACGAACAGCAGCAGATACCATGACCCCAGCAACGACAGGCGCGCCATGCCGCCGCCGCCGCCATAGGTCCATGTTCCGGTCAGAGTGCCAACGGTCTCGGCGATCCACAATGCGGCACAGGTGCCCAGAGCCACCAGCGGAAAGGGCAGGCCCAGCCCCCCCGGAAACCGCACGATGCAGGGCAGAAACAACAGCAGCGTGCCCGCCATCAGCGCCAGCCGCAGGTCGGGGCCGAAGTGGTGGCCGAAGAAGTTGAGATAGACCAGCAGCGCCAGCCCACGCGCCGCCCACAGTGGCGGGAAATTCTCGAAACGGATGTCGAACCCATTGGCGGCCCGCAGGATGAACGACCCGACCGAGGCATACATGAAACCGGCAAAAAGCGGCACGCCGGCGATGCGGAACAGCGCCGGCTCGGGATAGCTCCACGACCCCATGTGGGTCTTGAACAGCTCCATCACGGTGCCGGTGACGTGAAAGGCAAGGATGGCCAGCGCCTCTTGCCGGGTCTCGATGCCGGTCACCAGAAACAGCAGTTGAAGCGACAGCGCGTAAAGCAGCAGAAAATCATAGCGGGCCAGCGCCCAGTCGGGGGACCAGACCAGCCGGGTCGCGATGATCGCCACCAGCAGCAGGGTGCCAAAGACGGCGGCCGACAGCAGGCGCGATGCTACGCCGGCCAGCCGGGCCCGCCAGCCGGTGCCGGGCGCGGTCAGACGCATGTCAGAACAGCGATTTGAACCCGACCTGAATGGCCGTCGCCCGGCTGTCGTACAGATCGACGTCGGAAAACTGCACGCTTTGCACCAGCGACACCGTGGGCGCAAATCCGAAATGCTCTTGCTCGGCGAACAGCAGTTCGACCCCAAGGCTGGCCGAGATATCCTCGCGCCCGCCGGTCTTGTAGGGTGAGTATGTGTATCTGCGCCATTCCGCCCCTGCCGACACCGTCACGTTGGCATTCCAGATGGTCTGCGCCGGCCTGTAGCTTGCTTCGGCCGACACGGACGTGAAATCAAGGCTGCTGTCGCCGGACTCGCTGAATTTGGCCGACAGGCCATAGCCCAGCCGCGCGCCGCCTTCGAGGGGACGTTCGAAATCGGATTCAAGCAACAGTGACGCGGCGGTATCGCCGGTGCCGGGGCGAAACTGCATCTCGATCTCGGACCCGAACACCAGCTTGTTGCCGGCGTCGGTCTGTCTGGTCATGTCGTTGCCATAGCGGATGAAATCCGACAGCACCGCGCCGCCATACCAGTCGCGCCCCACCGTGATGTCCCAGCCGAACAGGCCCCAGCCGGGGGCTTCGGCGGCCTCTTGCCGGAATGTGGCGGCCAGCGAGCTGTAGGCAAAGTCGCTGCCGGTCGACGTGGGCGCAATGGCCTTGGCTTCGGGCGACATGACATAGGTCTGGTGATAGAATGACAGGGTGGCTTCGTTCTTGGTGGTGGCGCTGGGTGGAAAGCGCCACGTCAGTTCGGCCCCGCCGGCAACGCGCAGACCGCTGAGCGCCTTTGACGCGCCGCTCAGCGTGAAGGGAAAGCCGAACAGCCACACGATGTCGGCGGTGCTGCCGTTGTTGATGTTGGAACTGGGGGCCACGCTGAAGCTGAGGTCGACCGACAGCGGATTGCGGCTGCGCACATAGTTGAAGTCACGCCGCGCCACGGCATAGGCGGTTTCGTTCGGCGCCAGCTCGGCCGCGCGGCGCAGCCACAACTGCGCCTCGGTCCGCCGCCCCATCGAGGCCAGCGCCTGCGAGGTCAGCAAGGCCGCGCGATACCGGTCGGCATCATTGTCGGCCGCCTGCCACGCCACGCGGGCCGCGTCGCGCGCCCCGGCCCAGTCGCCCATGTCGCGCAGCGCCGCCGACAGGACCAGGTTGGCGGCCACGTCGCGAGGCATGCGCGACAACAAGGCCCGGGCCATGTAAAGCGCCGCGTCGATGCGCCCTTCGCCGGCGGCAAGGATCGCCTGAGTGCGCAGCTCGGCACTGGTCAGAACCATGGTTTCAGATCGCAACGGGACAAGCGGCGGCAGGCACAGGGCCGCCGCGATCACCCCGGCAATGGCAGCGCGCTTTCCCATATCAGCGGTAAACGATGAAGCCGCCGGTTTCCTGCGCTGTGATGCTGTTGACCCCCGCCGATTCGATCACGATCACCCCGACGATTTCTTCGGCATCGTCGCCCGACACGATGGCGTAATAGCTGCCATCCTCGAAGGCCACGGTCGTGCCGTCGTCGGCAATGAATTCCGACGTCAGAGCCCCGGCGATTTCGCCGTTGGCGTCGGCGATGTCGGGGCTGACGGTGAACACCATCGTTGGCAACGTGGTCAACGACGAGCTGAATTCGACGTTGATCGCGTCGATCACGTCCTGGGTCACATCGGTGCCGGCAAGGTCGTAAACCCTGCGGTTGAAGACGTCGCCCTTCACGCCGCCGCCGTTCTGGAAATCTTCGAAGTCGATGGCGATTGCGACGTCGGCCTCGGTATATTCCAGCCCGGTGTCGCCGCTGAAGGTGCGCAAGCCGGCATAGCTGCCGGTATAACTGGCCTGACCGGTCGTGGGCAGGACCACGCCGCCGTTGCGCTGGTAGATGAACCCGCCAAAGCCATAGCCCACGTAGGACCCTGTTCGCACGATGGCAAATTCCGACTGGCCGCTGGTGGACACGCCGTAAATGGCCCGATGCACGAACTGGGTGACGACTTCGCTGTTATAGCTGTCGGTGAATGTGGCGTCGCTTTCGTAAACCGCGAACGGCCCGAGGCTGGCGATCACGCTGTCGCGGGCATAGGTGTTGTCGCCGTCAAAGGCGAGCCCGTCGATCGTGAAGGTGTCGGTGGCCGAGTCGTAGACGAAGCCCTCGGCATAGCCGGCGCCAGTGGCGTCCTGCGCCTCTTGGCGGAATATGTCGTCGGTGGGCGTGGGGCTGGTGGTGCCCGGCGGCACGTTGGCCGTGCTGGTGGTGCCCGTGTCGGTGGTGGTGGTCGTCGTGTCGGTCGTGGACCCGTTGAACGGACTGGTTCCAAGCGCGTCGCACGCGCCGACAAGGGTCAACAACCCCGCCATCAGGGGAATCTTGTTCATCTGCCGCTACTGCCTCGGTATCTTGTTTTGTCCACAGGCGGGCGCCATCCTGTGGATAAAGTCAAGTCTCGCGGGGGATCGCGGCCGGTTTCTCAACCAACTGTGCGGTGGCCGCACCAGCACCTCACCCGATATCGCGGTTCCGCACGCTGGCCGCCCAAGATATAGTGTCTGGCGACTCACGGGCGACGGCGGGGGAATGTCATGGCGCTGACGGCGGAACAGCAGCAGGAAATCGATGCCCAGCGCGGCAGCGCGCACCAGACCCGGCGGGCCACCGTTGCCGCGATGGAGGCGCAGCTTTACACAGCGCACCCGGTTCTTGACCACGGTTTGGTGCGCGTGATCGACTATATGGGCGACGACAGCGCCATCTGCCAGGCGGCGCGGGTCAGCTATGGCAAGGGCACCAAGGCGGTGTCGAACGACGAGGGGCTGATTCGCTATCTCATGCGGCACTGGCATTCGACCCCGTTCGAGATGTGCGAGATCAAGCTGCATGTGAAGCTGCCGGTCTTCGTTGCGCGCCAGTGGATCCGCCACCGCACCGCCAACGTGAACGAATATTCGGCCCGCTATTCGATTCTCGACCGCGAATTCTACATTCCCGCCGCCGACGCGCTGGCCGCCCAGTCCGAGGTCAACAACCAGGGCCGGGGCGCGGCGCTGGCCGGGGACGAGGCCCAGCGTGTGCTGGACTGGCTGATCGACGACGCGCGCCTGTGCTATGACCATTACGAGGCGATGATCAGCCAGGACGGGCAGCAGGGACTGGCCCGCGAACTGGCGCGCATGAACCTGCCGGCCAACATCTATACCCAGTGGTATTGGAAAACCGACCTGCACAACCTGTTTCATTTCCTGCGCCTGCGGGCCGATGCGCACGCGCAATATGAAATCCGCGTTTATGCCGAAACGATTTGCCAACTGGTGAAGAACTGGGTGCCCTTCGCCTATGGCGCCTTCGAAGATTACCGCCTTGGCGGCGCCACCTTGTCGGGCCGGGCGCTGGATTGTGTCCGCCGCATGCTGGCCGGCGAGACGGTGACGCAGGACAGCTCGGGGATGAGCATGGGCGAATGGCGCGAATTTCAGGGGCTGATCGCCTGACCGGCTGGCGCCTGTTGTGCCCGCCCCGTCAACACAGCGTTTCCAATCCAGAAATTGACAGGCGGCGTGCCGCTCATCACAGTCGGTAACCATGTTGCGGGCAGGCTCAGGCTGCAGCCCGCCTTGGGGGAAAGACAATGATGAAATCTGTTCTGGCCGGGCTGGGGCTGGCGCTGGTTGCGGCCGTGCCCGCAGCGGCGGCGTCTGACGGTCCGACGATCTATGTATATCCCAGCGCGGTCAATTATTGCCCGACCGGGCTGCAACCCATCGCGTTGAACGGTGTGATCTGCTGTGGCGTGCCCACGACGACCCAGACATGGGATCAGGTGATGCGCCATCCGGCGACATCATCGCGCCGCGCGTCGTACCCGGCCGATGCAACCACTGTCGAGCGTATTCCGCTGGGCAAGGGCTTGGGCGACTGAGCGGCAAGAAGGGCCCCGGCATCGACCGGGGCGCCTGATTTCGCGGCGTCTGTGGCTTTACAGAGGCGTGATGTCGTTGGCCATCGAACGGCCGTCACGGCCTTCGGAAACCTCGAAGCTGACTTTCTGGTTGTCGGCCAGGCCGGTCAGGCCGGCGCGCTCGACCGCCGAGATGTGCACGAACACATCCTTGCCGCCTTCGTCGGGGGCGATGAAGCCATAGCCCTTGGTGGTGTTGAACCATTTCACGGTGCCAGTGGCCATACCGTATCTCCTTTGGTTGTCGGCCGCGGTATTGCGGCCGTTAGTGCAGCCTGTCTTCTATCTTGCGCGGCTGCCCCTTCAGGAGCGGTCGTCAGAGTAGAAAAAGTCAGTCGTCACGCGGCGCATGTTGGGTGCCGCGTGGCAAATGACAAGTGAAACCTGTGTTACGCTGGGGCACGAAAGGGAAAAAAGTGACAGTTTGGGGTCTGAAAAGCTGTGATACCTGCCGCCGGGCGTTGCGCGCGCTGTCAGCGGCCGGGTTTGCGCCGCGATTCGTCGATTTGCGCGCCGACGGGGTGACGCCTGATGATCTGGCGCGGTTTCACGCCAAATTCGGCGCCGATCTGGTCAACCGCCGGTCGGCCACCTGGCGGGGTCTGGACGCCGCTGCCCGGACCCGGCCAGCGGTGCTGCTGATCGGCCAACACCCGGCGCTGATGAAACGCCCGGTCATCGAGCACGGGGGCCGGCTGCTGCTGGGGTGGGCCGGTGACGTCCGCGCCGCGCTGGGCGTGGCCGGCTGAGCGGCGTCAGCGCAGGTCGGGCGGGCGGCTTTCGCCGGCCAGTTGCGCCACTGCATCGTCCAGCGACACCACGCTGGTGCGGTTTTCACCCAGCCGGCGCAGGGTCACGGTGCGTTCGGCAACCTCGCGGGCACCCACGGCAAGAATGACCGGCACCTTGCCGACCGAATGTTCGCGGACCTTGTAGTTGATCTTTTCGTTGCGCAGATCGGCCTCGGCCCGGACACCGGCGGCTTGAAGGGCGGCCACCGTCTCGCGCACGAAATCGTCGGCATCCGACACGATCGAGGCCACCACCACCTGCCGCGGCGCCAGCCAGAATGGCAGCTTGCCGGCATGTTCCTCGATCAGGATGCCGATGAAACGCTCGAACGAACCAAGACAGGCGCGGTGCAGCATGACGGGGCGATGCTTGTCCCCGTCGGCGCCGATATAGGTGGCGTCCAGCCGTTCGGGCAGCACGAAATCCACCTGGTGCGTGCCGCATTGCCAGTCGCGCCCGATGGCATCGGTCAGCACGAATTCCAGCTTGGGGCCGTAGAATGCGCCTTCGCCGGGGTTGAACTCGGGCTCGATCCCGGCCTTGCGGGTGGCGGCCAGCAGGGCGGATTCGGACTTGTCCCATATCGCGTCGGACCCGGCGCGCACATCGGGCCGGTCCGAGAATTTAACGCGAAACTCGGGGAATCCAAGGTCGCGGTACACCTCGGTCAGCCAGGCGATATAGGTGGCGGTTTCCGATTCGATCTGGTCTTTGCTGCAGAAGATATGCGCGTCGTCCTGCGTGAAACCGCGCACGCGCATCACGCCATGCAGGGCGCCCGACGGCTCGTAGCGATTGCACGACCCGAATTCGGCCATGCGCAAGGGCAGGTCGCGATAGCTTTTGAGCCCCTGGTTGAAGATCTGCACATGGCAGGGGCAATTCATCGGCTTGAGCGCGTTGACCGTCTTTTCGCGCGCGTGATCCTCGTCGACCTCGACGATGAACATATGCTCCTGGTATTTCTCCCAGTGCCCCGAAGCCTCCCACAGCTTGCGGTCAACCACCTGCGGGGTGTTGACCTCGACATAGCCGCCGGAGGTCTGCTTTCGGCGCATATAGTCCTGCAGGGTGGTATAGATTTTCCAGCCGTTGGGATGCCAGAACACCTGGCCCGGCGCCTCTTCCTGCATGTGGAAAAGGTCCATCTCGCGGCCCAGCTTGCGATGGTCGCGCTTGGCGGCCTCTTCCAGCATCGTCATGTGGGCCTTTAGGTCGTTCTTGTTGCGGAAGGCGACACCATAGATGCGCTGCAGCATCGCGCGGTTGGAATCGCCGCGCCAGTAGGCGCCGGCCACGCTGGTCAGGCGAAAGGCGTCGGCGGGCACCTGGCCGGTGTGTTGCAGATGCGGGCCACGGCACAGGTCCTGCCAGTCGCCGTGCCAGTACATGCGGATGGCCTCGCCGCCGGGAATGGTTTCGATCAGTTCAACCTTGTAGGGCTCGTTGTTCGATTTGTAGAATTCGATGGCCCGCGAACGCTCCCACACCTCGGTGCGAACCGGGTCGCGTGCGTTGATGATTTCCTTCATCTTTTTCTCGATCTCGCCCAGATCTTCGGGCGTGAACGGCTCGGCACGGTCAAAGTCGTAATACCAGCCATTTGCAATAACCGGGCCGATGGTGACCTTGACGTCGGGCCACAGGGCCTGCACCGCGCGGGCCATGATATGGGCCAGGTCATGCCGGATCAGCTCTAGCGCCGGATCGCTGTCGGCCATGGTGTTGATCGCGATATTGGCGTCGGTGCCGATGGGCCACTGAAGGTCCCAGTGGGCGCCGTTCACGATCGCCGAAATCGCCTTTTTCGCCAATGACTTCGAGATCGAGGCCGCCACCTCGGCCGGGGTCGAGCCCGCGGTAAAACTGCGTTTGGATCCATCGGGAAATGTCAGGGAAATCTGGGGCTGTTCAAGGCTCATGTCAGCCTGGCTCCTCGTCGGTCTGGCGCCTACGGAACGCCCGGTTGCGGGTATGTCGTTGCCCCGTATCTGGGCCGGCGGCACGTGGTTGTCAATTGCGCGCGCGCGCCGCAGGATGAACGGCGCCGTGGGGTGGCAAATTGGCCAAGGGCCGGAAAGGCGCGATTGCGCATGGCGACCAGCACCGAGTGCGCGTTCGAGACCACGCCGTCCGGGCGGCGCATCGCCTATTGCAAGACCGACGGCGCGGGGCCGGGCGTGGTGTTTCTGGGCGGCTTCATGTCGGACATGCAGGGCACCAAGGCGCTGTTTGTCGAAAACTGGTGCCGCGAACGGGGCCGCGCGTTTCTGCGGTTCGACTATTCCGGGCATGGCCGGTCGTGCGGCGCGTTTACCGACGGTTGCGTCGGCGACTGGGCCGAGGATGCCGAGGCGGTGATTGCCGCGGTTACCGGCGGGCCGCAGGTGTTGGTTGGCTCGTCCATGGGCGGCTGGATTTCGCTGCTGCTTGCGCGCAAGCGGCCCGATCTGGTGGCCGGGTTCGTTGGCATCGCCGCCGCCCCGGATTTTACCGCGCGCATGTGGGACGGGTTTTCGCCCGCGCAGCGGCAGGAATTGCGCGGCCATGGCGTAACGATGCGCCCGTCCGACTATGACGATCCCTATCCCATCACGCAGCGTCTGATCGAGGATGGGCGCGCGCAATTCGTCATGAACGGCCCCCTGCGGTTGCCGTTTCCGGTGCGTCTGCTGCAGGGAACCGACGACGCCGACGTGCCGCAAGGCGACGCGCTGGCGCTTCTGGCCCACGCCGACTGTGCCGACATCCGGCTGACGCTGGTGCGCCATGCCGATCACCGTTTTTCAGACCCAGCCTGCCTGCGGCTGGTCGCCGACAGCGTGCAGGATATTCTGGAGGGAACAGATGCGTAGATTTGCCAAGTGGTTGGGACAGTTGATCATTTTGCTGGTCGTCGCGGTTGGGGCGCTGTGGGCATTTGGCCCGCGCGAGCCGGTGGACACCACGATTACCTTTGATCCCACCAGCATCGGTGACGATCTTGACGCCTGGGTCGCCGGGCGCGAGGCCAGCGTGCTGAACCTGCGCCCCGGGTCCGAACGCCAGATTGTCTGGGCCGGCGCGCCGGGGGACAAGACCGAATGGGCGGTCGTCTACCTGCACGGCTTTTCCGCCGCCCCGCCCGAAGTTCGGCCCTTGCCCGACCTGCTGGCCAGCGGTCTTGGCGCCAACCTGTATTTCACCCGCTTCGCAGGTCACGGCCGCGACGGCGCGGCGATGGCCGAGCCTGAGGTCAACGACTGGTTTCAGGACCTGGCCGAAGCGGTCGCGGTTGGTCGGCGGCTTGGGGACAAGGTGATGCTGGTGGGCCTGTCCAACGGTTCGGCCATCGCCGCCAGCGGGCTGCGTCTGCCCGGTGTGCTGGACGGGGTCGACGCCATGGCGCTGATGTCGCCGGCCTTCAGGCTGGCCTCGCCCGCGTCGGTCATTCTGACCTGGCCGGCCGTGCGCTGGTGGGGCCCGATCGTGGCCGGGCCCGAGCGCAGCTTTGATGCCCTGAGCGAGGCGCACGCGCGAGGTTGGACCACGCGTTATCCGACCACCGCGGTCTTTACGCTGGGGGCGCTGGAACAGTTTGCCCGTGGAGCCGATTTTTCGCAGGCGCAAATCCCGGCGCTGTTCCTGTTCGACCCGGCCGATCAGGTGGCCGACCATACCGAAACCCGCAAGGTTGCCGCCGCCTGGGGCGGGCCGGCGACGGTGCAAGAGGTCGACATCTTGGGCGACCCCTATCACCACATCATCGCCGGCGACGCGGTCAGCCCCGAGATGACGCCGGTCATCCTTGATATCCTGCTCAACTGGGCCCGGGATTTGTAGCGTGCGCAAACCGGGCTCGGTGCGGGGGCTGGAAAGCCTCGGACGGGTGCGATTATCGGAATACTTCTATTTTCGCGCGTTTCTGTTCAGCGAAATCGCCGACGTTCATCAAATTTCCAACATTCCCGACGATCCCGATCTGGCCATCGCCGCGGGGCGCCAGTTATGCAGGCAGTTGCTGGACCCGATCGTCGAAACCTTCGGGCCCATTCACCTGCGGTCCGGGTTTCGCAATTGGGAGCTGAACGATTTCGGCAACCGGCACGGGTTGAACTGCGCCGCAAGCAGCGCCGACCGGGCCGGGCATATCTGGGATCACCGCGACGGCGAAGGCTGCATGGGCGCCGCGGCCTGCATCGTGATCCCCTGGTTCGCCGACCGCTATGACGCGGGACGCCACTGGCACGACCTTGCCTGGTGGGTGCATGACCATCTGCCCTATTCCGAAATGCGTTTCTTTCCAAAGCTCTGCGCGTTCAACCTGCACTGGCGCGAGCGGCCAAAACGCGAGATTCGCGGCTGGATCGGAGGAAATTCGTTGCTGTTGCGTGCTGGCGAGGCGCCGCAGCCCAACCAGCAGGCACGCCGCGAACGCTATGCCGATTTTCCCCGCTTTCGCGGTCTGCGCTTTCCCGGCTGAGCGGCAACAGCCATGGCGCTTGCGAAAAAATCAGTGATTCGCTAGCCTTGCGGGATGAACCGGACAAAACGATCCGGAAACCGAGGCAGAGAAAATGTTCCCATGTCCGTGGAAACCACCCGCAACGCGGGGCAGTGCGCCGTGACCGAACCGCTGGTTTTATTGCCGGGCTTCATGTGCGACGCGCGCCTTTGGGGCGCGCAGATCGAGGCGCTCAGCCCTTCGGTGTCGATCCTGATGCCGTCGTTGGGCGCGGCCGACAATGTCGAGGAAATGGCCGGCGCCGTTCTGGGTATGGCGCCCAAACGCTTTGCGCTGGCCGGGCATTCCCTTGGCGCGGCGGTGGCGATGGAGATCCTGCGCCGCGCGCCCGACCGGGTTTCCCGGATCGCGCTGATGTCCACCACATGCCTTGCCGAGACCCCGTCTTACGCCGCCGACCGCGAAACCCGGATTGCCCGGGTGCGCGCCGGGCGGCTGGACACGGTGATGCAGGACGAGGTGCCGAAATTTTCGCTGGCCCCGGGGCCCATGCGTGACCAGGTTGCCGAATTCATCGTCGACATGGCCCGGGCCATGGGAACCGAGGCCTATATTCGCCAGTCGCGCGCCATGCAGCGCCGGCCCGACCAGCAGGCAACGCTCAGACGGGCGCGGCTGCCGGCCTTGGTCATCTGTGGCGAACATGACGAATTGGTGTTGCCGCGCCGCCACGAATTCATGGCCGAGCTGATGCCCCGCGCCCGGCTGGTCAAGACCACGGCCGGTCATCTGCCCAGCGTCGAAGCCCCGCAGGCGGTCAACAAGGCCCTGGCCGACTGGATGGCCCGGGAAACCGAGCCGTTGTTGCTGAAATAGATATTCAGCCGCCGACGCTGCGCAACTGGCCCTTGCCCGGCGTGCGGCGGTTGCTGTCGATGAACTCCAGAACCAGAGGGCGGATATTGTTGCGCCAGCTGCGCCCGGCGAAAATGCCATAATGGCCGGCGCCGGGTTCAAGATGCGCGGCCTTCTTCGACGGGTCGAGCCCGGTCAGCAGGTCAAGCGCGGCAAGGCACTGGCCCGGGGCCGAGATGTCGTCATTCTCGCCCTCGACGATTTTCACGGCGACATCGGTAATGCGGGCGATATCCACGGCCCGGCCGCGCACGGTAAAGCTGTTGGTGGCGATCTCGCGACGTTTGAATATGCGGTCGACGGTAGACAGGTAAAACTCGGCCGTCATGTCCATGACGGCAAGGTATTCGTCATAGAATCGGTTGTGCTTGTCGTGGTCCGCGGACTCGCCCTTGGCGGCGCGCATGATCTGGTCGAAAAAGCTTTGAGAGTGGCGGTCGGCGTTCATCGACATGAAGGACGCCAGTTGCAGCAACCCGGGATAAACCGGGCGCCCGACACCGGCATGTTTGAATCCGACCCGCTGAATGACCAGCCTTTCAAGCTGTCCCATGGTGACGCGGCGGCCGAAATCGGTCACGTCGGTGGCGGCTGCGTCGGGGTCGATGGGGCCGCCGATCAGGGTCAGGGTCGCTGGTTGCGCGTCGGGGTCGTCCTCGGCCAGCAGGGCGGTGGCGGCCAGCGCCAGCGGGGCGGGCTGGCAAACGGCGATGACATTGGCCTCGGGGCCGACGGCGCGCGTGAAATCGGCCAGGTATTCGGTGTAATCCTCGATATCGAACTTGCCCTCGCTCAGCGGGATGTCGCGGGCGTTGTGCCAGTCGGTGACCCAGATGTCGGCGTCGGGCAGCAGCGACGCGACGGTCGACCGCAGAAGGGTGGCGTAGTGGCCCGACATCGGCGCCACCAGCAGAATGCGGCGGGCCATTTCGGGCCGGCTGGCAACATCGAAATGGACCAGGTCGCCAAAGGGACGCTCGACCACCTTGACCACGTCGATCATATGGTCGCGCCCGTCGGCACCGGGGATGGTGTTGATGCCCCAGTCGGGCTTGGCCACCATGCGGGCAAACGTGCGCTCGGTCACCTCGCCCCAGGCCGACAACAGCTGGAAGGCCGGGTTGGGAAACAGCCCGGTCGCAGGATACGAGCCCCAGGCCAGCGCGGTTGCGCCAAGCCACTGATTGGTGTTCCTGACGCTGTCCATCAGGTCGTAGGCTGCCATTGCCTGCATTTTACCACTCTCCTCGATCAATGGGCAAAAGCGTCACTTTGCCCCACGCCCACGACCCCGTTACTATATATCAGCACGTGCGATGCTGCTGCGCAGCGAACCTAGGCCGGAATATTTGCCATGACAACCGACGATCATGCCGCAGACCCCAGACCGGGCGAGGCCGACACGCTGAACCGAAACCTCGTGAAGATCGAGGAGCTGTCGCAGCGGCTGGTGGCGGCCATGGCCAACCGCAAGGGCGTGCGCCCCAGCCTGCAGGCGCCGGCGCCCGAGCTTTATATGAAGGCGGCGTCGGCCTACATGACCGAGATGATGGCCAACCCGTCGAGGCTGATCGAGAATCAGGTCAGCTTTTGGGGCAAGGCGTTGACGCACTATGTCGAGGCCCAGCAGATGGTGGCCCAGGGCAAGTTCGTGGCGCCGAAAGACGATACACCGAAAGACCGCCGCTTTACCAACGAGCTTTGGCAGACCCATCCGTACTTCAATTATGTTAAGCAACAGTATCTGATGACGGCCGAGGCCATCGAGAGTGCCGTTTCAGAGATCGAGGGTCTGGACGGGCATGAACAGCAGCGGCTGGCGTATTTCAGCAAGCAGATCATCGACCTGTTCAGCCCGGCGAATTTTCTTGGCACCAACCCCGACGCGCTGAGCAAGGCGGTCGAGACCGACGGGCAAAGCCTGGTCGACGGTCTGGAAAACATGGTGCGCGACATCGAGAAAAACGATGGCGAGCTTTTGGTGACCCTGTCCGACAAGGGGGCCTTTGACGTGGGCGGCAATATCGCCACCGCCGAGGGCAGCGTCGTCTATCGCAACCACATGTTCGAATTGATCCAGTTTGCCCCAACGACCGAGACGGTGCACAAAACGCCGCTGTTGATCTTTCCGCCATGGATTAACAAGTTCTATATCCTTGATATGAAACCGAAAAACTCGCTTATCCGCTGGATCGTCGATCAGGGGTTCACCCTGTTCGTGGTCAGTTGGAAGAACCCCGATGCCAGCTATCGCGACGTGTCGATGTTGGATTATGTAAATGATGGGTTTCTCGAGGCGTTGGCGCAGGTCAAGGCGATCACCGCCGAGGACAGGGTTAACGCGGTCGGCTATTGTATCGGCGGCACCACATTGTCGCTGACCCTGGCGGCGATGGCACGGCGCGGCGACAAGTCGGTCAATTCGGCGACCTTTTTCACCACCCTCACCGATTTCGCCGAACCGGGCGAGATTGGCGTGTTCCTCGACGACGATTTTGTCGACGGAATCGCGGACGAGGTGACCGAAAAGGGCTATCTCGATTCCTTCTTCATCAGCCGGACCTTCAGCTACCTGCGCTCGAACGACCTGATCTATGGCCCGGCGATCCGCAGCTATATGCTGGGCGAGGCGCCGCCGGCCTTTGATCTGCTGTTCTGGAATGGCGACGGCACCAACCTGCCGGCGCGAATGGCGGTAGAATACCTGCGCTGCCTTTGCCAGCGGAACGACTTTGCCGGCGACGGCTTTCAACTGGGCGACCAGACGCTGAAACTGCGTGACATCAAGGTGCCGGTCTGCGCCATCGCCTGCGAGACCGACCATATCGCGCCGTGGAAATCCAGCTATGATGGCATTCGCCAGATGGGCAGCCGGTCAAAGACATTCATCCTGTCGGAATCGGGCCATATCGCCGGCATCGTCAACCCGCCGACCAGGCAGAAATACGGCCATTACACCAACGAAAGCTGGCCCGGCGACGCCGACGCGTGGATGCAGGACGCCACGTATTCGCAAGGCAGCTGGTGGCCGCGCTGGCGCAACTGGCTGGCAAAACGGTCAGGCCGCAAGGTGCCGGCGCGGCGCCCGGGCGACGGTGGCGTCGCGATTCTGGCCGCAGCGCCGGGGACTTACGTGAAAGAGGTGCCTGACACCGGGGCGGGCTGAATCTTTTTTGCTGCAACGCAGAAATAGGTCTTGATTTGCTGCGGTGCAGCATTCATATTCACTCAAGAACGAACAGCCAAACAACTCATCGGAGTGAAAACCATGGCCGCCACGCAAGACTATACCAAGATGATGCAAGACGCTCTGGGTGCCTTCCCGGTTGACATGACCGCGGCACAGGACGCCTACAAGAACTATGCCGCCTTCGGCGAGAAGGTTTCCAAAGTCGTGCTGGAAGCCGCCGACAAGTCGACCGAAATCTCGACCAAATGGACCAAGGACACCCTGGCCCAGCTGGGTAATGTCGCCGCCGTCAAGGAAGACGCCGCCGATTATTCCAAGGCCGTGACCGACTTTGCCTCGACCTCGGCCGAGCAGGTCGCCGAAAGCTTTGCCGCCTACGCCGAGATCGCCAAGAAAGTTCAGATGGAAACCGTCGAACTGATGCTGGCCGCCGGCAAGGACCTTCAGGAAGACGTCTCTGCCGCCGCCAAGAAAGCGACTGTCGAGGTCTCGAAGGCTGCCAAGAAGGCAACCGCGAAGTAAGATTTCTCCCTGCCGTTCGGTCTCCTCCCTCCGAACGGACCTTTGGGGCGGGCTTATGCCCGCCCTTTTCTTTTTTTCTGCACTGCCATAAGATCATGCCGCAGTGCGAAAAAACCTTCCGGGGGACTCATGGCAAATTCCGATGCACCGCTTTTGATCAAGCGCTATGCAAGCCGGCGTCTCTATAACACCGAAACCAGCGACTATGTGACCCTCGAGGATATCGCGGGCTTTATCCGCGAAGGCCGCGACGTGCAGATCGTCGACCTGAAGTCGGGCGATGACCTGACGCGCCAGTATCTGCTGCAGATCGTGGCCGAGCATGAATCGCGCGGCGAAAGCGTCCTGCCGCTCGAGGTGCTGACAGATCTGGTGCGCAGCTATTCCACGCAGGCCAATTCGGTGGTGCCGCAGTTTCTGGCGATGAGCTTTGAGATGCTGCGCGATGGCCAGAGCAAGGTGGTCGAAAACCTGATGGGACCGATCGCGACCATGCCCGGGTTCGACGCCATGAAGGCCCAGCAGCAGGCATTTCTGAAGGCGATGACCGGCGGTTGGAACGGCCCGGGCGGCGAGACGGCGCCGGACCAGCCGGCGGCCGACGATTCCGGCAACGACCTTGACGAGATCAAGCGCCAGCTTGCGGATCTGCAGGCCAAGATGTCGAAAATGGGCCGCTAAGGCGTTTTCCGTCAAACCTGAATCACCCGACGCGGCCTGAAGTCATGGATTTCAGCGCGTCAGGTTGTGTCTGCCCGATCAAGTCGACCGCCAAGCGCCATGGGCCGCGTCACGCGACCTCGGCAAAGACCGACGTCAACGCGGCTTCCAGCTTGCCGAACATCTCGTCCATCTGGGCGTCGGTCAGGATGAACGGCGGGCACAGAACCACGGCCTGCCCCAACGGGCGGCAGATCAGCCCGCGGTCGGTGCAGGCGTTGGCGATGCGTTCACTGACGCTCAACTCGGCGGCAAAGGGGGTCTTGCTGTCGCGGTCCGCAACGGCCTCGACCGCGCCCATCAGCCCTCGCCCGCGCCATTCACCGATATTGGGATTGTCGGCAAGGTGGCGCAGCCCGGCCTCGAAACGCGGGATCAGGGCCTGCGCCTGCTCGAGCAGCCCTTCGTTGGCGATGAGGTCGATGGCCTTCATGGCGATGGCGCATCCCACGGGGTGGCCGCTGGACGTGAAGCCGTGGGGAAATTCCTCGACCGCCTCTGATGCGGCCTGCAAGCGGTCGGCCAGTTCGGGGCCAAGGATGACAGCGCCCATGGGAAAAAAGCCGGCGGTCAGTGCCTTGGACGCGATGATCGCGTCTGGCATGAAGTCATAACTGTCGCAGCCCCACATCGCGCCGGTGCGGCCGAACCCGCAAATGACCTCGTCCGAAATCAGCGGGATGCCGTGGCGTTTCAGGATCGGCTGGATGGCCTGGAAATAGCCGGCCGACGGCGGAATGACACCGCCGGCCCCCATGACCGGTTCGGCCACAAAGGCGGCAATGGTGTCGGCGCCCTCGGTGGCGATCATATCCTCAAGCTCGGCGGCCAGACGGGCGGTAAAGGCGGCCTCGGTCTCGCCGGGGCGACCCTCGCGCCAGTAATGCGGGCAGGTCAGGTGCAGAAACCCCGGCAGCGGCAGACCGAACACCGAATTATAGGGCTTGCCCGTCATCGATGCCGACACCGCCGTCACCCCGTGATAGGCATTCTTGCGGGTCAGGATCTTGCGGCGTTCGGGTTTGCCTTCGGTCCCGGCAAGGAACCACAGCATCTTGACCAGCGTGTCGTTGGCCTCGGACCCCGAGTTGGTGTAAAACACTCGCCCACGGTCAAACGGGGACACGTCGATCAGGCGTTCCGACAGCATGACCGTCTGGTCGGACATGCGCCCGAAAAAGGCGTGGTAGCCCGGGAAACGGGCGTATTGCGCCTGCGCGGCGGCGGTCAGGCCGGGGTGGTCGAAGCCGGCGACCATGTTCCACAGCCCGGCATTGGCATCAAGATACCTGCGGTCGTTGGTGTCCACGACATACGGGCCTTCGCCATGGGTCAGCACCACGGTGCCGCGTTCGGCAATGGTTGGCAGGTCGGTGAAGCCAAAGAAGGAATGTTCGGCCGCGCGGCCTTCCCAACTGTTGGGCGCAAGTGTGGTCATGGCGATTCTTCTCCCCGGTGTCCGGCCCACGCTAGGGGCCGGAACGGGCCGGTTCAATCGCAGATCGGTCTTGCGGCCGGTGTGCCCCTGTCAGGTGCCAAAGGCGCGCCGGTCCTGCGTGGCATAGGCGGCGGCGGCACACAGGGTCCAGGCGATCTGGTCCAGATCGGCGGTTTGCAGGCGCACGGGCAGGCGCACGTCGCAGGCCCGCATCAGCATGGCATGGGTTTGCGGCAGCAGGGCGCGGTCGGCGCCGCTGGCATCGGGCAGAAACTGCCAGTTCCAGAAGGCGCGGGCATTGTCACGCGACAGGCCAAAGACCTGCACCTTGACCCCGCTGTCGGCGGCGGCGGCCGCAAAGGCCAGCACCTCGTCGTCGGCCAAGCCGTCAAGATTGAACTGGATCGAATCCGGCGCCCGGATTTCGCCGTCCAGCGGATCGGGAACCGAAATCCACGGCGAGGCGTTCAGCTTGGTCGCCAGATAGTCATGGTTGCGGCGCCCGGCAGCCACGCGCGCCGGCACCGCGTCAAGCTGCGGGCGGATCACGGCGGCGGCAAGGTTGGACAGGCGGGTGTTGTAAAGCGGCCAGCGGTTCTGGCAGCGTTCCAGTGCGGCCGTCAGGTCGTCGTCGCAGCCGTGTTTCTGCCAGTTGTGTTCATAGGCGCCCGACATGATGACCGCGCGGGCCACGATATCGGCGTCGTCGGTGACAAGAATGCCGCCTTCGCCGCCGTTGACCATCTTGTAGGACTGGAACGAAAAACAGCCGACCTGGCCAATGGTGCCGATCTTGCGCCCGTTCCACAGGGTGCCCAGCGAATGGGCGGCATCTTCGATGACCGGGATGTCGTTGGCCCCGGCGATCAGCATGATGGCGTCCATGTCCGAGGTATGGCCGCGCATGTGGCTGACGAGAATGGCGTCGGCGTCGCGGGCCTTTTGGCGCAGGTCCTGCAGGTCCAGCCGGTAATTATCCTGACATTCGACCAGCACTGGCACGCATTCGGCATGGACCACGGCGCTGGGCACCGCCGCGAAGGTAAAGGCCGGGATCAGGACGCGCGCGCCGCGGGGCAATTCGAGCGCCTTGATCGACAGGAACAACGCGGCCGAGCACGATGACACCGCCAGCGCATAACGGCTGCCCATCATCGCGGCAAATTCGCGTTCCAGCATGGTGACGGGCGCGTTTTCGGCCGCCGTATAGCGAAAAAGGTCGCCGGTGGCCATCAGCCGGTCCAGTTCGGCGCGGGCGGCTTCGGGGATGGGGTCGGCGTCGTGCATCCTGATGGCGCTGCTCATATTCGCTAATCCTGAATGTTTGTTTTGCGATTCCTTTATATGATGCAGATTGCGCAGGCGAGGGCAAAAGCCCGGCGATTTCAGGGCAGCGCGCAAAGCGGTGATTTACGGCAACAGGCGCGGCGTCACAGGCCCAGGCGGTCGCGCAGGGCATACCATGTCATCGCCAGCACCATCAGCGGCCGGCGCAGCGCCGGGCCGCCGGGCAGGGGGGCCACCGGTATGCTGGCCATCAGATCGAACTGGCCAGCCTGCCCGCGCGCAGCCTCGGCCATGATCTTGCCGGCCATGACCGACAGCGCAACGCCATGCCCCGAATAGCCGCCGGCCGTCAGGATATTTGGCGCGAGGCGGCCGAAATACGGCATGCGCGCCGTGGTGATGCCCAGCGTCCCGCCCCAGGCATAGTCAAAGCCGACATCGGCCAGTTGCGGATAAACCTTGCGAAACGGCTTGCCCACAACGGCGCGAATGTCGCGCGGAAAGCGGTCGCCATAGCTTTCGCCGCCGCCAAACAGGATGCGCCCATCAGCGCTGGGGCGCCAATAGTTGATGACGAACTTGTCGTCGGCCACCGCCACATCGCGGGCAAACACCTCGCGCAGGCGGTCGCCCAGTGGTTCGGTCGCGGCAATGAAATTGTTGATCGGCAGCACGCGGGCCGCGATTTTGCGGTTCAGCCGTTCGTGATAGCCGTTCAGCGCCAGAATGGCCTGCCGGGCCCGCACCGCGCCCCGGGCGGTGCGCAAGACGGTTTCGGCACCCTCGTGGATCGACCGAACCTCGCTTTGTTCAAATATCTGCACGCCGGCGGCCTCGGCCGCGCGGGCCAGCCCGAATGCCAGCTTCAGCGGGTGCACATGGCCGGCCCCGTTGTCGAGCGTGCCGCCGGTATAGATGCCTGACCCGATCAGCCGGCTCAGCGCGTCGTGGTCCAGCCGTTCGATCTGGTCGTATCCATAGTGACGCTGCAGCTTGTCGGCCTCGTCCCAACTGGCCCGCGCCTCGGCCCGGGTCGAGGCCGCGTGCACGACGCCGGGGCGATATTCGGCGTCAATGCCGTGGGTGTCGCACAGCGCGTGCACCAGCGCCTTGGCCTGTTCGGCGATGTCCCACAGGGCCCGGGCCGGGCCGTCGCCCATGCGCGCCTCGATCCAGTCCTGACCCTGGCGCTGCCCCGAACCCAACTGCCCGCCGTTGCGCCCCGAGGCGCCAAAGCCGACGCGGTGCGCCTCCAGCAGCACCACCTGCAGCCCGGTCTGCGCCAGATGCAGCGCCGCCGACAGCCCGGTAAAGCCGCCGCCGACAATGCAGACGTCGGGGCGCAGATCGCCGGCAAGCACGGGGTAGGGCCCCGGCGCCTGAGCCGTGGCCGCATACCATGACGGCGGATGGCGCCCCGGCTGGTCGTTTCCGTGCAGCAGGCTCATACGTTCAAAAGCAGATGCTCGCGTTCCCAGGGGCTGATCACTTGCAGGAACTCTTCAATCTCGGTGCGCTTGACGATCGAATAGACGCGGGCGAACTCTGGCCCCAGCATGTCGTGCAACTGCCCGGCCTCGTCGAACAGGTCCAGCGCCGATGCCAGCCCGCGCGGAATGGCCTCTTGCCCGTCATAGGCGTCGTTGGTGCATTCGGCCGTGGGCTCGACCGCCTCGTCAATCCCCAGCAGCCCGCAGGCCAGTGACGCGGCGATGGCGAGATAGGGGTTGCAGTCCATGCCGGCCAGCCGGTTTTCGACTCGGCGGCTGGCCGCGTCGCTGACCGGCACCCTGATGCCGGTGGTGCGGTTGTCGTGACCCCATTCCAGATTGATCGGCGCGGCAAAGTCGCGGACATAGCGGCGATAGCTGTTCACATAGGGCGCCAGCACCGCGATGGCCGACGGCATGTGACGTTGCAGCCCCGAGATGAAATGCCGGAACGGCGCCGTGGTGCTGCCATCGGGGGCGGCAAAGATGTTCTGGCCGGTGGCTGCCTCGATCACCGAATGGTGGATATGCATGGCGCTGCCCGGCTCGCCCGCGATCGGTTTGGCCATGAAGGTGGCGAAACTGTCGTGGCGCAGCGCCGCTTCGCGGATCAGCCGCTTGAAATAGAAGATCTCGTCGGCCAGCCGCACCGGGTCGCCGTGGCGCAGGTTGATCTCGACCTGGCCAGCGCCGCCCTCCTGGGTGATGCCGTCGATTTCAAAGCCCTGCGCCTCGGCAAAGTCGTAGATGTCGTCGATGACCGGGCCGTATTCGTCGACCGCCGACATGGAATAGGCCTGTCTGCCCGCCGCCGGACGCCCCGACCGGCCCATCATCGGCGCGATTTCCTGCGCCGGGTCCAGATTGCGGGCAACAAGGAAAAATTCCATCTCGGGGGCCACGACCGGGACCCAGCCGCGCGCCTCGTAAAGCGCCACCACGCGTTTCAGCACGTTGCGCGGCGCCACCGGCACCGGCGCGCCGTCTTTGGTGAACAGGTCATGGATCACCTGAATGGTCCAGTCGCCGGTCCAGGGTGCGGCCGAGGCCGTGGCCATGTCCGGCGTCAGGATCATGTCGGGTTCGGTATAGCCCTCGTCGCCCGCGGCCTCGGCCCAGCCGCCGGTGATGGTCTGGTAAAAGATCGAATTGGGCAGGAAGAACCGCGACTGCTTGGCGAATTTCGAGGCCGGCATCGCCTTGCCCCGCGCAATGCCGGGCAGGTCGGATACGATGCATTCCACCTCGTCCAGCCGCCGGCCTTCCAGATAGTTTTGCGCCGCTTCGGGCAGGGTGTTCATCCACTCAGACATGGGCGGCCTCGCGTGACAGGAAATCGCCCAGCCGGCGGGCAACGTCGCCGGAATCGTCGGGGCGGTTCAGGTTGGCGCCGGCCGCGTCCAGCAGGTTGTCGTCGATCAGCCCGCGCCCGCGCGACGCGATCAGCCGCTCGACGATGGCGCCGTCAAACTCTGGATGGGCCTGCACCGTCAGCACGTGGTCGCCATAGGCAATCACGGCATTGCGGCAGAAATCGTTGCTGGCCAGCACCCGGGCGCCCTGGGGCAGGGCGGTGACCTGGTCCTGGTGCCAGGCGTTCATGGCGACGGGCGTGCCCTGCCAGTCATAGGTCTGCCGCCCCACGGCCCAGCCGCCGGCAAACCGCTCGACCGTGCCGCCCATTGCCCGGGCGATGATCTGGTGGCCAAAACAGATACCCACCAGCGGCCGGCCGCTGGCCACGATGTCGCGGACCAGCGCCAGCAGCCGGTGGATCCACGGCAAATCTTCGAAGCTGCTGAAGCGCGAGCCCGAAATCAGCCAGGCGTCGGCCGCTTCGGGGCCGTCGGGAAAGTCGCCGTCGACAACCGCCCAGGCGCGAAAGGACCGGTCGGTTCCCGCCAGCAGCGTCTGGTACATCTGCGGATAGTCGCCCGCATATTCAATCACCGGTTCGGGCGCGTGACCGGCTTGGAGTATTCCGACTGGCATGGACCACCTGAAAAGCGTTTCCGCACGATAGGCGCACGGCGGCGCGGCTTCAAGCGTCGTGGCTGGGCGGCGCGCCAAGCGCGATGGTCACCATGTCGCGCGTATGGATCACGCCGCCGGCGATCAGCAGAAGCCCGACGATGACGATGCCCACCGGCATATCCAGCGCCGCCGCGCCCTGTCCGGCGCCGGCGGCCAGCAGCCCGGCCAGTGACCAGCTCATGAAATAGCCGTGCATCACCCGCGCCCTGCCGGTGTTGGCGACCACCCGCAGCACGCCAAAGCCCGCCGCCAGCGTCGCCAGGCTGACCATGGCCAGATAATGAAACGGCCCCAGCCCGGGCCGGTCGTTGTAGATGAAAAAGGCGGCAAGGTTCAGCGCCACCATTGCGGCCAGGTAAATCCGGCCGGTCAACCGGTGCCGGCGCGTGCCCTTGCGCCGGATGACCACCGCGATGCCCAGCGCGATGGCCAGCAGCGCCAGCAGGAAATGCAGCCAGCCCGGAGCGGACATCAGCGGATGATGTTGGGCCGGATGCGCAAACGCGTGCGCTGCGCCTGCGGCAGATGCCGGTTCAGGCGCCGGTTGATGCGCCCCATCACGAAGATCACCGTCAGGCTGAGCAGGATGAAATAGCCCGCCAGGATCGGGTAGGGGACGAAGGGGTTGAACGTCTTGTCGGCGAAATAGTTGGCGTAATAAAGCGCGTCGCCCCGCTGTTGCCAGGCCGGGAAGCTGCTGAAAAACACCAGCGTGGTGGCGTGGAACAGGAATATCGCCTCGTTGGTATAGGCCGGCCAGCCCAGCCGCAGCATTGTCGGCCACATGATGCGCCGGAACCGGGCAAAGCCCGACAGGCCATAGGCGTCGGCGGCCTCGACATCGCCGCGCGGCACCGACCGCAGCGCCCCGTAAAAGATCTGCGCCGAATAGGCGGCGGTGTTCAGGAACAGGACAATCAGCGCCCCGGCCCAGGCGCGGGTCAGCCAACGGGTCTCGGCGGTAAAGCCGAAAATCTCGATCCCGTCGCGCGGCAACAGCACAAAGGCGCCGTAGGCCAGAAAGAACTGGATGAACAACGGCGAGCCGCGGAACAGATACACAAACAGCTCGGCCGGCTTGCGCAGAAACGGGTTGCGGGCATTCATGGCCACGGCAACGGCGGTGGCCAGAAAGAACCCGGCCGACAGCGCCAGAATGCCGAAATAGGCGTTCCATATCATGCCCGACCCGATCAGCGTGAACTGGTCGCACAATGTGAAATCGGTGCGCGGCAGCAGACGCTCGCCATAGCCGATCGAGCGGAAGGCATAGGCCTGAATGGTCTCGACGCAGGTCATGCCCGTGCCCCGCTGCCGCCGATGGTCGCCTGACCGCGGCTCAGCCGGCGGGTCAGCCGGCCCAGCGCGACCTCGGATATCCGGGTCAGTCCAAGGTAGAAGACCAGCAACGACACGAAATACCAAAGCCGCCAGTCCGGGTGCGGATAGTCGTAGATCTGGGTCTTCATGCCGCCCAGTTCGCGCGCCCAGTAGACGATGTCTTCCACACCCAGCAGAAACAGCAGCGGCGTCGCCTTGATCAGGATCATCCACAGGTTCGACAGGCCCGGCAGCGCATAGACCCACATCTGCGGGATCAGCACGCGGCGCAGGGTCTGGCCATGGGTCATGCCATAGGCTTCGGCGGTTTCAAGCTGGGCCTTGGGCACCGCGCGCATGGCGCCGTAAAGCACGTTGGCGGCAAAGGCGCCAAACACGATGGCAAACGTCAGGACCGCAAGCGAAAAGCCATAGACTTCATGCACCCATTGCGGACTGTTCGACAGCGGCAGCTTGGCCGCCGTGCACACGATGAAATCGTTGCCCTGCCGGATCGGCTCGGTCCAGTCGGGGCATTTGATCTTGTGGCGGACATATTCGAAGGCCTGGTCCAGCGCGATGACGAAGAACAGGAAGAACACGATGTCGGGCACGCCGCGCACGATCGAGGTATAGCCGTGGCCGAACCAGCGCAGCGGCAGGAACCGGCTGCGAGCGGCAATCGCGCCGGCGAACCCGAACAACAGCGCCGCCGGCGCCGTGACCGCCAAAAGCGCCAGAACGGTCCCGAACGAGGCGTAAAAGCCCATATGCTTGCCGCTGGTCAGGTAACAGCTGAACCAGTGCAGGCCCGCCAGATTGTCAGGTTCGGCGCAAAAGGAAAAAATGGCCGCGGCCTCCGCCCGGAAATGGATCGGGGCCGGACGAGCCGGCCCCGACAATAGCGATTACCACTGAGAGCTGACTTCCCACTTGGCGATCATGGCGTTCAGCGTGCCGTCATCCTTCATCGACTGGATGGCCGCATCGAACTTGGCCCGAAGCTCGCCGTCGGATTCACGGATGCCCATGCCGACACCGCCGCCCAGCGCAACCGGGTCGCCGACGATCATCAGATCGGGGTCTTCGGCCGCGATGGGTGCCAGGAACGAACCGTCGGCCAGAACCGCGTCGGCCTCGCCATTGCGCACGGCGGCGATGGTTTCGTCCGGCGTGGCGAACTCGACCAGCGTCGCGCCTGACGACGCGATATAACCGGCCTGAATGGTGCCTGTCTGCGCGGCGATGACGCCGCCCATCAGATCGGCGCCGTCCGAGGCGGCCAGATAGTTCGACGGATCGGGCGGGGTATAGGCCTGCGTGAAGTCGATGACCTCGTCGCGTTCGGCCGTGACCGACATGCCGGCGATGATGGTGTCATAGTTGCCGGATACCAGGTTGGGGATGATCGAATCCCATTCGTTGGTGACCCATTCGCAGGTCAGTTCGGCCCGCGCGCACAGCTCGTCGCCAAGCTCGCGCTCGAAGCCGTCGACCTCGCCGTTGTCATTCACGAAGTTCCACGGGGGATAGGCGCCTTCGGTGCCAAGGCGCACGACGCTGTGGCTGCCGGCCATGGCCGCGCCGCCGGCGAATGCAAATGCGGCAGTCAGAAGCAATAGTTTCTTCATTCTTCTCTCCCTTGATTTGAACGGTCTATGCGGCCACCGCAGACAGGAACTGCCGCAGCCGCGTGGTTTCAGGTGCCCCGAACAGCTTGGCCGGGGCGCCTTCTTCTTCGATCTTGCCCTGATGCAGGAACACGACATGGTCGCTGACGTCGCGGGCAAGGGCCATATCGTGGGTCACCAGAACCATGGTGCGGCCTTCGTCGGCAAGTCCGCGGATAACTTTCAGGACCTCTTGTTCAAGCTCGGGGTCCAGCGCCGAGGTGGGTTCGTCGAACAACAGCGCCCGCGGCTCCATCGCCAGCGCGCGGGCAATCGCGGCCCGTTGCTGCTGACCGCCGCTCAGCTCGGACGGATAGCTGTCGGCCTTGTCGCCAATCCCGACCTTGTCGAGATACCCGCGGGACAGTTCCTCGACCTCGGCCTTGTCGCGCCCCAGCACCGTGACCGGCGCTTCCATCACATTGCCCAGAATGGTCATGTGCGACCACAGGTTGAACTGCTGGAATACCATCGACAGGTTGGTGCGGATGCGGATCATCTGCTTGCGGTCGGCGGGGTGACGGCTCAGCCCGCGGCCGGCCCAGTGCACGGCCTCGCCCTCGAACAGGATTTCGCCCTCCTGGCTGTTTTCCAGAAGGTTGGCGCAGCGCAACAGTGTCGACTTGCCCGAGCCCGACGACCCGATCATCGACACGACATGCCCGCGCGGCGCGGTCATGTGGACGCCCTTGAGCACTTCCAGCGCCCCAAAGCTCTTGTGAAGGTTGCGGATTTCGATAACCGGCGTCGCGTCTGTCACCCATTTCCCCCAATGCCCGGTGCGGCCCCAAGATTAGGGCAGCGTTTTCCGGTCAAATCAACGCTCATGCGCGTTTGTCCCTGCGTAAACCCGCCCAAGAGCTTCCGCAGGCGGCAATCAGGGGACCGGCAGCGACATATAGGCCGCTTTGGGAACCGGCACGAGCGCCCTCAGGTCAAGGATCGTCCGGTCGCCGGGGGCAAGCCCGGCGATGGCGCCGGCCACCGCGGGCGCAATCGGTGCCGGGTCGCGGCCGGCGGCGGTGATGAACGGCAGGCCGGGGGTTGGCGCGGTCCAGTCGATAACCGTCAGCCGCGCCGCCAGCGCGCCGTCGAACCGTTCGATCATCCGCCATGTCTGCGCGTCGATGGCGGCAAGATCGGCGTGGCCTTCGGCGACCGCGCGGGCCGAAGCCGCGTGACTGCCAGTGACCAGCGGCGCCGAAATCGGCCCGACATGGGCCAGCGCCGCCGCCCAGCCGGATTGCGACAGCAGGCTGTTGACGGCCCAGCGCCGCCGGGCCGGTTCGGTCAGGGCCCCGGCGTCTGCGCGTGCCACGATGGCCGAGCGGTACATGCCCGGCGCGCAGCCCGGCAGGCCATAGTCGGGCGTCCCCACCAGCGTGACCCGGTCTGACAGGCGGGCGCGAAAGGGCAGGCCGCAGGTTTGGCTGAACAGCAGCGCCGGGTCTTGCCACAGCGCCAATTCGTCGCGGTCGCGGGTCAGCCGGTCAGGGGCCGCAAGGCCGGCGTGGCGCAGGCGGTCGCGTATCAGGGCCCAGAAACGGTCATTCGCGGCGGCCGTTTCCGGCCGGTCATACATCGGCAGAGCCGCGATCACCCCTGCCGGGCCTCGACCCGCCGCCGGGCAAGGTTGCTGTCGCGGTCGTTGACCCCCAGCATCGGCGCCACCAGACGCAACAGCGCGTTTTCCTCGTGGTCGCGCACACCGTCGGCCAGCACCACCTCCCACAGGGTTTCGATCAGCGCCTCGCGGTCGTCGTAGTCCACCGCCGCCTTCAACGCGCGGGTAAAACGCACCGTGTCCGGCGCCTCGGTTTCCAGCGTTTCGGCATCGGCGCGCAGGCGTGCGGCTTCGAACGGCGACAGGCCGTGGCGCCGGGCAAGAATGCGGTCGATCCGCGCGATTTCAGCCTCCGCATAGTCGCCGTCCGACCGCGCGATGCGGACCAGAAGCGCCGCCAGCGCCAGCCGGGCGTCGGGCGCGGCAAGGCGCTGGGGCTCGGGCGCGGTCAGCATCTTGAGAAATTCACCAAACATGATCGGGATGTATGCCTTTCGCGTCGCAGGGCCAGCCGCCAACCCACTCGCCTAGTGCCGGGATGGCACGTAAAGCTCGGGCGGCAGAACCGTTCTTTCATAATCTGGGTTGAACACCCGGTCGGGCAGGGAAACGTCTTCGTGGTCGACCTCGCTATAGGGCAGAAGGCTCAGCAGGTGGTCCATGCAGTTCAGCCGCGCGCGCTTCTTGTCGTTGCCGGGCACGATATACCAGGGCGCCTCGTCGATATTGGTGCGGTCCAGCATGTCTTCCTTGGCCTTGGTATAATCCTCCCAGCGCACCCGGGACTGCAGATCGATCGGGCTGAGCTTCCACTGTTTCAGCGGGTCGTGAATGCGCATGAGAAAGCGCAGCTGCTGTTCCTCGTCAGTGATCGAAAACCAGTATTTGACCAGCGTGATGCCGGACCGGACCAGCATGCGTTCAAACTCGGGGACGTCGCGGAAGAACTGTTCGACCTCGTCGTCCGAGGCAAAGCCCATCACGCGTTCAACCCCGACGCGGTTGTACCACGAGCGGTCGAACAGCACGATTTCGCCGCCGGCCGGCAGGTGCGGAACATAGCGCTGGAAATACCACTGGGACTTTTCGCGGTCCGATGGCGCGGTCAGGGCGACGGTGCGCACGATGCGCGGGTTCAGCCGCTGGGTGATGCGCTTGATCACGCCACCCTTGCCGGCGCTGTCGCGGCCCTCGAAGATGACCACCACTTTTTGCTTCTCGCGCTCGACCCATTCCTGCAGCTTGATCAGTTCGGCCTGCAGCTTCAGCAGCTTTTCGAAATACTCGGGGCGCGGGATCGTGGGGCCGTGGGCGCGCTGATAGATGCGGCGCACCTCGCGGCTGAGAATGGCATCCTCAAGCTCGATCTCGTAATCTTCGTCAAGCGTGTCCTGCAACTCGGCCCGCAGCCAGTCGGTCACAAAATCGTCGCTCATGTCCTGCTCCGCTGCGGGGGTCCGAGACACGAACATATTCCCTTGCGCGGCCAAGTCCAATGGGCGGGGCCGTCCGAAATGCACAAGGCGCCGGGCAACACAATCGCCGCCCGGCGCGGGACCATCAGAAGATGAACACGGCGTCAGCCACCGACTGCGCGTCGGTCACGCCAATGAAGGTGAACCCGTTGCCGTCGTCGTCGATGACCGTAAGATTGCCATTCGTCACCGTCGAGAATGCAACGATCGAATCCTTCACGTCCTGTTCAGTAATCCCATAGAAGTCGAGATACTGCTGATCGACGCCAAGTTGGTCGGTGCCGGCCGTGAAGTCTTCGATGGTAATGGCACCCGTGTAGGAACCGTCGAAGGCAAACAGGAAGTCGTCGGCCCCTGCGCCGCCAACAAGATAGTCGCCGTCGGAATCGGCAACCAGCGTGTCATTGCCTTCGTCGCCGCCAAGCCAGTCGGCACCTCCGCCGCCCTTCAGGTAGTCGTTGCCTGCACCTCCGGTCAGATAGTTGACGTTGGCGTCCCCGGTGATGTGGTCGTCATAGACGGAACCGATAACCTCTTCGATGCTGATCAGGGTATCTGTGTCACCATAGGAATCGGTGGCTGTGCCGGCGCCGAGATCAGCAATTATGCCGATGCCGCCGTCTTCGAAGCCATACGAGACAATGTCCCATCCAGCGCCGCCATCGATGGTGTCATTTCCGGCAACGCCCTCAAGATTGTCATCGTTGGCCGAGCCGGTGATCGTGTCGTCAAAGTTCGAGCCACGGGCGATTTCGATGCCGATCAGCGTGTCCGTGTCGCCGAAGGTATCGGTGGCCGTTCCGGCACCCAGGTCGATATTCACCCCGTTCGTGCCGCCTTCGTTGCGATAGCTGATCTTGTCGCCATATGTCTCGCCGCTGTTGCCACCGTCTATGGTGTCGTTTCCGGCACCGCCGAGAAAATAGTCGTCGCCGCCGCCGCCCTGAAGCAGATCGTTGCCGTCCAATCCCTCCATCAGGTCATCGCCGCCACCGCCAACAAAGGTGTCGCTCAGAAGCGAACCAGTAACCCATTCGACATTGAGGAAGGTATCCTTGCTGCCATAGGTATCAATGACCGTGCCGGCGTTGAAATCGACCAGAATGCCAGAGGCTCCGGTTTCCTCGCCATAGTAGATCCAGTCAAACCCGGCACCGCCGTCCATGGTGTCCTTGCCGTCGCCGCCGTTCATGCCGTCGTCGCCGTCGCCGCCTTCCAGCAGGTCCTTGCCGTTGCCGCCTTCCAGCGTGTCCGCGCCAGCGTCGCCGCGCAGGGTGTCGTTGCCTTCGTTACCCAGCAGGCGATTGTCGCCAGCGCCCCCGGTGATGTGGTCGTCGAAATTCGATCCGTCGACGCGTTCGATGCTGATCAGTGTATCCGTATCACCGTAGGTATCGGTCGCTGTGCCGGCGCCAAGGTCGACGGTCACGCCATTGCCGCCTTCTTCGTAGAAGTAGGATGCCGTGTCGTCGTCGGCGCCGCCGTCGAGGGTGTCGTTGCCGGCCCCACCGGTGAAATAGTCATATCCGGCGCCGCCCGAGATGGAATCGTTGCCGTCCCATCCATCGAACCAGTCGTCGCCGCCCAGGCCGGCCAGGGTGTCATTGCCCACGTTGCCCATCAGGCCATTGTTGCCAGCGTCCCCGGTGATGTGGTCGTCATAGACGGAACCGGAGATTTCTTCGATGCTGATCAGGGTATCTGTGTCACCATAGGAATCGGTGACCGTCCCGGCGCCGAGATCAGCGATAATGCCGCTGCCGCCATCTTCGAACTTGTACTCGATGCGGTCCCATCCGGCGCCGCCGTCGATGGTGTCATTTCCGGCAATGCCCTCGAGATTGTCATCGTTGGCCGAGCCGGTGATCGTGTCGTCAAAGTTCGAGCCACGGGCGATTTCGATGCCGATCAGCGTGTCCGTGTCGCCGAAGGTATCGGTGGCCGTTCCGGCACCCAGGTCGATATTCACCCCGTTCGTGCCGCCTTCGTTGCGATAGCTGATCTTGTCGCCATATGTCTCGCCGCTGTTGCCACCGTCTATGGTGTCGTTTCCGGCACCGCCGAGAAAATAGTCGTCGCCGCCGCCGCCCTGAAGCAGATCGTTGCCGTCCAATCCCTCCATCAGGTCATCGCCGCCACCGCCAACAAAGGTGTCGCTCAGAAGCGAACCAGTAACCCATTCGACATTGAGGAAGGTATCCTTGCTGCCATAGGTATCAATGACCGTGCCGGCGTTGAAATCGACCAGAATGCCAGAGGCTCCGGTTTCCTCGCCATAGTAGATCCAGTCAAACCCGGCACCGCCGTCCATGGTGTCCTTGCCGTCGCCGCCGTTCATGCCGTCGTCGCCGTCGCCGCCTTCCAGCAGGTCCTTGCCGTTGCCGCCTTCCAGCGTGTCCGCGCCAGCGTCGCCGCGCAGGGTGTCGTTGCCTTCGTTACCCTTGATCAGGTCGTCGTCGCCGCCGCCTTCGGCGACGTCGGCGCCCTTGCCGCCCTGGATCGTGTCGTTCCCGGCGTCGCCCAGCAGGCTGTCGCCCGCATTGCCGCCGCCCAGCATGTCGTTGCCGGTGCCGCCGTTGATGGTGTCGGCGCCCGAATTGCCGTTCAGCGTGTCATCGCCGGCGCCGCCGTCCAGCAGGTCGGTGCCTTCGTTGCCATCCAGCGAATCCATGCCGGCGTCGCCGTTCAGCGTGTCGCCCGCATTGCCGCCGGCCAGAATGTCGTTGCCGTCGCCGCCGTTGATGGTGTCGTTGCCCGAATTGCCGTTCAGCGTGTCATCGCCGATGCCACCGTTCAGCAGGTCAGCGCCGTCGTTGCCGTTCACCGAATCCATGCCGGCGCCGCCATCCAATGCGTCGCCCGCGTTGCCGCCGGCCAGTGTGTCGTTGCCGTCGCCGCCGTTGATCGTGTCGTTGCCTGCATTGCCGTTCAGCGTGTCATCGCCGGCGCCACCGTCCAGCAGGTCGGCGCCGTCGTTGCCATCCACCGAATCCGTGCCGGCGCCGCCGTCCAGCGTGTCGCCCGCGTTGCCGCCAGCCAGCGTGTCGTTGCCATCGCCGCCCGACAGCACATCGGTCCCGGCGTTGCCTTCCAGCAGGTCGTCGTCGGCGCCACCGTTCAGAACATCGCCGCCGGCGCCACCGGTCAGATAGTCGTTGCCGGCCCCGCCGCTCAGTTCGTCCGAGTGATCGCCGCCGATCAACGTGTCGGCGCCATCGCCGCCCGAGATGGTGTCGCGTCCAGAGCCGCCCTTGAGCGAATCGTCGCCGGCGCCGCCGTCGATGACGTCGTGGCCTTCCTTGCCTTCGATGGTATCGGCGCCGGCTTCGCCGCTTAGCGTGTCAGCACCAATAGCGCCGTTGATGACGTCGTTGCCCGCGCCGCAAGGATACTGTCGCTGCCGGCCTTGCCGTTGATGGTGTCGTCGCCGGACGTGCCATTGATGGTGTCGGCCTTCGAGGTTCCGTCGATGACGGCCTGCGGTGACACCAGCGGACCCGAGCGGCCAAACGGAATTGCGAAGCTGTCGGTTTCAAGCTCAAATTGTTTCGTCATGATAATATCCCCACTTTGAAGTGTTTCTGTCTCTGGCCAAGAAATTCGCCGGGCCTAGGCGTTCCGGATAATGTCGTCCAGCACCGCTGAAACGTCTGGAACGCCGAGGAATGTCATTTTGTTCGAGGCGTCGATCTGGATGACAATATCGCCATCGACGACCTTGGCCTTGTCCTCGACAAGGGCAATGGACTGGTTGTTGTTCGCCACTACGTCGTCGACGAAAGAGTTCTTGCGCAAGCACCGGAATTGCCGCCGCCACGCCGCTGAGGGCGGTGTCGAATCTGGTGCGGCAATGGTGTCGGGGTCCGCCGTGCCGTCGATTGCTGTCAGCGGCGCGATCAGGTCGGGTTGGTCGTAATCCACTGAAAATAATGGACCAATTTTGTTGGTCATGTCAAAATTCCTTAATAAAAACGCCCCAATTCGCGCCAAAAACCGGCAGGGCAAAGCAAATGATCGTCACCACACCCTTAACGGACCGACAGTATCTGGCAACAATTTTCTGTGAAACGCGGGCGTCAGACCAGCCGCGAAACCTCTTTCGCGGCGCGGATGAAATCGGCGAACAGCGGGTGCGGGGCGAAGGGTTTCGATTTCAGCTCGGGGTGGAATTGCACCCCGATGAACCAGGGGTGATCGCGTGCCTCGACAATCTCGGGCAGGCGGCCATCGGGGCTCATCCCGGTAAAGCTGAGCCCCTGCACCTCAAGCGCCTCGCGAAAGCGGATGTCGACCTCGTAACGGTGGCGGTGGCGTTCCTCGATCGCGGTGGCGCCATAGACCGCGGCCACTTTCGAGCCCGGCGTCAGCGTGGCGCTGTAAGCCCCCAGCCGCATGGTGCCGCCCTTGTCGTCTTCGACCTTGCGGGCCACGGTGCGGTTGCCCTGCACCCATTCCTTCAGGTGATAGACCACCGGCGTGAACCGGCGCCCGCCGGCTTCGTGGTCGAACTCTTCGCTGCCGGCGTCCGCCACTTCGGCAAGGTTGCGCGCGGCCTCGATCACCGCCATCTGCATGCCCAGGCAGATGCCCAGATAGGGGATCTTGCGGGTGCGGGCGAACTCGGCCGCCTTGATCTTGCCCTCGGTCCCGCGTTCGCCAAAGCCGCCCGGCACCAGAATGGCGTGAAAGTTTTCCAGATGCGGGGCCGGGTCTTCGGTTTCGAAAATCTCGCTGTCGATCCACTCGGCCCGCACCCGGGTGCGGTTGGCCATGCCGCCATGGGTCAGCGCCTCGGCGATTGATTTGTAGGCGTCTTCCAGCTGGGTGTATTTGCCGACGATGGCAACGCGCACTTCGCCCTCGGCGTTGAAGATGCGGTCGGCCACATCCTCCCACTTGCCCAGTGCCGGTCTGGGCGCGGGCGAGATGCCGAAGGCATCCAGAACCGCCTGATCCAGCCCCTCGCGGTGATAGGCCAGCGGCGCCTCGTAGATCGACTTGAGGTCATAGGCGGCAATCACGCTGTCCTTGCGGACATTGCAGAACAGCGCCAGCTTTTCACGCTCTTTCTCGGGGATTTGCCGGTCCGAGCGGCACACCAGCACGTCGGGCGCGATGCCGATCGAGCGCAGTTCCTTGACGCTGTGCTGGGTGGGCTTGGTCTTTAGCTCGCCCGAGGCCGCGATCCACGGCAGCAGCGTCAGATGCATGAAGATGCAGTCGCCGCGCGGCTTGTCCTGGCTGTATTGGCGGATGGCCTCGAAAAACGGCAGGCCCTCGATATCGCCGACCGTGCCGCCGATTTCGCACAGCATGAAATCGACCTCGTCCTCGCCGATCCGCAGGAAATCCTTGATCTCGTTGGTGACGTGGGGAATGACCTGAATGGTCTTGCCCAGATAATCGCCGCGCCGCTCCTTGGCCAGCACGCTGGAATAGATGCGGCCTGATGAAACGCTGTCGGTGCTGCGCGCGGGGACGCCTGTGAAGCGCTCGTAATGGCCAAGATCAAGGTCGGTTTCGGCGCCGTCGTCGGTTACGAACACTTCGCCATGCTCGAATGGCGACATCGTGCCGGGATCGACATTCAGATAGGGATCAAGCTTGCGCAGGCGCACGGTAAAGCCGCGGGCCTGCAACAGCGCCCCCAGCGCGGCCGAGGCCAGCCCCTTGCCAAGCGAAGAAACCACCCCACCGGTGACAAAAATATAGCGCGCCATGGCGGGATCTCCCGTGCCGTCATCTGCCGATTCGGTCTGCGAATCTGCGTCCATCACGGGGTTTGAGATATACGCCGATCCCGCCCCGATGCCAAGAGAGCGACGCAAGATGCAGGGGGTCAGAAAGGCTGACGCAACGATCCTTTGTGGGCGAGGCGGGGCGTCAGCCGCCAAGCGGCAGACAGGGCGCAAGCCGGGGGTCGTTGGCCGCCGCCAGCAGAACAGCGGTGCGCGTGGCTTGCGACTGGTTATAGTTGATCAGCGGAAAACGGGCGATTTCCTGCAAGGCAACCTGCGACTGGCCGACAAACCCGGCCGCGGGGGCGTCGCCGGTATCGGTGACGAACACCCGCCAACCGTCGCGCCGGGCCAGCAGCGCCAGCGCCCGGTCACGGCTGGGGAACAGCGTGTCCGGCCCGGTCAGGACCGCAAGGCTCAGTTCGGCATAGCCCACCGACACCGCAGGCCGCACGGCGCAGACGTCAAGCTGCGCGTCCAGCGCTGACATCTTCTCAGAGGGGAAAAGCAGCGTCATCGCCGGAATGCTGCGCGTCAGCAGCGCCGGGGTCAGCAGCATGGCCGCCGCCAGCGCCGGGACCAGCGCGGCCCGCGCCCCGCCGGCGGCGATGGCGCCCGCAGCGGCGACGGTCAGCAACAGCGCCAGCGCGGCGGCCAGCAGGGCCGGGCCATCCGGCGCGGCCCCGGCCAGCGCCGGTGCAAAGGCGATCAACCCGGCCAACGCCGCCGCCCCGGCCAGCAACAGCGCCGCCGCGACGATCCGCAACCAGAGGGCGGGGACGCGGCGCTGCCCGGCGATGGCCAGCGCCGCCATCAGCGCCACGGCGGGCAGGGCCGGCAGGGTATAGTGCGGCAGCTTGGTGGCCAGCAGTTCGAACAACAGGAAGACCCCGCCGATCCACAGCGCCAGCAGCCGCGGCAGTTCGGCGCGCCGGTCGCGCCACAGCCCGGGGACGGCCAGCAATGCAAACGGCGCCCACGGCCAGAAGGTGACCCAGACGGTCGCAAGGTAATAGCCCGGCGGGCCGGCGTGGCCTTCGGCCCCGCTGCCGACCTTGCCCATCAGGTCTTCGCCAAACGACGCGGCCCAGAACGCCCCGTCCGACGCAATCGTGATGGCCACGAACCACGGCAGGGTCAGCGCCAGAAACAGCGCCGCTCCGCGGGCCGGGGCCAGCGCGGCGGCAAAGCGCAGGCTGCGGTCGCGCAGGCAAAAGGCGGCCATTGCCAGTGCGGCCACCAGCGGCGTGATCGGCCCCTTGATCAGCACGCCCGCCGCCAGCGCCGCCCACAACAGCCAGCGGGCCGCGACGGGGCCGGCATTCAGAAATGCATGGCGGCTGCGCAGGATGGCGGCAAGCGCCAGCATGGTCACGCCCAGCAGCAGCGCGTCGGTCTTGGCAATATGCGCCTCGACTATGGACATCGCGGCGCTGGTCACGCCGACGCCAGCCAGCGTGGCCGCCGCGCCGCCGACCAACGGCGCAAAGGCCCACAAGGTCATAAGCCCGGCCAGCAGGATGCCGGCCACCGACACCCGGCGGAACACGTCGATCGGGGCTTCGGCGCCGCGCCCGTCAATCGCCGCCACCGCGGCCTGAGACCAGTAGATGCCAACCGGCTTTTTATAGCGCGGCCGGTCCAGATTGCGGATGTCGACAAGGTCGCCGCTGGCCAGCATCTGCTGGCTGGCCAGCACATAGCGCGCCTCGTCCCGGTCGATGACCGGCAGCGCGGCCTGTCCCGGCAACAGCGTGACCAGCCCGACCAGCAGGATGGCCACGGCGCCAAGCGGGGGGCGCCGGTCGAGCAGCGCCAGCAGCCGGCCGACACCGGCGTCAAGCCTTGTCAGCAGGTCGCGCACGGGATCGGGCCGGTCGGATCAGTCGGCGCGCGGGGCGCCCGTCTCGTCGCCCGCCGCCGGGGGCAGCAGGCTGTCTCCGGCCGGCACGAGGCCGTTCGAGGTATCGGCCGGCGCCGGTGCCGGTGCCGACACGCCCAGCCGGTCAAGCACCGAACCGTCAGCCGAATTCTTGGCGGCAATCACGGTCAGCCCGATCGAGGTGGCGATAAAGGCAATGGCGAAGCCCCAGGTCAGCTTGCCCAGCGCGGTTGCAGCGCCACGCGACGACATCACGCCGCCGCCACCACCGCCGCCGCCCATCCCAAGGCCGCCGCCTTCGGACCGCTGCAACAGCACGACGCCGATCAGGCAAAGGGCGAGGATCAGGTGAATGATTAAGACGACGTTTTCCATTGCGGACCCGTATGTGTGACGGGCGTGATCTAAAGGCTCGGACTGCGCGCCGCAAGGGGGTGGTGACGTCAGCGGCCCCCAAGGCGCACGGGCTGGCCATGCGGCGTGGCCAGATAGGCCCGCCGCCAGGCCGCGAACATCGCCGCCAGATCGTCGCGGCTGGCTATTCCGGCGATGGGGGCAAAGCTTTCAAGGGCGTCCAGCCACGCGCGGTAATAGTCGTCGCCACCTTCGATGGGCCTTGTCGCGCCCTGTGCGGCCAGCGCGGCGCCGAAATGCCGGGTCCAGTCGGGCCAGCCGAACAGCCCGCCCTCGGACAGGCCGACGGTCAGCGCGAAAAGGCGGGCGTGCCAGGGTGCGTCAAAGGCGGCGGGTTTCTGCATCAGGCCGGCGCGAGATAGCTTTGCCAGAGGTCGAGGATCACCTCGTCGCCGGCACCCTCGGCCGCGCCCCAAAGCTCGGCCGCGTCGAAGGCCACTGCATACAGCGGCTCGGGGCATTCGCCCAGCCCGTGGGCACTGTGGTCGGGCAAGACATGGTTGCCGTGGCACCGCAAAACGGTGCCGGTGGCGCCGGCCGCATAGGACGGCAGGCGCGTGTGCCCGCCTGCGACGGCGGTGTTGGCCGCAGGGCGTCGCGTCACCACCCGGTCGCCCGTGGCAAAGGCCGGTGCCGGGCCGCCGTCGCGCAGGCTGGGCCCGCCCGAGGCCAGCACCTTGGCCACCCCCGGCCCGGGCAGCGCCTGGGGCAGGGGCCGCTCGGCCACCGTTGCGGCATGTCCCCGGGCCAGTTCGTCGGCCCCGACGATGCCCTTGGCCGCCAGCAGGTCGGCCATTCCGGCCAGCCATTTTTCGTAATAGCCGAAGCGCGCATAGTCGGCCGGCGCCAGCGATTCGCGGGCGTGGCGGCTTTCGTCGATGGTCCACAGCCGCGCGGCGCCGGCGGCCAGAACCAGCGCCAGGGCGCGCGCCTCCCACGCGGTGCCGAGGTCGACCTTGGGCGGCTCGGGGCGGACGGGGCCGTCGCCGAAACGTCCGCCCATGTCGTGAACCCGGGTCACGCCGGTGCCCCGGCCAGCGCCGTGCCGATCATCGCGTCGCGCGACACCAGCGCGGCAAGCTGGTCTTCGCTGAAATCGTCGGTGCCTGCGGGGCGTTCGGGCAGCACGAGATAGCGGATCTCGGCGGTCGAATCCCACACGCGCACGGCTTTGTCTTCGGGCAGGGTCAGGCCGAAATCGGCCAGCACCTGGCGCGGTTCGCGCACGGCGCGGGCGCGGTAGGCGTCGGATTTGAACCATTTTGGCGGAAT